>CAMYIZ010000029.1 GCA_947258585.1 uncultured Haliea sp. | reverse complement strand
TAACTTCGTCCATCGCCTAAAATAGAAAAAGGAATGATGGATGAACCATACCCAAGATGGGAGGGGAACACTACGTTTCCACACGATTCGGGGAAGACCCATTTATATCCAGTATATTAGCCACGCCGCAGCAAAACCCCAAGAATCGCGTGTCATCAAATGCGGCCACCGCACGGAGGAAAACAAGTTCGGCCATTTCATCACTGAATACCGATGACTACACGCAACTATCGGGCCGAGACAGTATCGCTTGGGGCAGCCGTCCTTGCGCTGCCCTGGATCGGAGGATAGCGCCAACTACCGCCGGAAAGCGGAAGCGCCCCGGTCAGTACCCCGCTTCCATGTCCACCAGGTTGAGCAGCGGCTCGCCGCCGACATAGCGGCGCAGGTTCTCAGCTGCGATCAGGGCGGTGCGCTGCAGGCTGTCACCGCCAGCGGCGGCGACATGGGGGGTGATGATCACGTTGGGCAACTGCCACAGCGGGCTGTCCTCGGGCAATGGCTCCGGGTCGGTCACATCCAGGCCGGCACCGTACAGCTGTCCGCTCTGCAGTGCGGCGACCAGGGCGGCAGTGTCCGTAGTCTGGCCGCGGCCAACATTGATATAGATGGCCCCGGGTTTGATCTGCGCCAGCAGGTCGGCGTCGAACAGGCCCGCGGTCTCCTCCGTCAGTGGCAGCGCATTGACCACCACGTCCGCCTCGCCGGCCAGTGTCGCCAGCTCTCCCGACAGGCCCACGTAGGACACGAAGTCCGGGCCGTCGCGGGAGGAGTTGCGGGTGGCGATCACCCGCATGCCCAGGCCGTGGGCCCGGCGCGCCACTTCCGTCCCGATACCGCCGAGACCGGCCACCAGCAGGGTCTTGCCGGCCAGCTCACCGAAGGCCAGTCCTGTCGACAGTTCCCGGCGCCACTGGCGCTCGGCCTGCGCGGCGCTGTAGGCGGGCAGGCCCCGGCTGATCGCCAGCAACATGGCAATGCCGTGCTCCGCTATGGTGGGTCCCGACAGGCGTTTGTTGTTGGTGAAGATGCGGTCCGCCCGCAGGTCGTCACTGGCATCGCTGCAGCGATCCATGCCCACGGTGTAGCTGTGTACCCACAACAAACCGGGGTCGGCGTTTTTCAGCATGTCGGTGGTGCAGAAGCCGATGTAACCATCGGCGCCGGCCAGGGTTTCCCGGGTGGGTACATAGGCCCCCGAGTCGTCCACTATCAGGGTTACCTCTCCCGCCGCCGCCTGCAACTGCTGGAGAAAACGGTCGTCGCCCATGCCGCGGGGCAGGGACACCACCACCCGGGCCGGTTCCCAGCGCGGGTGGCTGCTGACGGCACTCGGCGCGGCCTCCAGATTGAGGTTGGCGATCAGCTGCCGGGCCGGGTCCGGCGATGCCGCCTCAGGGCGGGCCGGGTCGGGCGGTGTCGCTTGCGCTGGCAAAGGCAGGCTGGCGGCCAGCAGCAGCGACAGGTAAAGCAGCCCCGCACGGCTGCGGACGGAGATGGTACTAACCATGGGTATTGCCTCTTCTGGCTGTCAGCGCTTCAGCAGGCGCTCCAACAGGCGCCCCCCTTTTTCCTTGACCTTGCTTTCCAGCTCATTGCGGGCGAGATCCGCGATGATGGCCTCGCTGTCCACCCGGCACCAGTCGCCGGGGTCGCCCCCGAGCTGACCGCGGCATTTCACCGGCCAGTCGATCGCCGTCAACCGCTCGTTGACCCGGCAGGCCGGGTCCAGCTCCCCCAGTGACGGCGCCAGCCGGGCCTTGAAGTTGGCCGCGAAGTCCTTGCTGAGCAGGTCCATCTTGCCGTCGCCGCGCAAGCCGATGTGGGGCAGGCTTCCCTGCAGGGGGTCCAGCAGGGCCTCGCCACCGGCCAGCCGGACCCGGGCGCTCAGGCTCTCGAAGTCACTGCGTTCGGGCAACTCGGTCTGCAGTGACTGTTGATTGATCTGCGCGATTACCTTGCACAGCATGCGGTCAACGCCCAGCTGTTCCAGGGCGAGACCTTCGGTGTCGAGGCGGATATCGCCCTCGAGGCCGGCGACCAGGGCATTGCGACTGTTGCCCCGGCTGGCGAGCTGCCAGCTGGCGTTGGCTGTGCCGGACAGTACCGGCTCTGCCTCCAGCGCTGCCAGCAGGATGCTGGTATCCAGCCCGGCCAGCTCGCCCCGGGTGGTCAGGGTGGGGGTGCTGCGACGGGCATTCAGGGTGGCGGTAGCGTTCACTTTGCCGCCGTGGACGGTCCCGGTAATGGTATCGAAGGTCGCCACTCCCTCCACCGCGCGCAGGTGCAGGCGGAGGTTCTCCACGGTATGGGCGCCCACTACGGCACGCTCGACCCGCAGGTCGGCCCGGGTATCGGCCAGGCGCAGGGCGCCCAGGGGCAGCGGGGCATCGCCATCGGCGGAGGCGCTGTCCGCGCTGGTGGCTGCTTCCGGCCCCGCCAGCAGCAGGAGCGCCGGGTCGAGCAGGTTGAGGTTCAATGTGGCATCTATTTGTGGACTTTCCAGCGCGGCATAGCGCACGGTGCCACTGCCCCGGGTCGGTCCGCTCTCCATTTCCACCGCCAGTTCGGCGAGGTGCTGGTCCAGCCTGACGGTGCCCTCGGCACGCAGGGTCAGCGGCGTTGCCGTCGCACCGCTGAGTTCGGCCTCCAGTTCCTGCAGGGTCAGGACTTGCGAGTCGGCGCTGGCGCTGAATACGGTGGCGAGATCCAGCGCCAATTCCTGATCCCCGGGAACACGCAGTTGCAGGGTGAGGGAGGCGGGTTTGCCCTCCAGGTTGAGATCGGTTGCCATCAGGGCCGGCAGCGCCAGGACCAGGGGCTCCGCGCCGGCGGGCTGTTGCAGGATCACGCGCGCATCGGTGAGTCGCAGACTGGCGACATTCAGGGCCAGCGGTGCGCCCAGGACCGCGCCGGCCCCGGTTTCCGCAGCCTCGCGCAGGGCCTGCTGCCGCGAGGCGTAGAAGGCGTCCAGCTGGGCATCGGAGAGGCTGGCGAGGTCGGCATCAGGAGCGGCCTCCTGCGCTGGCAGGGTCAGCACCAGGCCGTCCAGTTCCAGCCCCTTGATCACGACCTCCCGCGACAGCAGGGGCCGCAGGAACACCTCGACCGAGAGCTCGCGAACACTGATGTCGGGTTGCCCCTCGCCGGGAAGCTGCAAGGCGGTGTCCGTCAGGCGCAGTGCCAGGCGGGGGAACAGGCTCAGGCCCGCCTGGCCGCGCACGTCCAGCCGGGCTCCGCTGCGCTGTTCCAGGGTGTCGGTGGCGAGTTCAACCAGTTTGTCCTCGTCCAGCACCAGGGGCAGCAACAGAACGGCGACAACCACCAGCAGCAGCGGGATGCCGATCAGGTACAACAGGATTCTGGGCATGGGGCCTCTCCTTCAGCTGAGCAATCAGCCGATGGTAGCAGAATCGGGTGGCGAGCGGCCGGGAATGGATGCCGGCATTGGCTGGCGAATAGAGGGGGATGCTGACGCCGGAGGGAGGGCGAACGCCGGATAGTAGGTTAGTATTCACAGAAAACCGCGACAGGATTCAAAAGGACCTTGAGGAAAACGATGAAGATCACCTTGCCACAGTTACAGAACAGCGTGGGCCTGACCCGGGTCATCGTGCACTCGCTGGATTTCAGCATTTACATAGCCTACGCGGCGTTCGGCGAGGAAACGTTCCTGGTGACGGACGCCGAGGGCAAGCCGCTGCGCACCCGCAATCTCACGGCGATGAAGCAGCAGCTGGCGGGGGTGGCCGCGCCCGGGCTGTATCTGCGCCACGAGAGTGCCTATGACGAGATGGTCGGGCAGCCCGGCCGCGCTGGCGCCAACACCCTGGAAATACCGCTGTCCCGGGACTGGGGCGATTTCCCGGAGGGCGGCTGACATGAACAAGCTCGCGCACGCTGTTCTCAACCCGATAAACTCGCTGAACCTGCTGTCGCGGGGGGAAATCGAGGACTTCACCACCACCCGGGGGGAACTGTTCGACCTCTACCGGCGCTGTGCCCTGGCTATCCTGAATACCGACAGCAACAAGGACGATGCCGCGGAAATCTACGCGGATTTCTCGGATTTCGACCTGCACCTGGTGCCGCAGCCCCGCGGCCTGCGGCTGGAGCTGTGCAACGCACCCGCGCAGGCTTTTGTCGACGGGCGCATGATTCGCGGTATCCAGGAGCACCTGTTTTCCGCCCTCCGCGACATCGTCTACACCGACATCAAGCTGGGAGCGAAACCGGCGGAATCGGCTTCGGTGACGACCGACCTGGTGTTCCGGATCCTGCGCAATGCCCGCGTGGTGCGCCCGGATGAGCCACCGCGTCTGGTGGTCTGTTGGGGTGGCCACGCCATTCCGCGGGAGGAGTACGACTACGCCAAGGACGTGGGCTATGCCCTGGGCCTGCGCGGACTGGATATCGTCACCGGCTGCGGTATCGGCGCCATGAAGGGGCCGATGAAAGGCGCCGCGGTGGGTCACGCCAAGCAGCAGATGAAGAACGGGCGCTATATCGGCATCAGCGAGCCCGGCATTATCGCCTCCGAGTCGCCCAATGCCATTGTCAACGAGCTGGTGATCATGCCGGACATCGAGAAGCGGCTGGAGGCCTTCGTGCGCCTGGCCCATACGATTGTGGTGTTTCCGGGCGGCGTCGGCACGGTGGAGGAAATCCTCTACCTGCTGGCCATTCTCATGCACCCGGACAACGACTCCAGCCTGCCGCTGGTGCTCACCGGTCCGGCGCAGTGCGAGCAGTATTTCGTCGAGCTGGAGCGTTTTCTGGTCGACTGCCTGGGCGAGCAGGTCAGGCAGTATTACCAGGTGATCCTGGGCGACCACCACGAGGTTGGCCGCACCGTGCGCAAGGCGGTTCAGGAGCAGCATTCCCGTCGGCGCAAGGCAAAGGAAGCCTACTATTTCAACTGGGAGCTGGCCATTACCAGTGACCTGCAGCAGCCGTTCGTTCCCACCCATGCCAACATGGCGGCGCTGGAGCTGCGGGAGGACATGCCGCGGCACGAGCTGGCCGCGCAACTGCGGCGGACCTTCTCCGGCCTGGTCGCCGGCAACGTCAAGACCTTTGGCATCGAGCAGGTGCGCCAGCATGGCCCCTACCAGCTGCACGGCGAGCCGCGGCTGCTGCAGAGCATGGACCGGCTGCTGCACATGCTGGTGAAGCAGAAGCGCATGAAGCTGGGCGAGGGTGAGCACGACTACAAACCCTGTTACCGAATCTGAACCCACGACGAGAAACAGGCGGGACGACATGCAGATACTCTATCGCAGCGCTTTCGAACTGGCACGGGAGATCAAGGCCGGGCACCTGTCCTCGGTACAGGTGCTGGACTTTTTCCTCGCCCGCATTGCGCGCTTCAATGAGGGCTTGAATGCTGTCGTGGCCCTGGATACGGAGCGGGCCAGCGAGCGGGCGGCGGCAGCCGATGCAGCAGCTGCCCGCGGTGAGGACTGGGGGCCACTGCACGGCGTGCCGCTCACTATCAAGGACTCCTTCTGCACTGCCGGCCTGGTGACGGTTGGCGGCATCCCCGACTGCCGCGACAATATCCCCGCGACCAATGCCGCCGCGGTACAGCGGTATATCGAGGCCGGCGCCATTGTGTTCGGCAAGACCAATGTCCCCTACATGACCGCCGACCTGCAGACCTACAACGAGGTCTACGGCGTCACCAATAACCCCTGGAATCCGGCGCGGACCTGCGGCGGCTCCTCCGGTGGCGCGGCGGCGGCGCTGGCGGCGGGCCTGACCCCGCTGGAGCTGGGCAGCGACATTGGTGGCTCGATTCGCACCCCCAGCCACTTCAACGGCGTGTTCGGGCACAAGAGCAGCTTTGGCATAGTTCCCTATGCCGGTCACCTGCCGCCGGGGGAGGGGGTGCTGTCAGAGCCGGACCTCACGGTCGCGGGTCCGCTGGCGACCTGTGTCGATGACCTGGAGCAGGCCCTGGACCTGTTGCTCGGTCCCGACAGCAGCGATGCGCCCGCCTGGCGGGTGGAACTGCCCCCGCCCAGCTTCAGGGAACTCGGCGGGCTGCGGGTAGCGGTGTGGGCGGACGACCCCTTCTGCCCGGTGGACCGCGAGGTGCAGCGCTGTATCAACAGCGTGGCCGGCACCCTGCAGCACCTGGGTGCCCGGGTAGACCTGGAGGCGCGGCCGGACATCGATCCCGAGGCCAACCATCGCAATTATGTGCAATTGTTGATGGCGGTCATGGCCGCTACGTTGCCCGAAGCGGTGCGGGAGATGGCGGCGGAGGCGGTGGCCGCCGCCGACCCGGCGGACTGCGGCGAGGCGATGCTGCAGATGCGGGGCATCGCCCTGAGCCACAGCGCCTGGCTGGAGCAGAACGAGATCCGCCTGCGTACCCGGGAGGCCTGGTCGCGCTTTTTCGGGGAATTTGATGTCCTGCTCTGCCCCTGTGTGCATGTGCCGGCATTTCCCCACGACCACACGCCGGACATGCTCCAGCGCAGCCTGGTGGTCAATGGCGCAACGCGGCCCTACACGGACCTCCTGCGCTGGGCCGGGCTCACCGTCAACGCCTACCTGCCGGCCACGGTGGTTCCGGCGGGGCTCACCCTCGACGGGCTGCCGGTGGGGGTACAGGTGGTTTCACGCTACCTGGGGGACCGCACGACTCTGGCGGTGGCGCGTCTGCTGGAGCGCCATCACCGGGCTTTTACCGCGCCGCCCGGCTACGCGCAGTAGCGGTCAGGCCTCGCCGCACACCGCGATGCGATCGCGGCCCTCGCTCTTGGCCCGGTACAGGGCCGTGTCGGCGCTGCGGATCAGGTCGTCCGGGGTGCCCGCTTCTGCCGGCCAGGCGGTGGCGCAACCCAGGCTGGCGGTCAGGAAGGGGGAGACCGGGCTGTTCGGGTGGGTGATCCTGAGACCCCGCAGCAGGCGCTGTATGCGCTCGGCAACGCTGGCGACAGCGCGGGCGTCCGCGCCGGGCAACAGGGCGAGGAACTCCTCGCCGCCGTAGCGTACCACCACGTCCTCATCCCGCAACACGCCTGACTGCAGGGCTGCAGCTACCTCGCGCAGGCACTTGTCGCCGGCGACGTGACCGGCGCTGTCGTTGTACTGCTTGAAGTAATCGATATCCAGCATGAGTGCGCTCACCGGCGCGTGCTGTTGCGCGCACTGCTGCCAGGCGCTGTCGAGAATCTCGTCGAGGAACCGCCGGTTGGCAACGCCGGTAAGGCTGTCAGTCCGGGATATCTCCTCCACCCTGTTCAGCGCAATCTGCAGTTCCCGGGTGCGGCGGTCCACCAGTCGTTCCAGCCGGCGCTGGCGGCGCAGGGCCTGGCGGCTGGCGGCGTAGTACAGGCCGGAGGCCAGCAGCAGTGTTCCCAGCGCGGCCAGTACCCGGAACCACCAGGTCTGATACCAGAAGGGCGCGCGCACGATGACCAGGGTGGCCTCCGCCGCCGTGAGGTCGTCGACACCCTGGTTGTCCTCGGCGACCACGCGCAGGGTCTTGGTGCCCGCTGTGAGACCCGTGAAGTAGGCTGTCCGGCGGCTTCCCACCCGGTGCCAGTCCTGGTCGAAACCTTGCAGCTGATAGCGGAACTGGAGCGTGTGCGGGGCGCCCAGCCGCGGTACCGTGTAATCCACTTCGAGGGCGCTGGCATCGGGCGGCAGATGCAGCGGGTTGGTCAAGGCGACCGGCTTGCCGTTGACCCGAACCTGCTCAAGGATAGGCCGTCCGGGTACGCCCCGTTGCTCGAAGGTGCCGGGCGCCAGTGCCACCAGGCCGCGATTGGAGGCGAACCAGAGTCTACCGTCGCGGGCCCGCCAGCCGGCGGGCTGGAACCCCCCCAGGAACTGCGCCGAGCGCAGTCCGTCCGCTTCGGTATAGAGCTGCGCGCTGACCCGCTGCAGGTCGCCCCGGGCTACCGCGTTGAGGTCGGCGCGGGCAATGCTGGCCAGGCCGTCGGCGCCGCTCATCCAGAGCCTGCCCGCGTCATCTTCCAGGATTGCCAGTACTGACAGCTGCGGCAGTCCGTGTTCGCTGGAGAACTGGAACAGTTTTCCCCCTTCCAGGCGCGCCAGGCCGGACTCCCGGCTGCCTATCCAGACCACGCCCTCCGCGTCGACGTAGGTGGTGCTGACCAGGTCGCTTCCCAGCCCGGTGGACTCGTCCCACAGCGTGATGCCATCTGCTTCCAGCTGGATGAGGCCGCTGTTGCTGGTCAGCCACAATCGACCCAGGCGGTCTTCGGTGATCTCCCTGAGTACGGTGCCCGGCAAGCCCTCGCGCAGCTGGAATCTGCCCGTGGCCTCATCGAGCGTGCCCATGCCGCCGTCGGTCACCACCCACAGCCTGCCCTCGCGATCCCGCTGCAGCCCCATGATGTGGTTGTTGGGAAGTCCGCCCTGCACGGTGTAGTGGCTGATGGCGCCATCGCTGCCAATGCGGTTGAGGCCGCCGCCGAAAGTGCCGGCCCAGACCGTACCGTCGGCCTCCGCCAGCAGTGCCGAGACATTGTTGTTGGACAGCCCGCCTGCCATATCGAAGCGGCTTACCGTGCCGTCCGTGGCCAGCCGGAACAGCCCGCTGCCTTCCGAGCCCGCCCAGATGGCCTCATCCAGGGGGCTCTGGGTAACGACGAATATCGCCTCGGCGAGGCCCTCCGGCTGGCCGTAGTGGAGGAAATTGCTGTCGCGCAGGCGGTAGATGCCATGCATGGTTGAAGCCCAGAGATTGCCCTCGCGGTCTTCCAGCAGCTCGAACACATAGCCGGGCCGCTCCGTGGTCAGGGTGAATTGCTGTAGTGCGCCGTCGCTGCCGAGACGCCACAGACCCCGGCCATAGGTACCCAGCCACAGGCTGCCATCGCGGTCGCGCAGGGCGGCGTGCACTGGCAGGTTCTGCTGCAGGCTGGCGCTCTCGTGGATCACAGGCCCCCGATCTGTCAGCCGGTAGGTGGTGCCGGTAATGGTGGTGGCGATGAGGCCGAACTCCGGGTCCGCGAACAACAGGTGAACCTGGGTGGAGTCGAGGCCGCTGCCTTCGCTGAAATTGTTGAAGTTCGCGCCATCGAAGTGGCTGAGGCCGTTGGTGAGGGTGGCGATCCAGACCCCGCCGGCGCCGTCGGTGTGAATGCGGAACGTGCGGTTGTCGGTAAGCCCGTCTGCCATGTTCCAGCTCTGCAGTTTGCCGTCCTGCAGCCGCGAAATGCCGATGCCGGTAGCGAACCAGACGGCGCCACCGGGGGCCAGGTAGACATCGTGGACAATGTCGTCGGCAAGGCCGTCAGCGGTGGTCAGCGCAGTGAATTCGCCATCGACGAAGTGCAGCACACCGCCGCCGTAGGTGGCCAGCCACAGGCTGCCGTCCTCCGCGACTTCGATGTCGCGGACATCGTTGGAGCGGAAGGCGGTTTGATTCTGCTTGTTGAAGACCGTGAAGCGGACGCCATCAAAGCGCGCAAGGCCATTCTTCGTGCCCAGCCAGAGATAGCCTTCCGGGCCCTGGCGGGCGATCCAGACGGTGTCCGAGGGCAGGCCATGTTCGCGCCCGAAACGGTCGTACAGGTACTGGCTGGGCAGGCGGTCGGGATTCAGGCCCGCCGCCGGCAGGGCAGCGAGCAGTGCGAACAGCAACCAGGTGGCGCGGGCCAGGATTGGGAGATGCAGGTGTTTCAGTTCAGCCCCGCCCTTTTTACAAAACGCGCGAGAATACGCCAGAGCACCGTCAACAACAACAGCAAAACTGTGACGCAGACCAGCAAAAACGGCCAATAGTTGCCTGCCAGCAGGCGCAGTGAGTTGGCCTGCAATTGTTGCAGCGGCTGGTAGCCGGGTGGCATGTCCAGGGCCCCGACCCGCTGCGCGTAGTCGGCATAGGCGCGCTGCATTTGCGCGAACAGGGCGGGTTGTTCCCGGGCCAGGTTTCGGGTTTCACCGGGGTCCGTGGCCAGGTGATACAGCTTCCACGCGCCATCGCCGAAAGGCGGCAGGTTGCGCACCAGCTTGTAGTCCCCCCGGAACAGGGCGGCATTGCCTGCAGTTTCGATACCGACAGCGGCATCCGGCGGGTACACGCGATCCGCTGTACCGCGAAGCAGGGGCAGCAGGCTGCGGCCGGTCATGGGCTCCGCGAGCGGCTGTTGCAGCAGGTCCAGCAGGGTGGGCGCGATGTCGGCGGCGATGGCAAAAGCCGGCTGCAGCCTGTCAGGCTGGATGCCCGGCCCGGCGATGATCAGCGGCACTCGCAGCCCACCCTGACCGCTGTAGAACTTGAACAGGTCACTGGGACCGGCGGCTGCGCTGGCCCAGGCGGGGCCGATAAAACCGTAGCTGCCCCGTTCGCCCAGGGTGTCGATGGTCGCGGCGTCGTAACCCACCAGCCGCAGCCACAGGCGCATCATGCCGGAATCGGTGGGATTCGCTGCTTCCGGGCCGTTATCCGAGGTGACGATGAACAGCGTGTTGTCGTACAAGTCCCGGCTTTGCAGGTACGCCATGAAGCGGCCGATGTGGTGGTCCATGGCCTCGATCATGCCGGCGTTGACCTCCATGCGGCGGCTGAAGAGCCGGCGTTCTTCCGCGTCCAGCTCTTCCCACGCCGCCAGCGCCGGGTGCATGGGCGCCAGCGGAGCGTCCTCCGGCACCAGGCCGCGGTCCCGGGCGCGCTGCCAGCGGGCGCTGCGCAGGGCCTGCCAGCCAGCGTCGTAGACGCCGCGGTAGTTGTCGCTGAATTCCCGGGGCGCCTGCACCGGAATGTGCACCGCCTGGAACGCGAGGTAGGCGAGGAATGGCTGCTCCTGCGCCGGCGTCTCCTCGAGGTACTGCAGCATTTTGTCGACGATAAAGGCCGAGGAATAGAAGTCCGCGGGCAGGGTGGCGGGCTCGCCGTCCTCGAACCAGGGCGCCTCCTTGTAGAAAGGCAGGTAGGGGCGCTGCTCCCAGTTGTCCGCTCCGGAGGCATCGAGAACGAAGGAGCGCTCGAAACCGTGATGGTTGGGGAGTTGCCCCGGCCCGTGGCCCAGGTGCCATTTGCCGGTCATCAGGGTCCGATAGCCCAGCGGCTGCAGGCGCGCGGCGATGGTCTCGACGCCCGGCTCCAGGTGCATGCTGTAGCCGGGCTGGCCGCGGTGCTCCGGCGGCAGCACTTCGGGAATGCTGGCGACCCCGGCCAGATGGTTGTCCATGCCGGTCAGCAGCATGGCCCGGGAGGGGGCGCACATGGGGGTGGCGTGGAAGTTGGCGAACAAGACACCCCGTTCCGCCAGGGCATCAATGTTGGGGGTGTGGGCCTCACCGCCGTAGGCGCTGAAATCCATCAGCGCGACATCATCGGCCAGGATCAGCACGATATTGGGCCGCGGCGCTTCCGCGGCCGCCAGCACACTGGCCAGCATGCCGGCGCAGAACAGGGATGTCCTGCCCCTTGGAATGGAGCGTGAAGTGGCTGTCCACATGGTCGATCTCCCTGCCGGGCAACCCCTCCGGCTTCAGTCGTCCCTGACCTGGAAACGTACCAGCCATGCTGCCACACGCGCGGAAATATCGGTAGCGTAATCCTTTATCGCAGCCAGCCAGCCCTGCTCCTGGCGCAGGGCGTGGTCTTCGTGGGCCCGGGCAATCACGTAGGCGTGGATCTGCCCGACCTGTGCGCTGTCCAGCACATCGTCGAACCGGGGCATGCCCGCCTGCTCCATCAGGCCTTCCAGGACCACCGCGGAGAAATTCTCGTGCCACACCGCGGGCAGGTAGCGCAGGTCGGGGATGGAGCCGTCACCGACCACATCGGCGCCGTGGCAGCGGGCGCAATAGCGGTTGAACGCCGTGCGGCCCTGCTCCAGGTCCGCTGCCGTTGCCTCGGGCTGTGGCGGAGGTGCCGGTCGCTCCGCTGCCGGGGTCGCCGGCAGGGCGGCACTGCCGCCGAGCTTGAAGGCCATGATGCGGTTGTTGGGATTGCCGGTGGGATAACTGCGCCCCGTGTTCATGGTCAGCGCGCCACCCCGCCCGACGGCGACCGCGATGTACTGCTCGCCGTTGACCCGGTAGCTCACCGGGCCGGCCATCACACTGTTGAGTGCCTCGAAGGTCCACAGCAGTTCGCCGTTATCCGCCTGCACCGCAATGAAGCGCCCGTCCGAGGTGCCCTGGAACACCAGGTTGCCGCCGGTAGCCAGCACGCCGCCATTGTGGATGTTCGGATGGGGCAGCTTCCAGGCCGCCTGCTGGCGCACCGGGTCCCAGGCCAGTAGGTGGGACTTGGGCAGGTGCCGGAGCATGGCCTGGGTGAAGCGCTGGGAGTAGCTCTCGTGGCTCATCTCATAGCCCGTGTTGTAGTGGCGCTTCAGGTGCCGGTAGTCAATGGGTGCGATTTCATCGTAGAGCATGCCCATGTCCAGTTCGGGGATGTACAGCAGGCCGGTATCGGGGCTGTAGGCCATGGGGTGCCAGTTGTGCCCGCCCATGGCGGAGGGGAACACCATGGCCGGCTCCCCCGCGTAGTCCTGTCCCGGGTTCTCCCGCGGCCGGCCGCTGTCCAAGTCGTAGCCACTGGCCCAGGTGACCGTGGTGTAGGGCTCCGCCGACAGCAGCTTGCCCGTGGCGCGATCGATGATGTAGACAAAGCCGGCCTTGGGCGCGTGCAGGATCACCTTGCGCGGCGCTCCCTCCCAGGGGATTTCCGCCAGGGTCATCTGCTGGCTGGCGGTGTAGTCCCAGGTTTCCCCCGGCACCTGCTGGTAGTGCCAGAGGTACTCGCCGGTGTCCGGGTCCACGGCGACGATGGACGTGAGGAACAGGTTGTCGCCGCCGCCGGGGCTGCGAATGCGGCGGTTGTGGGGCGCGCCGTTGCCCACCCCGAGGTAGAGCTGGTTGAATTCCGGGTCGTAGACGATGCTGTCCCAGACGGTGCCGCCGCCACCGTAGCGCCACCACTCGCCGCTCCAGGTCTCCGCGGCGCGGGCCATGGCCTCGTTTTCGAAGCCATCGGCGGGGTTGCCCGGCACCGTGTAGAAACGCCAGGCGAATTCACCGGTGGCGGCATCGTAGGCGCTGACATAGCCGCGGGTGCCGAACTCGGAGCCGCCGTTGCCGATGAATACCTTGCCCCGGGCCACCCGGGGAGCGCCGGTAATGGCGTAGGGCTCCGCCGGGTCGGTGGTCTGGGTGGACCAGCGCATCTGTCCGGTGCTGCGGTCGATGGCGATCAGGCGTCCGTCCAGGGCGCCCATGAACAGCAGATCGCCCCAGGCCGCCAGGCCCCGGTTGATGGCGCCGCAGCAGGCCGTGATGCTCTTGCTGCGGGCAACGTCGGGGTCGAACTTCCACAGCAGCTCGCCGCTGGCGGCATCCAGGGCCCAGGCGGTGTTCCAGGCACCGGTGAAGTACATCACGCCATCGATCACCAGCGGCGTGGTCTGCAGTCCCAGGCGGGTATCGGTTTCGAAATACCAGGCCAGGCCCAGCTCGCTCACGGTCCCGGCATTGACTTCCGCCAGCGGGGAGTAGCGCTGTTCGCTGTAGTCGCGCCCGTGGCTGAGCCAATTGTCGGCATCGCGGTCAGCCGCGAGCAGTCGCTCGCCGGTGACCGGCTTGGCGAGGGCGGGTGAGCACAGGAAGCAGGCGAGGGTCAGTAACAGCAGTGAGCGCATGGTAGATCCGTTCCGGTTGGTTGCCGTTATTGTCCCGGCTCCCAGGCCCTGTCGGCGACAGTTTGGCCGCCCGGGGCGGGAGACGGTGGCGGTTGGCGCAAATACTTGTACCTACTCACGCCGGGGCTCAGACAGCGGCTTCTGTCGTCTCCTGCTCCTCCGCCTGCTCCTTTTCCTGTCCCTGTCCCTGTCCCTGTCCCTGTCCCTGTCCCTGTCCCTGTCCCTGTCCCTGTCCCTGTTCCGGCTCGGGGTAAATGACTTCGGCTATATGCAGGATATGTTTCGCGCCGTCCTCGAACAGGGCGACGATATGCAGGTACCGCGTCGCCACCGGCGCGGTGATTAGCCCGGTGCCAATCTGGCCCAGCAGTTCCGCCCGGCGCTGCCGGCGCAGGCGCTTGATATCCTTCAGCAGCGCGCTGCGCTGTTTGTCGTTCATCTGCTTGAGCTCGCCGCTGCGCATGACGCTCAGGAAGGCCTCCCGCAGCATCGGGGTGAGTGCGTCGTTAATGTCGGTCTGGGGTAGCTCCGCCAGCTCCAGCATGATGTCCCGGAGCTGGACACATTCCTCCCGGGCCCAGTGCAGGTTGAGGAAGGTTTCCGACAGGCCATTGCTGAGGTTGCGGGCGCCTATGCGGTTGCCGTACTCGGCGATCGCCGCGAGCAGGACGCCGGTGTGGATACTTTCCTCGGGTGCCGGCTCCGCCACCGGGTTGATGATCTTGCGGCCCCGGGCCAGTAGCTGCTTGAAGACGCGCTTGATCTCCGAGTGCATCGCGCCGACACCCATTGCCGGTACCTCCAGCACGGTGTCGTCCAGGTAGCGCAGTTTTTCCGAGCTCAGCTCCGGCTGTTTGATCCAGCGTTCGACGCGGCGCAGCAGCTGGTCCGCCAGCAGCCACATCAGCAGCAGGCCCAGCAGGTTGAAGAGCGTGTGGAACAGGGCGAGACCGGTGCTGATATTGATCCGTTCGCCGGGCCCGATGACCTGCTGGGAAACCCACCACAGGGGGCCGAGCAGGATCAGCGCAATCACTGCGGTCAGCAGTTTCCCGGTGACGTGGACCACGGCCAGCCGGCGGGCGTTGGCCGTGGCCCCGATACTCGCCAGCAGGCTGGTAACTGTGGTGCCGATATTGGCGCCGATCACCAGCGAAGCCCCCAGCAGGGGCGTCAGCACGCCGGTGACCGAGGCGGTCAGGATGATTGCCAGCGATGCCGACGAGGACTGGATCAGGGCTGTCAGCAGCGCGCCGAACAACACGCCGAGCATGATTCCGCTGACCCCGGGCGTGCCCAGCTGGGCGATGGGTATCCAGTCTGCCACGTCAATAAAGGCGTCGCGCAGCATGCCCAGGCCCAGGAACAGCAGGCCAAAACCCGCCAGGGCGACGCCGATGTGGGCGCCGCGACCTTTGCTGGAGAACAGCTTCAGCAGCATGCCGATACCGATCAGCGGCAGGGCGACGATCTCCACCTTGATCCGCAGGCCGACCAGCGCCACGATCCAGGCGGTCATGGTGGTGCCCACGTTGCTGCCGAACACCACCCAGGCGGCCTGCTTCAGGCGCAGCATGCCCGCATTGGTGAAACCCAGGGTGGCGACGATGACGGCGCTGGAGGACTGCACCAGTGCGGTAATACCAAAACCGGCGAGGGCGGCCCGCATGCGGGTCCGGGTGGAGCGCTCCAGGAACGCCTGCAGGGAGGTGCCCGCGGCGGCCTTCAGGCCATCGGTCATCATGCCCATGCCAAGCAACAGCAGCCCCAGGCCGCCGAGGGACATGGTGAGGGTTAACGATGCCATTCCTTGCTCCCGCTGGGTAGAATGCCTGCAAGACTACAGGATAGCCGAATCCTGCATCAGGTTGACAGGCGCCATGGTGGCCCGCAAACTCAAGGTTTCCGCCACTGTACGCCTGCGATGGGTTTTGGCCGCTATCAATAGATCTCTGTTCATGTCAGGTGACCCCGCGACGCGGGATGCGCAGGCCACCACCGGTTATGTGATGCTCGCGGTCGACGATGACCCGGGTAGCTTGTTGCTCGCGGAAACGTTCTTTGCATCCGAGGGCTACACGGTGGCCACGGCACTCAGTGGTGCCGATGCCCTGGCCAGGATCGACCAGATTGCGCCGGATATCATCCTCCTGGACATCATCATGCCCGGCATGGACGGCTTTGAAGTCTGCCGCCAGATCCGTCGCCGGCCGAAATTCAAGAACACGCCCATCATTGTCCTGACCTCGCTCAGCGAGACTGACGCCGAGCAGCGCGCCTTCTCCATCGGCGCCTGGGATTTCGTCTCCAAGCCGGTGAACTGGTCAGCGCTGGCCTACCGGGCCCAGTTTGCGTTGCGCGCCGCTGGCGGGGTCGCCGTGCAGCGTTCCGCCGACCGCTTTGCCCGCGTGATCAACCAGTCCCCCGACGAAATCCTGGTATTCGACGCCGACACCCATGCCCTGCTCGACGAGAATATGAGCGCACTGCGCAACCTCGGCTACAGCAAGGCGGAACTCCAGGGCATGAGCTTTACCGAAGTGCTGCACAACGGCTCCGCGCGGGGGCTGGGTGGCATGCTGGAGCAGGTGAGATTACACCAGCAGGAAAAATTCTCCCTGCAGATGCGGCGCAGGGATGGCTCCGTCTATCCCACCGAGGGCACCCTGCTGTATTCGGAAGATGACGATCCCAGCGTGTTTATCGCCATTCTCCAGGACACCAGTGAGCGTCTGCGCATCCAGCAGGAACTGCATCGCCTGGCGCACTACGATGAGATGACCGGCCTGGCAAATCGCCGCCTGCTGGAACAGCAGGCGGTAAAGCTGTTGGCGGGCGCATCCCGGCAGGAGTATCGCTGCGCCGTTTGCATGCTGGATCTCGACGGAATCCGCCACATCAACGACACGCTGGGCCCCGCGATCGGCGACAGCCTGATCCGCGAGGTATCCTCGCGACTCGCCAGCGCGGTGCGCCCCTGTGACCTCGTCGCCAGGGACGAAAGCCTCGGGCTGGAGCACCTGGGGATGCAGCTGGCGCGCTTTGGCGGCGACGAGTTCGTGGTCGTGCTCAGCAATTTCACCGACCCGCTGGACGCCGCGAGGGTGGCCGACCGGGTCCTGGCCACCATCGCCGAGCCCTGCGACCTGCCCGACGGGGGGCGACTCAGCCTGACCGCGTCCATGGGCATCTCGGTGTACCCCGACGATGGCGACAACTTCGATCTGCTGGTGCAGCGGGCACATACGGCGATGTTTGATGCCAAGCAGTCGGGCCGGAACCGCTACGCCTTCTACACCGCGGCGCACAACAGAAAGGTGTTTTCCAAACTCCAGCTGGAATCGGAGCTGCGTGCGGCGCTCAAGAACCAGGAGTTCGAACTGCATTTCCAGCCCCTGGTGGACAGCGCGCTGCAGCGGGTGGTGGGTGCCGAGTGCCTGCTGCGTTGGCAGCACCCCGACGGCACCCGCTACCCGGACGTGTTCATTCCCCTGGCGGAAGAGACCGGCCTCATCCTGCCCCTGGGCGAGTGGGTCCTCGAGACTGCGGTCAACCAGCTGTCCGCGTGGGCGGACCAGCTGCCGGAATCCTTCGATCTCTCGATCAATGTGTCCGCACATCAGGTGCGCGACCCCGCCTTTCTCCAGCGCACCCGCGAAGTGTTGGCGGTCAGCCCCCTGGCGGCGAAGCACCTGGTATTCGAGCTGACCGAAAGCAGCCTGGTCGAGGATATGGAGAGCACCGCCAGCTGGTTGCAGGACCTGCGCTCGCTCGGTGTGCGCATTGCAATCGATGACTTCGGTACCGGTTACTCGTCACTCAACTATCTGGTGCGCTTGCCAGTCCATACCCTGAAGATAGACCGCATGTTTGTCGCCGGAATCGAGCGGGAGGAGGAGCAGGCCGCCGTGGTTTCAGCGATCTTCCAGCTGGCTCGCGCCCTGCGTCTGGAGGTTGTGGTGGAGGGCGTTGAGACTCCCGAGCAGTTGCAGATTGTGGCCGCCATGGGGGCCTGCGATGTACAGGGCTGGCTGATCAGCAAGGCCCTGCCGGCAGCGGACTTCGGCGCCTTCCTCGACCACTTCCCCGGGCAGGCCTGACGGCCCGGGAAGCTCAAAACAGCTACAAATGGGTAATATGGCCGAAATATAGTCCATATCAACCGCAATTTAGTCCCTTTGCCCCGGCGTCCGCCCTCGGTATCCTTTCCGGCTATCATAAGAATCCCGTCTATAGTCAGGTGACGGGGTCCCCGATCCGCAAGCAGCACGACAGGAGTTCTAGTCATGGCCAAGGTCCAGGAAATCCAGCAAGGTAACGAAGTCCAGCAGGAAATCGCCGCGATGATGGCGCGCGCCAGAGCGGCGCAGGCGGCCATCGAGCACTACACCCAGGAGCAGGTCGACGAGCTGATTACCGCGATGGTCTGGTCGGTGGCCCGTGAAGGCGTGTCCGAGAAGATCGCCCATTTTGCCGTGGAGGAAACCCAGCTCGGCAACTACGACGGCAAGTTCCTCAAGATCCACCGCAAGACGCGTGCGACGCTGATGGACATCATCAACGACAAATCCGTCGGTGTGATCGAGGAAGACCCGGTCCGCAACATCATCAAGATTGCCAAACCGGTAGGCGTCATCGGCGCCCTGTCGCCGTCCACCAACCCTGAGGCCACGCCGGTAATCAAGGCGATTTCCGCCGTGAAGGGGCGCAACGCGATCATCATCGCCCCGCACCCGCGCGCCAAACTGACCAACAAGATGATCTGCGACTACATGCGCGAGGCCATCGTCGCCATGGGCGCACCGGCGGACCTGGTACAGAGCATCGACGTGCCCTCGCTGGACAAGACCAACGAACTGATGCGCCAGTGTGACCGCATCCTCGCAACCGGCGGCGAGGCCATGGTCAGCGCGGCCTACTCCTCCGGCACCCCGGCCCTGGGCGTCGGCGTGGGCAACGCCGTGATCACGGTGGACGACAGCGCCAACCTGGACGAGGCGGCCGAGAAAATCCGCATCTCCAAGACCCTGGACCTGGCGGCGTCCTGTTCCTCGGACAATTCGGTGCTGGTATTCGAGTCCATCTACGACGAATTCCTGGAAAAACTGAAGCGCGAGGGCGGCTACATTATCGAGGGTGAGGACAAGCAGAAGCTGCAGGACGTGATCTGGGTGGACGGCCACCTCAACCCCAACATCGTCGCCCAGCACGCGACCACGATCACCGGCCGGGCGGGCATCGACCTGCCGGAAGGCAAGCAGTTCCTGATCGTGCCGGAAGTGGGTGCCGGCCCGGACTACCCCTTCTCCGGGGAGAAGCTGACCGTGACCATGGCCCTGTACAAGGTCAAGGACATCGACGAGGCCATCGAGCTGACCAACCGCATCCAGGCCTACCAGGGGCAGGGCCACAGCTGCGGTATCTATTCCAACAACGATGACAATATCCTCAAGCTGGCGCTGGCCACGCGCACCTCGCGGGTGATGGTGAACCAGCCCCAGGCTGCCTCCAACAGCGGCAACCTGTGGAACGGCATGCGCCAGACCTTCTCCCTGGGCTGCGGTTCCTGGGGCGGCAACAGCATCAACCACAACATCACCTGGCGCGACCTGATCAACGAGACCTGGGTGTCCAAGCCGCTGGCCGAAACCAAGGTGGTCCCCAGTGACGAGGAGCTGTTCGGCAAAGTCATGAACCGCTTTTAAGGGGGCTGTACCATGGATTTTTCGGTTTCCGAAGAACAGCAGGCCTTTATTGAAAGTGCGCGCTCCTTCGCCGAGGGTGCGCTGGCGCCCAACGCAGCCAAGTGGGACGAGGAGTCAATCTTTCCCAAGGATGCGCTGCGCCAGGCGGGTGAACTGGGTTTCATGGGCATGTACACCCCGGAGCGCGCCGGCGGCCTGGGCCTGGGCCGGCTCGATGCCAGCCTGATCGTGGAGGAACTGGCGCGCGGCTGCACCACCACCGCCGCGTTCCTGACCATCCACAACATGGCCACCAGCATGATCGGCAACTACTGCACTGATGCCGTCATCGACAGCTGGTGCCCGGCGCTGGTCAGCGGAGAGAAACTCGCGTCCTATTGCCTGACCGAGCCCGGCGCCGGCTCCGACGCGGCGTCCCTGCGCAGCACGGCGAAGCGCGACGGCGACGACTACGTTGTCAACGGCAGCAAGGTCTTCATCTCCGGTGCGGGCGACACCGATGTGCTGGTGGTAATGCTGCGCACCAGCGACAACGGTGCTCGCGGCATCACCGCGCTACTGGTGCCAGCGGATGCCGAGGGTATCAGCTACGGCAAGAAAGAAGCGAAGATGGGCTGGAACGCCCAGCCGACCCGCATGGTCACCTTCGACAATGTGCGGGTGCCGGTGGGCAACCGCCTGGGCGAGGAGGGGCAGGGCTTCGCCATCGCCATGATGGGCCTGGACGGGGGGCGCATCAACATCGCCACCTGCAGCGTCGGCACCGCCCAGCAGGCGCTGGAGGAGGCGGCTGCCTATGTCCAGGAGCGGCGCCAGTTCGACACCGCGATCGCCGATTTCCAGCACACCCAGTTCAAGCTCGCGGACATGCTCACCGAGCTGGTCGCAGCCCGGCAGATGGTGCGCCTCGCCGCCAGCAAGCTGGACAACAAGGACCCGCAGGCTTCCACCTACTGTGCCATGGCCAAGCGTTTCGCCACCGATGTGGGTTTCAATGTCTGCAACGACGCCCTGCAGCTGTTCGGCGGTTACGGCTATATCCGCGAGTACCCCATGGAGCGCCATGTGCGGGATACCCGGGTACACCAGATCCTGGAAGGCACCAACGAAATCATGCGGGTCATCGTGGCCCGGAAAATGCTAATGGACGGCGCACTGGAGGTAATAAAATGAGCCTGAGCACATCCGACAAACTCAAGGTTGAAGTCCGCGGGCACACCGCCCTGGTCACCATCGACAACCCGGCGGCCAATACCTGGGACACCGAGAGCCTGCCCGCCCTGCGCGACCTGGTCAACAAGCTCAATCGGGAAGACGCGATCTTTGCCCTGGTCATGACCGGTGCCGGCGACAAGTTTTTCTCCGCCGGTGCGGACCTGAAGCTGTTTGCCGACGGCGACCCCAAAACTGCCCGCACCATGGCGGAGTACTTCGGTGAAGCCTTCGAGACCCTGGCGGATTTCCGCGGCGTCTCCATCGCGGCGGTCAACGGCTTTGCCATGGGCGGCGGCCTGGAAGTGGCCCTGGCCTGCGATATCCGTATCGCCGAGGAGCAGGCGCAGATGGCCCTGCCGGAAGCCAAGGTCGGCCTGCTGCCCTGCGCCGGCGGCACCCAGCGGCTGGCGCGGCTGGCGGGCGAGGGCTGGGCCAAGCGCATCATTCTCTGCGGCGAGCGGGTTGACGCTGCGACCGCGCTGCGCATCGGGCTGGTGGAGGAAGTCGTGCCCAAAGGCGAGGCCCTGACCCGGGCGCTGGCCCTGGCCGAGCAGGTGGGTGGCCAGAGCCCCGGTGCCGTGGCGTCCTGCAAAAAACTGATCCACAGCGGCCGGGATATCGAGATCGGCAGCGGCCTTGCGCTGGAACGGGACCTGTTCGTGGACCTGTTCTCCACCGAAGACCAGCGCGAGGGTGTCAACGCCTTCCTGGAAAAGCGCAAGCCCGAGTGGAAGAACCGTTAAGGACCGAACCATGTCAGAACCAGCTGTAATTATCGAGGAGCTCGAGTGCGCCCACCTGAAAGTGGGCCGCCTGACTCTCAATGTGCCGAAAACCCTGAATTCGCTCACCCTGGAGATGGTGGACACGCTGCAGCAGCAGCTCGATGCCTGGCGCGACGACCCGGGCATCGCCGCGGTGTTCCTCGACGGCAGTGGCGAAAAGGCGTTCTGCGCCGGCGGTGACGTGCAGGCCCTGCACCGCTCCGCCACCGCGACCCCGGGAGGTCCCTGCGAGGAGGCGGAAGCCTTCTTCGCCCGCGAATACCGCATGAACTACACCCTGCACACCTGGCCCAAGCCCATCATCTGCTGGGGCCACGGTATCGTCATGGGCGGCGGTCTCGGGGTCATGGCCGGCTGTTCACACCGGGTGGTGACCGAGGCCACCCGCATCGCCATGCCCGAGGTGACGATCGCCCTGTTCCCGGACGTGGGCGGCAGCTGGTTCCTCAATCATATGCCCGGCAAATCGGGCCAGTTCCTGGCCCTGACCGGGGCCTCGATCAATGCCGCAGATGCCGTCTTCACGGGTATCGCCGACCGCTTCATTGGCAGTGAACACAAGGCCGCCGTACTGGATCAGCTGCGCCGCAGCCAGTGGAGCGACGACACCGTGGCCAACCACGCCCAGGTGCGCCACATCCTGCGTCCGCTGACCGAGCAAAGTGTCGGCAGCATGCCCGGCGGCCAGGTGGAGCCGCACCTGCGGTTGATCAATGCCCTCTGTGACGGCGATGACGTACACCAGGTGGTGGACACCATCAGCAGCCAGCAGACCGATGACCCCTGGCTGGCGAAGGCCCGCGACGGCCTCGCCCACGGCTCGCCCCTGGCGGCCCTGTGGATCAGCCGCCAGCTGCAGGAAACCCGCCACGCCTCACTGCGCGAGGTGTTCCAGGCGGAACTGGTGCTGGCGACCAACGTGGTGCGCTACCCCGAGTTTGCCGAGGGGGTGCGCGCCCTGTTGCTGGACAAGGACCGCAATCCCGCCTGGGCCTTCCCGCGTACCCGGGACGTGCCCCAGGACCTGCTTGACTCATTCTTCCAGGCGCCGTGGGACCACAACCCGCTGGCGGACCTCTAACAGGACAGGAGTTTTACCATCATGGCGCAAGTCGCATTTATCGGGCTCGGCAATATGGGCGGCCCCATGGCCGTCAATCTGGTCAAGGCCGGCCACGCGGTGCAGGTCTTTGATCTGTCTGAAGCCGCCTGTCGGCAGCTGGCCGACGCCGGCGCCACCGTCGCTGCCTCCACCGCCGAGGCCGTGGTGGGCGCGGAGTACGTCATCTCGATGCTGCCCGCGGGCAAGCACGTGGCGGGCATTTACCTGGGTGACGACGGCCTGCTGGCGCAGCTGGACAGCGGCACCACGGTGCTGGATTGCAGCACCATTGATGCCCCCACCTCGCGCGAAGTGGGCGAGGCGGCGGCGGCACGGGGCATCGGCTTCATGGATGCGCCGGTTTCCGGTGGCGTCGCCGCGGCCGCCGCGGGCACCTTGGCCTTCATGTGCGGGGGCGAGGCGGCGACCTTCGAGAAGGCGAAAATCATCCTCGCCGACATGGGCAAGAATATTTTTCACGCCGGCCCCGCGGGTGCGGGTCAGGTCGCCAAGGGCTGCAACAACATGCTGCTGGCCATCCACATGATCGGCACCTGCGAGGCACTGGAAATGGGTGTCCGCAACGGCCTGGACCCCAAGGTCCTGTCCGAGATCATGCTCGCCAGTTCCGGTCGCAACTGGTCGCTGGAAGTCTACAATCCCTATCCCGGGGTGATGGAGAAGGCCCCTGCCAGCAACGCCTACAAGCCGGGGTTCATGGTGGACCTGATGGCCAAGGACCTGGGCCTGGCGATGGCGATCGCGGAGCATAGCGGGGTGGATAACCGCATGGGCCAATTGGCCCGGGAGCTCTACAGCCAGTTGCAGGAACAGGGGATGGGCCAGCAGGACTTTTCCGTCATGATGAAGAGATTAGGCAGTAACGCCTGAGGCGCCAGTGTCTTGATGGGAAAGCGCAGCTGGAAATTCAGCTGAGAGATAGCAGGCAGGGGTAAGGCTCGTTCTCGAGCCTCAAACGGTCGTGGTCACCAATTCGCGCGCCAAGGCATAAGCCTGGCGGGTTGCGAATACCACTCTGCGGGGCGCATAGGCATCTCCGAGGAGGTGTACGCCGTCCCTGGCCGTTTTTACCGCGTCGTGAACAACGGTGTCCGGAACACTGCCACAAGCGAGCACTATGTTGTCAAAGCCTGCGAGTGTACGAATTTTCCGCGAGTAAACCTGGCGGGTTTGCAACTGCAGGCCGTCAATGGCAACCACCTCCTGCATGGTGTGCAGCTGTACATCGCGAGCATCCAGACGACCAAGCACCGCACCGATACTGTAGCGGCCCACGAGTTGTGCAGGGGCATTGGTGGCGTAGACAAGAGTCACTTGGTGGCCGCGTTCAGCCAGGAAATCTGCGACTAGCAGTGGCGACAGATGGTCGTCCTGCGCGATTATGACCACTCGGTTGCCGAGAGTAAGATTCCCTTCCAGTACTTCGCGGATGTCTGCTACCTGCGGCTGTGTTATGCCGGGGATCTCGGGACGTCGAGCGTGTGCGCCGGTGGCAAAAGCGACAACATCGGCGCCGTGGGCGAGTACCGACGCCGCGCTCGCAGTTCGGGACAGCCTTAGATCGACAGGCAGTTTTGCCAGGCGTCGCTCCTGCCAGGCCAGGTAGTCACTATAACGGTGATTGCCCGGGGCTCTTGCAGCCCAGCGTAGCTGGCCGCCGGTCTGCTCCGCTGCTTCCCAGAGTTCGACTTCCAGCCCCCCTTCAGCTGCCAACGCGGCCAGCTCCAGCCCGGCCGGACCACCCCCTACAATGAGCAGGTTACGGCGCTGTTTAGCAATAGGCCAGGGGCCGAGGACTTCGTGACTGGTGGCCGGATTGACAGCGCAGCCGAATGGCAAGCCCTCCACGTAGCGGCGACTGATACATTCGTTGCAGCCCACACAGGGGCGTATGTCCAGCGCATGGCCCTGGTCAGCTTTGCCCACGAAGTCACCGTCGGCGATCAGCGCCCTGGCAATGCCGATAACGTCGGCCTGACCGTGAGCGAGAACCGACTCCGCGACGGCCGGACTGTTGACCTTGCCGGTATAGACCACTGGCAGCCCCAATGCTGCCCGCAGTTCCCCAGCCAGGTCAGCCCATTGAGCGGGGCTGAAATAATCCGGCTGGATGTAGCTGGGATTGCCCCAGGGGTTGCCGACTACGCCGTGCACGTAGTCGATCAGGCCGGTGGATTCCAGGTACTGGGCGATATCGATCGCGCCGTGCAGTTGGTAGCCGGCAGGATTTTCCTCGCGGAGGTTCATGCGCACCCCTAACGTGAAGGCTGAACCCACCGCATCTCGGATTGACTGCAGCACCTCGCGGGTAAAGCGGCAACGATTCTCCAATGAGCCCCCGTAGCGATCTGTGCGCAGATTGGTGGCCGGCGACAGAAACCACTGATGCAGATCATCGTGATTGAGGTGGATTTCAACCCCATCTGCACGGCCGTCCGCGGCCAGCCGCGCTGACTCACCGTATTCCTGCACGAAGGCTGCAATATCGTTCTTATCCATGACATGCGGCATGAGGTTGATGACCGGTGCGCTCATCACCGGCGAAGGGCCATGGGGCATGCCGCCCTGATTGACCATTTGCACGGTCACCCGAGTGTCATGACGGTGCATGGTGTCGCTGAATTGCTGGATGCGTTCCACGAAGCCCGGCAGTCGGAAATAGCCCGTAGTGGTGGCGCCTACACCCGTGGGATCGAAGCCTGGGATGAGATGGTTCTTCACCAGGGTTGACAGGGCGCCGATCCAGGCGATGCCCGATTTTGCACGCTGCTCAAAGTACGCGATATTACGCAGGGCCTCCTCGTCACTGCCATAAATATTGCCGATGGCCGACGCATGCGGAGGGGTCATGGTGCGATTGCGTAGTGTCATTGCCCCCACTGAGAGCGAACGAAAGATATGAGGGTAGTGTGGATGCTGACTATTGTGCGTCACTGGTGTGCTCCTATGCTTTAGGGTTGGTCAACCAGCTGTCTTGTTGGCGTCGATGGGACGATGGTCCTGCCAGGTTGGCAGCCCCTCCGGGAAATCCGCAGGCCGCTGGTCGCCATAGGCGCGCTGTCGCAGTGGGCTGCCAAGGGCGTCGCAATACTCTGCAATCGGGACATAATACAGAAAGGCGAGTTCGCGTTCGCCGAATCGCCATTCGCCATCCTCGAGGACGTACAGATCCTTGTATCGCAGGGCTGCGATGTAGGCCTGATGGTTGCGCCAAAGCTCCGCATGAGAGGTGACCAGCCCTTTCGCCCGCTGCATGTCCCGCTCATCCAGAGTGATGATGTGGTCGTGGCTGACGTGATTGCTTATTCCGAGCACGGCGAAGCGGGCTATGAATTGCTCCAGGATCTGCTCACGACCGTGAGCTTCCATGACGCCATCCTTGGAGCGGAACATGGCCTGCTTGGCAAACAGCTCGGCCAGGCCCTGTAGATCATGATCGTCGACAGCAATTCCATACTGTGCAACCAACATGCGGATGCTGTCGTGTGCCTCCAGCTTAAGGAGGCGTTTCTCCAATGTTGTGGCGTCCATCTGGCGGCCCCCTCATTTTTGAATTATATTCAACATTGGCGTCTGATATTAGGTGCTGTCTGCAATGCTGTCAAACGCGGACCACCCAATGATTTGATCAGTGGTAGAGAAAGTTCAAAAGAAATAAAAAAGGGAGACGGAAATGAGCAACGATGAGCGACTAAATCTTCAGCGTCGGCATTTTGTGCGCACGGCCTTTGCAGCTGCCGGAGGCGGAATACTTGGCTTGCGGACCGCCGTTGCCGCGACACCTGCTGAGGGGTGGCGGGAGACGGTGGACATCATTGTGGTCGGCAGTGGTGCAGCAGGTTGCACCGCGGCGGTAACCGCAGCTACCCAGGGCGACTCGGTCATGTTGATCGACAAGAGTGCGGTGCCCGGTGGGACCACGCGTCTGGCCAGTGGCGTGGCCTGGGTGCCCAACAATGCCTGGCTGCGGGGCGCCGGTTTGCGGGACGAGGAGGCAGATTGCCTGCGCTACATGGCTCGCTACGCCTACCCCGAGCGCTATGACGCGGATGGGGAGACTCTGGGGTTGGATGCAGAACGCTACGCACTGCTGCTGGCCTTCTACCGCAACGGGTCAGCAGCCACTGAGCTGCTGCAGGAGGTCGGCGCAGTGCAGTTCACTCTGTTTGAACTGCCAGATGATACCGGGCCCTCCCCGGACTATGCCGCACACCTCGTGGAAAACAGGACTCCAAAGGGTCGCTCCATTTGGCCCAGCCCCTCATCGCCCAACGGTGGCAGAGGGGCCGGACTTGTCGATGGCATGGTGGATTGGCTGGTGCAGCGAGGCGTTGCCCTGCGGTTGCAGCACCGGCTCCTGGACCTGGAAAGTGAGCAGGGGCGCGTCGTGGGTGTGAGGCTGGAGCATGCAGGGCAGGAGGTGCGGGTGCGCGCCCGCAAGGGCGTGATCGTCGCTACGGGGGGGTTCGCTCATGCCCCGGAGCTGTTGGCGCGACACCAGCGCATGGCCTACGGCAGCTGCGCCATGCCAACCGCCACCGGGGATTTTTTGCCTATAGCTGCCCGTGTGGGTGCCATGCAGGGAGAGCTCGGTACGGCCTGGCGTACCCAGGTGGTGCTGGAAGAGGCCCTGCGACAGCGCATGGTCGGAGGTCCGGTACATATTCCGCCCGGTGACTCGATGCTGATGGTCAACAAGCATGGGCGGCGGGTAGCCAATGAGAAGCGAAACTACAACGACCGCAGCCGAGTTCACTATGAATGGGATCCGGTTGCTGTGGAATATTCGAACCAGTTTTTGTTCCTGATATTCGATCAGCGCGCTGTGAATACCTTTGCCGGTACTCCGCCGCTGCCGCGCGGGCCTGGCGACTCGGGGCATCTTATCCGCGGTGATTCGGTTGCCGATTTGGCAGCGCAGCTTGCCACGCGCCTGTCGCGCATTCACCTAGACCACGGCATTGCCTTCGCCCTTGGAGGAGATTTCGCCAGCAATCTTGCGGCTACCATTGAGCGCTTCAATCGCTTCGCCGTGAAAGGCGTGGATGAAGATTTTCAGCGTGGGGCACACGCTTCCGAGCGAGAATGGCAGTCGCATTTCTCGCGGGTTCATGTGCCGCTGGAGGAGCCATTGCAGCAGCTCCTCAATCCCACCATGTATCCACTGGACACGGCCGCGCCGCTGTATGCGGTAATTCTCGCTCCCGGCTTGCTCGATACTTCCGGTGGGCCGGTGATCGATGCGACCGCGAGAGTACTGGATCACTCGGGTCAGCCCATCCCCGGGCTGTTCGGTGCGGGGAACTGTGTCGAGTCGCCGACTCGCGAAGCCTACTTCGGGGCGGGTGGCACCATAGGTCCCGCCATAGCCTTTGGTTATATCGCGGCGCGAACAGCCCATGCGGAAGATCCGATTCCTGCGGCGTGATGGGTCCAATTCAGGGTCCGAAATTGCGGGTCGGGCGGTTGACATGCTTGCGGCGAACAACTATATTAATGTTGAACTTTATTCAAAAAGCGAACACCGCAAGGTTCGCAGATCGCGGTCAGGCTCATTTCGCGGTGGTGCCCCGCCCGCAAAGAAGGTGTCACGTTCCTATAAATTGATAAGAAGGTAATATTATGAGTACTTACACCAGCCGCCCGTGCGGCAAGAGATCTTCACTGGTAGTCGGCGTCGCCGCGGCCTCCGCCCTGGTGGCCGCGCTGCTGCCGGCAGCGCAGGCTCAGGCTCAGCCCCGAGCCTTGGAAGAGGTGGTGGTGACCTCCCAGAAACGGGCCACCGGCCTGGATGTCCAGGAAGTGCCTACAGCCATCTCGGTCTACAGCGGAGAGGCGATCGAGCAGACCTTCGCAGTCGACCTGACGGATATCGGCCGCATGGCGCCCAACGTCCAGCTGAACTCGGCGGGCACGTTTCCCGGTTTTGCCAACTTTTTCATTCGCGGTATCGGGGTGAGCAACACCACCCGCTCCCAGGACCCCGCGGTGGGTGCGTTTTTTGACGGCATCTACGTCGGCTTCGGTCCCAGTTCCATCGCGTCCGCTTTCGACTTCCAGTCCGTTGAAGTCCTGCGCGGCCCCCAGGGTACCCTGTTCGGCAAGAACGTGACCGGCGGCGCGGTGTCGGTGACCAGCCGTCGGCCGGGGAACGAGTTTGGCGGCTATGCCAAGTTCCAGCTCGGCAACTATGACACCATGCAGATGACCGGCGCTGTGGATCTCCCGGTCAGCGACGACCTGAGCGTGCGCGTGGCCGGGATGAGTCGCTCTGCGGACGGCTACTTCAACAACCTGTTCAACGGCCAAAGCAAGCCCGAGGATGATGTCAATATTATCCGGCCGTCACTGCTCTGGACGCCGACGGATCGCACTTCGGTCGCGGTGATTGGCGAGTACTACCGCGGGCGCGGCGGCTCATCCGCGGCGCAAAACCTGGACAGCCGGATTGATCCGCGGGTCGCCGGGCCCGCCACCGTGCAGCGGGTCTTCGAGTACACGCCACCCGCGGACAAGTACGACATTCGCCACAACAACCAGGGCTATGTCGACAGTGAGACCAAGATGCTGGTGGTGGATGCCAGCTACGAGGCAGACCACGGCGTATTCACGCTGATCACCGGGGGCCGGGAGGTCAGCTACGATTCCTCCACGGATTTTGACGGCTCTCCCTTCACCGTGTTCTCGTTCCCGGACAATGAAGAGTCGCAGGAGCAGTTCTCCGTCGAGGCCCGTTATGCCTCCAGTTTCTCCGATGTCGTCGAGTTCACCGCAGGGGCGTTCTACTTCACCCAGGAGTACGACATCGGCGAGCGCCGGGAATTCTTTATCGGCGGCACTCCCGCGCAGCCGACGATTTTCCAGCAGGTCGGCCTGGCGTTGACCGACGATACGTCCTACGCGCTGTTCGGTGAAGCGAACTGGAACCTGAATGACCGCTGGTCGCTGCTGGTTGGCGGGCGGGTGACCCACGAAGAGAAAGAGGTGGTGTTCTGCCCCTTCAGTGGCAATGCGACGGTCTTTGCCTCCCTGTCCATGGCCGACTGCCCGAACACGGTGACGGACGATGAGACCTGGACCAGTTTTTCCCCCAAGGTGGGAGTGAACTGGCGTATCACCGATGACGTGTTTGGCTACGCCACCTGGTCCACCGGCTTCCGCTCCGGCTCCTACAACATCAGGGCGTCCATTCCCGAGACCCTGGGCCCCGTTGACGAAGAGGAAGTGGTGACCTGGGAAGCGGGGGTCAAATCCACGCTGATGGACGACCGGCTGCGGTTCAACGTCGCGCTGTTCCACAGCAGCTATGACGACATCCAGCGGACCATCTCCGATACTGTGGTCGTGAATGGTGTCCCGCAGGTGGCCCAGGTGCTGCGCAACGCCGCCGAGGCGACCATCACGGGTATTGAAGTGGAGAGCTCGGTCATGCTGACGGACACGCTTTCCGCCGACTTCTCCCTCGGCTACCTGGATGCCAAGTATGACCGCTTCCCGGGCATCGATGCCGACCGCAACGGCGTATACGAGCCGGCGATAGATGACCCGGCTGCCGAGCGCCTGGAGTTCGAGCGGGTCCCCGAGTTCGAATTCACCGCCGGCCTGCAGCACCGTATGCCGATCGGTGACAACGCCGAACTGTTCTCCCGCGTGTCCTACCAGTGGCGGGACGAGCATTTCGTGGACACCCTCAACAGCCCCAGCATCGCCGTGGACTCCTATGGCCTGCTCGATGCGAGCATCACCTATGATCGCTTCGGCGACGGCTGGTCGGTGGCGATTTTCGGTCGCAATCTGACCGATGAGGACTTCCACGACTTCGGCTTCGACGGCGGAACCCACCGGGCGGTTTGGGGCGGTGTGCCGCGTACCTACGGCATCGAGCTGACCACGCGCTTCTGAGCAGCCCGGGTGCCGGGAGCGGGCCTCAAACCCGCTTCCCGCCCCGGCGCTGGCTGGAGTAATGTCCATGCAACGTTTTTTGGTCGTGGGTGCCACCGGGGACCAGGGCTACTGCCAGGCGGCTGCCCTGGCGGCGGCTGGCCATACCGTACTGGGTGCCGGGCGCCAGCCTGATCCGGCAAAATTGCCCAACGGTGTCAAGCCAGTGGCGCTGGACCTGTTGGCGCCGGCCACCCTGCCCGCAGTGCTGGGGCAGGTGGATACGGTATTCCTCAATCTGCCGTCGGCTTCATTCAATGACCCCGGGGCAATTCTCCAGGGCTTCCAGAACTTCCTCCATGCCGCTGAGCAATCCACTGTCCGGCGCATTGTGTTCAACGCCAGCCTGTACGTGGGTGACCGTCCCGTAGGCCATGTTGCCCACGATGTGCGCCACGGGATCATCCGGGACCTGCTGGCGTCGCCGGTTCCGGCGACCGCCGTCTGCCCCGTCATTTTCATGGAGAACATGCTCCGGGGATGGGCGCTGCCCGCGCTGCGGGAGCGCCAGCTGTTGAGCTATCCTCACGGCGAGGACCTGCCGGTGAGCTGGATCAGCCTGGACGACGTCGCCAGGATAATGATCGCGCTCGCCGACGATCCCGATGCGATCGATCGACGCTACGTTGTCGGCGGGCCCGAGGCCCTGCGCGGCGCTGAGACCGCCGCGGCCCTGAGCCGGGCCTGGGGGCGCGAGATTCGCTTCGAGAGCCTGCCCGTGGCGGAGTTCGCCCGGCGCATGGGGGCGCTGTTTGGCGGCGGCGAGCGCGCCGCGGAAGAGCGCATAGCGGAGGACCTCCGCGCTATCTACACTTGGTACAACACTCAGCGCCCATCGCCCTTCACGGTCGACATGTCACAGTTCCGGCAACGGCATGCCCTGCCTCTGCTGCGAGTCGAGGACTGGGCCAGGCTCCACCCCGTTTTCCCACCCACTACCCCAGAGGTGACCGATGAGCAGTGACAACCGGGAAGCAGCGTACCCATCGTCCAGGCTCGCCTGGCGGGTGACACTGCTGCTGACGTTCGCCTATATGCTGTCCTTTGTCGACCGCCAGATCGTGAATCTGCTGGTCGAGCCGATTCAACAGGACCTGCAGATCAGTGACACCCAGATGAGCCTGCTCCAGGGTTTCGCCTTCATCATCACCTATATCCTGTTCAGTATCCCCCTGGGGCGCCTGGCGGATACGCATTCGCGCAAACTGATCGTGGCCGGGGGGGTGCTGTTCTGGAGCCTGGCGACCGCCGCCTGTGGCCTCGCCAACAGCTTCCGGCAATTGTTCGCGGCGCGCGCCGCGGTGGGCATGGGCGAGGCGGCGCTGACCCCGGCGGCCTGGTCCATGATGGCGGACTATTTTCCGCCGGAGCGGCGCGGGTTTCCGATCAGCGTCTTCCTCATGGGCCCCTACCTCGGCGCCGGCTTCTCCATGATTCTCGGCGGCGCCCTGATGGGCATGATGGCCGATGTCTCGGTTGTCAGCCTGCCGCTGGTGGGGGACCTGAAGCCCTGGCAGGTGACCTTTATGGTGGTGGGCGCGCCGGGCGTGCTGGTCGCATTGCTGTTTCTGCGGGTCATGGAGCCTGTACGCATGCAGTCGTCGCTGCATCCCGTCGGCGCCGCTGCGGCGGAGACCGGCCGGCCGTCCGCGGGAATCGTACAGGTACTGATGAACCAGGCCCGCATCTACACCGCGCTCCTCGTCGGCGTTCCGCTGCTGGTCATCGTGCTCTACGGCCTGCAGGCCTGGGTGCCGAGCTACCTGGTGCGCACCTTCGATCTCAGCGTACAGGAAGCGGGCCTGCGCTACGGCTTTATCGCGCTGCTGTCGGGCTCGGCGGGCGTGCTCAGCGGGCCGGTTATAGGGCGCTGGATGGCTGCCCGCGGGATCGTCGATTATCCCCTGCGACTGGCCTGCTACGCCAGCCTCGGCGTGTGCCCGTTCCTGCTGGTCCTGCCCCTGACCTCCAGTGTCAACGTCGCCCTGGCGGCTGTGGTCGCCGCCAGCGTGCTGGTCACCCTGCCGCTGGCGCTGGCCGCCAGCACGCTCCAGAACATCACGCCCGGTACCATGCGGGGGGTGATTGCCGGCGTGTATGTGGTGATGACCAGCGGCGTCGGCATGGGCCTTGGTCCCACGCTGATAGCGCTGTGCACAGACTACATCGTCCAGGACCGGGCGCTGGTGGGTGAGTCACTGGCCATTGTCGGCATTGCGGTGGCAGTCACCGCGTCGCTGCTGTTCCTGCGCGCGCTGCGGCCCTACCGCGATCTCGTGGCGACGGACCAGTGAGCGCGCGGGAGCACTGTGCCAGGCTCAGGCTCCCCAGCGCATCAGATTGAGAAATTCGCGCCGGCTCCTGGGGCCGTAGGTGCGAAAGTGCGGGTCGGGCTGGGCGCGGTAGTCGCTGCGCAGCGCCGCAACCCTGTCCAGGCCGAAGCCGGGCAACAGGTCTGCGACCTGCTGGCCATAGGGCTTGAGCGCGTTGAGACCGAATACCTTGGCGCGCAGAGCCGCCGTCATCTTCGGGTAGCCGTACATCTGCTGTAACCTGTCTGTGATCTGGAAGCTGCGGAAGGCCTGGATCTGGTCCTGGGGTGAGCCGTACCAGATCGAATCCGTGCCCCAGAGCACGTTGTCTTCGCCCACGTAGCTCAGCAGCTTGCCCAGGCTGTGGGCGGCGCTGTCCGGGTCGCGCATCAGGAAACGCCAGGTGCTGCCCAGCTCCGCGAAGACGTTGCTGTTGGGGCCGATGCCGTTGTCCCGCAGCGAGGTCACCAGGGCGTCGATGCCGTCCTCCCGGTTCGGGTCGTAGGGCCCTTCGCTGACACCCGCCACATAGCCCGAGTGGTAGACCAGGAAGCTGATATCCGGGTACAGCCTGGCGGCCCGGCCGATGTCGGCACAGGTGGAGTGTTCGTAGGAGTCCGGGCCGAAGGGCAGGCCCTTGTGTATCGCCACGATCTTCACCCCCAGCGCCCGCGCCTTTTCCAGGAAGGGAATGCCGGTGTCTTCGTCGTCCAGCCAGAAGCCCTTCCCCTCCGGCCCCCACTGGGTATACGTCTTCCAGGCACTGACGCCCCAGTGCTCTGCCAGCTGGTCCATGGCATCCAGATCCCCGGGCTGGTTGGGATTGACACGGCCGTGCAGCAGCAGGCGGTGGCTGCCCTGCATGCGTTCGACAATTTCCGCAGTGGCCGCCGCCTCCTCGATGGTGAGCGGCTCGGAGTCCGCGCGCGAGGGCACGAAGGACAGCACCATCAGGTCCGTATCGGAATCCATGAACACGTCCTGCACGAACTGCTCCGAGTTGAAGCAGTCCAGGTAGGCGCGGCCGGGACCCTCACCCTCCGCGCAACTGGCATTGGGCATGCCGGACAGGGGGCGGGCATCCTCCGGCAGCTTTTCGGTCCAGGCGCCGGTGGGGTTCACGAAGTGGCCCTGCACGTCGAAGATGAATTCCTTGCCTTCGACGCCCGCTGCGGCCAGCTCGGGGTCCAGGGCCGCTTCCGGGTCCAGTTCAAAGTAACCGCCGCGCTCGCCGCTGGCGGCGTAGGCGCTGTTGAAGGCCAGCAGAGTGCTGGCGGCACCGCAGGCGCTCACCAGGAACGAGCGGCGGTCGACACCCCGGCGCCTGGCGTTGCGGTCGGCGTTTGCCAGGGCCAGGCGGTTGGCGTGGTGGTGAATGGCGTCCAGCGGGATGGGCATGAACTCGCCGTTGGAGGTGCTGTCCAGCTTGATCGGCAGGCGGGTGCCGTCCGGGTCCTGCTGCGGTTGTTTGGCCATGCTCAGCGCTTCTCGTTCTGGTTGAAAATGGAATCTCAATGGTAGTCGATCTGTCGGGAGTCGCGTAACTTGAACTGACGGGCGCTAATACCCTTGCGGGCTGGGCAAGCCACCCCCCGCTGCGGATACTGTGCCCACTCCAATAACAGAAGGTAGCAGTGACATGCAGAATTTTTCCGATACGGTGGCAGTAGTCACCGGTGGCGCCAGCGGTATTGGCCGCGCCCTGGTCAAGGCCCTGCTGCAGGAGGGCGCCCATGTGGTGGTGGCCGATGTCGAGCAGTCCGCCCTGGACCGCGTTACCGCGGAATTCGCCGGGCTCGGCGATATCAGCGGCGTGGTCACGGATGTGGCAGATGCGGCTTCGGTCACGCGCCTTGCTGATCAGGTATTCGAGCGCCACGGTCGCTGCCACCTGCTGTTCAACAATGCCGGTGTCGCCGCGCCTTCCGCCAATATCTGGGAGACCACCCCCAACGACTGGAAGTGGGTGCACGGGGTCAATGTGCTGGGGGTGGTGCACGGTATCCAGGCCTTTGTCCCGCGCATGATCGCCTCCGGCGAGCCGGGCTATGTCGTCAATACGTCTTCCGGCGATGGCGGCATTTCCGCGCTGCCCTACCAGTCCGTGTACGCCTCCAGCAAGGCGGCGGTATCCTGCCTCACCGAGTGCCTGGCGGCGCAGCTGAAGTCCCAGGGCACGGCACTGGGCGCCTCGGTGTTCTACCCCTCCGGCGGCCTGCTGGATACGGGCATCTGGACCACGGACCGCAACCGGCCGCAGACGCTGGCGCGGGAGCAGCCGGCGATCCCGGCGCCCACTATCGAGCAGTTCAAGGAGGCCGCCGCCAGCGCCGGCTGGGAGCTGCAGTTCCAGGACCTGGACGAGCTGGCCCAGTACTGCTTGCAGGGCATCCGCGAGCAGCGCTTTGTGATCATGATCGGGCTGGAGGACGCGGCGCAGACCCTGCAGCAGCGGGCCGAGCGCATCGGTCGCGCCGAGCTGCCGATTGACGAGGCGGAAGTGCCACAGCTCTAGCGACCCAGGGGCCAGTGCTCCACGGCCCGATAGCTCACACCCAGCCGGCCCATGTGTGATTCGAACAGGGTGAAGTGATCGTAGGCCAGGGTAACGGTGGGCGGGGCGGCGGGCGCGGGCGGCGGTGCCGTGCAGCTCCGGTACAGGGTGACATGCGGTGCAAAGGGCTTTTTCTCCAGCCTCGCCCCGACCTGGCCGCCCAGGTGCTGCAGTTTGCGCGCCAGTGCCGCCAGCGCCGGCGCTGGCTGCGACGGTCCCGCCCAGTAAATGCCGGGTTTGGGCCAGTAGCCCACCTGGTCCAGCACCACCTCGCCGAACCCTGTGTCCGGGTCCCAGTCGTCTACTGCCCGGCACAGCGTGTCCAGCTTCCGGTTGTCCACCGCGCCGATGAACGCCAGGGTGAGGTGGAAGTTGACGGCAGGTACCGCGCGGCCGTCAGCGAAACCGTGGCGGTCACGCCAGTCGGAAAGCGCCCGGCGGGCATCGGGATCCAGTTCCAGGCCAAAAAAAATGCGCATGGGGAGATGTCCTCGCGGGCTGTTCTCGGCCCGGGTCAGTCCTTGCCGGTTTGGGTCTGGAACGCGCCGTGGCGCCCCGCGCCGTCGGCAAATCGCCCGGCGCCGGCGATGGCCTCGGCGAAGACCACCGGATAGCCTCGCCGTCCCTCGTTCTGCAGTGCCGCGGCGAAGTCGAGATCCCACTGCTGCAGCGCTGAAGCCCGGTCCGCCAGCATACACTGCTGGGGGAAGGCGGCGATCTCCGCTGCCAGTGCCTCGGCGGTGGCGCGGGCGGTGCCATCCGCGACCACGCGATTGGCCAGCCCCATCTGCAGCGCCTCCGCGGCGGCCACCGGGCGCCCGCTGAGGATCATGTCCAGGGCCCGGCCCTGGCCTACAATACGCGGCAGGCGCACCGTGCCGCCGTCGATCAGGGGCACGCCCCAGCGCCGGCAGAATACCCCGAACACGGCGGATTCCGCCGCTACCCGCAGGTCGCACAGCAGCGCCAGTTCCAGGCCGCCGGCCACCGCGTAGCCCTCCACTGCCGCGATTACCGGCTTGGCCAGCTGCATCCGGCTCGGCCCCATGGGGCCGGGACCGGCCCCCTCCGCGTCAAGCTCGTTGCGCAGTGTCGGGTCGCCCATCGCTGTCAGGTCGGCGCCCGCGCAAAAGTTGCCACCGGCGCCGCACAGCACCGCCACCCGCAGGCTGTCATCGCGCTCGAACTGCTCGAAGGCCGCGCGCAGGGCGTCCGCGGTGGGGCGGTCGACGGCATTGCGCTTGTGCGGACGGTTCAGGGTAATGGTGCAGACCGGGCCCGCTATATCGACAAAGACGGTCTCTGTATTCACGGCGCACTCCTTGAAGGAATCTCGGCGACTCGTTGCCTATGGGCTCGCGTCGATGACCCGCTTGGCGCGGAAGTTCGCCGGCATGACATCCTCCGGTCCGCGCAGATGATTGATCAGGGCCAGTTCAGCGAGTGGAATGTCGGAGGGGTAGGCGCTGTTGAATGCCTCCAGCGACATTGCGCGCGGCAGGCGCACAATGCACAATTTCAGTGGCTGCTTGTTGAGCGCCGCGGCATTGGTGAGGCGCGCGAAGCTGTTCATGCTGGCACGGAAGGTCTTGTCGTATTTGGCGCGCTGCTGGGCAGGCGCATAGCCCAGTATCATGTAGGTGCGGCCGGCCAGCTCAACAAAGGTTACGGTTCCGCCGAGTTTCGTCTGCTCGGTTTGCATCTCGAAGTTGCCAGCAATCGCGGGCAGGCCGTTGACCTTCTGTGAACCTACCCTGCCGGCCGTCAGTCCCTGTTGGCTGAAGAATGTGTTGGCCGCCTCCTTGAGGCTGCCGGGAACCACCGTCATCTGGATGATTGCATCCTCCTGCGGACTGCCGGCGATGACGGCCCGGGACAGATTCTGTCTGCGCCAGCCCGGGGGGAAATCAAGGCGGAAGGCCAGGTCCGGGTGCAGGAAACGATTGTCATCGAAAAAGCCTTCGCGCGGATTCTCACCATAGTCGAGCCCGTCGATTCGTTGCAGATAGTCGTCCTCGCCAATGCGGCGAGGAGGGGATGCCGGGGGCAATGAGGCCAGCTGCTTGTTGATGCGCTGGATCCGCTCTGCCGGGTAGGGGTGTGACGCCTGCCAGTTCGGCACCGGGTTCTGGCCTGCCAGCTCTGCAGACTGCTGCAGGGCGGCAAAGACATTCACCATCTCGCGCACGTCATAGCCCTGCTCCAGGGAATAGCGGTAGCCGAGATCATCTGCCTGGCGCTCCGCATCGCGCCCGTACTTCAGGAACAGCAGCTGCAGGCCGCCCGCCGCCAGGTCTCCGAACTGCGCCACGGTCGGGCTGAGAATCGAACCGATGCCGATCCCCAACTGGGCCAGCTGGGCCCGGCTCATCATGGTGACCGAGTGGCGCGCGGTGACGTGACCGATCTCGTGGCCGAGTACGCTGACCAGCTCCGCTTCATTGCGCATCATCGCCAGCAGGCCACGGGTGAAGTAGATGAATCCTCCCGGCGCGGCAAATGCATTCGGCGTCGGTTCGTCGACCACCCGGAAGGTCCAGGGCAGCTCCGGCCGCTCGGAGGCCATTGCCAGCTGGTCGCCGAGCCTTTGTATATACGCCTGCAGTTCGTCGTCCTTGACCAGGCCGAACTGCTGTTCGGCAGAGCCGGCGACTTCGCGCCCGATCTGGATTTCCTGGGCTTCGGACACCAGCGCCAACTGCCGATCACCGGTAACCGGATTGACCGCGCAGGCGGTCAGCGACAGGGCGAAGACGGCAACAGCGAGGCGCATCATGGTTTTTGCCCTGTCAGATTTGGAAGTTGCCCGCTCCCAGCAGCCCGATGATGCCCACGGCAATCAGGTAGATGGCGACGATCTTGGCCAACAGGCGCGGGAAAACGAAAATGAGAATACCGGCAATCAGGGAAACGACGGGTGTCAGGGCGAGGCTCAAATCCATAAGGTGTTACTCCTTGTCGGGTATTGGAAGCAGGGCTGCCTGGCGGCAGATTGGGCTGAAACCGGGTTCACTGTCCGTGCGCTACAGCACACAGGGCGTCCCAGATGCCTGAGTGTAGACGCTCATGGCTGGCAGTACAGGATTTTCATGGCCAGGCCTGCGGCATCGTACTCGTCGGCGGCCGGGACACTGCGCCAGTGCTGCTGCATGGACGCCGTCAGCGCACACACGGTGGCGTCCACGAGGTCGTCTCTCGCCACCCGTGAGCGCGGGTAGCTGGCGAGGGCGGCCGCAACGAACTCGCCGGCTGCGGGCAGATACTGCTCAAGCAGCGCCAGGCGCTCGGTGAAGCCGGATTCGGTCTTCTTGTTGTGCTGCATGGGGCGCCCGCCCGCCAGGCCGAAGAAGCACAGCTCGGGGTGTGCCTCGTGGAGAATGTTGCGGGCCCTGGCATCCGTGCGCAGCACGTCGTCTACCTCGCGGATCTTGGCACAGATGTTCCAGGTCTGCTTGCTCAGGCCCTTGCCCGCCAGCTCGCGGCTGCAGGCGTTGGCTTCCGCATAGCTCTGCTGGCCCAGGACGCCCCGGACGGGCGCATTGAACACGCTGGACGCGCGCGGACCGAGCAGGCGCCGCGCCTCCGCGTCGCACCGTCGCCCATCGGGGCCGCCATCCAGCAGGCCGATGGGGATATCGATGAGTACAGCATCCGCAGCTCTAGCCTGCGCCAGGAGGGCACTGACGTGGGGAACAACGCCGTGGGATAAACCCTCGCTCGCCAGGCACACGTAGAACCAGCCACCCTTGCAGCCGTCGACGCCAAAGTGGCGGTGGGGCATGGAGCGGGTATTCATGCCCGGCTACCGCTCCAGCAACCAGTACAACAGTGGCAGGGTAGCAAATGACGACACTAGCCCCAGCCCCACGATTCCCGCCACCAGCCGCGGCGCCAGCCCCGCAGCAATCGCGATGGCACCGGCGGAGATCATCGATGGCATGGCGGCCTGGAACACGGCTACGCGCACTGCCAGCCCATCCTGTCCCAGCGCCATCCACAGTAGCCAGGCACAAGCCGGCATCAGCAGCAGCTTGATACCGAGGGCAAAGGTCAGCGGCGACAGCTCACTGCGGTGAAAGCGCGCCGTGATCTGCAGGCCCACGGCGACCATCACCACGGGTATCAGGGTGGCGGCCAGCATATCCACCAGCTGGTTCGCCAGTGACGGCAGTTCTACCCCGCGCAAGGCCAGGCCGGCGAGCAGGGCGATGAAGGGCGGAAAGCTGAAAATCCGCGCCAGTATGGACACCGCGGCGGGCCTGTGGGTGCCGGGGCCGTAGAGCGCGGCAATCACCGGCGCGTAGGCGGCCAGGGCGATGAACGAGCCCAGCTGGTCGTAGACCACCGCGTAGGGCATGGCCTCCTGGCCGAAGAAAGACTGTACCAGGGGAAAGCCGAGGTAGGAGGTATTGCCCAGCGGCACCACGATCAACAGCGCCCCCGTGACCTCGCGGGACCATTCCAGCAGGCGCGCGAGCGTGAGCAGCAATGCAATAACCAGCAGCATCAACAGCCACGGGGTCAGCGCCGGAATCAGCAGGGCACGGGAGACATTCAGCAGCGGCAGGTTGGCGAGAATCACCGCCGGCAGGGCCACATTGAGCGCATAGCCATTCAGTGCAACGGCGCTGGTGGCGGGCATCCCGGGCGCGCGGCGCAGCAGCAGGCCGATGCCCAGGCAGGCCAGTATCAGGTAGAAGTTGTCCATTTCGGGCGCAGTCGGTACGGGAAAGTTGCGTGTTATACAGCACAGGCCTTGCTGGAGCCATTCCTGTTACTTGTGACTCTTCTGTGGCGAGGTGGCATGGACTGGTTACCTGATGTGACTAGTTGTCATGGTCATTTTCAGAGAGTACAGTCTCAACCATGGTCCATACCGCAATGAGGCAGAAGATGGAGCAAGAACAGGTCACCAAATCGCAGTTCAAGGCAAAGGCACTGGAGTATTTCCGCCAAGTGGAGACTTCCGGCCGTGTTGTGGTAATTACCGACCGGGGGCAGCCAACCGTCGAAATCCGCCGCTATCGCGCAGACCCACGCTCACCGCAAGAAAGACTCCAGGGCAGCGTCGTCGAGTTCATTGATCCAACCCAGCCGGTTGCCGAGGATGACTGGAAGGCGCTTTCTTGATCGTGCTCGATACCCACACCGTGCTCTGGTGGTTGAATGGCCACGGTGAACTCTCGGACAACGCCGGGGCGGCGATTCAGAGCGAGCTTCAGGACAGCAGAGGCGCAGTTCTGGTATCGGCGATCTCTGCATGGGAGGTCGCGATGCTGGTCTCTCAGAATCGGTTGACGCTAACCATGAGTGTCGACGATTGGCTCGATGCCGCTGCCGATGTGGATGGGGTCCGCTTTGTTCCGGTAGACAGTACCACCGCGGTTGAGTCGACACGCCTGCCGGGTGACTTCCACAAGGATCCGGCGGACAGGATGATTGTCGCGTTGGCAAGGCACCTTAATGTGCCGCTCATTACGGCAGACAGGAAAATCAGGGACTACAAATACGTCCGATCCCTCTGGTGACCTCCTTTGCCGTCGGAACAACGCGCCTGGCTCCAGCGGTGCCGTGGTGCTGCGTGCGCAGCCGTATTGCAGCAGTGTCTGAAATTGAGAGCGCTTATCGATATCGAAGGGCGCCTCCTCGGTTCCGCGGAAACGCATTAGCGCGGGGGTGCTTGCCACACATTTTAGACATTTGCCTCCTGCCAAAACAGGGTACTCCTGCTCTGCGCCGACTGCCGCTTCCACCACAAAGCGGAAGTATTTTGGTAGGGGATAAACGCTGGAGTCATAAAGCTTTGGAGTCAATTGGATATAGACTATGCTTTTGAAAACGCGACAGGAAGATACTTATGATCGGCTACGTAATTCTGGGCACCAACGATCTGCCTCGGGCAGTTTCGTTCTACGACACCCTTCTCGGAGAAATCGGCCTGACGCGACAAATGGACTTCGGGGAGCGCGGCTATGGCTGGGGTGCAAACATGGATGCAGTGATGCTTTGTATTATGACACCTCTCGATGGCAAGCCCGCTACCATTGGCAATGGGACGATGACCGCGATTGGCGTTGACTCGCGATATAAAGTAGATCTGCTCCATGCCAAGGCCCTCGAACTTGGTGCCGAGGACGAAGGCGCTCCGGGCCTGAGGCCGATAGGTGGCGATGGCTTTTACGCGGCGTACTTCCGGGACCTTGATGGGCACAAGCTAGATGTATTTACATACGCTGAGTAGCCAGGGTGCCAGTACAATTCAAAGCTAAAATGGCCTCGTGATATGGCCAGGTTGTATTTTTAAGAGCGGCGGCTAGTAGGACAAAGCGGTAGTAGTCCAACAGACGTATAAGCCTGGCCGCTGGCATAGCGTTACGACCGCAGCTGGCCCCTAGCTACCGGTCGGCTTTTCCGGAATGGCGGCTGTTGATCAGCCATGGCGTCCTGGTGCACTTCGCGGGTCTGGTCGTCTGCTTTCGACTCAAGGGTGAATCCGGAAATGGGCTGGGCGGATGCTGACCTGCCGCGACGCAAAGCTCTTGCTTGCATCGGCGGATGCGCTTGTAAGACCGTGCGTCGTTTCATACCGCAGCCTCCTCTGGTCCCGCAGGCAAGCGTACATCCAGAAAACGTCCTGGTAGCTAGCGGTTCGGCTTGTCTGCGGCTAAATATTGAAGCGATACGACGGGCCAAAGTAATTGTCGTCAGACAGCCGGACGTTCCGCGGAAACGCGTTTCTGGATCTGTTTGCCCTCCTGCGTCCCGGCGACAGCGGCTTCGATGGCCCGGATCACTAACGCACCGGCCTCCGGTGGCAGGGTGGCCTCGAATACCCACATGCCGTTTTCGTCCTGGAAATACTCCAGCTTGCGCGCTGCCTGCTGCTCCGAAAAGCTGAGCTTTGCCATGGGAAGGTCCTCCTTGTTACTGTACATATGTGTACAGTTAACAGTGTAGGGTTGCAGCAAGAGATGGCAAGGGATTGGCTTCTTTTGATGGATCGGTACCCAGCAGGCTAACCCTTGTAGCCAAGCACCGCCTGGAACCCATTGTCCATGATGGCTCTGATAAGACCTTGCACAGCCTCAGTATCGTTGACGTGCGGGAACGCCCCCTCGGGGGCGGGGACTTCGAGGAACTCGCAGAGTGGCCCCCAGCCATCGGCTACTTCGCATACCAGCAGCCGCTCCGGCGCAATGGTTGCCCTCACATCGGCAACGTGTTCATTGAAGCGGCGCACAAGGTGCTCGCGATCATGCATCCGGCCATCAAAGTAGTCATTGATGGTCGCTTTCATGTAGGCGCCCGCTTCAGTGCCGGGCAGGAACTCTATCCATTCCCTGCCAAAGATGGTGCTCTGGACTGAGGCGAACCACTTCTCTGGATCCCGCACCGTCAGCACGACTTTTGCGTCAGGGTATTACTCCGCGAGTGCGGCATAGCTGGTGCAGGCGGGAAAATCGACCGTCGCAGTAAAGCCCTCGAAAATTGCATCCCACTCCGCTGCACCGGTTCCTGCCTGCTCCCACAGCTTCCAGTGCGCAGGCCCTTTGGGGAAGCACTCCACCATGTGATAGCAAGGATAACCCAGCTGCTCCAGTGCCGTTTTCATCGACATGGTGCCAGTGCGGCCGAAGCCTGCCCCGATGATCTTCAATGCCATTTCACTCGGCCCTGCAAAACAATGAGGTGATTGAGACTGTAGACTATCGGCAGGTTTGCGCAAGACTACGCGGCCGTCACGAATCACGAAGTCGTCTCCGATGATGACGCCGACGTAGTCGAACTCGAGACCCTGGCAGTTGTGGATGCAGCCGACCTGCTCGACGGATTCCTCAGCGATGGCCCATAACATACCGTCGTCATCGAGGTTCCACTGAGCCGCGAAGCCATACCCGGGGAGGACGATGTCCATGGTAATTCCGGCGCGAGTACGAATGAGTGTGTCGACTTCCTGCTCAACGTCAGACGGGCCTATGCTGGTTCTAGATTTGCCGGAGGACGTTCATTGAGACAAATAGCCTCATGGGATTGTCGGTAAAGGGATTAAACAAATCAAATCTGTCGTAGAAGGCTTTTGCGTCCTCGTCGAGAACATCGAGGATCAGTCCGATGGCTGGCAGTCCGCGAGTAGTTAGTTCGACGCTATGTCGGAGCGCGCTAACCAGCGTCTTCTCGCCGTAGCGCCTACCCTGGTAAGCCCTATCGACGGCAAGCCGGGCGAGCAATACGACAGGCACGGGATAGTTTGGGAGATTCGCGTCAGTCGGGATATCTACTTTGGAAACTGTTGAGGAGGCCAGGGTGTAATAGGCGGCTATCGGAGTTTTTACGCCCTCAACATGATGCTCCGCGGGCAATACCCATGTGCTGCTCAATCCCAAGCCCATGTTCTTTGCGGCAAAGCGAGCCAGGAATTTATTCATGTCAGGCTTTCCGCAATCGAAAGCCTTCACGTCAAATTGGGTTGGATTGAGTACTATAAACTCTTGCGGGACTGGCAATCAAAATCCTTCTTGATCAAGGCGCTTGGCAGCCTCCAGAATACGAGCGCTGGGGGCAGCAGACGTGTCCTGGCATGCCATCATGAAGGTATCGAACTGGTCACTCGTTACTTTGATGGAGGCTTGCTGCTTCAGGATTTCAGGCGCGTCTTGCCTGATCAAACGGGTCAGGTATTCTGTAACAGAGGCACAGCCCAAAGCCGCGGATGCGCGTTCCGCTAGCGATTTCGTCTCTGAGTCGATCCTCATGTCCAGGCGTTCTTTGCGGGCTGAATTCGCCATCTCTGTTTCCTCTTGGAGGCAGTGCCTCTCGGTTAATGACAAATGTACGTCAATCTGACGTACAGATACAAGAAAAGTTTCGTTGAATCTGATTTCTGCTTGCCTCCAGGGCTTAGGGGAGAGGTGCCTGGCTGGTGCGCATGGCCGTGGTTGGGCAGGTACAGGTCGCGTTCGATCTGAGCTTCCAGCTGGCGACTCCACTTGATACAGTCTGATTTGGTGCTGAAGGTCTTGCTGATCGGAGGGTGTCCACTCCGGCGAATCATCGGTTGCCAGCGGCCTGAGCGTTTACGAATGGTAGCCATTTGTCGTGCCTCTGTGACAAGGCTGTGACAAACATGGACTTTGGGACTTCGGAGGTCGTGAGTGCCAGGCTAACTGGCTGATTCCGAAGGTTTAAATGGCCCGCCCGGCAGAATTCGAATCTGCGACCTCTGCCTCCGGAGGGCAGCGCTCTATCCAGCTGAGCTACGGGCGGTTGATGTGGTGCTAGTGCGGGGCTGGGCATCGGCCTGGGAATACCCGGGAAGCCCCGCAAGGGCGCGGACTATAGCAAAGCCGGCGCTCGCGCTCAATAGAGGCGGTGTGGGTGGAGGCCCTCCTTCAGGGGCTGTTTGCGGCCGGCTGGCCGGGCGGGAAGGCCGCGAAGATCGCCTCGGCGGCCTCGTTGGCCACGGCCTGGTCCCGCATCTGCTGGCCGCTGAGGCGGGACTGGACCACCCCGCGCCAGACGGAACGCTCCATGCCGGGGTCGATCATGTCGACGATGAAGGTGCCCTCGGTGTAGTTGCGGGAGGTTACGTCGGTGCGGGGGCCGACGCAGCTCCAGCAATCGTACATGCTGTAGCGGTTGTAGCCACGGTACCAGGCCATTCCAAACCCGCTGTCGCGGGTCTCAATATCGGTCTTGAACTGGGTCACCAGGTGCCAGCTGAGCAGCATGTCGGCCCCGGCCGGGTCGTCCACCAGGGTAAAGCCCTTCTGTCCGAGTGCATGGCGGATCGCGGCGTTGATACGGTCTTTCTGGATATCGCTGAGCTGCAGGGGATTGTCTCCCTCCACGGAGCCGGAACTCTCCAGGAAGGCGATGCTGCGCACCTGGCTGAAGTTGTAGTCGGCGTTGTAGTCCACATCGGGCCTCGGCGGACCGCTGGCGCAGGCGCTCAACAGGAGCGCGGTGGCAGCCAGCAGTGCGATGCGGGCGGTGTGCAGGGTCTGTTTCACGGTGGATGTCTCCAGTGCTTGTTCGGTGGGTGGCGTGGTTGCGGTTACCTGCTCAGACCTGCGCGGCAGGTACAAGTTTCAGCGGGATTCCTCAGTCACTGTCCTCGCAGGGGGCCAGCACTGCCTGCAGGGCTTCCACATGGCGCCGGGGTGCGCCGGTCCATTCCTGCAGCTGACGGTCGCGCAAGTCCTGCCACTGGCGATACGCGTGGGGCAGGGCGGATTCCAGTCCCGACTCCAGCGCCGCCACCAGCGGCAGCAGTTCATGCTGGCGGCGCCCCAGCGCTGCGGACCAGGGCTGCACCTCGCCGACAAAGAACTTGCCGATGACATTGCGCAGGACGGTGGCCGCCGCCGGCCGGATCGGGCCGGCGCACAGCGGGCCGCGCTG
>CAMYIZ010000028.1 GCA_947258585.1 uncultured Haliea sp. | reverse complement strand
GCTGCGGCATGAAATCGTTGACTGAACAACTCAGGGAATGAGACGTTCTCGCAGCACATGAACCAGATACGCGCCGATGCGCTGGTGGCCATGGTGGAGCACTTTCTGGCCACGGGGCCGGATTATCAGGGCCTGCAGGCCCTGAAAGGGGCGGAGCGCTGCCAGGTGGTGCTGCACGTGGATGTGAATACCCTGCGCCACCAGCGCTCGGGGATGTGCTGCACGCACGGGCGGGCGCATTTCGAGGACAAACCGTGGCTGTCGCCGGCCACCGCGCGGCGGATCAGTTGCGATACCTCGCTGGTGACGGTGCTGGAGGATGACACCGGCAAGGTGCTGAACGTGGGCAGGAAGTCACGGATTGTGCCGGAACGCATCCGCCGGGCCCTGCGCGAGCGGGACGGAGTCTGCCAGTATCCGGGTTGCCAGGAATCGGAGTACGTCGACGCCCATCATATCCAGCACTGGGCCGAGGGCGGGGAAACGCGGCTGGACAACCTGGTGACCCTGTGCCGCTTCCATCACCGGCAGTTGCACCGCGGGTGCTTCGACATTCGCCTCAATGGCGACTCCGCGGAGATCTTGGCGCCTGAAGATGTTTAGGGGCAGTGGATTACATACGGATTTAAGGGGCGTGGTCCCGACCAACTCTGCCGGTCAACTCTGCCGGTATCCGCTGTCTTGCCGCGCCGGCCTTTTGCGCAAAGCCGGATGTGCTGAACCAACCCTGGCATGGCCGTCGCCAACGGCTGCGCGGTACTCAGCGCGAGAACCAGTCCTGAAGTTGCGGCACCACCTGGACCAACACAATGAGGCCCAGCATGAAGGAGTGGAGAGTGACTTGAATTCGCAGGGGTTCGAGTTTCTCAAGCCGCCGCTCTATCTGGTCGAAGCGCTGCTTGTTCTCGCTCGAGCTTGCGCCCAACACCGCATCCAGGTAATCCCGGGTCACGATATTGTCGGCGTAGAAACCAAATGCTTCGGCCATAAGCTCTGCCTGTACTTCAGCCTGCGGTTCCGGAACGCCGGAACGCCGGACCGCGACGTCTCTGAGCCGGCGTGCGTAACGCAGTGAATCGAATGCCAGTGTTGCCACAAGAATAGCCTCCTAACACCGAAACGCCAAGTCTGGCAGATCTGCCGGTGCTTTGGTTCATCATGGGCGCCCACCTTTCATCAGCTGGTCGTAAACCCCGAGATAGGCAGCCACGGTGCGGTCCCAGTCAAAATCTGTTTGTATCCGCCGTATTGCCGCCCGACCCATGTGCTCGCAGCGGACGGGGTCCTGCACCAGCGACAGCATGGCCTTCGCCAGGGCCTGCGCATCACCCACCGGCACCAGCAGGCCCGTCACCCCGTCCTCCACCAGCTCCGGGTTACCCCCTACCCGGGTGGCGACCACCGGCAGGCCGGTGGCCATGGCCTCCAGCACGGTGTTGGAGATGCCCTCCCCCAGGGACGGCAACACGAACACATCCATACAGGCCAGCAACGCCGGGATGTCATCCCGGTCACCAGCCAACCAGACGCTCTCCTGCAACCCATGTTCGGCGATGCTGGCGGTGAGCGCGGCGCGTTCGGGCCCTTCGCCCACCAGGATACAGCGCAGGGTCTGCCGCTGCGGTGGCGACTCACGGACAATGTGTGCCAGCGCACGAATCAGGGTCCGCTGGTCCTTTACCGCCGCGAGACGACCCACGGTGCCGAGCACCCTGGCACCTTCGGGCAGAAACCCCTCAGGCATGCCCGGCGGTGGTGAGCGCTCAGGTGACACCGCACTACTGTCAGGAGCGTCAGTACCGTTGCTGCCCTTCCTGCCCTTGCTACCGTTACTACCAACAGGACCATCGGGACCTTCAGAATTGTTAGGACCGTCACTACCGTTACGACCAGCAGGACCTTCGGGACCTTCGGGACCATCGGGACCATCGGGACCATCAGGACCATCAGGACCTTCAGGACCTTCAGGACCATCAGAACTGTTAGGACCGTCACTACCGTTACTACCATCACCGCCGTCACTGCCGGCGCCCAGAAACCGGGGCAGGAAGCGGGCGTGATCCACCCCGTTGTAGATTTGTGTGACCTTGGCCGGCGTGATACCAACCGTATCGGTCAGCCAATCCGCAAGGTCCCGGCTGACAGCGATAAACCGATGTATCAGCGGGCTCAGCAGGCGCCGCAGCCACTGGTACTTGCGGTTGCTGCCGTCGAGGTCATTTACATCGCGGCCGTGCTCGCCGTGCACCCGCTTGCAGCCGGTCAAAAGCAGGCCCAGAATCTGGGTCTCCAGCGCCGCCAGGTTGCGCGTGTGGACGATGTCCGGTCGCAGGCGGCGCAGGGTGCGCCACAAGCTGAAGTATATGCCGAAGTCGTGGCCCGGCCGCTTGTGCAGCTCGATGACCTCCACGCCGTCGGCGGTAATGCGCCCGGCAAAAGCTTCCGCCACGGTCAGGCAAATAATCGCGTGACGATATCGCCCCGACGGGCTGCGATTGATGATGTTGACCAGGCCGTTTTCCAGACCACCGGTGCCCAGGGCATAGATGATGTGGGCCACCAGCGGCGGCGGTACGGCTCTGGAATCCGTCGACATGGTCGGGCCGTTCTTCAATGCGCTGGCGCCGGGTCGCGCCGGTCCAGCACCTGCTCAATGGCCGCACTGTGCTGGTCGACAAAGACCTGCAGGCGTTGCCGGGCCAGATCCGTCGCGCCATCCGGCACCGGGGTTGCAAGAAACAGCCGGGTTCCCTCACGACGACCCTCAAGAATTTGCTGCCTGGCTTCCAGCAGCTTGGCGAGGTAGGGATTGGCGGTGTAGTCCCCGCCCACCCGATAGACTGCCCAGACCAGTAGCTGCTGACGGCCAGACAACAGCAGAGCCTCGGGCACCCGTACGGCATCCACCAGCTGCAGGGCTGCCCTGCGCTGTTGAGTGACACGCCAGGCGTCACCGTCACGCAGCCAGGGCGAAACGGATTGCACCAGTTCCACATCCTGTTGCTGGCGCAGGTACTGGTGCAGGTACAGGCCCACCACGCCGTCATCACCCTCGTAGTAGCGAACGAGCTCCCGGTCCGCCCCGGGCTGATTGGGCGCCCAGCCCCAGCCGGGGTCGGGCGTCTGCTGCCAACCGGGCACCGCCGACTCCGGGGACTGCAGCGGGCCCAGAACGGGCGGCTCGCCCCCCCGCGACAAACCCAGAGCCAGCGCCGGTCCCAGAGCGCTCACCGCCAGCGCCACCAGCAGCACCATAGCCGGCGCGGGCCCGGTGCCCTGCCAGCCTGCGCTCGACGTCCCGGCGCGGCCCTCCCTGGCCGCGGTTTCAGGCTGCTGCCAGAAACTCCCCACCCAGAACAGCAACAGCATGACCACACCGAAAAATACCCAACCGTAGATCAGGTGATCGACCCCGGCGGCCAGTTTCATGTTACTGACATGCCCGAGCATGACGATGCCATAGGCGCGCAGGCCGTTGGCCACAATCGGCACGAGTACCGACGCCACCACGAAAGCACAGCGCCGCCACAGACTGTGATAGGTGAGATAGGCATACACCAGCCCCAGGGTGTAGGAGGCGATCAGGTAACGCACGCCGCTGCAGGCTTCCACAACCGACCAGGTCCCGGTGGGCAAAAACAGGTACATGCCTTCCCGATACACCGGCACGCCGCTGGCCCGCACCAGATATTCCGTGGTATCTGCGGTGAGTTCCATCAGCGGCGGCACCAATCCCTCCCCCATCGGCACCGCCAGCACCAGAAAGCCCAGGGGAAAGGCCAGCCGCCAGGCCAGGGCGTGCCCCAGCAGGGCCCAGATCCCGGTGATCAGGATCCCGACGAAGGCCAATTGCTGTACCACGTTGACATCCACCAGAAATGCCAGCAGCCAGGCCAGACTGCCACCGGTGCTGAGTACCAGCACCCAGGGCCGGGGACGTGCCACCGCCCCAGCCAGCTTGTCTCGCTGCCGCCACACCAGCCACAGGCTGATGGGCAGGATCAGGAAGCCGTGGGCATAGGTGTCTGAGCGCAGCCAGGTGGACACCATCTCGACCACCGTGTCGTGGAACAACAGACCCGCCAGCAGGCAATAGGCCAGCACTGCGGCCACAAGGCCCCGGCCGGAGGTCAAACCTGCCGCTGACGGCCCCAGCGTTCCTGTTTTATCCATGCTGCGTTGCCGCCTGTACATAGCGTGGAACTGCGTTGTCCTCACCCAGCAGGAACACCACCTCCGGCAGATTGTCCTCCCAGCTGAATCCCTGTAGAACACAAGAGCGCGCCCGCTCACCCATCGGCGCATATGCACCGGCCAGCACGTCCGCCAGCAGGCGCTGGTAATCCGCCAGCGACTCCGCCAGCAGTACCTCCTCGCCGTCGCGGGCGGCAATGCCCTCCAGACCCTTGCGGCTCACCAGCACCGGTCGCGCCATGGCCATGGCCTCCAGCACCTTGTTCTGCACCCCGCGGGCGATGCGTATGGGCGCCACCGCCGCCAGGGCGTGTTTCAGGTAGGGGCGCACATCCGCCACCCGGCCGGTGACGGTAATGCCCGGACCGGTCGCCAGCTGCCGCACCGCGCGGGCGGGATTGCCGCCGACGATGTTGAAGCTCAGCGCCGGATGGGCCTCGCGCAGCGCGGGGAACACCTCGCGGGCAAACCACACCACCGCGTCGACGTTAGGCCAGTAGTCCATGGCGCCGGTAAACACCAGCGGCAGGCTGCCCGCCGGGAAGGGGCTCGACTGCGGGGCGTCACGATCAAATTCGGGATCAAAGTAGTCGCAGTTCACACCGTTGTTGTAGAAGCCAATCTTGTGCGCGGTGGCCGGGGACAGCTGGTGGAACAGGTCGGCCTCGGCGGAAGACACAAACAGGCCGGCGTCGAACTGCTCCGCCAGTGCCTGTTCCAGGGCCAGCAGGCAGCGGGCCTCGCGCCGGTAGACCCAGCTCAGGGGCCAGGGCTTCTGCAGCGCGTACTGCTGCCACTTGTCCGAGTCCACATCCACGAAGTCGATCACCTTGCGGCGGAAACCCGCTCCCCCGGATGGCAGGAACTGGGCCATGGCGGAGGAGTAGACAATGGCGTGGCGGATCCCCTGTGCCGCCACGACATCGGCCACCCAACGCTTCAATTCCGCATCGTCGTAATACGGGATCGACAGCGCCTGCCCGGAAAGAAAACCACGCAGGCTGCGCACGGTGGCCAGGCGGGCATCGAGCGGGCGCAGGCACATGCCCTGGCAGAACTTCTCCACTTCCGGCGCCCACGGCCAGTCCTCCGGGTCGTCGACAAAGCTGCCCAGGTAGATATCGAAGTGCTGGCTCAGGTGGTGCAGCAAGTGGAACGAGCGGATCTTGTCGCCCTTGTTCGGCGGGTACGGGATGCGGTGACAGAGGAACAGCAGGGGCGGCTTGCCTGTGCCCACCGAAGCGGGGTCGTCAGCGGGAGTCAGCGACGCAGCGCTGTCCTCGGGCGTCAGTGGCGCAGGACTGTCCGTGGGGATCAGGGACGCGGGACTGTCCTCGGACATTAGTGGCTCAGGTCTGTCCGTGGGGATCCACGGCGCAGGCCTTTCGGCGGGGAGCAGCGGCGCAGGACTGTCCGCAGGCGTCAGTGGCGCGGTCTGTGCAGTTTTGGGCTCCCCGCTCGTCATGAGCCTAGCCCAGACTGCGGGCCAGGGGCGGCCCCAGCAGATTGGCGACCGGCAATGGCAAGCGCTGCCAGGTATTCACCAGCAGCCGGTACTTGGGGTTGGTTGGGTTCACATCCGGCACGCTGTCGGCCTTGACCAGGAAATATTCGTAGGGCAGCGGCTGCGGCTCGAAACCCCAGTGTTTCTTGAACTCGAAGGGGCCAGTGTCGCGCTTGCTGCGGCCAAAGTCGAAGCTGCTGATGCCCTCCTCCGCGCTGCGCCGCAGCAGGTCCCAGTACATGAAGTGGTTGCAGCCCTTGATGCTGCGGGCGCGGGCTATGCTGCCGCCGTAATAGGGCAGTACTTCATTGCGGAAATAGAAACTCAGCACGCCGGCCACATCCTCGGCGCCCTGGCGGATCATCAGCACCCGGCAGTCGGCGCCGAATTCCCGGCGCAGGCAGTCCAGGTAGCGGCGACTGAACACCGGCGTACCCAGGTTGCGTACGCTCTCGGCGTAGACCCGGTACAGGCGTTCGGTGCCTTCCACCTCTTCTCCTTCAAGCCCCTCCTGGATGCCCTTGCGGATCATTGCCCGCTGGCGGTTGGGAATGGCCTTGAGATTGGCATCGTTGTCGGCGCTTATCGCCTTGCGAAAGGTGTAGTACAGGTCCTTGACCGCCCAGCCGCTGCCGGAGGGCTCCCGATTACGCAACTCCAGCGCATCCACCCCAAGCTCTGTGGCCAGTCCACAGGCGGCCTGGCGCAGTGCCGTTGCGGCCGCCTCGTCGTTGGCGGCAATGCCGCCGTAGACGCAGAAGGGCAGACCCGCCAGCTTGTGGCCGAACAGCAGGCTGCGCACCTGGGCCAGGGGCAGGATGCCGGTGATCGCGCCGTCCTGCTCGGCGAGCAGGAAGTGGCAGCGGTGGCCAAAGGCATTGTGCAGCACCCGCTGCCAGCCGAAGCGATGGAAAAAGGTGGCCCCGGGGCAGCCGCTGACAAAGGCCTCCCAGGCGGGCTCGTCCGCCGCGACGGCGCTGCGTACCATCACCGTCATGGGCCCGCCCCACCTACGATAGCTGCACTGCTCAAAACCACCGTCATGGACGCGCCCCGGGTACGGTGGCCGCAATGCATACGCCCACCATCATGGACCCGCCCCACCTGCCGTGGCCGCGACTTCGCCGGCAAGGGTGACCGCCGGCTGCGCCTGCTGCGCGCTGCCCAGGGATTCGATCTGCCGCGCAAATACCCGGTCCATCCGGTCCCACTGGAAATCCCGCAGCAGGAGCCGCAGCCGCGGCTCCATCCGCGAGAGATTGAGGTAGTGGCGGAAACGGGTCCTGGCCGACACTCCCGCCGGACGCGGCTGCGCCGGGTCGATCTCCCAGGGATGGAAATAAAAATGGCCGCTCTGACCCTCGCGCCGGTTGATCCGGCGCAGGGCCCAGCGGGAAAAGCCATAGGGGAACAACCGGAACCAGCCGCCGCCGCCGCAGTTGATATTGCGCCCGGCCAGCCTGAGGGTGGTCACCGGAATCTCGGCCAGACGGCCGCCGGCGGCGGCAAAGGCGAAGCGCGGCGCCTCAGGCATACCATAAAGATCATGGCGAATGGGCGCGATGCTGGAGCTGTAACGGTAGCCGGCGTCCGCCAGCACGTCCAGCGCCCACAGGTTGTCGCGGCCGATGGAATAGCTGGCTGCCCGGTAGCCGTTCACCGCCACCCCGCCCAGATCCTCCAACAGTGTTTTGGTGCGGGTGACATCGGCGCGAAAAGCTTCCGGCTGCTGGGTAGTGACCCGGATATGCTCCCAGCCGTGGCTGGCCAGTTCGTGGCCCTCGGCGACGATGCGGCGCACCATGTCCGGGTGCCGCTCGGCCACCCAGCCCAGGGTAAAGAACGTGGCTTTCACCTCATGCTCTGCAAACAGGGCCAGGATGCGCTCGACATTGGCTTCGACCCGCAGGGGGGTAGTCTCCCAGGCCGAACGCGGCACATGGGGCTCCATCGCGGAAACCTGGAAGTAGTCCTCCACGTCCACGGTCATGGCGTTGACCACACCCTGCGGCACCGGAGAGCTCATGCCGCCCGCGCGCTCCGACACCAGTCGGCCAGTACCGCCGCGATGCGCTCCGCGGCCCTGCCATCCCAGTGCTGGGGCTGGCGGCCGGCCTTGCCGCCGCCGTTGACGATATCCGTATAGGCGCGGCGAATTGCCGCCGGGTCGGTGCCGACGATGGTGTTGGTGCCCTCGTCCACCGTGATCGGGCGTTCGGTGCTTTCGCGCAGGGTGATGCAGGGCACACCCAGGGCGGTGGTTTCCTCCTGGATACCACCCGAGTCAGTCAACACCAGGCGCGCCTCGCGCATCAGGCCCAGCATTTCCAGGTAGCCCTGGGGCGGCAGCAGCAGGATATTGGCGGACGCCAGCAACTCGTCGAGACCCGCGGCACTGATCCGGTCCCGGGTGCGCGGGTGCACCGGGAACACCAGCGGGGTCTGCCGGCTGATATCCGCCAGCTCCTGCAGCAGACGCCGCAGCACTGCCGGGTCATCCACGTTGGAGGGGCGGTGCAGGGTCAGCAGGCCGAAGCCCTTGGCGAACTCACCAGCGGCACCCGCAGCCGCCAGGGTCGCCGCCGCCGGGGTGGCGTCGGCCAGGTTGTAGCGCAGGGTGTCGATCATGACGTTGCCGACAAAGAACACTTTCTCAGGCGCTATGCCCTCCCGCTGCAGGTTGTCCGCGGCACTGGCCTCGGTGGTGAACAGCAGGTCGGATATCTGGTCGGTGAGGATGCGGTTGATCTCCTCCGGCATGGAGCGGTCGCCGCTGCGCAGGCCCGCCTCCACATGAATGACAGGAATCCCTTTCTTCACCGCCACCAGGGCACAGGCGATGGTGGAATTGACATCCCCCACCACCAGCACTGCCGCCGGCTGGCGCTGATCCAGCACCGGCTCGAATTTCAGCATGATCTGCGCAGTCTGCACCGCGTGGCTGCCGGAGCCCACTCCCAGGTCCACGTCCGGCTCGGGGATGTGCAGCTGCTCGAAGAAGGCGTGCTTCATGGCCGCATCGTAGTGCTGGCCGGTGTGCACCAGGCTGGCGCTGAGGCCGCTGCCGGGCGCGTTGAACGCGCGCATGATGGGCGCGATCTTCATGAAATTGGGCCGCGCGCCCACCACGCAGAGGATGTGCGCGGGCGATGGAGATGCAGGCATGGCGAGTTCCTAGAAGCCGTGTCTTACACTGAAGGTGACCCGATTCTCGTCGTAGTTGTTGCCTTCAAAATCGGAGTCCTGGGTAACATAGTCATAGGACAGGGACATACTGGTGTCCTGGCCGAGACGGCGGCTGACGCCAAGCCCGGCGCGCCAGGTTTCACTGGCGGTGCCGAACAGGCTGACGCTCTCGCCCTCTCCCTCCCGCTCGCTCCAGTCCAGGCGCAGGCTGGCCGTGAGCACGCTGGACAGGGAGCGGCTGAGGGTGAGGCCCAGGTTGCGGAACGTGGCGTCGGCGTCATCTTCCACCCGGCGCTGGCGGGACTCGCTTGCGGACAGGCTGATACCGGTACGTCGGGCCTGGAAACTGTAACGCAGGTCCAGACGCTCATTGAGCAGGGGCGAGTTGCCGATAAAGGTGGGCAGGCCGATGAAATCCGGCACCTCACCGGGCGTGAAGAGATCGTCCGGTTCCAGGAAACCATTCTCGCCAACGCGCAGGTCGCGGGGAAAGCTCAGGGTCCGGGCGTAGCTGGCTGAGACCTCACTGCGCTTGTGGCGATAGCGGATATCCGCCCGCGGCGTGTCGCCGAAGAAGCGCTCGCCGTAACCCACTGCCACTTCGACGCGGGTATTGGGCGTCCAGCGCAGGCCCGCATCCCAGTAGCCGCCGTCGATATCGGGATTGGCACTGGTAAATTCGTTCCACTCTTCGCCGCCCAGTGCGTTGATTTGCCAGCTGCTGCTGAGCTGCAGGGCGGCGCGCAACTCGGCCGAAGACAGCTCGTTGGCAAACGCCCTGCGGTCATCGGTTGCGTCGTATTCCACCCGGCTGTAGCGGCCGCCGGCACCCAGGCTGAGACGGCCAGCACCGGGAATAGTGCCCAGGTCAAACTCGGCCCGGTCCTCACTGCTGTCGCCAAACTGGCCACTGCGATTGAACTGTTCGTTGTAGTCATAGCGCAGGCTCAACTGCGCCAGCTGTGCCAGCCGCCGCTGCAACAGGGCGCCCACGGTGTAGTCGTAGGTGATGTTGGTGTTGTTGCGATCCTCGAAACCGGCTTCCGCGCCGGGCGCGAAGGGGTCTATGGCATTGCGGCGGGCGTTGGCGTCCGCCGATACCACCAGCCAGTCCTGAACCAGCTCGTAGTCGCTGCGCAGGCGCAGGCTGGGCACTACCGACTCGCGATTGCTGAAGCCACTGCCGCGACCGCCTTCACAATCGAGGTCGCTGTCACCCAGGGAGTTGTAATCCGCAGCGGCATTCAGCGACAGACTGCCCCGCGCGCCCTGGCCGTCGATAGACACATCCGGGCGGACGTTGCCCACCCACTTGTCTTCCTTGCCCCGGGGGGCCAGGCAGACATTGTCCGTATAGTAGCCGCCGACGCTGATACCGGCGTCTTTCTGCCACTCCGCCGCCGCTACCGCAGAAGCCAGTACCCCGCCGCCGAGCAGCCCCACCAACGCCAGAAGTGTGTGTGTTTTCACTGTTGTTGCGCCTTCCCTGCCGCGATGTCCGCTGCTTCCGCCTCGTCGGCACGGTGGTTGCCGCCGTAACCGTAGCCGTAACCGTAGCCGTAACCGTAGCCGTAGCCGAAGCCCTTGCCGAACAGGCCCAGCCGGCGGCGGGAGGCGCGATTGAGCACCATACCGACCATCTTGTCTTCGCCGATGTGTTCCAGGGCCTCCTGCACCGCATGCTGGGGAGTGATGTCGGCGGCGGCCACGAACACGATCTGGCCCATGAAACTGGCCAGCACGCCCGCCTCGGTGGTGAGCAACAGCGGCGGTGAATCAAACACGATCACCCGGTCAGGATATCGGGCGGCCAGCTCCAGCATGAACTGGTACATTTTCTCCGCCGCCAGCAATTCCGTGGCGTGCTCGTCGGGCGTACCCGCGGGCAGCACCCGCAACTTGCGCATGCTGGTTTGCAGGATCACGTCCCGCGGCTCTGCGTCGTCCCGGAGAATATCGATCAGGCCCGGGGTGCCCACGGGAATCCCCAGTTGGCGCCCGGCGGTGGCCTTGAGCACGTCCGCATCCACAAACAGCACGGTCTTGTCCTGCTCCATGGCTATACTCATGGCCAGGTTGAGGGAGGTAAAGGTCTTGCCATCGCCCTCCAGGGCGCTGGTCACCATGATCAGGTTGGGATTGGCTATGGGCGTCGGCGACTGCCCAGCTATATTCCGCAGCAGGGGCCGCTTGATGGTACGGAACTCCTCGGCGATGGCGCTGCGCGGTGTGGCCGGCGTCAGGAACCCCTGCGCGTGCAGCTCATCGAAGGGAATGCTGATGCGGGACTGGTCCGCCGCGGTTGCTGCGCTGCCCGCGTTGGCCTGCCCAGGCTCCACCTCGCGGGCGGCGCTAACACGCTCTACGGTCGCCTCGGGCCGCTCCGCAGCCGTCGAGGATTGCTCCTGGCTTTGCAGGCGTTCGACCGCCTTTTCAATAATGCTCATGCGGGATTCCTTGGCAACTCTGCGGGCCGCGGCATGCTGACCTGGGCTCTCCGGCAACCATCACACTAGCAACCCGGGGCCGGCCAGCACGCCGGCATATACCAGCAGCAGCGCACCGCCACAACCGATGAACACCGCCAATTGCCACAGGGAGCGGCGCTTTTCCTCACCGCTGCGGTTCAGGGTCACTGTGCCCAGCAATGGCATGCCGGTCACGTGCGCGAGCATCCGCGCATCAGTGACAATGGGATAGACCAGGGTCAGCAACAGTGCCACTCCCACACCACCGGCCAAAGCCACAAACAGCACACCGGTATTCAGCAGCAACTTGTTGGGGTGGCTCGGATTGCGCGGCACAAAGGGTGGATCGATGACCCGGAAGGTGACATCGCCGGCCGTGGTTTCAACGTCGCCGGACAGGCGGGCCGATTCGCGCCGCTCCAGCATCTGCTGATGCTGGCTGACGATGACGTCATAGTCCCGGTTCAATTGCTTCATTTCCGCTTCGATTTCAGGGATCTGGTTGACCTTGCCGGTCAGCTCCTCCACCCGCCGCTCATACTCCGACACCCGCACCCGCAACTCCGCGGCCTGCGCTTCGGACTGCGCCAGCATGCTGCGCATGCCCTGGTACACCGGGCTGGTTGCCAGCCCACCGAACTGGGCGCCGGGTTGCTCGCTCAACCGCGCCAGCTCCGCCTGCCGCTCGGTCTCCAGCTCTTCCATCAGACCGCGCAGGCGCACAACCTCCGGGTGCCGCGCGGTGTAACGGGTGAGCAGGGAGTCCATTTGCTGGCGCAAGGCCTGTATCCGCGCGCCGATGGGTGAGTCCGTACTGCCCGGTGCACTGCCGAGGAATACCGGGTCCTCGCCCTCCAGCTGGCGCTGCAGTTCCAGCCGGCGATTGTCCACCTCCCGCAGCTGCAGCCGCGCCTGCTGCAGGTCATTGCGCGCGGCCTGCAGGCGGCTGTAATAGTCCCCCCCCGCCCCCGGCAGGACATCGACGTTGCGCTGCTTGAACAGGGCGAGCCGGGTTTCAGCCTCCACCAGACGCTGCTCGGACTCCGCCAGCTGGCGCTCCAGGAAGGTCTGTGCCCCGGCACTATCCTGGCGCTTGTCACTCATGGTGGTTTCGATAAACACGGTAATCAGTGCCTGGGCGATTTTGCGCGCAGTCTCCCGGTCGGGATCGGTTACCGAAATGGAGTAGAGGGAGGGATTCATCCGGCTACCCGCGAGGGTGATGGCACCCTGCAGGCGTGCCACCAGGGCATCCTTCTGCACCTCGTTGGTCGCCTTGAGATCGAGGTCGGTCATGTTCGCCAGCTTTTCCATGTTGGGCCGGCTGAGCAAGGTCTGGCTCATCATCTGGATGCGCTGGTTGATGTCAGGGGTGATGGTGAGACCGCGCATCAGCGGCCGCAGTACCGAGTTGGTATCCACATGCACCCGGGCCGTCGCGACAAAGGACTCCGGCAATTGCCAGACATAGGCCCAGCCGGTGAGGGCGATAACCCACGCCAGGCCGATCGCAATCCAGCGATGGCGCCAGACTCCGAGCAGATAGCTGACCAGTTGGGCAATCAGGTCCTGCACAATGAACTACTCCCGATACCCGCCGAGCGATGCCAGCGGCATCAGAACCAGCTCTCTGAAATGATCACGATATCCCCCGGCACCAGTGCCATGTTGGCCGAGATATCCCCTTTCTTCAGCAGGTCGTCCAGGCGCAGGCCATAGGACTGCTGGCCGCCGCCGTGGGTGCGCACCAGCACCGAATTGTTGCCGGACGCGAACTCCGTCATCCCGCCCACGGCGATCATCAGGTCGAGCAGGGTCATATGCTGTCGGTAGGGCACACTCGAGGGCGTTGCAGCCTCACCGACCACACGCACCTGCTGTTCCGGCACGCCGACAAAGCCATTGAGGATGACGCTAACAACCGGTTGCCGCACGTAATCCGCGTACGCCTTCTCAATATCGCGAGCCAGTTCGGTAGAGGTCTTGCCGCTGGCCTGCAGGTCCTCCACCAGACGGGTGGTGAACTTGCCATCCGGACGCACAATGCCGGTAGTGGTCAGCTCCGGGTTGCCCCAGACAAAGATCTCCATGGTATCGCCCGGGCCGATCACGTAGTTGTAGTCGGGACTGTCAAAGCGTTCCCCGGAGGGTACCGGTGGATGCCCGCCACAGGCCGTTGCCAATAGTGCCAGCAGTGCGGCCAGAGCCGGCAGCCGCAGGTGACGCAAACCGCAATCGTGAGAGAGTTTATTCATGTCCTGCCCTTCCCTGTATCCAACGTTATCAGTGTAGCCCCCCGCTGCGCTGCGTCGCCATCACCGCCCGCCCTGGATGGCGCGGACTGTGAGGCTGATCACACCGGTTCGCCCCTATTTGCCCAAAAACTCCAGGCTGAAGCCTGTTGCGGCCCACGCTACCAGCGCCGCCGACAATACCAGAATCACCAGTATGGCCCACGCGCCACTGCTGTCGCGAGCACGGCCGGGCTTGACTTGTCTGGCTCCAACCTGCTCCGGCCCGGGGCGAGCAGGCGCTTCCCCGCGACCGTCGCTGCTTGTTCTTTCGCGGCCGGGCTTTTCGCGGTCCGGCCTCCCGGCGCCGGAAGACCTCGCTTGTTTCCGGGCGGGCGCGGCAGGCGCCGGCGTGGCGCTCGGCTCCTTCGCTCTCTCCGCCGCCGGAGCGGTACGCGCCGCTACTGGCCGATCTCCAGGGCTGGTGGCCGCCGCCATTGGCTCCTGCTCGGACTCCAACACCACACTGCCGGTCTCCGTTGGCGCCGCCTGGCTGGTTCCCGGCGCCAGGTCATCCGTGCCGGTGCGCCGCTGCACGGGCGCGACGACTTTCAGGTGCTGGCGAGCGCGGGCGGCCCCCTCCTCGCTGTCGGCACTGCCTGATGCCCCTTGCGGAGGTTCCGCCACAGCAGGCTGGGGCTGCGAGCGAGGCCGACCCACATCCGCTTCCACAGTGCGCTGGCCGGATGAAGGTTCCTCGCTGCCCGGTTCGGCGTACACAGATGCCTCCGTGTCCCTCGGGACCACGTCGATATCCTTGTTTGCGGCAAGCTGAAAATCGCTCTCTGACCAGCCGCTGCCCACCGCCAGACTCTCATCCTGAAGCTCAGTCACTACTTCGCGCACATCGTCCACGGTCACGCGATGACGTTCGTCCAGCGAGCAGTGCAGCAGCAGGCGACTGCAAATCAGATTGATGCGCCGGGGAATACCCTCGCTGAACTTGTGTACCAGGGGAAACACTGCCTGGCTGAAGGCGGGATCCCCGCGCCAGCCCACCACTTCCAGGCGGTGCAGGATATAGGCCTGGGTCTCCTCCTCTTCCAGCGGCTTCAGATGGCTGGCAGCGACGATGCGCTGGTGGACCTGCTCCATTTCCGGGCGCAGTACCAGCTCCCGCAGTTCCGGCTGGCCCAGCAGGAAGATCTGCAACAGGGGCTTGCCGTTGATCTGGATATTGGTCAGCAGGCGCAGTTCTTCCATGGCCGACATCGCCAGGTCCTGGGCCTCATCGACAATCAGCAGCGCGCGCTGCCCGTCCCGGTGCCAGCTCCGCAGCTGCTGGGTCAGGCGCTGCAGCAACTCGCCTTTCTCGACAATGGTCACCGGGATACCGAACTCGTAGGCCACCATTTTCAGCAGATCGTCGGCCTTGAGCTGGCTGCACACCAGGTTCGCCACCCGGGCATTTTCCTTGCTGAGGTGTTCGACCAGGGCGCCGATAAGTGTGGTCTTGCCGGTGCCGGGGCGACCGGTGATCATCACAAAGCCTTCCTGGCGCATGAAGGCATAGGCCATGTAGGCCCGCGCCTTGATGTACCCCTTGTGGGTATAGGCGAATGCGTGATCCGGGCTCAGCCGGAACGGTTCAGCCTTTAGGCGGTAAAACTGGTCGTACATAGCGACTCGTCACCACGCAGTATTGTTTTGCGTTCTAACTCATGGTGCATCGAAAGCCCTTGCATGGCAAGGTAATAGCAACTGACCTTCGAGTGACTTGTGATCGGGGTCACAGGCGCCACAGGCAGACCCCGGCGGCCGCGGCCGCGCCCCGGTCCAGCACGCCCTTCACATCCATCACTACCCCGTCGGGCGCGAGAATGGGCAGTACCAGCTCCAGGCCGCGCGCCAGGTAGTCGGCATGGGGCACCGCCAGCACCACGGCGTGGGCCTGCCCCAGCTGCTCCCAGGGAGTGAGGGACACACCGTATTCAGCCTCCGCCTCCTCGCTGCTGGCCAGGGGGTCGTGTACGGTCACCTCACAGCAGTAGTCCCGCAGCTCGCGGATAATGTCTTCCACCCGCGAGTTGCGCAGGTCCGGGCAGTTCTCCTTGAAGGTCAGGCCGAGCACGGTGACTTTCGCGCCGGCCACCGGATGGCCGCGGCTCACCAGCTGCTTGACGGTCTGCTCGGCGATGAACTTGCCCATGCCGTCGTTCGTTTGCCGCCCGCCCAGCACCACCTGCGGGTGGTAGCCGACGCTCTCGGCCTTGTAGGTCAGGTAGTACGGATCCACGCCGATGCAGTGGCCCCCGACCAGGCCGGGGCGGAAGGGCAGGAAGTTCCACTTGGTACCGGCGGCCTCCAGCACGTCGAGGGTATCGATACCCAGCTTGTTGAAGATCAGCGCCAGCTCGTTCATCAGGGCGATATTGAGGTCGCGCTGGGTGTTCTCGATCACTTTCGCAGCCTCGGCCACCTTGACGCTGGCGGCGCGGTGCACGCCCGCCTCCACCACGGATTCATACAGCGCCGCCACCCGCTCCAGGGTTGCCGGGGTGTCGCCGGCCACCACCTTGGTGATGGTCTCCAGGCGGTGCACCTTATCCCCCGGGTTGATCCGTTCAGGGGAGTAGCCGATAAAGAACCCCGTTGCCTGTTCCGAGCCCACCCCGTCGCGACCACTCCAGGCGAGACCTGACCCCGCCTCCAGCAGGGGCACGCAGACTTCCTCGGTACAGCCGGGGTAGACGGTGGACTCATAGATGACCACGGTGCCGGGTTGCAGGTATTGGGCGACGGTGCGCGAGGCGCCCTCCAGCGGACTGAGGTCCGGGCGGTGGGCGTGGTCGATCGGGGTCGGCACCACCACGATGATGATGGAGGCCTCGGCCAGCCGCGCCGGGTCGCTTGTGTACTCCAGGCGGGTGGCCGCGGCCAGGGCCTCGCTGCTGACCTCACCGCTGGGATCGCGGCCGGCGCAATACTGCGCCAGCTTCCGCTCGTTGAGGTCGAAGCCGATGGTGCGGCGCCGGCGCCCAAAGGCGACCGCCAGCGGCAGACCGACGTAGCCCAGGCCGACGATGGCGACCGTTTCGTTAGTGCTCTGCTTGCTCATGCTGTTCACCGGGCTCATGCGGCTGGCTGGGACAGGAACCAGGCGGCGGTGCACCCCAGCCCCTCGTGGACATCGTATTCCGGGGCATACCCGAGCAGGCGCGCGGCCTTGCCGATATCGGCCTGGGAGTGGCGCACGTCGCCTTCCCGGAATGCGCCGTACACCGGCTCCAGAGCGGCGAGCCCGGGGCGCCCGGGGACGAGCAGGTCGCGGATACCGTAGTACAGCTCATTGAGCGTGGTGCGGCCGCCGAAGGCGATGTTGTAGACCTGGTTCAGGGCCGCCGGGTCTGTGGCCGTCGCCGCCAGCAGGTTGGCCTGGACCACGTTGTCGATATAGCAGAAGTCGCGGGAGGTCTCGCCGTCGCCGTTGATCTGGCAGCTGCGTCCCGCCACCAGTTCGCCGAACCAGCGCGGGATCACTGCGGCGTAGGCGCCCTGGGGGTCCTGCCGCGGGCCAAACACATTGAAGTAGCGCAGACCCACGCAGTCCAGGCCATAGGCGCGCTGGAAAACGTCGGCGTAGAGTTCATTCACATACTTGGTCACCGCATAGGGCGACAGGGGCTTGCCGATCTCGTCCTCCACCTTGGGCAGGCCGGGGTGGTCACCGTAAGTGGAGGAGGAAGCCGCGTAGACAAAGCGCCTGACCCCCGCATCGCGGGCCGCCACCAGCATATTGACGAAGCCGTCGATGTTGACCGCGTTGGTCAGCAGGGGGTCCTCCAGGGAGCGGGGCACGCTGCCCAGGGCGGCTTCGTGGAGGATATAGTCGACGCCCGCGACGGCGCGGCGGCAATCGTCCAGCGAACGAATGTCGCCTTCGATGAAGGTGAACTCGCCGCTACCCGCAGACGCCGCCTGCAGCGCATCGAGATTGTGGCGATGACCGGTGGAGAAGTTGTCCAGCCCCACCACCCTCTGCCCCAGCCGCAGCAGCTGCTCCACCAGGTGGGAGCCAATAAAACCGGCGGCGCCGGTGACCAGCCAGCGGGCGGGAGTGGTTTTGAGCCTGGACTCGGCTGCCTTGAATGCTTCCACGGTGTCGTGCAATCCCTGTCAGAGCCTGCGGAGAAGGCGCCAACCTGTGCTCCAGGTCGCGCTTCCGGCGTGCTGTCGTTTACAGCGTAACGTCTTGAGTATAAGGTCTGGCTGACCTCACAGCCATGCTCCGGCATGACGCCGGTCACAGTTTGGCGATTTCGGCAGGGAGTTGCACCCCCCCATGGCGGGAAACATCGGCCTTTTCACTTATCTGGGCACCAGCGCAAGTTTCACTGTGCTGGCGCTGCTGTTGCTCTGGGTGTGGCGCGTCAAGCCCCTGGGCAACAGCCTGGTCCTCGCCTGCACGGCAACGGCCCTGTGGTCGGCCATAATCGGCCTTGGCACCCTGGCCGACTACCCACCCATCAGGCTCACACATTTCTCGGAGCTGTTGCGCAACATCAGCTGGTTGTATTTTCTGGTGCAGCTGCTGTCACTGCACTCCGACGGCACCACGCACACACTGCGCGGCCGACGCTGGCGGCCCCTGTTTCTCGCTGGCGCATCGCTGGCATTGATCCTGGTGTCGTTACCCTTGCTGCGGCCGCAATTGCCGGACTGGCTGGCGGTGAGCTATGAACTGATCGTGCTGATTTGGCTGGTAATGGCGCTGGCGGGCCTGCTGCTGATCGAGCAGCTCTACCGCAATGCCGCCCCCGGGGAGCGCTGGGCGCTGAAATTCCTCTGCCTGGGCTTGGGCGCGATTTTTATCTGGGACTTCTTCATGTACTCGGAGGCGCTACTGTTCCGGCGCCTGGACTCAGACCTCTGGCAGGCGCGGGGCCTGGTCAATGTCGTTGCATCACCATTGCTGGGTGTTGCCTTTGCGCGCTACGGCAACTGGCGGAACCGGCTGCAACTGTCGCGGCAGGTGGTGTTCCACACGGTAACCCTGATGGGCGCGGGCCTCTATCTGCTGGGTATGGCCGCCATCGGCTACTTCCTCAAGTTCATGGGCGGCACCTGGGGCGCGGTGCTGCAGATGGGGTTTCTGGTTGCCGCCGGCGCCCTGCTGTTCAGCCTGCTGTTCTCCGGGCGCCTGCGGGCCCTGCTGCGGGTGCAGTTGAGCAAGCATTTTTTCAGCTACCGCTACGACTACCGCGAGGAATGGCTGAAGTTTACCCATGCCCTGGCGGGGCTGAGCGGTGACGTCGCCGAGGGTATTATCCGCACCATGGCGCCCCTGGTCAGCAGCCCGGCGGGGCTGATCTGGGGCGGTAGCGAGGGCCAGCCCCTGCGCCTGCTGGCGCACTGGGACATGCCGGTACCCGGGGGCGCGGCCGCCGGATTGGGCAAGCTGCCCGCCTGGCTTCGGCGCACCGACTGGATCATCGACCTCAAGGAGTGGCGGCAGAGCCCCGACCTCTACAGCGAACTGGAGCTGCCGGAGTGGCTGCGGCAAGACCCGGTGTTGTGGCTGGTTATCCCCCTGGTGTTCCGCGATCGCCTCGAGGGGATCCTGATGCTCAAGCAGTCCGATCTCAAGAGAACCATCAACTGGGAGGACCGTGACCTGCTGAAAACCGCCGGCCGCCAGGCCGCCAGCCACCTGGCCCAGCACCTCGCCAGCCAGGCGCTGATAGAGGCGCGCCAGTTCGACGCCTTCAACCGGCTCTCGGCCTATGTCGTGCACGACCTGAAAAATATTCTGGCCCAGCAGTCGCTGATCGTGTCCAATGCCGCCAGGCACCGCGACAACCCTGCCTTTATCGACGACATGATCAGTACCGTGGAGAACTCGGTTGAGCGCATGCAGCGGTTGATGGAGCAGATGCGCAGCGGCGTCCGCAGTGCCAGTGCCGAGTCGGTGGCGCTGCCCGCCCTGCTGCGCCAGGTCGTCACCGCCCGCGGCGTCGCCCGCCCGCTACCGGAGCTGGAACTGGCGGCGGAGGCCGGGGTCGAGGCCGACAGCGAGCGCCTGGCGACGGTGTTCAACCACCTGATCCAGAATGCCCAGGAGGCCACCCCCGCGGACGGCAGGGTTACGGTGAGCCTGCAGGTCAATGACCAGGAGGCAACCGTCACCATCGCCGATACCGGGCGCGGCATGGACGCGGACTTCCTGCGCCAGCGCCTGTTCCGGCCCTTCGAGTCCACCAAGGGCCTGACCGGGATGGGCATAGGCGCCTTCGAGAGTCGCGAATATATACGCCAGCTGGGCGGCGACATCAGCGTGGAGAGCGCACCCGGCGCGGGCAGCGTATTCCAGGTGCGACTGCCGCTCGCCATTGCCGCCGAAATAACTGACAACCACGCTGCGTCAACTCGTGGCGCTGACTTACCCAAGGGATAACTGGATCGACCATGGCGAAGACAAACACCCGGCACCTGCTGGTAGTGGAAGACGACAAGGGACTGCAGAGCCAGTTGCGCTGGGCTTTCGACGGCTACGAGGTGGACATCGCCGGTGACCGCAGCGAGGCCATCGCCGCCCTGCGTCGCTTCCAGCCCGGAGTGGTCCTGCTGGACCTGGGCCTGCCGCCGGACCCCGGGGGGGTCACCGAGGGCCTGGCCACCCTGCGCGAAATCCTCAGCCTGGCCCCGGAAACCAAGGTGATCGTTGTGACCGGAGACAACGATCGCGCCAACGCGGTCAAGGCCATCGCCGGCGGCGCCTGGGACTTCCACCAGAAACCCGCGGACCCGGAGCTGCTGGCCCTGCTGGTCGACCGCGCCTACCACGTCCATGCCCTGGAACTGGAGAACCGGCGTCTGCAGCGGGCGGAAGAGAACATGCCCCTGCGGGACATCATCGCGATCAGCCCGCAGATGCTGAAAGTCTGCCGTACGGTGGAGAAGATCGCCCCGACCGACATCACCACCCTGCTGCTGGGCGCCAGCGGCACCGGCAAGGAGCGCTTTGCCCGCGCCCTGCACGCCCTGAGCCCGCGCGCCAGCAAGCGCCTGGTGGCCATCAACTGCGCGGCGATTCCGGAAAACCTGCTGGAGAGCGAGCTGTTCGGCTACGAGAAGGGCGCCTTCACCGGAGCCAGCCAGCAGACCATCGGCAAGATCGAGTACGCCCATGAGGGCACCCTGTTTCTCGACGAAATAGGCGACCTGCCCCTGGACCTGCAGGCCAAGCTATTGCGCTTTCTCCAGGAGCGGGTCGTGGAGCGCATTGGCGGGCGCAAGGAAATCCCGGTGGATGTGCGCATCGTCTGTGCGACCCACCAGGACCTGGAGCAGCAGATGCGCGAGGGGCTTTTCCGCGAGGACCTCTACTACCGCGTGAGTGAAATGAGCATCCGCATCCCCGCCCTGAAAGACCGCACCGGTGATCCCCAGGTGCTGGCCAAGGCATTCCTGGCCCGTGTTGCCAGCGAACTCGGCACCGGCAGCCGCAGTTTTGACGCCGATGCGCTCACGGCCATCGAACGCTACAGCTGGCCCGGCAATGTGCGGGAACTGGAAAGCCGGGTAAAGCGCGCCGCCATCATGGCCGAGGGCAGCCAGATCACCGCGGCGGACCTGGAGCTGGAGACCGTAGCCGCGGGCGAGGACGCCATGCCACTGAACCTGCGCCAGGTGCGCGATACCGCCGAGCGCGATGCCGTTGTTCGCGCCCTGGGCCACGCCGGCGACAATGTCTCGGAAGCGGCCAGCCTGCTGGGAGTTACCCGCCCCACGCTGTACACGATGCTGGAAAAATACGGCCTCAAGTAGCCTGCGCGGTGCGCTTGGGGCGTAGCCCAAGCGCGAGTAAGAGCAGCATGAACAACAGCAGGGTGATACGCGGGGCATTCACCATGGCATTGAACATGCCAACCAGGGCGAACGCCAGCAAGGCACCCGCCAGCGGTGGCGCCCAGGCACAATCAGCCGCAGCACCCAGCGCCAATCTCCAGAGCGCGACCAGGTACAGTGCAGAGAACGCGAATACGCCGAGTAGCCCCTGCTCAACGTAGTAATGCAGCCAGAGGTTTTCCGCGTGCCATGGCAGATGGTAGCGGTCACTGCCGAAGAACCAGAAGTCCGCGCCCTGCTCAAAGTCACTGTTGCGCAAAAGGTCCTGGCCGCGAGCGTCCAAAAGCTCCAGGCTGGCGATCTCTATGGCCCGTCCACGACTGGCATTGGCTATCGAGAATACCGTCGGACGAGGAATGACACCCTGCTCCCCCAAGTCCTTGTGCTCGAACGCAAATTCGACCTCTGACCACTCGTCTACCCGGGGTATACCCACAATGTGTGTGGCGCAGCCCTGAGAGTAAAGCAAGTGCTTGCGACAGATGTCCAGATGCAGCCAACCGCCCTCGGGAGCGCGCACCCGTACCTGCCCGGTGAACGGCCCCTGCGCTGACGAGGTGACCTTCTGGGTCACCCGGTACATGGACCCGACACTCACCACGTAGCGGGGGGCAATCAGGCGCAGCAGGGTGTCACCCTCCTCGATGGGCAACTGGTGGGTACCGGGAATCAGGTCATCTTCCACGTTCCAGAAATACCGCTGGGGAAACTGTCCGGTGCCAATACCCAACCAGAGCTCTCCCCGGCTCTCGACCAGTGAAGCCGCCAGGGACCACTGCTGGGCACGAGCGGAAAAATCTTTGCCTACTGTAGAAAATCGTTCGCTGGGGTAGTAGGTGCCCGTCATCAGGACCACCACCATCACAGCCCCCAATCCCATGAGCACCCTGATACCGCCAGCCACATCCGGCCGCCAGCAGCAGACCGGACGCCAGCACACCGTCAGCAGCACCGCCAGCAGCAACCCGACCAGCAGCGATCCAGCCAACAAGCTCTCGCCTTCCGACCAGTACCAGGAGACCAGCGCCGCGTTCACCGCCACCCAGAGCACTGACCCCAGCGCTAGTGGCGCAGTATCCACATACCGTCCCCCGGGCAGGGTCCCCAGGAGCAACCACAATGCGCAAGCTACGCTCAGGCCATGCACGAGGTAAACACCCTTGGGCACCAACAGGGTGATGGCGAGGCTGAGCACAAGGCAGGGCAGCAACAGGAGGACCGCAGTGAGCCAGCCCCTGGCGTGCTGCACCGCCGCAACCGGCGCAACAAGCCAGGCCAGCAGCACTGCGGAAGCCGCGGCGGCCATACCCCGATAGCCACCCGTGGCGAACACCATGGGGAACAGGAAAGCGATCGCCAGCGCAGCCAGGAGCAGGACCGTCAGGCCCGAATTGGTATTGGCTTGCCGGTCCGCGCCCCGGGTCTGGAGGGCCAACAAAATGAACATGCCCAGCAGACCGGCGCCCAGGCCAAAGTACAAACCTCGCGAGAAGGTAGTAAACACCGCATAGCCCGCCAGGGCGAGTGCCGCCAGCACGCCCACCGCCGGCAGCGGCTGTCGCACCCGCAGCGCCAGCCACACCAGGAAAGGCACAGTCAGGGCGAGCCAGGCGTCGAGCATCGCACCGCCGACATTGGCCTCCCAGAACCGCGCGGTGGTGCGATAGTCAGACGAGAAGTTGCTGAATGCAACAAACAGCCAGCGCTCCCACACCGTCGCCAGGGACACCAGCATGAGCCCTGCCAGCAGCCCCGCCAGCAGGGCGCGCAGGGCGCCCCGGCTGTGGCGCTCCAGGGCCCGCCACAGGAAGGGCAGCAACAGCAGGGCGAACAGGAATCCCTTGGCCAGGCGCGGGCCGTTGAGGGGCGAGAAATACCCGGCGGGGCGGGCGGTCTCCGACCACAGCTCGCTGAAGCTAGTCCAGTCGGTGCTTGCCAGGTAGCTGACCGCCAGCAGCAACAGTAACACCAGCCGCCCGACGCCCAGGTTGAAACCGGTGTCCGCCCGCGCGCGCCGGCCCCGCCGGTGTGCGCCATGGCGGCCTCGCCAGGCCCGGCGCAGGGCCAGTACCAGCAGGATCGACAACACCAGGGCATCGCTCTCGGTGAGGAAAATCTGCCCGGTCCGGGCCGCCCTGTCCACCACCGGCAGCAGGGCCGGCAACAGGAACAGCCAGGCGTGGCGGTGCCACAGGCAGACAACCATCACCACCCCGACCAGCGCCAGGGCCGGCAGGGGCAGCGGATGTGTCGAGAGAAACACGCCGAGCCCGACCAGGGCCAGCGCCGCCAGGGGCAGGCACCAGGCCAGATGCAGCGGTCGCCACGGACGATCAGAGCTATTCATGCGTTCCCCAGCCGCGCCTGCAGCTGGCCGATAAGGCCGTCCAGGGCTTCGTCGATAAGCGCGAAGACTTCATTGAAGCCCTGCATGTCGCTGAAATAGGGGTCGGGAATCGCAGCTTCACTATTGCGCCCCGCTGGCCAATAGGCGCTCAGCAACTGCGCCCTGCCGATATCTTCATCGGCGGCGGCCAGCGCCGCCAGTTCCGCTAGGTGTCCGGGCTCCATGGCGAGCACGACGTCGTGGTCGTGCAGCATTCTCGCCGTCACCTGCCGCGCGCGGATCCGGCCCAGGCCAAACCCCGCCTCCTGCGCCAGTTTTTTCACCCGCGGGTCCGGCGGCCGGCCGGGCTGCCCGACCCGGGTGCCCGCCGAGCGCACCTGCACCCGCCGCCCCAGGCCCAAAACCCGCAG
>CAMYIZ010000027.1 GCA_947258585.1 uncultured Haliea sp. | reverse complement strand
GGGTTCGGGGTTCGGGGTTCGGGGTTCGGGGTTCGGGGTTCGGGGTTCGGGGGTTCGGGGGTTCGGGGCTCGGGGGTTCGGGGGTTCGGGGGTTCGGGGGTTCGGGGGTTCGGGGGTTCGGGACATCAGATCTCTCAGTCCGGGTTTCTGCAGAGTGCTACAATGCGAATATCTGAACGCCACAACCGAGACCTGACCCCCACACCGGAGATCGACCCATGCTTACCCTGCACGGCTTCGCCGCCAGCAACTACTACAACATCGTCAAGCACTGCCTGCTGTACAAGGGCGTGCCCTTCACCGAGCACCTGGTCTACCCCGGCACGCCGGAGCTGCTGGCCGTCAGCCCGGCGGGCAAGGTGCCCGCGCTGACCACCGCCGCCGGCACCCACCTGTCGGAGAGCAGCGTGCTGGTGGAATACATCGAGGACGTCTACCCGGACAAACCGCTGTTCCCGGCCGACCCGGAACAGCGCGCGCGGGTGCGCCAGGTGATGAAGGTGGCCGAGCTGTACCTGGAGCTGCCGGCGCGGCGCCTGTTGCCTGCGGTGCTGGGCAATCTCACCGTGCACGATTCCGTAAAAAAAGAAGTGCAGGCAACCCTGGATAAAGGCACCGCCAGCCTCGCCCAGCTGGTCAAGTTCGAACCCTGGGTCTGTGGCGCGGAGCTGACCCTGGCGGATATCTACCTGCGCTACGTCCTGGCCATTCCCAAAATGGTCGGGCCCGGCCAGCTGGGGTGGGAAGTACTGCCGACGGTGCCGGGCCTCGCCGAGTGGGACGCCCGCATGGCGGAAGAGCCCGTTTCCAGGCAGGTGGATGCTGACCAGCAGGCCAATATGAAAGAGTTCAGGGCCTATGTCAGCAAGGCGATCAGTGCCGCGAAAAAATAGGGCCCCTCTGCTCCGCCCCTGCGCCCCGGACGGTCATCTGTCACCGCCGGCCAGGCGCAGGGCCGGCTTGTCCACCTTGCCCGCCGCGTTCAGCGGCAGGGCCTGCAGCCGGCGCCAGGTTTTCGGGGTCTTGTAGCCCGCCAGCAGGCTTCTGCAGTGCGCCGCCAGCTCGGCGTCGCTGGCCTCCGCCGCCAGTACCAGTACGGCGCAGACCTGCTCCCCCCAGTGCGGGTCCGGCAGCCCGATGACGGCGCAATCCCGAACCGCCGGATGCCGCCGCAGCACCTCCTCCACTTCCCGGGAGGCCACGTTCTCGCCACCGCTGATGATCATGTCTTTCTTGCGATCGACAATGTACAGGTAACCCTCTTCATCGAAGCGGCCGATATCCCCGGTATGCAGCCAGCCATCCACCAGCGCCGCCGCCGTCGCCTCCGGCTGCCGCCAGTAGCCCTGCATGCACTGGGGCGCCCGCACCAGAATCTCGCCCGCGTCTCCCGGGCAACAGGCCTTGCCCGCGTCATCCACGACCTTGAGCGCCACGGTTGCCAGCGGCCTGCCCACGGATTGCAGCAGCTCCGGCCGACCCGCCGCCGCCAGCTGGTGGTCTTCCACGGTGAGGAAGGCGGCGCTGCCGGCCAACTCGGTCATGCCATAACTCTGGCACAGGCCGACCCCGGTCCCGGCGAGCAGGCGCCGCAGCAGGGTTTCCGGCATCGCAGAGGCGCCGTAGCCGATGGTCCTCACCCCTGCCAGATCCGCGGGGCTGAAGGTCGGGTGATCCAGCAGCATGGCGAGCATGGTCGGCGCCAGGGACATGGTGGTGACCCCCAGCTCGCGGCAGGCGTGCAGGGTTTCCTCTGCCGTGAACGAGCGCAACAGCACCACCGCGGCGCCGTACTGGTGTTGCAGCAGCACGTTGTGGGCCGCGACATGAAACAGGGGGAAGGGGTAGAGATACCGGTCCCCGGGCACCACCGGCCGGGCCAGGGCGGCGGATTCCAGCCCGGCCAGCAGGGAGCGATGGCTGAGCACCGCACCCTTGGGTCGACCAGTGGAACCGGAGGTGAACAGAATCCAGGCCGGGACTTCGGGGAGCAGCGCCGGCAGGGACGCCGCCGGGCCTTCCTCCAGCCAGGCATCGCAGCCTGACTGCAGGTCCACGAGCGCGAGATCCGGCGGGCAACCCGGATCTGAGCGCAGCCCCTGCGCCAACTCTCCGTCCACAAACAACAGGCCCACGCCCGCCTCCCCCAGCTGGTAGAGCCACTCCGCCGGGGCCAGGCGCGTATTCAACGGTACCAGGATGCGGCCGCTGGCGGCGCAGGCGTAGATCAGCTCAATAAACCGCGGGCCGTTCCAGGCCAGGACACCGATGCGATCCCCCACCTCACCCACCGCGGCGAGTCTGGCCGCCAGCCGCTCGACCCGACGATTGAGCTGGGCATAGGTGGTGGCTTCACCCCGCCACCAGAGCGCCGGTGCATCCGGCTGCCGCCGGGCCTGCAGGGCGGGCAAATCGTGCAGGAACCGGGCTGGCGGGAAGCGCGCATCATTCATGACGAGGCGACGGCCAACGGGCGATGGTCTGGCGGGTGGGACGCATCATTCATGGCAAGACGACAGGCAGCGGGCGATGGACTGGCGGGAGGGACGCATCACTCTTGGCGAGACGACAGGCAACGGCCGATGGGCCGGCACTCCCGTCACAGGGTCACCTTGATCGCCCCCGCCACCCGCAGGGCTTTCTGTATCGCGGCATCTACAGAGTCGGCCCGCGCCAGGCCGACGCCAAGACGGCGTTCGCCCCGGACCTCCGGCTTGCCGAACAGGCGCAGGTCGGTGTCTTCCTCCGCCAGCGCCGCCTCCAGGTTGCCGTAACGCATGTCAGCCGAATCCCCCGCCACCAACAGCACCGCCGAGGCCGAAGGCCCCAGCTGGCGAATGGCGGGCACCGGCAGACCCAGAATGGCACGGGCGTGCAGGGCGAACTCGGACAGGTTCTGTGAAATCAGGGTGACCAGGCCGGTGTCGTGGGGCCGCGGCGAGACTTCACTGAAATACACCTCGTCTCCCTTGACGAACAGCTCCACCCCGAAAATACCGTGGCCCCCCAGCGCGCCGGTGATGGCCGCCGCGATCCGGCAGGACTCCGCCAGGGCAACCGGGCTCATCGCCTGGGGCTGCCAGGACTCGCGGTAATCCCCCTTTTCCTGGCGGTGGCCGATTGGCTCGCAGAAACTGGTGCCATCGCGGTGGCGGACGGTCAACAGGGTAATCTCGTAGTCGAAGTCGACAAACCCCTCGACGATCAGCTTGCCGGCGCCGGTGCGGCCGCCGGCCTGGCCATAGTCCCAGGCCTGGTCGATATCCGCATTGCTGCGCACCGTGCTCTGGCCTTTGCCGGAGGACGACATGATGGGCTTGACCACACAGGGCAGCCCGACCTCTGCCACCGCCGCCAGGTACTTCTCGCGGGTTGCGGCGAAGCGATAGGGCGAGGTCGCCAGACCCAGCTCCTCCGCCGCCAGGCGCCGGATGCCCTCGCGATTCATGGTCAGCTGGGCGGCGCGAGCGGAGGGGACCACGTTCCAGCCTTCTGTTTCCAGCCGCACCAGTTCAGCGGTGGCAATGGCTTCGATTTCCGGGACGATAAACTGCGGCCGCTCCTGTTCCACCAGCGCCCGCAGCGCCGCTCCGTCGAGCATGTTGAGCACGTGGCTGCGATGGGCCACCTGCATGGCCGGCGCATTGGCGTAGCGGTCCACCGCAATCACCTCGCAACCCAGGCGCATCAGTTCGATGGTGACTTCCTTGCCCAGCTCGCCGCTGCCCAGCAGCATGACCCGGGTGGCGTGGGAGGTGAGTGGCGTGCCGATGGTGGTCATGGGAATCCCGCGTGGCAAAAGTGGCGATGTTACCATCGCAGCAGCCAGACCGGGCAGCACTCCAGGTATTGTTTACCGACGACATGGTTCGGAAACTGGACCGGCGCGCCGGAAGCCGTGCGAGAGGTTGGGGGCGGGGCATGGTCTATACTCCACGCCGCACCGTTGCGAAGTGCATGAGCGCAGGATGCAGGAGTGCAGGAGTGCAGGAGTGCAGGAGTGCAGGAGTGCAGGAGTGCAGGAGTGCAGGAGGCTGAAGTGCAAGGGGCAATAGGCAATAGGCAATAGGCAATAGGCAATAGACCGGACGCAGGAGGCGCGAGGCAGACCATGACAACAGCGACAGCCGGGGCACAGACAACCCGAGACCCCGTCTGCGGCATGACCGTGGACCCGGCCACCGCCAAACATCACAGCGAATATCAGGGCCAGACCTGGCACTTCTGCGCCGCGCGCTGCCGGGAAAAATTCGAGGCGGACCCCGAGCAATATCTGGGCGAGCGGCCCGCACCCGCGGCCGCCATCCCCGGCGCCATCTACACCTGCCCCATGCACCCGGAGGTGCGCCAGCAGGGCCCCGGCGACTGCCCGATCTGCGGAATGGGACTGGAGCCGGAGGACGTCAGCGCGGAGACCGGCCCCTCGGCCGAGCTGCTGGATATGAGCCGCCGCTTCTGGATCGGGCTGGTGCTGGCACTGCCGGTGTTCCTGCTGGAGATGGGCAGTCACCTGTTTGCCACCGAACAGCTACTGGCACCGCAATGGTCGAACTGGATCCAGCTGGCGCTGGCGACGCCGGTCGTACTGTGGGCGGGCTGGCCCTTCTTCCTCCGCGGCTGGCGCTCCCTGCTCAGCCGCCACCTGAACATGTTCACCCTCATTGCCATCGGCACCGGCGCCGCCTGGGGCTACAGCCTGGTCGCCACCCTGGCGCCCGGCATCTTCCCGCCAGCTTTTCGCCAGCCCGACGGCTCGGTGGCGGTGTACTTTGAAGCGTCCGCCGTGATCATCGTGCTGGTGCTGCTGGGGCAGGTGCTGGAACTGCGCGCTCGGGAGAAAACCTCGGGGGCCATCCGCGCCCTGCTCGACCTGGCACCCGCCAGCGCCCGCCGCCTCAACAAGCAGGGCGGCGAGGAGGATGTGCCACTGGAGCAGATCCAGGTCGGCGACCGGCTGCGGGTCCGCCCGGGGGACAAAATCCCGCTGGATGGCGAGATCCTGGAGGGCCGCTCCACGGTGGACGAATCCATGGTCACCGGCGAGCCCTTGGCAGTAAGCCGTGAGCCGGGCGACCGCGTGATCGGCGGCAGCATCAACGGCCGGGGCAGCTTCATCATGCGCGCCGACAAGGTGGGCCGCGACACCCTGCTCGCGCAGATCGTGCAGATGGTCGCCAGCGCCCAGCGCAGCCGCGCGCCCATCCAGGGCCTGGCGGACCAGGTCGCCGGCTACTTTGTACCGGCAGTGATCGCCGTGGCCATGGCGGCTTTTATTGCCTGGTCCCTGCTGGGTCCGCAGCCGCCCATGGCCTTTGCCCTGATCGCCGCGGTCAGCGTGCTGATCATTGCCTGCCCCTGCGCCCTCGGCCTGGCCACCCCGATGTCGATCATGGTCGGCATCGGCCGCGGTGCCAGTATGGGTGTGCTGATACGGGACGCCGAGGCGCTGGAGCGCATGGAGAAGGTGGATACGGTGGTGATCGACAAGACCGGCACCCTGACCGAGGGCAAGCCCGCAGTGACTGCGGTGCGGCCCGCCGAAGACTACGACGAGCGCTCCCTGCTGACCCTGGTGGCGGGGCTGGAACAGGGCAGTGAACACCCTCTCGCCCAGGCCATCGTCGACCGCGCACGCGAGCTGGAACTCGCGCTGCCAGAGGCGACAGGCTTCGATGCCGAGAACGGCAAGGGCGTCACCGGGCAGGTCGATGGCAGGCGCGTAGCGGTGGGCAATCACCTGCTGATGACTGCGGAGGGCGCCGATATCGGGGCACAGGACAGCGCCGCCGACGAACTGCGCAGCGAGGGGGCCACCGTTGTCTTCGCCGCTGTGGACGGACGCTTTGCCGGCCTGCTGGCGGTGGCTGACCCGGTCAAGGCAAGCAGCGGCGCGGCGGTCCAGGCTCTGCAACAGGCGGGCCTGCGCGTGGTCATGCTCACCGGCGACAGCCGTACCACCGCCGCGGCAGTGGCGCGCACCCTGGGCATTGACGAGGTGGAAGCGGAGGTATTGCCGGAGGACAAGGGCCGCGCAATCCAGCGCCTGCGGGACGCGGGCCGGATTGTCGCCATGGTCGGCGACGGCATCAACGATGCCCCGGCACTGGCCACTGCAGACGTGGGCATCGCCATGGGCACCGGCACCGACGTCGCCATCGAAAGCGCCGGTATCACCCTGCTGCGGGGCGACCTCGGCGGCATGGTCCACGCCCTGCAGCTGTCCCGTGCGACCATGCGCAATATCCGCCAGAACCTGTTCTTCGCCTTCGCCTACAATGCCGCGGGCGTGCCGATCGCCGCGGGTATCCTCTATCCACTCACCGGCACGCTGCTGTCGCCCATGATCGCCGCGGCGGCCATGTCCCTGTCCTCGGTCAGCGTAATCAGCAACGCCTTGCGGCTGCGGAACAAGAGCCTCGCGTAAAAAGTCTCGGGGCAGGTCTTGCCCCCGTATTGCACAGCGGTATTGCTTTGGCCCACTCTGCTGTGAGTTTCCCATCGCCGCTGGAGGCGGTGTGCCGTGTGCGCTGTGCCCTGTGCCCTGTGCGCTGTGCGCTGTGCCCTGTGCCCTGTGCCCTGTGCCGCGTGTCGCGTGCCGTGTGCCTCCTGCGGTGTTCGGTGTTCGGTGTTCGGTGTTCAAGCCTGTACCGCCAGTCCGGGACAGCCGCAGCCTCTAACATTCTTCTGGCACCAAGATTTCCGCGGAGTTGCCTTTGAGTCGAATATCAAAGCAGCCCCGGTGCAACTGCCGGTGATGGAACCGGCACAGCGTCACCAGGTTATCCAGCCGCGTTTCCCCGCCCTCGGCCCAGTGCTGGATATGGTGCGCATCCACGTACTCCGATTCCTGGCAGCCGGTATACTGGCAGACCCCATCCCGCTCGCGCAGGGCACGGCGGATGCGTTCCGGCACAATCCGTGACTTCCTGCCCACGTTGAGTACCTTGCCGGCGTCATCCTCCAGCACCGTCACCAGCGAGGCATCGCAACTGATCCGTCGCGCGGTGGCCGGGGACAGCCACGGTTTGTCCTCGAAGTGTGCCCGCCCGTGGGTGCAACACAGGCCCGAGCGCTGGTGGCGCAGGGTATTCACATCCACGTGCAGCACCACCTGGCAGCGCTCGGCCCCTTTCAGGGCCTGCAGGCCCCGATAATCCGGCCCCGTGGCCAGAAAGTGCTCCACCATGGCCACCAGCGCATCGGCGCGTATCTGGTTCATGTGCTGCGAGAACGTCTCATTCCCTGAGTTGTTCAGTCAACGATTTCATGCCGCAGC
>CAMYIZ010000026.1 GCA_947258585.1 uncultured Haliea sp. | reverse complement strand
TCGGCTCAGACACAATTCGAAATCATATATCCATTAAATGAATCGATGAGTCACTTGTTGTGTCTGAATAGTCGTACAACTATCCCAACAAGTGCCCACACATCTGTCTTCGTTTCTTTGTTAAACAACCCAGGGCCGCCGGGGCCGTGGTTTCCGCCGAGACACATGGCCTCTGGCGGGGACGCGTATTATACCGATGGGCAACCAGTTGGCAACAGCTATTTGCAAATTTCTGCTGGCAGCCGCTGCCGTCAACCCACTTCACCTTGTCAGTCCAAGTGCCTGAAAGCAAAGGGAATGAAGGCACCCTCCGCGGGCTTTGCGTCGCCGCCACTGCGAAGGGACGCGAACTATACGCAGCGAATCTGACCCGCGCAATACCCTCGGTAAAAAATAGTTCAGTAATCGCAGATTTGCCAGTACCCGCGCCATCTGGAACTGAAATCAGACGAGCTCGAACAAGTGATACTTCTTCTTTCCCAGGCGGGCAATGACGAAGCGCCCGTACAATGCCAGACTGCGATCCAGGCACTGCGCCACCCGGTCGTTATCCTCCCAGCCCAGGGCGCGACCATTGAAGAATACCGCCTGCCGCCCCAGGGCGTCCTTTACCTGCTTGCCCGAGGCAGCCATGCCCGCATCGGTCAGCAGATGAGTGAGGGTGGCAGGGAGGGAACCCGGCTCAAGCTCGCTGGCGGGCAAACCGTCCTGCCGCAACTGCTGCAGATCGGATTCCGACAGCTGCGCCAGTTCGCCACTGAACAGCGCGTCGGTAATACGCTGCGCCGCGGCAAGGCCCGCATCACCGTGCACCAAGGCAGTGACCTCGCGAGCCAGAACCGCCTGGGCTTCGGGCCGACCCTGCCTCTCTTCGTCCGCTCGCTGCAGGGCATCAATTGTGGCCACAGGCAAAAATGTAAAGTACTTAAGGAAGCGGTAAACGTCGACGTCGGCGGTATTCAACCAGAACTGGTAAAAGGCATACGGCGAGGTACGGGCCGGATCCAGCCAGACGGTTCCTGATTCTGTCTTGCCAAACTTGGTGCCGTCCGCCTTGGTGACCAGCGGCATGGTCAGACCGAACACCTGCTTGCCGTACATGCGCCTGGCAAGGTCGATGCCACCCGTGATGTTGCCCCACTGATCGGATCCCCCCAGCTGCAGACTGCAGTCATAGCGACGACTGAGCTCCGCAAAGTCGAAAGACTGCAGGATCATGTAGGTGAATTCCGTAAAACTGATGCCACTCCCCTCACGCTCAATACGCTGCCTGACCGATTCCTTCTGAATCATGGCATTGACCGAAAAGTGCTTGCCCACATCCCGCAGGAAGGTCAGCACATCCATATCCTGGGTCCAGTCGAGATTATTGACCACCTCAGCTGAAGCGGGGCCAGCGTCGAACTCGACGAAACGCGACACCTGTTGACGGATCTTCTCCACCCAGCCAGCGATCACCTCGGGGGTATTCAGTTGCCGCTCCTGGGCCTTGAAGGACGGGTCACCAATGAGACCCGTTGCACCACCCACCAACGCCAGCGGCCGGTGGCCAGCCAACTGAAAACGGCGCAGGGTAAGCAAAGGCACCAGAGAACCAATGTGCAGGCTGTCCGCCGTTGGGTCGAAGCCGCAGTACAGTGTTCGGGTGCCCCCATCCAGCCAGGCTGGCAGCTTGTCTTCTCCAGCCATCTGGAAAATCAGGCCTCGGTCTTGGAGGTCGGTCAGCAGGGCACTACTCATCGGGCTACTCTCGGATATGGTGGCCAGGAAGGCCTGTACAGGGGGCGCAAACCATACAATACGGCCATGAAAAAGCAAATCTTAAGTTCCCGGGGGCTCTGTCGGAGCGCCCAAATCTTTTATATACTCATGAGCCTACAGACCAAAGTTAACAACAATGATGCGCAAAACAGGAACTTATCGGGGAGCGACGGTCAGGGCGGCAGACAAGCCGCCGCTGCACCGCAAGCACCTGCTGGCTGTCGGATTGCTGTCTGCATTTGTTGCCGCAACGACGATCCTCACGCCGTCCGGCGAGGTCAACGCCAATCGACAGGACACTGCGGAGCTCGGCTTCGAGCTGGACAGCGATATTCTCCAGCCCATCAAGGTGAACCCGCACCGCCCACTGGCGCTGCCCGAAGCACCAGCCCTGGCGGCAGAAGAGGACAGCCTGGCCGCAGCCTGGGACGAGCAAACTGTACGCAGTGGCGACAACCTCTCGCTGATCTTCAAGCGCGCCGGCTTCAGCAACACCGATGTCTACCAGGTCGTCAACGAAGCGCCGGAGGGCAAAGACCTGTCGCGCATCTACCCCGGCCAGACCATTGCTTTCGAAACGGCGGCTGACGGCACGCTGCAGGCGGTCAAGCATGTCATTTCACCATTGGAATCCGTCACCTACCGCCGGTCAGAGTCGGGCTTTGAGACCGAGCGGGTACTCCGCCAAACGGAACTGCACGAGTCGTGGGTCAGCGCCGAGATCACCTCCTCCCTGTTTATGGCAGGCAAGGATGCGGGGCTTTCCAACACCCTGATCCTGGAATTGGCCAACATCTTCGGCGGGGTCATCGACTTCGTTCAGGATCCGCGCGAGGGCGACACCTTCCACGTCATCTATGAAGAGCTCTACCTGGACGGTGAGAAGTACCGCGACGGCACCATCCTGGCTGCATCCTTTACCAACCGCGGCAAGACCTTCAATGCCTTCCGCTACGAGGACCGGGCAGGTGATGTGGTCTACTACAATGAAGACGGCGAGAGCATGCGCAAGGCATTCCTGCTCGCGCCTGTAGACTTCACCCGCATCAGTTCCAACTTCAATCCGCGTCGCCTGCACCCGATCTACAAGACCACCCGCCCGCATCGTGGCACTGACTATGCCGCGCCTACCGGCACCCCGGTCTATGCTTCCGGCGATGGTCGCGTCATCAAGGCCGGCTTTACCCGGGCCAACGGCAATTACATTTTTGTGCAACACGGCGATCGCTATGTGACCCGCTACCTGCACCTGCACCAGCGCAAAGCCCGGGAAGGGCAGCGAGTCGCCCAGGGCCAGGTCATCGGTACCGTGGGCTCTACCGGTGCGGCAACCGGCCCGCACCTGCACTATGAATTCCTGATCGATGGCCAGCACCGCGACCCCCGGAAAGTACACCAGGAGCTGCCCAAGGCCAAGATGCTCGCAGCGGCGGAAATCCCGGCTTTCAGGGCAGCCATCGCCAACACCTCCCGGCAGCTCGCGGGCCTGCAGTCAGAAAACAGGCTGGCTTTGAGCAGCAGCGATACCGGAGAAACCGCGCCGGCGCCCTGACGTGGCGGCCACTGAGCTTTACATTGGCCTCATGTCGGGCACCAGCATTGACTCCATCGATGCCGCCCTCACTCGCTGCACAGAGCAGGGCTGTGAACTGCTGGCAACGCTGGAACACCCGATCGCCCCCGAACTCCGTCGCGACATCGCCGCCATCAGCCAGCCGGGGGAGGACGAAATCGAGCGCCTGGGGCGCCTCGACCGCGATCTAGGCAGACTCTTTGCCGAATCCGCCCAGGCATTGCTGGCAACCACCAACTACCAGGCCGACGAAGTAGCTGCCATTGGCAGCCATGGCCAGACCATCCGCCATCGCCCGCCATCGGCAGGCAACCACACCCCCTTTACCCTGCAGATCGGTGATCCCAACACCATTGCCGAGCTGACCGGAATCACCACCATTGCCGATTTCCGGCGCCGCGACATCGCCGCAGGTGGCGAGGGCGCGCCCCTGGCACCGGGATTCCACGCTGCCGCCTTCGCCCGCGAGGGCCGCAACCGCGCCGTCGTCAATATTGGCGGCATCGCCAATATCACCCTGCTCTCCGGGACGCTGCTGGTCAGCGGATTTGACACTGGCCCCGGCAACACTCTGCTGGATCACTGGATCCAGCGACACCGGGACCTGGGATATGATCGGGACGGCCAGTGGGCCGCGGAGGGGCAGGTGAGCATGGCGCTGCTGGAACGGCTGCGTGACCACCCCTACCTGACCCGTCGCGGACCACGCAGCACCGGCAAGGAGGCGTTTAACCTGGCCTGGCTGGAAACCAGTCTGCAACAACTGCCAGCCCTGCAGCCCCGTGACGTGCAGGCCACCCTGGCGGAATTCACGGCCGAGACCATTGCCAGCGCTGTCGGCGACGCGGAAATCAGCGTTGATGAGGTCTTTGTTTGCGGGGGCGGCGCCCGCAACACCGACCTGATGCGCCGCCTGTACCGGCTGCTGGCGAAGAGACATCTGGCCACCACGGCCGAGCTGGGAATTGATCCCGAGTGGGTTGAGGCCGCGGCCTTTGCCTGGCTGGCCTGGCGCACGCTAACGGGCCTCGCGGGCAACGCCGCTGCGGTAACGGGGGCGGCCGGGCCAAGAGTTCTGGGTGGCATCTACCCCGCGACCGGGGTCCGGACAGTGCTCGTCAAATAGAGAACGATGCGCCGCAGCCGCAGGTGGTCGCAGCGTTGGGGTTGTTGATGACGAAACGCGCCCCTTCCAGACCCTCTGTGTAGTCAACCTCTGAACCCACCAGGTACTGGAAACTCATTGGATCGACCAGCACAGCAATACCGTCCCGCTCAATGACAGAGTCGTCTTCAGCCGCAACATCCTCGAAAGAAAAGCCATACTGAAACCCGGAGCAACCGCCACCGGTGATATAGACCCGCAGCTTCAGGTCGGGGTTTTCCTCCTCCTCGACCAGCTCGCGCACTTTGTTCACTGCTCTGGCAGTGAGGTTGATGCCGCCGGGATTGAATGATTCAGCTACGGACATGACAGATCTCCGGGGCCAGGATATCCCCGCATGGACTACGTTGGTCAGGCATTATGGTAAACCCGAGTATTCTAGTCAACTTTAGCTGGGGGCGCCTTAGCTGGGGGCGCCTTAGCTGGGGGCGCCTCAGCTGGGGGCGTCTTGAGCAATGACTCCCGGGCAGTTCCCGGGCTGGCCGCGGGGCGCAGGGCGGTGGCAACCCGCAACTGGGGCTCGGTAGATGGGCCGGTCTCGTCGCCAGGTTCAGGCTCCGGGCTGTGCAGCATGCGGCCATTGATCTCCGCACCGGCCGCCATCTCCACAATGCTGTAGTAAATATCTCCCGACACCCTGGCGCAGGGGGCCAGCTCCAGGTGCCGGGACGCGTGGACGCAGCCCTCCACCGCGCCATTGATCATGACCATTGGCGCCCTGATCTCACCCTCAACAGACCCGGCCGCTACCACTCTCACCATGGCCTCCTTGCCCGGCTCGGCAATCACGCTGCCCTTGACCACGCCCTCGATCTCCAGGTTGCCGCTGAACTGCAGATCACCCGTGATCGTGGTCTCGCGTGAAACCAGCGTGGTGCCGCCGGCGACCATGGCAGCTTTGCGCTTACTTCCCAACATGCGTAAATTTCTCCTGGACCTGCCATGGATACTGCTCCCGCGCCTCGGCCTTGTCGGGCTTGGAAAGCGTCGCCACGACGCTGATCGATTGTGGCTCAAAGCCGTCCGGCAGCACCAGATCACCTTCTATCGACTGAAAATAGCGAAACCGCAGGGGCAGGATAGTGCTCTCCAGGTCGGCACTCAACTCCGCGAGGGGATAAGTGCGCGGACCACCCGCCTGCTGCCCGGCAACCTCGGCGTAAAGCTCACCGTGTAGCGTCGTGTGCTGGCGCGCCTCCTGCTGCGCGACGATCCGGAAACCGTAGCGGCCGGGCTCATCCCGGGATACCAGCTCGATTTTACGCAGGCTGAAACCCTGGGTAATCTCGCCGGGGGCCATGAGGCTGCGGTAGAACCGGATTCCCTCCTCCAGGCCGGCGATCTGTTCCTTCTGGGACGCAAGCTCCTGCCGCACCAACTCCAGAGCGGCGCGATCCACCTCATGCCGCGTCGTCATCACACCCATCTGGCGTTTCAGCTCCGCCTGCTCCGAACGTGCGGCCGCAAGGGCCACGCCCTGGGCACGGTAACGCTGGGGATCGATACCGCTGCCACTGAACGCGGCCTGACGCCCGAGGGCGAATCCTGCGGCCATTACCAGAGCGGCTGCGAGAGTGAGCACCAGCACCACTATTTGCCGGTGGCGGACGTGATAGCGCCGAACCACCGTGCGGTAGCGATCTCCTTTCACAGGCAGCTCAGGGCAGCAGCCCCACCTGCTCCAGGCCCGCCTGTTCCGACAGGCCGAACATGATATTCATGTTCTGCACGGCCTGGCCTGATGCACCCTTGACCAGGTTGTCGATGGTGGACATTACGACCACCGTGTCACGATCCTGCGGCACCACGACCGAGAGCTGGCAGCGGTTGGCGCCCTTGACCGTGCGGGTCTGGGGAAACGTTCCCCGTGGCAGTACATCGACGAAAGGTTCGTTGCTGTAGAAATCCTCATACAGCGCCTGCAAATCCCCCGCAGGTCCCTGCAGACGGGCGAACAGGGTTGCATGAATACCCCGCACGATTGGCAGCAGGTGGGGGACAAAGGTTACCGCCACCGGCGAGCCGGAGACGTCCGCAAGTCCCTGCTCTATCTCGGGCAAATGGCGGTGCCCATTCGCTCCGTAGGCCTTGAAACTACCCCCGACCTCGCTCAGGAGGTTGTCTATCTTCCCCTGCCGTCCGGCGCCGCTGGCGCCCGAGGCGGCACTGGCAATCAGTGACGCGGGGTCGACCAGGCCCTTGACCAACAGGGGAATCCAGCCCAGCTGGATAGCAGTAGGATAGCAACCCGGACAGGCGACCAGCCTCGCATCCCTGATTCGATCGCGATTCACCTCCGGCAGGCCATACACGGCCCCAGACAGCAACTCCGGGCTGGCGTGGGGCTCACCGTACCACTGCGACCAGAGATTCGCATCGCGAATCCGGTAATCCGCGGAGAGATCGATAACCCGGGTGCCCGCGACGAGCAGTTCCGGCACCAGCTGCATGGCGACGTTGTGCGGTGTCGCGAAAAATACCACATCGCAGTCCGCCAGCAGCGCCACCTCGGGCTCCGCGAAGACCAGATCGAAGTGCCCCCGCAGGTTGGGGAACAGGTCGTCCACCCGACGGCCCGCATCGGCGCGGGACGTGATCGTCACCACCTCCACCTCGCGGTGCAGCGCCAACAGTCGCAACAACTCGACCCCGGTGTATCCAGTGCCCCCAACAATACCTGCCCTGATCATGACAACTCCCTGCTGCAGCGCCAGAGGCCCCTCGGCACCCTGGCGGTGAATAAACAGCCTAGTATAAAAGCAAACACGCCGCGGATAACTGTTAATATTCGAACTCTGACATTCCGCACAAGGCAACGGACTGATTCCATGCTGTGGCTGAAAGCCTTTCACCTGATTTTCATGGTCTGCTGGTTTGCGGGCCTGTTCTACCTGCCGCGGATACTGGTGTACTTTGCCGCCAGCGAAGACCCGGCAACCCGCGCCCAGCTGGCGATCATGGCGCGCAAGCTGTACCGGTTTGTGACTCCATTCATGTTTCTGACCATCGCCTTTGGCAGCACCCTGATAGCCACCAACCCGGGCTACTACCTGACCGCAAAATGGCTGTGGATAAAACTTGCGGGGGTCGTGTTCCTGGTCGACTACCATATCCGGTGCGGTCGCTATGTTCGCGAGGCCAACACAGACACGAATCGCCACAGCCATGTTTTTTACCGATTTTTCAATGAGATACCAGTTTTGTTCCTGTTTGCCATCGTGATCCTCGCGGTGGTCAGACCTCTTTGACGCAACCGGGGCAAGTCTGGCTATACTGACCCCGTCACGGAATAATCGGCCGCGGGCCCGACAGCCCGCCACGCCACTGGCACCCAACCAGGAAAGGAATCAATGAGCACATCCCAGCAGCTGTTCGACCGCGCCCGCCTGCACATACCCGGCGGAGTGAACTCTCCGGTCCGCGCCTTCAAGGCGGTCGGCGGTACCCCTGTTTTCGTCGAGCGCGCGGACGGCGCCTACTTTTACGACTGCGAGGGCAAGCGCTATATCGATTATGTGCTGTCCTGGGGCCCCATGTTGATGGGGCACAACCACCCACAGGTACGCGAGGCGGTGGTTCGCCAGAGCGAGAAGGGGCTGAGTTTCGGCGCGCCGACGGAGCTCGAGATCCAGCTGGCGGATCGCATCTGCGACATCATGCCCGGGATGGACCTGGTGCGGATGGTGAACTCCGGCACTGAAGCCACCATGAGCGCCATTCGCCTCGCCCGGGGCTGTACCGGCCGGGACACCATCGTCAAATTCGAGGGCTGTTACCACGGCCACTCCGACTCCCTGCTGGTAAAGGCTGGTTCGGGTGCACTAACCCTGGGGGAGCCCAGCTCCCCCGGCGTGCCCGCCGCGCTCGCCGACCACACCATGACCCTCACCTACAACGACAGTGATGATCTGCGTCGGGCTTTTGCCGAGCACGGCGATCGTATTGCCTGCGTCATTGTCGAGCCGGTCGCCGGCAACATGAACTGCATCCCGCCACAGCCGGGCTTCCTGGAAACCATGCGCGAACTCTGCAGCGAGTATGGAGCCGTACTCATTCTGGACGAAGTCATGACCGGATTTCGCTTCGGGTTGCAGGGGGCGCAGGGCTTTTACGGCATTGAGGCCGACCTGACCTGCCTGGGCAAGGTGATCGGCGGCGGCATGCCAGTCGGCGCCTTTGGCGGCAAGCGCGAGTTCATGGAGCAGATTGCCCCGCTGGGTCCCGTCTACCAGGCCGGCACCCTGTCCGGCAACCCGATAGCAATGGCCGCGGGCCTCGCCACCCTGGACGTAATCTCGGCGCCCGGTTTCTACGAGCCGGTGTTCGCTCGCACCCGTGCCCTGTGCGAGGGAATGGAGCGGGCGGCAGCGGCGGCGGGCGTACCGTTTACCACCAACCATGCCGGCACCATGTTCGGCGGCTTCTTCACCAGCGCGAAGGAGGTCACCAACTACAGCCAGGTCATGGCCTGTGACACACCCGCCTTCAATCGCTTTTTCCATTCAATGCTGGAAGCAGGTGTCTACCTTGCGCCGGCCTCCTACGAGGCCGGCTTCATGTCCGCCGCCCATACCGATGCCGACATCGACGCCACGGTAGCGGCAGCACACAGCGCCTTTGCCAGCCTTTGACGGGAGATCGACAGCATGTTCCAGAGCCAGCGCGGCCCATTCCCCCACACCCGCATGCGACGCCTGCGGGCACAGGAGTTCTCACGGCGTCTGGTCAGGGAGAATCTGCTCACCCCGGCAGACTTCATCTTTCCGGTGTTCATACTGGAGGGCAGCAACCAGCGCGAGCCCATTGCTTCAATGCCCGGCATCGAGCGGCTCAGTATCGACCTGCTGGTAACGCAGGCCCGGGAAGCGCTGGACCTGGGCGTACCCGCCCTCGCGTTGTTCCCGGTGGTGCCGGCAGACAGGAAAAGCCTGCGCGCCGAGGAGGCCTGGAACCCGGACGGGCTGGTGCAGCGGGCAGTGAAATCGCTCAAGGACGCCCTGCCACAGCTCGGCGTCATCACCGATGTGGCTCTCGACCCCTATACCACCCATGGCCAGGACGGCATCATTGACGACAATGGCTACGTCCTGAACGACATCACCAGCGAAGCGCTGGTGCAGCAGGCCCTGTCCCACGCGGATGCAGGGGCGGATGTCGTCGCACCTTCAGATATGATGGACGGGCGTATCGGCGCGATCCGTACCGTGCTGGAAAAACACAGCCATCACAACACCCTGATCATGGCCTACGCGGCCAAGTACGCCTCCAGTTACTACGGGCCTTTCCGCGATGCCGTGGGTTCCGCAGGCAACATCAAGGGGGGCAACAAGTACAGCTACCAGATGGATCCGGCCAACAGCGACGAAGCCCTGCACGAGTGCGCCCTGGATCTGGCCGAGGGCGCCGACATGATCATGGTGAAACCCGGCATGCCCTATCTGGACATCGTCAGGCGGGTAAAGGACGAGCTGCAGGCGCCCACTTTCGCCTACCAGGTCAGCGGTGAATACGCCATGCACGAGGCCGCATTCCAGCAGGGCTGGCTGGCCCGGGAGCCGGTGATGCTGGAGTCCCTGCTGGCCTTCAAGCGCGCCGGCTGCGACGGAATTCTCACCTACTTTGCGCTGCAGGCAGCGCGGGCGCTGCAGTAGGCGCGTTGCCGTGGCCTCATGGCAGCACATTGCGATCAACCTCTCCTGCGTCGCGCTGGGACTGCTGGCGACACTTGCCCACAGTGCGCCAGAAGAGGAATGCAGCTGCCTCTGGCAGGGCAGCTTCGCGGAAGTCATGGCAGAGACCGACCTGGTGGCCGCGGTGACCGTACTGGGCGGCAAGGGTAACTCCCTGGACGTGAGCGTAGACCGCATCCTGCGGGGCCGGGAGTTCAATGAAGAAGTGCGGCTCTGGCTAAAGGCGAGGAATTACTGCCGGCCGGACGCGGAGGAATTTCCGCCGGGCAGCCGCTGGGTCCTGGCCCTGTTTCGCATCGTGGAGGAGGTCCCGGATGGCTTCAACGCCAATACCCCCAACATCAGTTATGGACGCATCGGCGACTACCGCCTTTCCAGTTGCGGTGGCTACTGGCTGCAGCTGCACGGCGACCGCGTGACCGGCAACCTGGTCAACGCCCCCCGCTGGGAGCGATCCCCAAAAATGACCCCGGTACTGCTCGACCTGCTCGCGGCCTACGCTCGCGGCGATGTCGACAGCGACGTCTTGCTGGAGGCCAGCCGGGAAGACCCCGCCCTGCGGGAGCTGATGCTGGACACCAAGGAATTCCTGCGCCAGGTACGCTGAACCGGTGCGGTCTCAGCGGCGCCAGCTGCGGCGGCGTTGGTCGGTGTCCTCAACGAGGTCCATAAGCTCATCCAGCATTGCCAGGGACAGGCCCCAGATGCGGTAGCGGCCGTACAGATAACAGGGCAACTTGAGGGTCAGGCGGTTGCGCTGCCAGCGCATGGTTTCGCGGTTGGCATTGTCCAGCAGAAACTCCAGCGGCACCCACACCACTTCCGCAACCTCGTAGTTGATGCGGAAGTGCGGGGAACGGTCCATGCGAAATACAAATGGACTGACCGCCATCCCAAAGGTGGCGCGACGGGGCCTCGCATTGACGTCGGAGAGGCGCCCGATACAGTGGGCCTGGCGCTCCAGGTCCAGCCCCACCTCCTCGCGAGTCTCGCGCAGGGCGACCGCATAACCGTGGGCATCGCCCGGATCCATGCGCCCCCCGGGGAAGGCCATATGCCCGGACCAGGGATCGCCCTCCCTTTCTGCCCGTTTGATCATTAGAATATGCAGTTCGCCTTCACGCACCTGCAGAATCAGCGCCACTGCCGAGCGTTTCATCAGCGGGCGCAGCCAGGGCCGGGCCGGGCGGTGGTTCGCCAGGCGGCTTTCCAGCATTTGCAGCAGGGATATGGACACCAGAGCCCTCCAATCGGCGTAAGCACCGATTAAGCCAGCCACCGCTGGCCGTGACAAGTCCGGGACGCGCAGTCCGGGACGCGGAGTCCGGGACGCGGAGTCCGGGACGCGGAGTCCGGGACGCGGAGTCCGGGACGCGGAGTCCGGGACGCGCAGTCCGGGACGCACGATTCGGCTCTCGTGTAGCAATCAACCACAGGAATCCAGAATGACCGATAACCAGACCATGCTCAGCCTGCAGGCAGTCAACCTTGTGTACCGTTCGAAGCCGGCGCTGCGGCAGCTGGACTGGGACCTGCGGCGCGGCCAACACTGGGCCTGCGTGGGACCCAATGGCGCGGGCAAGACCAGTCTGGCGCGTGTGCTCAGTCACCAGGCTTCGCACTTTTCCGGGGTCTACCGCAGCACTCCCGCCCTGGAACAGGAGGGCGTGGCCTATGTCTGCTTTGAACAGGCCCAGGCTCTCTGTGCCAGGGATCGCAAGCTCGATGATTCAGAATACCGGGCCGATGCATCCGACCCGGGCACCCGGGTGCGCGACGCCATTCTCGGCGGCCGCGCGCCAGACCGGCAGTTCCACGACTGGGTTGCCCGGCTCCGCATGGGGCACATCCTGGACCGCGGCCTGCGCTTCATATCAACCGGGGAGATGCGCAAGACCCTGCTGGTACGGGCCCTGCTCAGCCAGCCAGCCCTGCTGATTCTGGACAGCCCCCTGGATGGCCTGGACCGGGCCGGCCAGCGGGCCATGCAAGAGGCCATTGACGAGCTGCTGGCCGGCGAACGCAGCCTGCTGCTGCTGTGCCGGCAACTGGAGGACGTGCCCGCCGGTGTCAGTCACCTGCTGGTACTTGATGAGGGCCGCGTGCTTTGCAGCGGGGAGCGGGACAGCGTGCTGGCGCGCAGCGATGTGCGGGAACTGATGCGGCCACCGCTGCCACCGCTGGGCGTGCTGCCTGCGCCGGCGCCCCGCAACTACACTGTTCCCGAGGGACCCCTGCTGGATCTGCGCGACGTCGGCGTCGCCTACGGAGACCTGCAGGTTCTACAGGGGCTGCACTGGCGCTTTGAACGCGGCCAGCACTGCTGTGTGGCCGGCCCCAATGGCTGCGGCAAGACCACCCTGCTGAGCCTCATCACCGGAGACAACCACAAGGCCTATGGCCAGGACATTACCCTGTTCGGACGCAAGCGCGGCAGCGGCGAGAGCATCTGGGAAATCAAGCAGAAGTACGGGCAACTGGACACCCAGCTGCAACTGAACTTCGCCCGCAACATGAAGGTGGTCGAGGTCGTGGTGTCCGGTTTCTTTGACAGCGTCGGCCTGTTCGACAACTGGGGCGATGTCCAGCGCCGCTGCGCGGAGCAATGGCTGGCGGCACTGGGTCTCGGGGCCTACATCCGGGACAGCTTCGACACCCTGTCTTTCGGTCTCCAGCGCATGGTGCTGCTGGCCCGGGCCATGGTGAAGTCACCGCTGATTCTGTTGCTTGATGAGCCCACCCTGGGCCTGGATGGCACCCACCGTCGACTGCTGCTCAATGCAGTGGATCACATTGCCGCCAACAGCGACACCCAGGTCATTTTCGTCAGCCACTCGGCGGGCGACAACCCGGCATGCATCAATCAGCAGTTGCGCTTCGAACCGGACCACGAGGGCTTCCGGGTCGTGGTGGAAAATCTCTAGCGGGCCAGGGCCCGCAGGGCAGCGCACTCTCGCTGATCGCGGCAATACAGGGTGCCGCGGGAAGCCGTGTCGCGGGCCTTGTCCATCTGGCCCTGGGCGGCGTATACCCGGGCCAGTTGCAGATAGATTTCGCCACTATTGGGATCGATACGCTGGGCCCGCTCCAGCAGGGCGAGCGCCTGCTCGTAGTCGCCCTGGGAGGCCGCTGCGTCAGCCCTGTCCAGCAGACCGGCTGCAGCCGATGTTACGCCGGGATCGGCCGCGGGCGGCCTGGGCGCGGGCGCCGAAGTGACATCGGGTTCCGGGGCACGGGGCTGGGTCTCCCCGGGCACGGGCCGGGTCTCAATGGGAGCGCGCTCGCTGCCTGGCATGCTGTAAATCGTGCACCCGGTCAGGGCCAGGGCCAGGGCCAGCCCCAGGCCGGGCTTGCAAACCAACGCCATCTGCATCAATTGTCACCCCTGAACAGGGACTGGAACCAGTCCCGGATAGTATTCGACCTGTCCCTGCCGGTGCAGTTGCTGCGCTGGCGCGGCTCCGAACCGATCACGAACGGCATCAACCTGGCGTCTGGGCAGCCCTCGCCCGTGAGGTAGCCGGTGCTGCTGTCGATCCATTGCGGCTGCATATCCTCGGGCATCCGGTAGGCCAGCGAGCGCTGACTGGCATTGGCCATGAAGTGCGCCCAGACCCGGAGGGCTCCCGTGCTGCCGGTGAGGCCGGTACCGCCGTTGTCGTCGCGACCAATCCAGGTCACCGCGAGCAGATCACCGGAGAAACCGGCAAACCATGAGTCGCGGCCATCGTTGGTCGTCCCGGTCTTGCCCGCCGCCTGGAAACTGTCATTGAGATAAGCATAGGCGCCGCGGCCAGTGCCCTCGCGGAGTACCTCACGCAGGGCATAGTGCAACAGGTGCACCGCCTGCAGGCTCACCGTGCGGTCATATTCCAGGGGATAGCGCCGCAAGGGCTTGCCGTCGGCATCGACAATATCCCTGATGCTGCGCAGGGGCATGCGGAACCCGCCCGCGGCAATGCTCTGGTACATTGCCGCCATATCCATGGGCGAGTATTCGCCGGCGCCGAGGGTCAGCGCCGGGACCTCGGGAATGGGGCCTTCAACCCCAAGGCGACGCAGCATGTCGACAACGCTGTCGATACCTATCTCCAGGCCCAGCCTTGCAGTGGCCAGGTTGTAGGAGTTCGACAGGGCGCGGTGCAGCAATACCTGGCCGTGCGCCTGGCGGTCGAAGTTGCGCGGCTCCCAGACATCGCCGCGGGGACCGGGCACCTGCAGCGGCGTGTCCGCGAGCGGCGTCGCCAGGGTGTAGCGGCGGGGCTGTTCAAGGGCCGCAAGATACACCGCCGGCTTGAGCAGCGAACCCGCTGGACGGCGTGCGTCCAGGGCGCGGTTGAAGCCCGCGTAGCGAACCTGACGCCCCCCCACCAGTGCCGCCACCTCGCCGCTGTCAAAACGGGTGACCACGGAGGCCGTCTGCAGTTCGCCCGAGGCGTCGAGCTGCTTCAGGATGGCGGTACTGCTCTCCTCCATCTGCCGCTGCAACAGCGGATCAAAACTGGTGAAGATGCTGAGCCCCCGGGTTGTCAGGTCCTCCTCCCGGTACTCCTGCCGCAGCTGGCGCCGCACCAGGTCGAGGAAAGCAGGAAAGGTATCGCGGATGCCGCGGCGGCTATTGAGGTCCAGTGACATACCCTTGGCGACTTCGGCCTGCTGGGCAGATACCAGGGCCTGGTCCACCATGATGTCCAGCACCAGGTTGCGGCGCTCGCGGGCACGATCGGGGTTGCGCAGGGGGTTGTACAGCGAAGGGCCCTTGACCATACCCACCAGCAGCGCCTGCTGATGCAGCCCCAACTGCTCCAGCGGACGGTCGAAATAGTGCATTGCGGCCAGGGCAAAGCCGTGGATGGCCCGCGGGCCCTCCTGGCCCAGGTAGACCTCGTTGATATAGCTCTCGAGAATCTGTTCCTTGCTGAAGTGGAGTTCCAGCAGCACCGCCATCAGCAGCTCCGTCACCTTGCGGACGATGGTGCGCTCGGGCGTGAGGTAGTAGTTTTTCACCAGCTGCTGGGTGATGGTACTGCCCCCGGCGACAACCTGGCCAGAACGCAAATTGCTGATCGCTGCCCGCAGGATGCCGGTGAGCGAAAATCCCCAGTGTTGGTGGAATCGCTGGTCCTCTACCGCAAGCAGGGTGGCGAGCAGGCTTTCCGGCACATCCTCGAGCCTGACCAGAATGCGATCTTCACCGTGCTGGGGATAAATCCCGCCGATCTGCACCGGCTCCAGCCGCATCAGGTCGATAGCACCGCCGCTGCCGGTCAGGGACTGCAGGCGCCTGTCGTCCACGGACAGTCGCACCTGTCGGGGCGGCTCCCGTTCGCCCGGGAAATCAAAGCCGCGGGTGTACAGCTCGAAGCGATTGCCGGCGCGGGCGACTTCGCCGGGACGCCGCGCGGCACTGACCTTGCGGTAACCAAGAACCTCCAGCTCAAAAGCCAGGTCTTCCGCCGACAGCATTGCGCCCGGAAACAGCTCCAGTGGACGCGCGTACACCTTGGCGGGAATCTCCCACATCTTGTCGGTGAAGGTCGCGGTAATACGAACGTCCAGATACACCAGGAACAGCGCCGCGGCGACTGCGAAGGCGAGGAGTAGTTTCAGAAAAGGTCGACGGGTTCTGGCCATGGTCTCGGAGTTTACATCACACCCGGTTGCAATGGGTGGGGGGGCAGCGATAATAGCGCGCTGGCCACTGGAGTACGAACAGAGAATGAAAAAATACGCCATTTACGGCATGGGCGCCGCGCTGGTCGATACCGAAATCCAGGTCCGGGATGACGAACTCATCAGCCTGGGTGTAGACAAGGGCCTGATGACCCTGGTGGACGAAGCCCGCCAGGGGCAGCTGCTGGGACAGCTGCAGGGCCATCTGGTGAAAGCCAGCCATGCCAGTGGCGGCAGCGCCGGCAACTCGATGATTGCCGCCGCCCAGTTCGGCGCGCCCACCTTCATGAGCTGCAAGGTCGCCGACGACGCCGATGGCGCCATCTATGTCCGCGACCTGGAAACCGCCGGCGTCGACCACTGCATGGCAAATGGGCGCCCCCCGGGCACGACCGGCAAGTGCCTGGTGCTGATTTCCCCGGACGCCGAGCGCAGCATGAACACCTTCCTCGGGATCAGTGAGACGCTCTCGGTCGAGCAGCTGGACCCGACGGCGCTGGCCGCGTCCGAATACCTCTACATAGAGGGCTACCTGGTCACCTCGGATACCGGTCGCGCAGCAGCCATCCACGCCCGCGAGCTGGCTGAAGCCGCCGGGGTCAAGACCTCGCTCAGCTTCTCCGACCCCGGCATGGTCGAGTACTTCCGCGAGGGTATGCAGGCGATCATCGGCACCCAGCTGGACCTGGTGTTCTGCAACCGCGACGAGGCGCTCTGCTGGGGGCGCACGGAGCAGCTGGATGTCGCTATTGAACGGCTGAAGCCGGTTGCCCGCAGCTTCGTCATCACCTGTGGTGCGGAGGGTGCAATCACCTGGGACGGGGAGCGACTGGAGGACATTCCTCCGCACCGGGTGCAGGCCGTGGATACCAACGGCGCCGGAGACATGTTCGCCGGCGCCTTTCTCTACGCCCTGGGTCGCGGCGAGGGCTACGCCGCCGCCGGACGCTTTGCGAGCCTGGCGGCCGGGCGTGTGGTGGCAAATTTCGGGCCGCGGCTGCCGGCGGCGGATTATCCGGCGCTGCGGGCCGAGTTCTTTGGCGACTAGTGTCACCCGGGGGTGAACTGGATTCAGCTCAGAACAGGTTGATCTGGCGGCCGGTAACCGCACTGAACGACGTCCCCAGCAATCCCAGGATGCCGTCCGCCACCGGCTCCAGCTGCCGCTCCACATAGTGCTCGTGATCCAGTGGAGCCCCGGGTGACACGGCAGGCTGCGCCCCGGCGGTGGTGATCACATATTCGATCCAGTCGCCACGGCGCGGCAGTGGCAATTGCCTTTCGGGATAACGGCGGGCGGCCTGCACATGGGGCGGCACATTGCGCTGGTAATCGTCCAGACGGCGCCGCAGGCGCTTGCGATACACCAGATCTGAGTCGAGCTCGCCCGCCAGCAGCTCGGCGGTTACCTGTCGTATATAGTCCTTCCACGGCAGATGCAGAAATACCCGCCGGTACAGTTCCTCCTGAAAATTCCGCGCCAGCCGGGTCCAGTCGCTGCGCACACTCTCCAGCCCCTTGAACACCAGTCGCTGGCTCTCCCCGCTACCCACCAGCCCGGCGTATCGCTTCTTGCTGCCCTTCTCTGAGCCGCGGATGGTGGGCATCAGGAACCGGCGGTAGTGGGTTTCGAATTCCAGCTCCAGCGCACTGTCCAGGCCGAACTCCAGCCGCACCCGCTGCCGCCACCAGCTGTTCAGGTCTGCCTGCAGGGACCTGCCGGCCCGCTCTGCCTCGGCATCGCTGGCCGCATCCGCGATCCAGACAAATACCGAATCGGTGTCGCCGTAGATCACCCGGTGGCCACTCTCCTCAATGCGTTCGCGGGTACGCAACAGGATCTCGTGACCCCGGCGGGTGATGCTGCTGGCCAGGCGGGCGTCGAAGAACCGGCAACCGGGACTGCCGAGTACACCGTAGAAGGAATTCATGATGATCTTGATGGCCTGGGACAGTGGCCCGTCTGTGGCCGCCTTGGCAGCGTCGCGCTGCTCCCAGAGTGCGCTTATCAGGGCCGGCAGGATATGGCCAGTCCGGGCAAAACGAGCGCCCGCAAAGCCCGGCACAGTACTGTCCTCATCGAGGTCACCGTGCAGGCCCAGGGCCAGTCCCAACGGGTCGATGGCGAAGGTGCGGATAATACTGGGATAGAGGCTCTTGAAATCCAGCACCAGCACGTGGTCGTAGAGGCCAGGCTGGGATTCAAGCACAAAGCCACCGGGGCTGGCACTGTGGTCACTGCTGGCATTGGGCGCGACGAAACCGGCCCGGTGCAGCCGCGGCAGGTAGAGATTGTCGAAGGAGGCCACCGAACCACCAAGGCGGTCCGGGTTCAGGCCGGTCATGACACTGCGCGCCAGGGCAAAATCCAGCAAGCGGGTGGCGGCAAAGATCCTCGACACCAGTTCACAGTCGCGCAGGTTATACGCCGCCAGCCGGGGCTTGTCTTCCCGGAACAGGCGGCCGATTTCCTCACCGCGGTCACTGCCGTGCAGCAGCTTGCCCTCCCCCAGCAACTCCCGGGAGACGGCCTCCAGGGAGAAACTGTCGAAGCGGTAAAATGCGGCCCGCAACAGTTCGATACCGTCCAGCAACAGGCGCCCGGGCACCCGGGCTGTGCGCCGCTCCCCGTCCGCATCGAGTTCCCGCCACTGCACCGCAGCGCCCCTTCGGCCCAGACCCAGGGGGATACCCAGACTGTCCGCCAGCCGCTGCAGGTACCAGGTGTCAAAATTGACCACGTTCCAGCCCACCAGCACGTCTGGGTCGAAGCGTGCAACGAACTGCAGGAAATCCTCCAGCAGGACCTGCTGCGAGGGCGAGGCCGTCACATGCTCGCCCGCCGCGTCCTCACCCAGCATGAAAACCTGCCGGTGTTCACCATCCGGGGCCGTGCCGTGGACCGCGATGGAGTAGAGTTGCAGCCCCTCCATGGCGGTTTCGATGTCGAAAGACAGGACTTTGAGCGCAGGTCGCAGGGACACCTGGCGCAGGGATGCCTGCCGCAGCGCTGGCTCCTGCATGCGGATGAAACTGCCGCAGCTGACCGGGATGCCCGCAATGCAGGCGCCGCCGGCAATGAAACGCTCCATGAGGAAGCGGTCAACAGGATTGATGTCCGCCTCCAGCGGCTCCGCGCCCCGTTCACGCAGCTGGTCGGCAAGCTGCCGGGACTGGCGATAACTGCGGCTGTACACAGCGACCACCGGTTGCAGGCGAAAGTCATTCAGCGCCACCGGCGCCACCTCGACTCCCGCATGCAGGGCGAGCAGGCCGCGGTGCTGCGCCGCCTCTGTGGCGGCGAGGAAAAATACACTGCGCTGACCGTCGACAAGCACCTGTAGCGGTCCGGAAGCACTGGCAAACCACAGCTCGAGCTCTATGCCGGCGGCGGTGTCACGCCAGTGCCGGGTGAGCAGAAAGCCATCGATTTGGGTCCGCCGCGGCGGCTTGCGCACGGGCGAGCTAGGCATGACCGACCGGGTGGCTTAAGCTATAGGCCGCAACGCCGCATTCTTTTCTGCCCAACATTTTCTGGAAGGTCATAATGAGCAAGCCTTATATCAAACAGGATCCCCTCTACCAGCTGCTGCGCAACGAGGATATCAAGGGCTTCAACGAACAGCGTGACAAACTGGACACCAGCGAACTGAAGAGCGGCGATTACCGTGGCAGGGACCTGCGCAACATGGATGCCCGCGGCCTGGACTTCAGCAACTCCTACTTCCGCAATGCGGACCTGAGCGGCATCGATTTTCGGGAAACCAACCTCGAAGGCGCCAGTCTCCTCGACGCCAAGCTGTCGGGTACGTACTTCCCCGAGTCAATCAGCGCCACCGAAATCCGGCTGTCCCTGGATACCGGTACGCGGTTGCGCTACGACCGCAAGTAATCGACTAGCCCTGCGCCAGCAGGTCGCGCAGGTCGATCATCGCCGAATTCGCCCGACTTATATAAGAGGCCATCACCAGCGAGTGGTTGGCCAGCAAGCCCAAGCCACTGCCATTGAGGATGACCGGGCTCCACACTGCCTGCTGGGTCGCCTCCAGCTCCCGGATAATCTGCTGCAAGCTCACCTGGGCATTTTTCTTGGCCAGGACATCGGCAAAGTCCAGCTCCACTGCCTTGAGGAAATGGATCAGGGCCCAGGCCGTGCCGCGGGCTTCAAAGAACACATCGTCGATTTCGGTCCAGGGGGTTTGCACCATCAGCTCATCTGGAGCCGGCGTAGACTGGCGGGCGCTTTCTTCACCGGCCAGGTCGGTGTTCAGGCGACGCTGGCCGACACTGGCGCTCAGGCGCTGGGACAGGCTGCCGAGCCGGGAGCTTACCGTGGACAACCAGTAGCGCAGGTTATCTGCCCGCGCGTAGAACTGCGCGTCGCTGTCCCCCGCGTTCTCCAGCCGTCGCAAATAGCTGCGCAGCAGCTCGACACCCTCGCGATACTGGCTCTCGGTGGCCGGCAGCATCCAGCTGTCGGAGTTGAAATTGAACTTGGGTTCGGCCAGGGACAGATCCGGGTCCTCCCGGGACTGGGACTGGGAGCGGCTGAACACTTCCCGCATGGCCCGGGCCAGGTCCCGGGACTGGATCAGGACACCGAACTCCCAGTTGGGCACATTGTCCAGCCATGCACCGGGGGGAAACACATCGTTTGACAGATAACCGCCGCGCTTTTTCAGCAGGGTCTCCATGGCACCGACCAGGGCCGCGGTGGTGGTCGAGCCGGTGGTGGTCCGGGCGCCATCCTCCGCGGCATAAGCCGCGGCCCGCTCGCTGACGTCAAACGGCGCCGGCGTGGCGCTCCAGTACATACCGACCAGCACCGTCAACAGCAGGTACAGGCCCACGGCCACCAGCAATCCGTAGGCCCAGCCCTTCTGCGGCAGGTAATCGTCCCGCCAGCGGGTCAGCCTGTCCCTGAATCCTGTCATCCCGGATCTCCTTCCGCGGCGAACCGCCGGCGGTGTCTGTCAATGATGGTGCTGGTGGTTACTGCCACTGCCTGCCGGCGCGCGCCGGGTTTCGGCCTGGGTGCAAAGGGGCGCACCATTGATCTCCAGGCACAGCTCAAGGGTCTCGCCCACCGCGGGCATTCTCTCCAGACCCAGCAACATCAGGTGCAGCCCGCCGGGACCAAAGACCACCGACTCGCCTGCCGGCACAGTAACCGACTCCTGTTGCCGCATCCGCAGCATGCCGTCCACCTCGACCGTATCGTGGAGCTCAACGCTCGCTGCCAGCGAGGCACCGGCTCCGGAGATGGACAGTGGCTCGTCGCCCAGATTGCGTACAGTGACGTAGGCAGCGGTGTTGGCCTGGGTAGGCGGCAGGGCGCGCACCCAGGCATCCTCCAGCACAGCCTGTGCCTGCGCGGCCCGCGTACCAGGCAGGGCCAGAACACACAAAGCAAAAACCAGCAGCTTCAGAAATTGCACCGTTCGCACTCCTTTAAAACTCTCCGGCCTCGCGAAACTTACCGGCCCTTCAGGCGTCACACTATACCACCAGCGCCGGTCCCGGGCCCGCGTCGAATTGGGCTGCCGCGGCCGCGCTGCTACAATATCGGCCGTCGCGGCAGGACCGCAACAGCAAAAGGAACCTCCATGCGTTTTGTGTTCGCCAGCCTGCTCTGGCTCTGCAGCAGCCTGAGTCTGGCCCAGTTGCCCGGTACCGGCACGGCGGCAGTCACTTTCAGCCAACCGGAGTTCCTCCCGGTGGAAGAAGCCTACCAGCTGGCTGTGGAAGCTCAACCCGGCGGCACCCTGCGGCTGTACTGGCGCATAGCCGACACCTACTATCTCTACCAGCACGCTTTCGAATTTTCACTGCAGAGCGCGGGCTCTAACATCCCGCTGGATGTCCAGCTGCCCGAGGCTCTGGAGCGCCACGACGAGTTCTTCGGTGAAGTGCAGGTTTATTACCTGGATGCCGATATACGGCTGCAGGCAGCGGAAGTGCCACAGTACGCCAGACTGACCGTGAAATCCCAGGGCTGCGCCGATGCCGGGCTGTGCTATCCGCCCCGCACCGAACTGTTCGATATTGATTTCGTCGGCGGCACTGTCAGCCCGGTGCCGCTGTCGGCCCGACAGGCCGCCGCCCCGGTCGCAGCAGCGCCAGCCACAGCCGCGCTGGCCAGTCTGCCGTACATGATGCTGCTGGCGTTCCTCGGCGGCACGATACTCAACCTGATGCCATGTGTGTTCCCGATCCTGTCCCTGAAAGTGCTGGGCTTCGCCCGCAGCAGCAGCCATGAACGGCTGCGGCACAGCTGGCTCTACGCGGCTGGCGTAGTAGTGAGCTTTCTTGCGGTCGCCACCGCGCTGATCCTGCTGCAGCGCGCCGGACAGGCCATCGGCTGGGGCTTCCAGTTGCAGTCGCCCGTGTTTGTGATCGCCCTCGCCTACCTGTTCCTGGTCATGGGGCTGTCCCTGTCGGGCATGTTGCAACTGGGCGGGGGCCTGATGAATGTCGGCAGCGGCCTCGCCGGCCGCCAGGGTGACAGCGGCAGCTTCTTCACCGGCGTACTGGCCGTGGTGGTAGCCAGCCCCTGTACGGCGCCTTTCATGGGTACGGCGCTGGGATTCGCCATTACCCAACCGGCGGCCGTGGCGCTGGCCGTATTTTTCGCCCTCGGGGCCGGTATGGCTGCGCCCCTGTTGCTGCTCGGCTACAGCGCCCGGGCGCGCAACTGGCTGCCCCGACCCGGCCCCTGGATGGACACCCTGAAACAGCTGCTCGCCTTTCCCCTCTATGGCAGCGCGATCTGGCTGCTGTGGGTGGCCGGGCGCCAGACCGGCGTCGACACCATGGCTGCAGCGCTGACCGGGGCCCTCCTCCTGGCCCTGGGCCTGTGGCTGTGGCACAGCGCCCTGTGGCGCCGGATTCTGGCACTATCCTGCCTCGTCCTGGCAGTCCTGCTGGGCTTGTGGCAGTCGCCTCTGGAGGCCGGCGGCGACCGGGACCTGAGAGCCGCGGAGCCCGCCTGGTCTGCGGCAACCGTCGCCGAGCTCCGCCAGCAGGGCCGGGCGGTGTTTGTCGACGTCACAGCGGACTGGTGTATTACCTGCATCGCCAACGAGCGCACCGTCCTGAATACCGCCCATATGCGGGCGGCCTTTGCGGAGCGCGATGTCGCGTACCTGGTCGCCGACTGGACCAACCACGATGCGGAGATCGCCGGCTTCCTGCGCGAACACGGCCGCACGGGGATACCCCTGTACGTCCTGTACCCGGCTGACCCGGCCGCCGAGCCAGTGATTCTGCCGCAGATCCTGACCACGAGTACAGTAATGCGAGCCCTGGATACCGTTGCACCGGTTAAGGGCAAGATTGCCGGCAATATCTGATGTTTTTCGTGGAAATTCCCCGCTTTTCTGCCATTATCCCGAAACCACAGCGAAACAGCCGGCTGTGTGCAGCCATCGTCTGGAAAATTGATAAATTCGCCTAAATAGCTGCTAACAGACGCTATTTCCCAAAAAATAACATTAATCATGGACAGCACCTGGCTTTTGCGCGAGAATCCGCCCAATAAGGTCGATGAGAGCAACGGCGGGGAGTCATGGCCACCATCCTGGTATTGCACGGTCCCAACCTGAACCTGCTCGGGGAGCGCGAGCCGGCAGTCTATGGGAATACCACACTTGCCGACATCAACCGCAGCCTGGCCACCCTGGCCACAGAGCGGGGCCACCACTTGCTGGCAATGCAGAGCAACGCTGAATACGAACTGGTGGAGCGCATCCACGATGCCCGCCGCGAAGGGGTGAACTTCATCCTGATCAACCCCGCCGCGTTCACTCACACCAGTGTCGCCCTCCGCGACGCGCTGGCCGCGGTGGCCATTCCGTTTATCGAAATACACCTCTCCAACACCCATGCCCGCGAGCCGTTCCGGCAGCACTCCTACTTCTCGGACCTGGCCCGCGGCGTTATCTGCGGCCTCGGCGCCCAGGGCTATGAACTTGGATTATTGGCCGCTATTCGCAGCCTGGAACAGCCTTAACCGAAACCCAGAGAGAGCCCATTATGGACATTCGCAAAGTCAAGAAGCTGATCGAGTTGCTGGAAGAGTCCAACATCGATGAGATAGAGATCAAGGAAGGCGAGGAATCGGTGCGGATCAGCCGCAACAGCGCCCAGCCCATGATGGCGGCCTACGCCCCCCCACCACCGCCGCCGGCACCCGTGGCTGCTGCACCCGCGGCCGCTGCAGCGGCGGCGCCCGCCGCGGC
>CAMYIZ010000025.1 GCA_947258585.1 uncultured Haliea sp. | reverse complement strand
CCTCCCATCCGCGCGAGGAACATCTGCTGCCGTTGCATGTGGTCGCCGGTGCCGCCGGCGATGATGCAGGGCAACGCGCGTTTCAGGATCGTGTGATCGGCAGCACCCAGTCCGCGTTCATGTTCGGCGGTTGATCGCTGCTTTAACCGTGACAACAACGAAATCAATTCGATAGGAAAATCGACCATTCCGCAGCGCTTGAACCAATACTAACGGCATGTCCAGCAAAAACCCGGTGCGCCCATGGATGACTAAGTGCCAGTGGCACCACTTACTCAGTCGGGAGCTGACGGGGCTTCCAGTAGCACAGGCGTCGGAATCCGTCGTACCGAACCGCCAGCGGTTCTATGGTAATCACCGAACCCCGTCTGGCGATAACGGGTGTCGGTTATTGCTGTCTCGACCTGCGTGTCGATACTCTCCAGTAATCGCCTGCGCGCCCACTCCAGCCCAAGTCACTGCCACGCGCAGCGGGTAGTGACGTGGGCGCAGCGCTCCGTCCCCGTACCGGAACGCCGCATCACTCACAGCCGCTCCATCGCCGAATCTTCGCCTGGCGCAGCCTGGCTTGTCGCATTCCCACGCAATCCGTCTCTCCCCACAGTGGTTACACTGTAACCACAAACCCCGTCGCACGTTGACGGGGTTTTTTATCCCGCCATCCGTTGACAGGGCTTTCTGTGACAGCCATATTACCCGTTGTGGTAGAGTCCCTTCAGCACTAGAAATTACCCGTGGCCACTACGGAAAAGTGGCAAGGAAGACCCCGCCTTGCATTCGCAATCGGGGTAGGCAGATTCCAAGAATGGTATCTGCCGAACGCGTCGCCTAGGACCACTCTCGACGCAACGGTCAGGAATGACCGGGTCCATCTTCGAACCACCGTGGTGCCTTATAGCCTGGGCATCGCCCCTTCCAACCCATCCCGCTTCCAGGGATTTTTTCAAACGCCGCAGTTGCTGTCGGGGGCCCCTGCCCTCGGCCACCGATTGCTTTTTTTAACCACGCAACCACGCTGGCGGTCAGCGCGTTCTGCCTAATTTAACCAGGAGGTAATTCCACCCCAGCCTCAGGCTGGACAACCGTTGGTTTGCACGGGCCAGTTTTCTGCGAAAACACACCGTGCTGTCTATGGCCAGACATCTTCAGGTCAACCGGGATTGGTGTCCCGTGATCGTTCCGCCCAGCGGGCCTGTGCAGCTTCTGTTGCCAGGTGATCAGAAACACTCACCTATGGATACAGCACTATGCGCGACCTGAACTACCAACTGAAAATGTTATGCCGGCACAGCCACGAAGGCAGCTTCGAAACCCGGGTGGGCCGTGAACGGCAACTGACCGCCATCGCCAACCAGTTGCACGAGCTTGGCTTCCGGCAGCTGCAGGCCACCTCCCTGAAGCAGAAGCATATCCGGGCCCTGGTCGACCACTGGCAGGGGCAAAACCTCTCCCCCGGCACCATCAAGAACCGCATGAGCTGTTTACGCTGGTGGGCGGAGAAGGTTAACAGGCGGGCGGTGGTGGCCGGTTCCAATGACTTCTATGGCATACCGGACCGGCAGTTTGTGTCCGACCACAGCAAGGCGAAGAGCCTGGCGCGCGAGCAGCTCGACCAGGTCAAGGATGAGCATGTGCGCATGAGCCTCCGGCTACAGAAGGCATTCGGTCTGCGGCGGGAGGAGGCCCTCAAGATCCGGCCCCGCTGGGCAGATAGGGGCGACCATCTCCATCTCAAGGCCAGCTGGACCAAGGGCGGACGGGAACGCACTGTGCCGATCCGCACCAAAGAGCAGCGCGCCCTGCTGGAGCAGGCCAAGCGCCTGGCCGGGGTGGGCGCCCTGATCCCCCGAGGGCGCAGCTACATCGAGCAGCTCAGAATCTACGAGCGCCACACGGCCAATGCCGGCCTGTCGAAAATGCACGGCCTGCGCCATGCCTATGCCCAGCAACGCTACCTGGAAATCACCGGCTGGCGCTCCCCCCATGGCGGTGGCCCCAGCAAGAAAGACCTGGCCCCGGCGCAGCAGGAGGCGGATCTACAGGCGCGCCTGGCCATCAGCAGGGAGCTGGGTCATGTCCGCGAGCAGATTACCGCGGTTTACCTGGGGAGATAGACCATGCAGATCCAGCCCCGCCTGATCCGACTCCGCGATGCCCCCGACTACCTGGGCATGGACCGCAACCGCTTCAACCACGAGGTACGCCCTGCCCTGACCGAACTTCGCATCGGCAGCCAGGGTGTCGCCTTCGACCGCCTTGAAATGGACGCCTGGGTGGACCAATATAAACGGTGCAACGGGCGTCCCGCACGACATCGAGGAGATGAACTATGGGACGCAATCGAAACTCCGGGCTGCGGAAGCGGGGTGGGATCTGGCATATTGACAAGCAGGTCCTCGGCCATCGCATTCACCAAAGCACTGGAACGAGCGAACTCAAAACGGCGGAGCTGATACTGGCCCGCCGGGTTGAGGAGATCAGGCAGGCGTCAGTATTCGGCATACGGCCGGTGCGCATTTTTCGCGAGGCAGCCACGCGCTTTCTCGAGGAGAACTCCCACCTGGCTACCCTCCGGACCTACGCCTTCCATCTCAAAGAGCTGGACCCGTACATCGGCGAACTGCCGCTGCATCAGGTCCATATGGGCACACTTAAGGCCTACATAGATAAAAGGAAGAAGGAGGGCAAGAAGAACAAGACCGTTAATGGCGCCCTGGCTACGGTACGCCGGGTACTTAACCTGAGTGCCCGGCTGTGGCGGGATGAACACGGTTTGACCTGGCTGGAGTCGGCACCGCTGATCCAGTTGTTGCCACTACACGATGCCAGGCGCCCTTACCCGCTCAGTTGGGAGGAGCAACACCGTTTGTTCAAGGCGCTACCGGATCATCTGAGCCGGATGTGTCTGTTCAAAGTGAATACCGGCTGCCGGGATGGCGAAGTCTGCAGCCTGCAGTGGGATTGGGAAATCGACGTGCCGGAACTGGGCACCTCGGTATTTCTCATTCCGGGAACAAAGGTCAAGAACCGGGAGGATCGTTTGGTGGTACTGAACCGGGTGGCAAAGTCAGTGATCGACAGCGTGCGCGGGCAACACCCGCAGCGTGTCTTCACCTACTACGGTCGTCCGGTGCGCAGCATCAACAACAATGGCTGGAAAACGGTCCGGCGCAAGCTGGACCTGCCGATCCGGGTACACGACCTGAAACACACCTTCGGGCGCCGCTTGCGTGCGGCCGGTGTGCCCCTGGAAACCCGGAAAATACTGCTGGGCCACAAGAACGGCGACATCACCACGCACTACTCCGCGCCGGAGTTGGAGGAGCTCATTGAAGCGGCAAATCGGGTGTGTTCAGGAAAGTCCGGCAAAACTCCGGCACTGGTGGTGCTGCGGCACCGAACCGAGAGCGTCGGTGCCGGGTAGGCAATTGATTTTGAAGTGTAGTACCTGAGACATAACTTACAGCATATACCGGGCACATGGTTTACACCTTTAGGTATTTGGGAGATGCCCAAATGCCCTGGAAAGAGTGTAAACCAATGGATGAACGCCTTAAGTTTGTAGCGAGGCTCCTGGATGGCGAGAAGATGTCATCTCTTTGCCGCGAGTTCGGTATCTCCAGACCCACAGGTTACAAAATCTTCAGTCGATACAAGGATTGTG
>CAMYIZ010000024.1 GCA_947258585.1 uncultured Haliea sp. | reverse complement strand
CTCTGGCTCTGGCTCTGGCTCTGGCTCTGGCTCTGGCTCTGGCTCTGGCTCTGGCTCTGGCTCTGGCTCTGGCTCTGGCTCTGGCTCTGGCTCCGGTTCGGGCTCCGGTTCGGGCTCCGGTTCGGGCTCCGGTTCGGGCTCTGGTTCAGGCTCTGGTTCAGGCTCTGGTTCAGGCTCTGGTTCAGGCTCTGGTTCAGGCTCTGGTTCAGGCTCTGGTTCAGGCTCTGGTTCGGGTTCGGGTTCGGGCTCTGGTTCGGGCTGTGCAGGCAGCCACGTGTCCGGATCATAGCCGCGCTTGGCGACCTCCCGCGCAGACTCGGGCACGCGGGCCAGCTCCTGGTCGCGGTCGACCCAGGACACCGGCAATGAATCGTCATCGCGATCAACCCCGCCTACGTACCTGCCTGTCACCTGCGGCCCTCAGTTGTCATACCCAATATTCACCCGGTATCTTCGACAGCAAACACTATCCCGGGCAAGGACGCAATGCTCCGACCGGGGTATGCTCCGACCGGGGCAGAGCAGCACCGCGCAGGCAGCGAGGCGACCATCCGCTGACTCAAAAAAAACCCGCCGCGGGGCTGCCGCGGCGGGTTTCCGGAAAACAGCGCAGGATCAGAAGAACTTGCGCATGGTGATACCGACCGTCCGCGGCTGGTTGTTGCGGTAAGCCAGACGGGCGCGGCCGCCCCGCTCGCGGTCAAAGGACAGCTGCGCGTTCTCATCCGTCACGTTGTTGACGTAGAACACCGTTTCAAAGGTGTCCCAGACGATGCCCGCACTCAGGTTGACCTGCTCATAGGCGTCGAGCTCCAGGTCCACTACCGTCAATTCAGCGCCGGTGGCGCCGCCGAAGGGCAGCCCGGAGACAAAGTTACCCGCTCCCGCCACCTGGTCGCTGGGCTGGGTGAAACGGTCACCCACGTGCTGGACCATGGCGGAGACATACATCTCGTTGGAGCCAAAGGCGTTGACGGGGAAGGTATAGGTGGCGGAGGCAGCCATCTGGAATTCCGGCACCGAGGCCAGCCGGTTGCCGTCCTCGACCCCGCCCAGCACGTTGCCGTTGCTGTCGGTCACGGTGGAATCGAATTCCGCCTCCAGCAAGCTGCCGGAGAGGGTCAACATCAGCAGCTCCATGGGATAGGCCACCAGCTCCCATTCCACACCGAGGGTATGGGCTTCGGGGACGTTGAAGCTTATCCGGGAAGAACAGGAGCCCGCATCCAGGGTAACCTGCAGGTCTTCAATGTCGGTGTAGAACATCGCGGCATTGAAGCGCACCTTGTCGAACTCAGTCTTGAAACCCAGCTCGTAGTTCCACAGGGATTCGTCATCGTAGGCCTGGAAGGAACCGAAAGTCTCCAGGTCGCCCCCTTCGCACAGGGGCACGTTCAGCGGGTCGTTTACCCCACCGAGACGGAAGCCCTGGGAGGCCTGGGCATTGATCGCGATCTCGTCGCTGACGTCGTAGCTGACCAGCAGGCGGGGGTTGAATCCGTCCGAGGAGGTGGAGTCCACCTGGTCATCCCCATTGGAAAACAGGCCCCCGGTGGTGAAGCGGCGCTCTTCCTCGAAATCATAGTAGCGGCCGCCCAGGGTCACGTTCAGACGGTCGGTGATGTCGTAGCTCAGTTCGCCAAACAAGGCAGTCTGCTCGATATCGTAGGGCAGGTCCGAGTTGTAGGGCGAATCGGAACCGTAGCCATTGCTGACCGCGGCGGATGTGCCCGCGCCCAGAACCGCATCAGTCACGGCGTCATAGCCCGGCGTGGGCAGACGCTGGGCGTAGGTGCGTTCCACATCCGAGTAGAACGCGCCAACCACCCAGTTCAGGGGGCCGTCCGCATTGGAAGCCAGGCGCAGTTCATGGGTGGTCTGCTGCAGGTCAGTTGAATCCAGCAAATTGGAGGGAAGCAGTACCGCCGCCTCTGGATACCCGAGGTCCACCGACACCGATCCGGTCAGCGCGCTGGCATCGCGACTGGCGAGAATTTCCCGGTCCACGTAGCTGCCGGCGTAGGTCACATCGACTCCGTCCAGGCTCCAGTTGACCACCAGGTCGGCTATCATGGTCTCGTCTTCGAAGGCCTCATCCAGACGCAGGAACTGCTGGCGTTCCCCCAGCTGTATCGCCGGCCGGGTCGTGGTGAAGGGATTGGCGTACAGGTTGAAGACTTCCTCGCGGTTGAAACCCTCGGTCTCGATGTTCTGGAACACGACCCGCGGGGTTATGGTCAGGTAGTCGGTCGGTTGCAGCGCCAGGGTGATGCGACCGCCGTAGCGCTCGCCGCTGTTGACGTCCTCGCTGACGCCACCGCCCTCGCGCAGGGCGTCAATCCAGCCGCCGTATTCCGTACCGTAGCCGACGACGCGCAGCGCCGCCTTGTCGTTCATGGGAATGTTTACCATGCCCTTGACGTGACCGCCCATGTCACCGTCTTCCACGGTATTGAGGTTGGCCTCTACCGAGCCGATCAGTTCCTCGAAATCGGGCTGGTTGGTAATGAAGCGGATGGTGCCGCCCACGGAACCGGAGCCGAACAGGGTGCCCTGGGGCCCGCGCAGGGTCTCCACACGGTTCAGGTCGTAGAGGTCGAGGTCGGGGGTGAACAGGGACAGGGAGATCACCGTCTCGTCCAGGTATACGCCCACCTGCTCCTTCACGCCGGGCTGGTCGCGCACCACCTGGCCGGCGGACACGCCGCGGATGGAGACCTGGCTCTGGCCCGGCCCCAGGTTCTGGATCGCAAGGCCGGCGACGTTGCGCGACAGCTCTTCCAGGTTGGTGGCCCCGGTGCGGCGGATATCCGCCTCGGACTGGGCGTTGATGGAGAACGGCAGGTCCTGGGCGGACGCTTCACGCTTGGTAGCCGTCACCAGGACTTCTTCGAGCTGGGCATGGGACACCGAGGGCACCAGGGCGACCACGGCGGCGGCGAGAATGGTTTTTCTGAATTGTGTCATTGCGGAGTCCCTCACGGGTTGTTGTTGTAGTCACCGCAGTCTACCCCCTGAGAGGCAAAGTTAAAGTTCCTCTCACTGTTACTTTTTCATAGAAATTAACGCGGCAGCCAGCCTACTCCGCTGGCCGCGAACGACCGATAAGCGCAGGTATCGAGAGGCCTTTGTCGCCCTGGCGCGCCAGATCCTGGGCCAGCGCCTTCAGCGGCGGCCCGGGCTGGGGCGTCACGCCCTCCGGGCGCAGCGGCTCACCACACTCGCTGCAGGCCAGTACCGGCTGGGTCAGCTTGCCGCAGCCCCGGTGCACATACTCCAGCGGCACACCCTCCTCGCCGGCCATCCAGTCGTCGCCCCACCGTGCCAGGCTCATCAGTACCGGGTACAGTCCCAGACCCTTGCGGGTCAGGCGATACTCGTGGCGCGGCGGGCGCTCGCAGTAGGGCACCTTGACCAAAACACCCTGCTCCACCAGCTTGCCAAGCCGCTCGGAGAGCCGGTGTCGGGTGATACCCAGATTGTGCTGGAACTGCTCGAACCGGCGGGTTCCCAGAAACGCATCCCGCAGGATCAACAGGGTCCAGCGCTCTCCCACCACCGACAGCGCCCGCGCCACCGAGCACAGCTGCTGATCAATATCTGTCCACCGCATCTCGCTTTCCCCCTGCAGCCCCTGCAGTTATCATCTGGTTGCTTCCACGGTCAGGATAAACGACCGCCACTCCTACGCCAACGAGGAAACCCATGACCGAAGGCATTGGCGGCTCCGACGCCGCTACCGAACTCGCCCGACTGCAGGACATGACTGCCGGCGCCACCCCGATCACGGACGGCGAATTTGCCGCCCGCCTGTCCCAGGCCCAGGCGCTGATGCGGGCCAACGGGCTGGACGCGATCTACCTGAACGCCGGCACCAATCTCTACTACTTCACCGGCACCCGCTGGTCCGCCAGCGAGCGCCTGGTGGGGGCACTGGTGCCCGCCAGGGGTGATCCGGTCTACGTTGCCCCGGCGTTCGAGCTGGGCACCCTGCAGGGGTTTCTGCGGGTCCCCGGCGAGGTGCATTGCTGGGAAGAGCATGAATGCCCCTACCAGCTCTGCGCCAGGCTGCTGGCGGACGCGGGCGCCCGGGAAGTCGGCATGGATGAGTCCGCGCCTTTCTTCCTGGCCGACGGCCTGCAGCAGGCGGCCCCGGACTGCCGGTTCCGCAGCGCCACTCCGGTCACCGCCGGCTGTCGCATGCACAAATCCGCTGCCGAACTGGCCCTGATGCAGCGCGCCAAGGACATGACCCTGGAAGTCCACCGGGCCACCGCACGCATCCTGCGTCCGGGTATCAGTACCGGCGAGGTCAGCGCCTTCATCGACGCCGCGCACCGCCAGGTTGGCGCCCCGGCGGGCTCCTACTTCTGCATCGTGCTGTTCGGCCCCGACAGCGCCTTTCCCCACGGCGTAGCCCGGCCCAAGACCCTCGACGAGGGCGACATGGTACTGATCGACACCGGCTGCCAGCTCCACAGCTATATTTCGGACATTACCCGCAGCTATGTGTTTGGCGAGCCGACGCCGCAGCAGCGGGAAATCTGGAACCTGGAGCAGGCGGCGCAACAGGCGGCCTTCGCCGCGGCGCAGATCGGCGCGCCCTGCGGCAGCGTCGACGATGCCGCCCGCGCGGTGCT
>CAMYIZ010000023.1 GCA_947258585.1 uncultured Haliea sp. | reverse complement strand
CTGGCGGTGGAGGCGTCGCGGCCGCCGGTTGTGGGGCCCGCGGGGGAGCCGGGGGAGGCGATACGGGCGGCGCTTGCGCGGCCGGCGCCTCCGCATCCTCGGTCTGCTTGACCAGCTCCGCCTGCAAGCCGAGGCCGCGCATCCGCAGTTGCCAGGTTGCCGCCCGAATCGGGTCCAGGTTGCGACGCAGGATCACCGGGGTGCCGGAGAAGAATTGTTCAATGCGCCGGGGATCGCGGATCGCGAACAGGCGGGCAAAGTTGCGCCTGGCCGCATCCGGATGGTGGCCCGGCAGGATCTCTCCCCGGAACGAGAGGTTGAAACGATTCACCCCGCGCCTGCGCCCCTGTTTGTTGTTGTTGCCCGGCAATGTACGGCCTTTGTCCTCGGTTGGCCAGTGACAGGGGACTGCCTAGTCGACAGCCACCTCCTCGAAAGTCAGGCCGGCGTTGTCGACCAGCCGCGTCAGCAGGTGCTGGCCGAGCGCCGACGCCGGAGTCCAGAAGCCTCCACCCACCGTCAGCGGGTCCCTGGCCAGGCATACCGCCGCTTCCGCCAGCATGCGCGATGTCGAGCCATAGCCCGGGTCCAGCTGTGCCGCCACCCGGACTCGCATATCCAGTGCCTGGTCCCGGGGGTGCGCGCCGTGGAAGAACAGTTCGTAGTGACCCGCCTCGCGCTCTTCACGGCTGGGGCCCTCCCCGGGCCTGGGCAGGAAGCGCGCCAGCAGCTTGCGCCCGGGAGCGGTCGCGAGCCCGGCCATGGCGCCACCAATCGCCAGGGTGTTGCGCAGCGCCTGGGCTCGGGAACTGCACAGCTGCGCCTCCTCGTACTGGAAGTCTTCCCCCCAGGGCTTGCCCAGCAGGCAGTGGCTGCGGCGTACCACCCGGCCGTTGATGGCCGCCATGATGAAGGGGCAAGTCCAGCGCTGGAAATCGCTGTCATAGCGGGGGCCGGCCTGGTCCGGGCCGTCCAGCCCTGTAGTGCCGGGTGGACAGAGGGCGTAGGGATTGGTCAGCAACTTGCGCACCGTGCGGTCGCGCTTGGCTTCATCGAGAACCTCGAGCATGCTCGCGATGGTCCCGCCGCTGGCAGCACCCTTGTTGCGACCGACCCTGCCCTTGACGTAGTGCGCGGGCACCCCGTGGCATTCCAGCATGCGCTGTTGCAGGAACCAGGTTCCCATGTCGGAGGGAATGGAGTCGAAACCGCAGGTGTGAACCAGACGTGCGCCGCTGTCCTCGGCCGCGGCCTGGTAGCGGGGAATGACCCGTGCCATCCACTGCACTTCACCGGTGAGATCGCAATAGTGCGTGCCGGAGCCGGCGCAGGCTGCCACCAGTTCGGTACCATAACGGGCGTAGGGACCGACGGTCGTGCAGACCACCCGGGTGCGCTGGACCATCCCTCGCAGAGACGCGGGATCGCCGCTGTCGGCCACCACAAGCGGCAGCGGGGTGCCCCCGTATTGGTCTTGCAGCGCCGCCTGCAGCGACTGCAGCTTGTCGGTGCTGCGGCCTCCCAGGGCCCAGCGCAGCTCGTCCCCGGTGCCATAAGTCTGGGCCATGTACTCGGCGACAAGCTGGCCGGTGAAGCCAGTGGCGCCCCAGATGATTACGTCGAATTCCCGCTGCTGCTTGCTCATGCTCTCAACCCCTCTGGCGACTGGCGCAATCAGTGAATGCCGTGCATCATTTTCCGCAGCAGCGGCGCGATCAGCAACTGCAGCGCCGCGATACCCAGCCCGACATAAAACAGGGTGGTGAACAACTCGGTATAGCTCGCGAGCGCCGTGCCAACGTCGGCAAGGCCGGACTGGGCATCCAGCGCGGCGAGCTTGGACAGTTGCGCCGCCACGTGCTGGGAGTAGGCCGTGGCCAGGAACCAGGCGCCCATCATCACGCCGACGATGCTGGGTACCGCCAGCTTGGTCACGGCGGAGAGGCCCACCGGGGAGAGGCAGAGCTCGCCGGCGGTGTGCAGCAGGTAGGCGAGCACCATCCAGTACCCGAGCACCAGGCCGGCCTCATTGGGGGTCGCGGCGCCCAGTACCAGCGCTCCGAAACCCAGCCCCGCCAGGCCGACGCCAAGGGCAAACTTGACCGGGGTGCTGGGCTCGATGCCGCGGCGCCCGAGCGTGGTCCAAAGCCAGGCAAAGACCGGGGCCAGCAGGAAGATGAAAAAGGAGTTGAAGAAGCCGTACTGGGCAGCGGTGAAGTTGATGCCAAAGACGCGGCGATCCATGACCCGGTCGGCATACAGGGTCATGGACGCGGAGCTCTGTTCGAACAGGGACCAGAATACAACGCTGGAAACAGTGAGCACCACCAGCACGATCATCCGGCTGCGCTCCACCGCGTTGCAGCGGAAGGTGATGAACCACGCCAGGGCCAGCGCGACGATCAGGGCCAGCAGGTTTAACAGGGCACCGACAGCGCCGTGGAATTGCAGCATCTGCCAGGCTGCGAAGACACCGGCAAGGCCCGCGAGGTAGATGGTCAGCTCCTTGTTGATGCCCAGGGGCGAGCGCTCCCGGAGTTTGTCCGGCCGGGCCGGCTCGGCCAGCCCGTGCAGGTGTTTCTGGCCCAGCAGGAAACTGGCGAGGCCGACCAGCATGCCGATCCCGGCGACGCCGAAACCATAGCCCCAGCCATAGGTGACGCCGAGGTAGCCGCAGAGCAGGGTGGCGACAAATGCGCCGAGATTGATGCCCATGTAGAAAATGGTGAAACCCGCATCCCGTCGCGGGTCGTCCTCCGCATACAGGCGGCCGACGATGGTCGAGATGTTGGGTTTGAGAAAGCCCACACCGACCACGATGAGTCCCAGCGAGAAATAGAACACCTGCAGTGCCCGATCGTCGCGGACCACGGTATCCCCGAGCAGCCGGGCCTGCTCGCCCTCGAATGCCATGCCCAGGTGGCCCAGCACCAGCAGCAGCCCGCCGAATACGACTGACTTGCGCATGCCGAGGTAGCGATCCGCCAGCAGCCCGCCGATGACGGGCATGGCGTAGACCAGCGCGGCGTAACCGCCGAGGACTTCGAGGCCGTTGGCATCGGAAAACAAGTGATACTTGGTCAGGTAGAGCAGCAGCAGGTACTTCATGCCGTAGAAGGAGAAACGCTCCCACAGCTCGGTGGCGAAGCAGACGTACAGCCCGCGGGGGTGGCCAAAAAACGCGGTGTCGGCGGCCGGGTCAATGGTGCTGCTGGTGGTCATGGTTCGCTGTCCTGGAGTGAATCGGGGCAGGGGGCTGCGGTTCAGGAAGCGAGAGTATCACTCATTGCGAGGATTTGCGCCGGCTGCCTGGCAGTAGGCGGGGCAAGGGGGATGAAGGTATCATGGCGGGTCTTAACTACTGCGGAGAGCGTATGAAACAACTCCTCACAGCACTGGCCGTGGCCGGCGTCCTGGGCGCGGCACTGGCCCATGGAAAGCCCGCTACCGATACCGTGGACGCGCAGATCCAGCGCGACCTGCACTACCATATCGCTGAACTGGCGGATGACGCCTACGCCGGGCGCGCACCGGGTACCGCGGGCGAAGACAAGACCGTCGCCTGGCTGCAAAAGCATTTTGCCGCGCTCGGCACGGAACCCGGCAATGCCGGTAGCTGGGTGCAGGAGGTGCCGATTACGGCGGTAACCAGCGCGCCCAGCGCGGTGCTGGAGATTCGCGGCCCCGACTTCAGCGCGGACCTGGCCTACGGCACTGACATGATGGTCGCGACCCAGCGGCAGGTCGCCAGTACCGGGATCAGTGACTCCGAGCTGGTATTCGTCGGCTACGGCATCAACGCGCCCGAGCGCGGCTGGAACGATTACGCTGGCGTCGACGTGACCGGCAAGACCGTGGTCGTGCTGGTCAACGACCCCGGCTTCGCCACCCAGGACCCGTCCCTGTTCAACGGCAACGCCATGACCTACTACGGCCGTTGGGACTACAAGTACGCGGAGGCGGCCAGGCAGGGCGCAGCGGGAGCCCTGATCGTGCATGAGACCGAGGCTGCCTCCTACCCCTGGGAGGTGGTGCGCAACAGTTGGTCCGGAGCCAAGATCGGCCTCAGCGCCGACAACCGGCACAAGGACAAGGTGGCGGTGGAAGGCTGGGTGCCGCTGGCCCAGGCGGAGGCCCTGTTCAAGGCTGCAGGGCTGGACTACCAGGCCAGCAAGCGCGCTGCCCAGCAGGCCGGGTTCAAGGCTCGCTCCCTGGGCGGTCTCAGCGCCTCTGTGCAACTGGAAAACACGCTGGCGGAAAGCCTGTCGCGCAATGTGGTGGCGCTGATTCCGGGTTCCACTTACCCGGACGAGGTGATCATCTACACCGCACACTGGGATCATCTCGGCGTACGCCCGGATGACGAGGGTGACAATATCTACAACGGCGCCAGCGACAACGCATCGGGTGTGGCGGGGCTGCTGGCAATCGCCCGCCAGCTGCAGGCCGAGGCGACGCCGCCGGAGCGCTCCATTCTGTTCCTGGCGGTAACTGCCGAGGAATCCGGGCTGTTGGGCTCAAAGTTCTACAGCGACAATCCCATTTTCCCGCCGGCGCAAACCGTGGCCAACTTCAACATGGACAACATCGCCGCGGGCAACCTGGGCCGGACCCGCGACGTGGCAGTGGTGGGCTATGGCAACAGCGAACTGGAAGATTACCTGGCGCGCGCCGCAAAGGCCCAGGGCCGGGTGGTGGTACAGGAGCCCTATCCGGAAAAAGGTTCCTACTACCGTTCCGACCATTTCTCCCTGGCCCGGGTCGGCATTCCGGCCCTCTACCTGACCAATGCCACCGACAGTGTCGAGCACGGCAAAGCCTGGGGCGATGCACGGTTGCGGGACTACACCGCCAATCACTACCACAAACCCTCGGACGAGTATGATCCCGCCTGGGATCTCAGCGGCGCCGCCCAAGAGGTGATGTTGCTGCTGCAAATGGGGCGCGAGCTGGCCGCCAGCCGGGATTTTCCCAGATGGCACGAGGGTGTCGAGTTCAAGGCCACCCGTGAAGCGTCACTGCAGCCCTAGCGAGGCGCCGCCCGGCGCCGGTCAGCGGCGGGTGATGGTAAACGGCGACCAGGACTGGCTGACCGCCATGAGCTCCAGGGAATTGACATTCAGGTGCCTGGGCAGGGTCGCCAGCCAGAACACGGTCTCTGCAATGTCCTCCGGCTGGATGGGATCGGCGCCCTGGTACATGCGGTCGTGGGCTGCCTGGTCGCCGCCCGTGCGCACCAGGGTGAACTCGCTTTCCGACAGGCCGGGCGCCAGGCAGCTGACCCGCACCCCGGTACCCTGCAGGTCGCTGCGCAGGGCATAGGAGAACTGCTCGACAAAAGCCTTGCTGCCGCAGTAGACATTGCCCCCCGGGTAGGGCCAGTGGCCCGCGACCGAGCCGATGTTGACAATACTGCTGCCGGCGCCGCTGTCGATCAGTGTTGACAGCAGGGCATGGGTGACCGTGGTCAGCCCCTTGATGTTGGTGTCGATCATGCGGTGCCACTGTTCCAGGTCGCAGTCCTGGGCGGGCGCTGTGCCCAGTGCCAGCCCGGCGTTGTTGACCAGCGTGTATACCTCCCGGAAGGGACTTTCCAGCGCTGCCACCGCGGCCTGCACCGCCGCGGTGTCGCGGACGTCCAGGGTCAGGGTCTTTACCCGGCAGAGTGGTTCCAGTTCTGTAGCCAGCTCCGCCAGGCGCTCGCTGCGGCGGCCACTGAGGACGAGGTTCCAGCCGGCGGTGGCGAAGCGGTGGGCGCAGGCGCGGCCGAAACCGGAGGTGGCGCCGGTGATGAAAGCGGTGTGGGTCATGGTGAAGGTCCCTGTTGTTGGTGGCGGGGTCAGGCGGCGGCCGGTTGGTCCTGGCCGCGGTCCAGCAGCGCCAGGTGCGCATCGAGAGCGGCGCTGACCGCAACCGGGTCAGTGAGGCGCTTGATGGCGGCGAACAGCTGTGCGGCCTCGGGGTAGTGGTGGCGCAGGTAGCCCAGCCACTGCTTGACCGGGCCGGCGCAGTGGCGGGGCTCACACTCGGCCCGCTTGCGCTGGAAAAAGTACTGCAGAATCACGGCGATCTCCCGCCAGGCCAGGGGTTGTGCGGGAGCGCCGTCCCGGTCCGCCTGTACCAGCCGGGGCAGGTCCGGTCGACACAGGGCGCCGCGACCCAGCATGAGGTCCTGGCAGTGGCTGGCCAGCTGGCAGCGACGGGCATCCTCCGGGCTCCAGATCTCGCCGTTGGCGACTATCGGCAAGCTCACCTCTGCCACGGCGCGGGCGATCTCGTCCCACCAGGCGGGGGGTTGGTAGCCGTCGCGACGGGTACGGGCGTGGATGGCCAATTCGTCGGCGCCGGCCGCGGCGATGGCCAGCACGTTGTCCAGAAACTGGCTGCGGTCTTCGAAGCCCAGGCGGATCTTGGCGGTGACCGGTATGGCGGAGGGCACCGCCCGGCGCACGGCGGCGACGATGGCGCCCACGCGCTCGGGCTCGCGCAGGAGGATGGCGCCGCCGTCGGATTTGTTCACGGTTTTGGCCGGACAGCCGAAATTGAGGTCGATGCCGGGGGCGCCCAGCTCCGCGCAGCGGGCGGCGTTATCCGCCATCGGCGCCGGGTGCCCGCCCAGCAGCTGCACGTAGACCGGCACCCCGGAGGGCGTGCGCCCGGCGCTGTCGAGCTCCGGGCACAGGCGCCGGAACACCCGCGGCGGCAGCAACAGCTGGTTAACGCGGACAAATTCGGTGACACAGCGGTCGATACCGCCCAGCTCGGTCAGTATGGCGCGCATGGTGGCATCAATGACGCCCTCCATGGGGGCGAGGATCAATCTCACGGCAGGTCTCCAGCGAATTCGCCAGTATAACGGGGTCGGCGCCCCCGGTTAAGCGCACTGGGCCACAGCTGGCGGCAGCGGGTCGGGGCACCGGCCATTGGCGCCCGATGCCGTTCCTGATTTATCATGGCGGCCAATTGCGGCGGCTAGCAGGTGGGCAGTGTCGGGCCAGGACGATATATTCATGCGGGGCGTGGAGCTGATGATCTTCGGCGTCGGCGCGGTATTTGTGTTCCTGAGCCTGCTGGTACTGGTCACGTCGCTGACCTCCAGATTCATGTCCCGCTTCTTCCCCGAGATGGCGGCGTCCAGGCCGGTGACGGCAGCGGCCCTGCGGCCCCCGGTAGACCCGGTCCCGGACGAACTGGTCGCCGTCATTGCGGCGGCCATCCACCAGCACAGAAAACAGCGGCACTGACGCTTCAACCCCAGAGGTTTTGTTCATGCAAGAGGAAAAGCGCCCGCTGGGCGTTACTGACGTGGTCCTGCGCGATGCGCATCAGTCGATACTGGCGACGCGCATGCGTCTGGACGACATGTTGCCCATTGCCGCGGAGCTGGACGAGGTCGGCTTCTGGTCCCTGGAATCCTGGGGTGGCGCGACCTTCGATGCCTGTATTCGCTACCTGGGTGAAGACCCCTGGGATCGCATTCGCGAATTGAAGAAGGCCATGCCCAAGACGCCCCAGCAGATGCTGTTTCGGGGCCAGAACATCCTCGGCTATCGCCACTACGCCGACGATGTGGTGCGGAAGTTTGTCGAGCGCGCCGCACACAACGGGATCGATGTGTTCCGCGTGTTTGATGCCATGAACGACATGCGCAATATCGAGGTGGCGCTGCGGGCGGTGAAGGAAGTGGACAAGCACGCCCAGGGGACGATTTCCTACACCCTGAGCCCGGTGCACACCATCGAAACCTGGGTGGAGCAGGGCAAGCGCATCGAGGACATGGGCGCTGATTCGATAGCGATCAAGGACATGGCCGGGCTGCTGCGTCCCTACGATGGCTACGAGCTGGTGCGGCGCCTCAAGGAATCCTGTGCCATCCCCATCCAGTTGCACTGCCATGCCACCACGGGCCTGTCCACGGCCACGATCCTGAAATGCGTGGAGGCGGGTATCGACAATGTCGATACCTCCATATCCTCCATGTCCATGACCTATGGCCACTCGCCCACCGAGTCGGTGGTGGCCATCCTCGCTGGCACCGGCCGCGACACCGGGCTGGACATCGAAAAGCTGGCGTCGATAGCCGCCTACTTCCGCGAGGTGCGCAAGAAGTACGCGCGCTTCGAGGGCTCCCTGCGCGGTGTGGATGCGCGCATCCTCGTGGCCCAGGTCCCCGGCGGCATGCTCACCAACATGGAGAGCCAGCTGCGGGAGCAGGGTGCCGCCGACCGCATGGATGAGGTGCTGGAGGAGATCCCGCGGGTGCGGGAGGATCTCGGTTTTATTCCCCTGGTCACCCCGACCTCGCAAATTGTGGGTACCCAGGCCGTCATCAATGTGCTCACCGGGGAACGTTACAAGTCGATCTCCAGGGAGACCGCCGGCGTGTTGAAGGGGGAGTACGGGGTTACCCCGGCCCCGGTCAACCAGGCCCTGCAGGAGCGTGTGCTGGAGGGCGGCGAGGTCATCACCTGTCGCCCGGCGGACCTGCTGGAGCCGGAGCTGGAAGCGCTGACCGCGGAGCTGCAGACCCTGGCGCAGGAACAGGACATCGCGCTGGCCCCCGGCGAGCAGGAGGTTGACGATGTCCTCACCTACGCCCTGTTTCCACAGATCGGCCTCAAGTTTCTCAAGCATCGCGGCGATGCCAGCGCGTTTGAGCCGGCGCCGGATGCGGCAGCCGAGCCTGCCGCCGCCGCTGGGGGAAAGCCCGAGGGCAAGGGGGCGGGCAAGGCTCCCGCCGCGGCGGCGGATTCCGGCGTGTACACGGTGACCGTAAACGGCCAGTCCTACGTGGTCCAGGTGGCGGAAGGGGGCGATGTGACGGGAATCAAACCCGCGGCGCCGCAGGCTCAGGCCCCCGCCAGCGCTGGCCCGGGCGAGCCGCTGCCCGCTCCGCTGGCGGGCAATATCTTCAAGGTGAGTGTCAAGGCCGGGGATGCGGTGAAGTCAGGGCAGGTGATCGTCCTGCTCGAAGCCATGAAGATGGAAACGGAAGTGCGGTCGCCACGCGACGGCCGGGTGGTCAGTGTTGAGGTCAAGGCCGGCGACACGGTTGCCGTCGGCGACGCCCTGATTATGCTGGATTGACCGCCATGGACAATCTGCTGCTGCTCTGGCAGTCCACTGGACTTGCCCAGTTCGAGCCGGGCCAGGCGGTGATGATCCTGATCGGGATCACCCTGCTGTTCCTGGCGATTCGCAAGGGATTCGAGCCCCTGTTGCTGGTCCCCATCGGTTTTGGCGGCATCATGGCCAATATCCCCGGTGCCGGATTGGCCTACTCGGCCGCGGAAAACGCCCTGCACGGCGCCGATCCCTCGGTCCTGGCCGAGATGGCCGTGGCGCTTGGCAGCTCTGTCCTGGCCGATGCCAGGGTGCTGCTGGACGCCCTCGCCACTGCCGACCTGTCACAGCAGCTGGCTGCCACCCGGATAGCGGAGCAGGCGGGTTACGGCAACGGCATGCTGCACAATTTCTACGTGGTGGCGATTGCCAGTGGGGTCGCCCCGCTGGTGATCTTCATGGGGGTAGGGGCGATGACGGACTTTGGCCCGCTGCTGGCGAACCCGCGCACCCTGTTCCTGGGGGCCGCCGCCCAGTTCGGTATCTTTGCCACGGTGCTGGGGGCGGTGGGTCTCACCTCGCTCGGACTGATGGATTTCAGCCTCGCTGATGCCGCGGCGATCGGGATCATCGGCGGCGCCGATGGGCCCACGGCGATCTACGTCGCCAGTATCCTGGCGCCGGACCTGCTCGGCCCTATCGCCGTTGCCGCCTATTCCTACATGGCCCTGGTCCCCCTGATCCAGCCGCCCATCATGCGCGCGCTGACCACCCAGGCCGAACGCGAAATTGTCATGACCCAGCTGCGGGTGGTGTCGCGCCGGGAAAAAATCGTCTTCCCGCTGGTGCTGCTCATTCTGGTGGCCCTGCTGCTGCCGGCTGCGGCGCCGCTGCTGGGGATGTTCTGTTTCGGCAACCTGATGAAAGAGTGCGGTGTCGTCGGTCGCCTCAGCGACACGGCGCAGAATGCCCTGATCAACATCACCACCATTTTTCTCGGTCTCTCGGTTGGCTCCAAACTGGTGGCCGACAAGTTCCTCGAGATCAATACCCTGGGGATCATGGTCCTGGGTGTGGTCGCGTTTGCAATCGGCACCGCCTCCGGGGTGTTGATCGCCAAGCTCATGAACCGCTTCGGCAGCACGCCGCTCAATCCACTGATCGGCTCCGCGGGTGTCTCGGCGGTTCCCATGGCTGCCCGGGTCAGCAACAAGATTGGCCTGGAAGCCAATCCCCACAACTATCTGTTGATGCACGCCATGGGACCCAATGTCGCAGGCGTGGTGGGTTCGGCGGTCGCGGCCGGGGTGATGATCAGCCTGGTCGGTGGTTGAGCTCGGGCGCTCCCGCGGCAACTGCGACCGCTGCCGATTGGTGCCTGTGGCATTAATTTTGTACACTGTCGCGATCACAACAACCGCTGAGCCAGAGTCCGCATGAATCCCAATTACCTTGATTTTGAACAGCCCATTGCCGAGCTTGAAGTCAAGATCGAAGAACTGCAGCTGGTGGGGACCGACGCGGATATCAACCTGAGTGAAGAAATCCGCACTCTGCGCGAGAAGAGCACCAAACTCACCGAGAAAATCTATGCCAACCTGAGTGCCTGGGAGATCGTCAAGGTGGCGCGTCACCCCAGGCGCCCCTATACCCTGGATTACATCAATCGCGTTTTCACTGACTTCGACGAGCTGCACGGGGACCGCCACTTTGGCGATGACCGCGCAATCGTCGGCGGTACGGCGCGGCTTTGCGGGCGCCCGGTGATGGTCATCGGCCAGGAAAAGGGCCGGGCGGTCAAGGACAAGGTGTTGCGGAACTTCGGCATGCCCAAGCCTGAGGGCTACCGCAAGGCCCTGCGCCTGATGCAGATGGCCGAGCGTTTCAGGATGCCGGTCATCACCCTGATCGACACCCCCGGAGCCTACCCCGGCATTGATTCCGAGGAGCGCGGCATCAGCGAGGCCATCGCCCAGAACCTGGCGGTGATGTCGCGGCTGGCGACGCCGGTTATCTGCGTGGTGATCGGCGAGGGCAGCTCTGGCGGCGCTCTGGGTATCGGCGTTGGCGACCATCTCGCCATGCTCCAGTACGCCACCTATTTTGTTATTTCCCCCGAGGGTTGCGCCAATATCATTTGGAAAAGCACGGCCCATGCGCCGGACGCGGCGGCCGCCATGGGGGTGACCTCCAAGGTCCTGCAGGAGCTGGGGATCGTGGATGCGACCATCCCCGAACCCATGGGCGGCGCCCATCGCAATGTCACCCAGATGGCCGAGCGCATCCAGGCTCACCTGGTCAAGCAGCTGGACCGGCTCGAGCAAATCCCGCTGGAGGACATGCTTGAGCAGCGTTACCAGCGCCTGATGTCCTACGGCAACTGATTTCTCGCCACCGGAGGCCGGTGGAATGATCCTGGACGCCGACGCCCTGGCGCCCGTGCTGGAGCCGCACGGGGCTGCCGGAGGCTGGTTTGTGGCCTTCAGCGGCGGGCTCGATTCCACAGTCCTGCTGCACCTGCTGCAGCGTTGCCGCGGGGAGCAGCCGGCAGCGCCGCCTCTCGTCGCGATCCATGTCAATCACAGGCTGCAGGCCGCCGCCGGGGACTGGGAGCGGCACTGCGCGCGGGTCTGTGCCGCGCTCGGGGTGCCCTTGCTGCTGCGCACGGTCGCCGTGACCGCCGCTGGCAGAGGTACCGAAGCCGCGGCCCGGGACGCCCGCTACCAGGCCCTCGCGGCAGCCCTGCAGGCGGGGGATGTCATGTTCCTGGCGCATCACCAGGATGACCAGGTCGAGACCCTGCTGTTGCGCTGGCTGCGCGGGGCCGGGTTGCGCGGCCTGCAGGGTATGCCGGAGACGCGGCCACTGGGCCGCGGCCTGCTGTCACGCCCGTTGCTGGGCTGGCCGCGCGCAGCGCTGGAGGACTATGCACGGCGGCACGGGCTGGAGTGGATCGAGGACCCTTCCAATACCGACACCGGTTTCGACCGCAACTACCTGCGCCACGAGGTGCTGCCCCTGCTGGCCCGGCGCTGGCCGGGGTATCGCGGCAGTGTGACGCGTTCGGCGTTGCAGCTGGGGTCTGCGGCGGCGGCCCTGGACAGGCTGTTGCCGGCCCCGCCGACCTGCACCTCGCAACTCGGCGACCCGGGAGTTCCCGTGGCCAGCCTGCTGCAGAGTGCCGGTTGGCTGGTGCTGGAACAGTGGTTGACCGGGTTCGGACTGTCGATGCCGCCGCGGGCGCCAACCGCAGAGTTCCTGCGTCAGTTGCAGGCCGGGGGCGGCAGTCCGGAGCTGGCCTGGAAGGGGCGGTGTCTGCGCCGGTTTGGCGACGCCGTCTACCTGCTGCCCGCTGCCGCGCCTGCCTTCGCCGACCCCGGACAGTTGGCCCCCGGTGCGCCGCTGGCGCTGCCCGGGGTCGGCACGCTCGAGCTGGAGCCGGCGGGCGACCGCCCCGGAATTGCGCTGGGTGCCGGTGAATTCCTGGTGGTGCACAGGCGAACCGGAGGCGAGCGTTGCCTGCCGCTGGGAAGGGCGGGCCATCGCCCCCTGAAGAAATTGCTGCAGGAGGCGGGTGTGCCGCCCTGGTGGCGCGAACGTCTGCCGCTGCTGTACCTCGGGGAGGAGCTGGTGGCGGTGGCCGACCTGTGGCTGTGCGCCTCGTCACGGACCCTTGTCGCAGGCGGTCCGGACAGCTGGCGACCGGTGTGGCGGCGAAATACTTCCACTTCTCCGGATTGAGCTGACAGCCCCTTTCTGATAACCTGATTTCCCATCTTTTCGCAGGAAAAGCGCACTTCGCCGGCAGCCCGCCTGTCGCCTTGCGCCGGTCCTGAGTGCCCATATTCACAGCGTACATAAAGGCTTTTCATGACGCGATATGTCTTCGTCACCGGCGGTGTGGTTTCCTCTCTGGGCAAAGGGATTGCGGCCGCATCCCTGGCGGCGATCCTGGAGGCACGCGGCATCCGGGTCACGCTGTTGAAGCTGGACCCGTACATCAACGTCGATCCAGGCACCATGAGCCCGTTCCAGCACGGGGAAGTGTTCGTAACGGAAGACGGCGCGGAGACCGATCTGGATCTCGGTCACTACGAACGCTTTACCCATACCACGATGAAGCGCAGCAACAACTTCACCACGGGCCGTGTCTACAACACCGTGTTGAAGAAAGAGCGCCGCGGTGATTACCTCGGCGGTACGGTGCAGGTCATCCCCCACATCACCGATGAGATCAAGCGCCGGGTGATTCTCGGCGCCGGTGATGCCGATGTCGCGATTGTGGAGATCGGCGGTACGGTTGGTGACATCGAGAGCCTGCCCTTCCTGGAAGCGGCCCGCCAGTTGCGGGTTGAGGTGGGCTCCAATCGCGCACTGTTGATGCACCTGACCCTGGTGCCCTACATCGCCACGGCAGGCGAGATCAAGACCAAGCCGACCCAGCACTCGGTCAAGGAGTTGCGTTCAATCGGTCTGCAGCCGGACATCCTGCTGTGCCGCTGCGCGGTTCCCATCGAGGAGAGCGCGTGCAAGAAAATTTCCCTGTTCACCAATGTTGAGGAGCGGGCGGTAATCCCGCTGCTGGACGCTGACTCCATCTACCGCATCCCCGGCATGCTGCACAACTATGGTCTGGACCAGTTCGTGGTTGAGCGCTTCGGCATAGACTGTCCGCCGGCGGACCTCTCGGAGTGGGAGGACGTTCTGCGGCGGGAGTTCAGCGAGCCCCGCGGCAGCGTACGTGTGGCCATGGTGGGCAAGTACATGGATCTGCTGGACGCCTACAAATCGCTCAACGAGTCGCTCAAGCACGCCGGCCTGCAAACCCTGGTGGATATTCAGGTGGATTATATTGACGCCGAGGATATCGAGCGCGATGGCACTGCTGTGCTGGCGCAGGCCGATGCCATCCTGGTGCCGGGGGGGTTTGGCGATCGCGGCGTGGAGGGCAAGATTACCGCGGTGCGCTATGCCCGGGAAAACAACATTCCCTTTCTCGGCATCTGCCTGGGTATGCATGTCGCGCTGATTGAGTACGCGCGGAATGTCTGCGGTCTCGAGAACGCCAACTCCACCGAGATGCAGGCCTCCACACCGCACCCCATCGTGGCGCTGATCACGGAGTGGCAGAACGCGGACGGCTCCACCGAGCAGCGCGATGCCAGCTCCGACCTGGGCGGCACCATGCGCCTCGGGGCCCAGACCTGTTACCTGGAGCCCGGCTCCCGGGTGCGGGATATCTACGGTGCGGACACGGTGCTGGAGCGCCACCGGCACCGCTACGAAATCAACAACAACTATGTCGACAGGCTGGTCAGCGCCGGCGTCCGTATCGGCGGCTGGTCCGCAGATCGCGCCCTGGTGGAAATGATCGAGCTGCCGGAACACCCCTGGTTTGTGGCCTGCCAGTTCCACCCGGAATTCACCTCCCGTCCGCGCGGCGGGCACCCGCTGTTCACCAGCTATATCGAGGCGGCGCTCGCCCATGCCCAGGGCTGAACCGCTGCCGGAGACACTGGGGTGACGCTGCCGACGGTACATCTGGACACCGTGCCCATCGCCAACAATGCCCCCTTTGTCCTGCTGGGCGGCGTGAATGTGCTGGAGAGCCGGGATTTTGCCCTGCGGGTGGCGGAGCACTACGTCGCTGTCTGCGCAGAGCTGGACATTCCGCTGGTATTCAAGGCCTCCTACGACAAGGCCAATCGCTCTTCCATCCATTCTTTCCGCGGGCCCGGCCTGGAGCAGGGGCTGGCTATCCTGGCGGAGATCAAGGCGCAATTCAGTGTGCCCGTGATTACCGATGTGCACGCCCCGGAGCAGGCGGCTGCCGCGGCGGAAGTCTGCGACATTATCCAGCTGCCGGCTTTCCTGGCGCGGCAGACCGACCTGGTCATGGCGATGGCTGCTACCGGGGCCATTATCAACATCAAGAAACCACAGTTTCTCAGTCCCTCGCAGATGGCCAATGTGGCGGAGAAGTTTCGCGAGTGCGGCAACGACCGCCTGTTGATCTGCGAGCGCGGCAGTAATTTCGGCTACGACAACCTCGTGGTGGACATGTTGGGATTTGGCGTCATGAAGAAAACCTGCGGTGACATCCCGCTGGTATTTGACGTCACCCACGCCCTGCAGTGCCGGGATCCCCTGGGCGCGGCCTCGGGCGGGCGCCGGGAACAGGTGCTGGAGCTGGCGCGCGCGGGCATGGCAACGGGCCTGGCGGGACTGTTTCTGGAGGCCCATCCGGAGCCTGCGAAAGCGCTCTGCGATGGGCCCAGCGCGCTGCCGCTGCACCAGCTCAAACCTTTTCTCGCCCAGGTCAAGGCGGTCGATGACCTGGTCAAGAGCCTCCCCCCGCTGACTATCGAATAAGCATTTGCCAACTGGAGTTTACGCAATGAGCAAGATTGCCAATGTACAGGCCTTTGAAATCATGGATTCCCGCGGCAATCCGACGGTCATGGCCGAGGTGAGCCTCAGCGGCGGCGCGGTCGGTGTGGCCTGCGCGCCTTCCGGGGCGTCAACCGGTTCCCGCGAAGCGCTGGAGCTGCGCGATGGCGACAGTCAGCGCTACCTGGGCAAGGGGGTTCTGACCGCAGTCGGGAATGTCAACGGACCTATCCGGGAGCTGCTGCTGGGACGCGACCCCATGCAGCAGCGCGAGCTGGATACAGCCATGATTGAAGCCGACGGCACCGAGAACAAGGCCAAATTCGGCGCCAATGCCATTCTCGCGGTGTCCCTGGCCGCGGCCAGGGCAGCGGCCCAGGCGCGCGAGGTTCCCCTCTACCAGCATATCGCCGAGCTCAATGGCAGCAGCGCGCTGACCATGCCCGTACCGATGATGAATATTCTCAATGGTGGCGAACACGCCGACAACAACGTCGATATCCAGGAGTTCATGGTGCAGCCGGTGGCCGCGCCAACCTTTGCCGAAGCCCTGCGGGCCGGTGCCGAGATTTTCCAGCACCTGAAAAAGGTGCTGGCTTCCCGCGGCCTCAGTACTGCGGTCGGTGACGAGGGCGGGTTCGCCCCCAACCTGCCGTCCAACGAGGCGGCCCTGGAGGTCATCGCGGTGGCTGTCGACAAGGCGGGCTACAAACTCGGTCGCGACATCACCCTGGCCCTGGACTGCGCCGCCTCGGAGTTCTACCGGGACGGCGTTTACGACCTCGCCGGTGAAGGCAAGCGTTTCAGCAGCGAGGAATTTACCGATTATCTGGCCGAGCTTGCCGCCGGCCACCCGATTGTGTCCATCGAGGACGGCCTCGACGAGTCCGACTGGGACGGCTGGAAGCTGCTGACCGAGAAGATTGGCGACCGGGTGCAGCTGGTGGGGGATGATCTGTTCGTGACCAACACCCGGATCCTCAAGCAGGGCATAGAGCGCGGTGTGGCCAACTCCATTCTTATCAAGTTCAACCAGATCGGCAGTCTGTCCGAGACCCTGGATGCGATCGCCATGGCGAGGCAGGCGGGTTACACCGCGGTGATCTCCCATCGCTCCGGCGAAACCGAGGACACCACGATCGCCGATCTCGCGGTGGCGACCGCCGCAGGCCAGATCAAGACCGGCTCCCTGTGCCGCTCGGACCGGGTTGCCAAGTACAACCGCCTGCTGCGGATCGAGGCGGAACTGGCCGGGCGCGCCCCGTACCGCGGCCTGGCCGAAATCGCCGGGCGCCGCTAGTCCACACCGGGCAAGCTGGCTGTCGCCGCCATGAAATACCTGCTGGTCGCTCTCCTCGTTCTCTTTGGCGTGCTGCAGTACCGACTGTGGATTGCGGAGGGCAGCCTGGCGGAAAAACATCGCCTGCAGCAGGAGGTGGAAGCCCAGCAGGCGATCAATCACGAGCTGCGCGAACGCAACGCTGTCCTGGAGCGGGAAGTGCTGGATCTGCAGACCGGTAACGACGGTCTTGAACAGCGCGCCCGGGAGCAGCTCGGACTGGTGCGGGAAGGCGAGATGTTCTACCAGTTTGTGCCCGAGCCCGAGCGGCCAAGCTCTGGTGCCGACCCCGAGGTCCCCCCCGCAGCGGCTGCAGACAGTGCAGACGCCGCTCCCCGCCGGGGCGCGGAACCGGAATGAAGCCTGCTGTCCGTTGCTGGGGCGTGATACCCGCCGCCGGCCTCGGTACCCGAATGGAGGCCTCTCGCCCCAAGCAATACCTCGAGATTGGCGGCAGGAGTCTCCTCCAGCACAGCCTCGATGCGCTGTTGGCCATCACCGCAGTGGAAATGGTCGTGGTCGCGCTCGGCGCGGAGGAGACGCCGCCGGCCTGGCTCGACGACTCACGTGTGCGACTGACGGCAGGCGGTGCACGGCGCGCCGATTCGGTGCTGGCGGCACTGCGGGTACTGCAAGAAATTGCACATGAGGAGGACTGGGTTCTGGTACACGACGCGGCCCGCCCCTGCCTGCTGCCCGCGGACGGTGAACGCCTGGTCTCCCGGGTACTGGGTTCGGGAGTCGGTGCCCTGCTGGCGGAGCCCGTAGTGGATACGGTCAAGCGGGTTGATGCCAGCGGGCGCGTACTGGAAACCCTGGATCGCAGCCAGCTCTGGCGCGCCCAGACGCCGCAGATGTTTCGCCTCGGCGAGCTGGCGGCAGCCCTCGAGAACGCGCTGCGTTCAGGCATTGCCATTACCGACGAGGCCTCGGCCATGGAGCAGGCCGGGCACCCGGTGGCGGTGGTGCAGGGCGCTTCCCGCAATCTCAAGGTAACTGTCCCGCAGGATCTGGCGCTGGCCGCGTTTTATCTGGGCGAACCGATTACAGGATGACTGGCATGCGCATTGGACATGGATTCGACGTACACCGCTTTGGTCCGGGCACCGGCGTTGTCCTCGGTGGTGTGACCATTCCCCACAGTCAGGGTCTGGTGGCGCATTCCGATGGCGATGTGCTGATTCATGCGCTCTGCGACGCCCTGTTGGGCGCGATTGGACGCGGCGATATCGGCCGCCATTTCCCGGACACGGACCCGGCCCTGGCGGGCGTGGACAGCCGGATCCTGCTGCGCAAAGTCGTGGAACAGGTGCGGGCCGAGGGCTGGGTGCTGGGGAACATGGATGCCACCCTGATTGCCGAGGCGCCGCGGATGGCGCCGCATGTGGACGCGATGCGGGCCAACCTGGCCCGGGACCTGCGGGTGGCGGAGCAGCAGGTGAACGTGAAGGCAACCACCACCGAGAAGCTGGGTTATACCGGCCGCGGCGAGGGTATTGCCGCCCACGCCGTGGTGTTGCTGGTCGCCGCGTCAGCGTGATGGCGCAGCGGCCGGGAACCGTGCCGGCGTTGCCGGTGACGGCGATGATCCGCTCCACCCCGGACGACTTCGTGGTCAGGGAACAGCTGGGTTTCGAGACCGATGGCCTCGGGGAACATGTGTTTCTGCACCTGGAGAAGCGCGGCCTCAATACCCAGGACCTGTTGCAGCGGGTGTCCACCCTGTCCGGTATCCATCTCCGCGATATCGGTTTCAGTGGCCTCAAGGACCGCCACGCGGTGACCAGCCAGTGGGTCAGTGTGCGCATGGCGGGCAAGCCCGAGCCCGACTGGCAGCAACTGGCGGTCGCGGGTGAGGTGGCGGTGCTCGATTGCCGCCGCCATTCGCGCAAGCTCAAGCGCGGCGTGCACCGCAGCAATCGCTTCGAGCTGCGACTGCGCGAGCTCGAGGGTGATGTCGGGCTGCTGGAAGAACGCCTGCAGTTATTGCAGCAGCAGGGTGTGCCCAATTATTTTGGCGAACAGCGTTTTGGCCACGGTGGCTCGACCCTCCTGCAGGCCCGGCACTGGCAGCAGCGCGGTGCCCGCAAACTGTCCCACAGCAAGCGTGGCTTGCTGCTCTCGGCCCTGCGCGGGCACCTGTTCAACCTGTTGCTGGCACAGCGGGTGGCGGAGGGCAGCTGGAACCGGTTATTGGCGGGTGATGTCTGCATGCTGCAGGGGTCCCGCAGCCTCTTTGCCTGCGCGGCGGTGGATGCGGAGCTTGCCGCCAGGGCCGCGACAGGAGACGTACACCCGGGCCTGCCGCTGTGGGGGCGGGGCGAGGTATTGCAGGGTGCTGAGCAGTTGGCCTGGCAGAGCACTGTGCTGGCCCCCGAGGAGGAACTGTGCCGGTTTCTGGAAGACGCCGGGCTGAGTCTTGCCTACCGCGCAGCGCGGCTGTTGCCGGATGACTTTTTCTGGCGGTTTTGTGATGATGACTCGCTGCTGCTGGGGTTCAGTTTGCCCCCCGGAAGCTATGCAACCGCAGTGCTGGCGGAACTGGCGGACTACAGGGACAGGTATCGGGAGAGTGGTAACAGCAGTGAATAGTGTGGATCTCAACGGCATTGGCATGACTTCCCGGCGCACCCGTGAACGACTGGTACAGCGTCTGGTGGAGCAGGGCATCACCAGCCAGGCGGTATTGGAAGTCATGCGCACCACCCCGCGCCACCTGTTCCTGGACGAGGCGATGGCTCACCGGGCCTACGAAGACACGGCGCTCCCTATCGGGTTTCAGCAGACGCTCTCGCAACCCTATATAGTTGCCCGGATGACCGAGCTGCTGCTGGAACAGGGCCCTCGCAGCCGCGTGCTGGAGGTAGGTACCGGTTCCGGCTACCAGACCGCCGTCCTCGCCCAGCTGGTGGACCATGTGTGGAGCGTGGAGCGTATCAAGCCTCTGCTGGACAAGGCGCGCCAGCGTTTGCGCCAGCTGAAGATGCGCAATGTCACCCTGCGTCATGCGGACGGCGGCCTCGGCTGGGAAGATGCGGGCCCTTTCGATGGTATTCTCAGCGCCGCGGCGCCCGAGCGCATTCCAGAGGAGCTGCTGCGTCAGCTCGCACCCAACGGCTGCCTGGTCATACCGGTAGGCGGCGCCAGCCAACACCTGCAAGTGGTGACCCGAACCGACGAGGGTTTTGATACCCGCATCGTCGAAGCCGTGCGCTTCGTGCCCCTGCGTTCCGGCACGGTGAAGTAGTGACGCCGCTGGGAGTCTACCTGCGCGGGGTACTTATGGGCGCTGCCGATATTGTTCCCGGCGTGTCCGGTGGCACCATGGCGTTCATTACCGGCATCTACGATCGCCTGTTGGGCAGTATCCGCGCATTTGACCTGCGTTGCCTGCGGCTGCTGTCACAGGGGCGCGTTGGCGACGCCTGGCGGCACGTCGACGGTGGGTTCCTGCTGGCGCTCCTGCTGGGTATCTTCACCAGCATCCTCTCCCTGGCGCGCCTGGTCTCCTGGCTGCTGGTGGAGTACCCGGTCCCCCTGTGGGCGTTCTTTTTTGGTCTCATACTGGCATCGGCACTCGTGCTCCTGCGCCAGGTACCCCGCTGGACACCGGCGCGGGTGACATGCCTGCTGGCAGGCCTGCTGGTGGCCGCGGGCATCGCCCTGTCCCCGGCCATGGCCATGACCCCGGGTCTGCCCGGCGTATTCATTGCGGGTTTTATTGCCATCTGCGCCATGATCCTGCCGGGTATCTCCGGCAGTTTCATCCTGATCCTGCTGGGCATGTATGGTCCGGTCCTGACTGCGGTGAAGAATCTGGACCTGCAGGTGATGCTGGTCTTTGCCCTCGGCGCGGCGCTGGGATTGATGTGTTTCTCGCGCCTGCTGCACTGGCTGCTGCATCACTACCACGTGGCCACCATGGCGCTGCTGACCGGGTTCCTGTTCGGGTCCCTGCTGGTGGTCTGGCCCTGGAAGCATGCGCTGGACTGGGTGCTCGGCAGCGACGGCGAGCTGCGCCCGGCCCAGCAGGTACCGGTGTGGCCCTGGAACTTTGCTGCGGAGCCCATGCTGCCGGCCTGCGTGGTGCTGATGATCGCGGGCTTTGCCATGGTGTGGCTGATAGAGCGGAGGTGGGGCGGTGGCTGAGCCCCGCGCCTTTCCGCATCCCGGCGCGCGTGCACTGGGGCCGTCGCTCATCCCGCTGCTGGTCTGTGCCGTGCTGCTGGTGCAGGGCTGCGCGGGCGGTCCACGCGCCCCGATCGAGGACCGGCATGCGAATGCGGCGACCGCGCTGCCGGCAGCCAATGCCCATGTCGTGCAGCGAGGCGACACCCTGTACTCCATTGCATTTCGTTTTGGCCTGGACTACCGCGATGTGGCCGCAGCCAATGGGATTGGCCCGCCCTATACCATTTACCCGGGACAGCGCCTGACCCTGATTGGCGGCCGGGCTGCCGCAGCGCCTGTCGCCGCCCGG
>CAMYIZ010000022.1 GCA_947258585.1 uncultured Haliea sp. | reverse complement strand
GGCCCAGCGGGGTGCTGTCGGCGCCGCCGAGGCTGCGGCCAAGCCACGCGGCCGCGCGAAGGCCAGCCGCAAACAGTCGACGCCAGCGGGTGCCGGGCGCGGCAGTGCCAAGGGTGAACCATCCGGAGGAGACCGCGCTGCCGCGGCCTGATGCCCGCGGTGTGGCGGTGCGTCAGCTGATCGCGGTCGGCGGCAGGTCAGGCTTGGCGTAGGCCATGCGTCGCAGGCGCCGGGTGCCGTAGTAGCTGTCCAGGCCACTCAGGGCGACTGTGCCCGCGGCACAGATATCCACCGCACCATCGTCGCCAAGGCAGTGCCCGGGCACTTCGGCCAGGACAATCTCACCGATCAGGAAATGGGTCCCGTTGATTTCCAGCTGCTTGTGTTCACGCAGCTCCATGCCCATGCGGATGGTCGCCTCTGCGACAAAAGGCGCGGCGAAGCCGTCGATCCAGTATTCCCCCAGCCCGGTAGCGGCAAACTCCGATTGCTCGCGTGGATAGCGGGCGGCGGTCTGGTGGGCGGCCTCGATAATCTGGTCGCTGACGTGGTTGATCGTGTAGCAACCGGTGTCGAGAATATTCTCCAGCGTGTGGCGTTCGACCGGACTGGGGCGGATGATCAGCGCCAGCAGCGGCGGGTGGGACCCCAGATGGACCACCGAGCTGATAATGGCGAGGTTGCTCGCCCCGCTGTGATTGGCGGTGCCGACCAGATTGGCCGGCTTGAAGCCGCTGAGGGAGTTGACCAGGGCGGCGCGATAGCGCGAGTCGAGGGCGGCGATGTCATTGCTGGTGAAAAGCATGTTCTGCTTCCGTGTCAGGAGTAGAGGCGCCGGTAGCGGCGTGCGGCCCACAGTCGATAGACGCCATCCGCGAGGGGCCGGACCAGCGGCCAGCGCAGCCAGCGCCAGAGGGGCCCGAGGCGAGTGTGCTGCCAGGCGGCCACGTTGGCATCCAGGCCGGTCAGCAGGCGGCCATCAGCCGTGCGCAGGTGCAGGGTGCGCAGCAGTGCTTCCCGCGCCGGAAGTGACGGGTCGGGCGCCAGCGCGTGTATGTCGCGCAGCTCCAGGCCGCTGTCACAGAGCTGGCCCAGGCGAGCCATCTCTGTCGTGCACAGCGGGCAGCGACCGTCGTAGTACAGGGTGTCAGTGGGGTTCTGCGGGTCGGTGGCATTCATGGTGCAAGAATACGCACCGGCGACGCAGATGGATGACCGCCGCAAACCGGTGGGCGCGGCGCCCGGTTTCACTTGATCAGCTGAACCGCGAGCTGTGACAGTGGCCCCACCAGGTTGCCGCGAGCATCTGCCTCGGCGCTGGAGGCGGTGCCAATCTGGGCCCGTTTCTTGATCCCCTGGACAATGGCCGCGAGGCGGAACAGGGAGAACACCAGGTAGAAGTTCCAGTTGTCTATGCCATCGCGCCCGGTGCGCTCACAGTAGCGGGCTATATATTCTTCATCGCTGGGAATGCCCAGTGACTTGCGGTCGACGCCGGCCAGGCCCTTCATGCTGCTGTCACGCGGGAGCATCCAGGCCATGCACTGGTTGGCCAGGTCCGCCAGAGGGTGTCCGAGAGTGGACAGCTCCCAGTCCAGCAGGGCAATCACCCGGGGCTCGGTAGGGTGAAACATCATGTTGTCCAGGCGATAGTCCCCGTGGACCAGGCTGACGGTGCCATCGTCTGCCGGCATGTTGGCGGGCAGCCATTGCAGCAGGGTCTCCATGTCCGCCATGGTTTCGGTCTCCGAGGCCCGGTACTGCTTGGTCCAGCGCCCGAGCTGGCGTTCGAAGTAATTGCCCGGCTTGCCGTAGTCCGCAAGCCCCACAGACTCGACGTTGACGCTGTGCAGCGCCGCCAGGGTCTTGTTCATGGAGTCGTAGATGGCGCTGCGCTCGGCGTTGTCGGCAGCGTCGGGCAGCACTGGATCCCAGAGAATGCGCCCCTCCATGTACTCCATCACGTAGAACATCGAGCCCAGCACAGACTCGTCTTCGCAGAGCACATAGGTGCGGGGCACAGGCACGTCGGTGCCCTGCAGGGCGGAGATAACGCGGAATTCACGGTCTACCGCGTGGGCGGACGGCAGCAGCTCTCCCGGCGGCTTGCGGCGCAGGACATAGGATTGCCCGTTGGCGCTGAGTTTGAACGTGGGGTTGGACTGGCCGCCGGGGAATTTCTCCGCCGTGAGTCCCTTGTCGATCCCGGGAATGTAGTCTGCCAGGTAGGCGGCAAGCCGCTCGGTATCAATTTGCTGCGCGCTCATGCGGATCCTTGTTGTCAGAGTAAATCGACGGCGTAGTCTGGCGCCCGGCTGGTGGACGGGCAATGACGTGCGGCGACAAAAAACTTGACCGCAGGGCGCACAGCGCCCGCGGCGTTGAGCGGTTTGGCAGCTCGGGGTATGCTGCGGCTTCCGCGAGTTGACAAGTCTAACAGAGGTCGCGTTGTGTACGAACATTTGAGACAGGCATGGCAGCAGCTGACCGCACCCGGGCAGCCCTTTGACGTCACGACAGTGGCTGTGGGCGGGGTACCGCTGCGCAGCTACCGCCACGCGCCGCCCTCCCTGCGCGAGGTCTGGCTGGGCACCGCGGCACACGCCGACCGGGAATACCTGGTGTTCGCGGGAGAGCGCTGCACCTATGCCCAGGCCCAGACGTACACCGCCAGTATCGCGCACTGGTTACAGAAGCAGGGGGTAAAGCCCGGTGACCGGGTTGCCATAGCAATGCGCAACTACCCCGAATGGATGCTGGCCTATTGGGCGATTACCTCCATGGGCGCTGTGGCGGTTGGCATGAACGCCTGGTGGGTGGCCCACGAAATGGAGTTCGCGCTGGAGGACTCTGCGCCGGTGGTGCTGCTCTGCGACCGGGAACGCCTGCAACGATTCGAGGAGCTGCGCGACAAGTTTCCCGGCCTGCAGGTGGTAGCGATACGCCTGCAGCAGGAGGCCCCGGACTGGGCAACCGACTGGGTGGAGCTGATCAATGCGGAGCCGGCATTGCCCGCGGTGAGCATCGACCCCGATGACGACGCCTGTATCTTCTACACCTCCGGTACCACCGGCCGGCCCAAGGGCGCGCGCCTGACCCATCGAGGTTGTGTCGCCAATATCATGAACGTTGCCTTTATCAACACCGTGCAGCCTATTGCCGTCGCCCTGGCCCGCGGTGTGGCGCCGCCGGCTCCGGGCGCGACGCCGGCTCCCAATTCACTGGTGGCAACTCCCCTGTTTCACGTCACCGCCAATAACTGCGTTGCCCAGGCCACGACCGTGGCGGGCGGCAAGCTGGTGCACATGTACAAGTGGGATCCGGCAGAGGCGCTGAGGTTGATTGAGGAGGAGCGCATCACCACCTTCAACGGTGTGCCGATGATGGCCAGAGAGATCATCATGCATCCGGATTTTGCCCGTCGCGATACTTCCTCGCTGACCGTGCTCGGCGGCGGTGGCGCGGCGCTGCAGCCCGACCTGGTGGCCAAGATCCAGCAGCGCTCGCAGTCCGCGCGGCCCAATACCGGTTACGGCATGACCGAGACCTGCGGCATCATCGCTGCTGTGTCCGCGGAATTCTTCGTCGACAAGCCGGCGAGTGTGGGTCCGGCGATGCCTACCTTCGAGGCCAAGTGTGTCGGCGCTGGTGGGGAGGACCTCGGAGCCAATGAGATCGGCGAGCTGTGGGTTCGCGGCGCGCCGGTGATCAAGGGTTACCTGAACCGCCCCGACGCCACCGCCGAGGCGATTACCGATGGCTGGCTGCACACGGGGGATATTGCCTACATTGACGACGAGGGTTTCATTTTCCTGGTGGACCGGGCCAAGGACATGGTGTTGCGCGGGGGCGAGAATATCTACTGTGCGGAAGTTGAGAATGCGCTGTTCGCCCACGAGGGCGTGGCCGAGTGTGTCGTGTTCGCGGTTGCCGATGAGCGGCTGGGAGAGGAGGTGGGCGCCGCAATATATTTGCGCCCCGACGCAGCAGGGGTGGATGCCAGCCACCTGCGCGCCCACTGCGCCGGCCTGCTGGCACCCTACAAGGTGCCGCGCTATATCTGGCTGCTGCCGGAGCCCCTGCCGCGCAATGCCAGCGGCAAGTTCCTCAAGCGCGAACTGCGGGAGTCCCTGCAGGTCGCCGATGCACTGTGATCAGCTCTCGACGAAAGCCCGCTCGATGACGTAGTGGGCCGCCTTGCCGTGGCGGGATTCATTGAATCCACGCTCGTCCAGCAGCCGGGTCATGTCCTTGAGCATGCTGGGGCTGCCACAGATCATGAACCGGTCCCGTTCCGGATCGATGGCCTCCAAGCCAAGATCGGCGGGCAGTTTGCCGCTGGTCAGCAGCTCGGTCAGGCGCCCGGTGTTGCGGAAGGCCTCGCGGGTGACCGTGGGGTAGTAGCGCAGTTTCTCCCGGATCTCCTCGCCGAGGAACTCGTGCTCGGGCAACTCCCGGGTGATGCTGTCCTGATAGGCCAGTTCGCTGACATGGCGGCAGCCGTGGGCGAGGATGACCCGGTCGAAACGCTCGTAGATCGCGGGATCCTTGATAATGCTGAGGAAGGGTGCGAGACCGGTGCCGGTGCCCAGCAGGTACAGGTTTTTCCCCGGCAGCAGATTGTCCACCACCAGGGTTCCGGTGGCCTTGCTGTTGACCAGCAGCTCGTCCCCGACGCGAATGTTCTGCAGGCTGGAGGTGAGCGGGCCGTCAGCGACCTTGATGCTGAAGAACTCCAGCTGGTCTTCGTAGTTGGCGCTGGCCATGCTGTAAGCCCGCAGCAGAGGCTTGCCGTCCCGCTCCAGCCCGATCATGGTGAAATGGCCATTTTCGAAGCGGAAGCCCGGGTTGCGGGTGGTCTTGAAGCTGAACAGCCGGTCCGTCCAGTGGTGGACCTCGGTGACCTGTTCGCGCAGCAGCGTTGCCATGAAGCATTCCTCACTGAGATGAAGTATCGATGCCGCTAGCCTAAGTGCTGTCACATTATTGGTAAAACGGTAATTATGGATATACTATATCGATTTTTAAGATATAGGAGTGGCTCGTGCGCTATTCCCTGCGGCAACTGGAAGTATTCCTCGCCACGGCCCACCATGAAAACGTGAGTCGCGCCGCCGCCAGTCTGGCCATGTCCCAGTCTGCGGCCAGTGGTTCACTGCGCGAATTGGAGCAGCAGTTTGATGTCCAGCTGTTCGACCGTATCGGCAAGCGCCTGCGCCTGAGCGAGCTGGGGCGCCAGCTGCGCCCGGCCGCGGAGGATCTGTTGGCCCGCGCCAGGGCCTTTGAGCAGTCCCTGGCCGGGGATGAGGTCAGCGGCCGCCTGCAGGTAGGCGCGACCCTGACCATCGGCAATTACCTGGCGGTGCCCATGATCGCGGATTTCCGCCAGCGTCATCCGGGTGCGGATGTCGCCCTGACGGTAGCCAACACAGCGGCGATCGCGGAAGGCGTGGCAAATTTTGATCTGGATATCGGTCTGGTAGAGGGTGAATTCGTGCATGCGGATTTGCACAGCGAACACTGGCAGGCCGATGAGCTGGTCGTGTTCGCCGCGCCGGGCCACCCGCTGGCGCGGCGCCGGGCGCTGAGTGACCGGGACCTGCTGCAGCTGGACTGGATCGTGCGCGAACCCGGCTCCGGTACCCGGCAGACCTTTGAGCGGGCCATGCACGGCCTGTTGCCGGAACTGCGGGTGGTGCTGGAGTTGCAGCACACGGAAGCGATCAAGCGGGCGGTGGAGGCGGGCCTGGGGGTGGGGTGCTTGTCCCGGATCAGTCTGGAGGAAGCCTTCGCCCGCGGTTCCCTGGTGCCGCTGCGTGTGCCGGGGCGCGATTTCAGCCGCCAGCTCAATATTGTCCTGCACCGCCACAAGTACCACACCGCGGGGCTCCGGCTCTGGCTGCAGCTGTGCCGGGAGCGGGCCCATTAACCTCTTGCCCGGATCCGGGTAGACTTGCCGTCATGATCCGCCCCGACAACCCAGATCACCCGCAGCGGGTGCGCCCGATCGACCCGCAGCAGCGGGCTCAGGTACTGGTTGCCACCGAAGCCTGGATTGAGCGCGCGGCAGAGTTGGTGGCCCTGCCGCTGAAGCCGGTGCCCGTGCTGTTTGACCTCGGCGGCGCTACTGCCGGCATGTTCCGGGCCCGGGGCGAAGAGTGCTGGATTCGCTTCAACCCCTGGATTTTTGCCCGCCACTTCGAGGACAGCCTGCAATTCACGGTGCCGCATGAAGTGGCGCACTACGCGGTGTACTGCCAGCGTCACCGCCGTCGGGTGCGCCCCCATGGGCCGGAGTGGCAGCGGGTGATGCGGGGCTTCGGCCTGCCCCCGGAGGTCACCTTCAAGCTGGATCTGGACGGGGTCCCGGTGCGCCGCCAGCGGCGCCACGCCTATCGCTGCGCTTGCCGCGAGCACGCGGTGACGACCGTGCGCCACAGACGGATGTGTGAGGGCCGGGCGCGCTACCTGTGCCGTTACTGCAACGCGCCGCTGCTGCCCGCGGCCTGAGGCGAGACCTCAGGTTTCCACTGCCAGTTCCACTCCGCTGAAGGTGTTCACCTCAGCCCCGGGCTGCGGCGGAGGAGCCACGACCACGCGCTCCGGATCTACTTCGCCCTCGTTGACCAGGAAACGCTTGCAGCTGGCCGCGCGATCACTGGCCAGCGCTGCCAGCGCGCTGTCCGGCACCGGCCACTGGTCACGCAGGGTGCGGGCCTGCTGCAACAGGGACGGAGCGGCAGTTTCGGGGTCCTTCGCTGGCACTTCATCGAGCCGGGCGTAGCGCTCGGCGATCGCGACTTCCCAGGCCTCGCTGCGCTCGCTGATATCGGCGGTGCTGAGCCCCTGTCCCAGCAGTGCAGCCTGCAGTAATTGTTCCTGCAGGCGGGCGCGATCGGTTGCCGGGTCGATGCGCCCCTCAATCAGCAGCCGCAGGCCGGGTCGCTGCTGCATGGCGGCGGCCAGGTCCTGCAGCTTGATTTTCCCGTGGCTGTCCAGTTCGCTGCCGCCGGCGGCGAAGTCCACGGTCTGCAGATCCTCGCTGCTGCCAACCAGGCTGGCGAGCAGGCTGAAGGGCGCAGTGATCGCCCGGGTCAGCAGATTGGTGAAGGCGCCGGCGATCACGCTGCCGAGGCTGAACTGTGGATTGTTGACGTCACCACTCACCGGTACCGCGAGGTCTATGACCCCGTTGCTGTCCGTGAGCAGGGCGATGCCCAGGCGCAGGGGCAGGTTCAGGGCCTTGTCGCTCGCCACTCGATCACCCAGTTTGAGCTGCTTGATCACGATCCGGTTGTCCCCCTGCAGCCGGGCGTTCTGCAGGCTGTAGCCCAGCGTGGCATTCAGGGTCCCGCGCTCAATCGCGTAGCCGGCGTAGGTACCAGAGTAGGGTGTGAGGCGTGACATATCGACACCGCGAAAATCCAGTTCCAGGTCCAGCGCAGGCGGTGACCGCAGGGGGCTCGCGGTGCCGGTGAGGGTGACCGGCGCATAGCCGTCAACCGAGCCCTTCAGGTCCACCTGCAGCTGTTGCGCGGGGTCGCTGCTGAGGTTGGTCAGGGTGCCATCGAGATCGCCGATGACCGTGCGGAACTGGATCGGTAGCGATTCGTCCTGGAAATCGAGGGCGCTGTTGGCGATGAAAATCGCCGGGGCGCTGAACCGCCAGGGCGCGGTTTCTGCGGGCTCGGGCCCGGACCCAGGCGCTGGGCCTGGCGCAGCGTCGGGCGCTGGCTCTGGACTACCCGGGTCCTCCTGCTCCAGCAGGCGCTGGAGGTTGATGCTGCCGTCTTTCTGGATATGCAGGCGGCCCTGGTAGCCCTCAAGGTGCAGTTCCGCCAGGTTGATGCTGCGTTCCCGCATGTCCACTGCCAGCCCTTCCCAGTGCAGGTTGTCCCAGAGGGTGAGGGCGTCCTCTGCGCCCTGCAGGACCATGGCAAACCGGGTTACGGCGCCTTCCAGCGCGAGCGTTGCCGGCTGGAATTCTTCCAGCGTGATGCTGCCGGCGGTGCGCACTTCTCCGCTGCTGATGGCAGCCTGCAGGACCGACGGGAGGTTGGGCTCGAGCCAGCCCAGCGGCAGCCCCTGCAGCTGGAAAGCGAGTTCAACGCTGCCGGTGCCGGCGTCCACGCCGCCCTCAGCTTCCAGGCTGGCCAGATCGTTGACCCGCAGGGCCAGGGTCAGGGGGCTCGCGCCCTCGGTGGGCCAGCGAATATCGCGCACTTCAGCGGTCAGTGGCCGCACTGTCAGCAGGCTGGGCTCGGTGAATTCGCTGCGCCAGGCGATTTCACTGTCGCGTAGCTGGAACAGCCCCAGCCGCAGACGCCAGGGGGTGGCCGACTCTGGCTCCTGGTCCTCACTCGCTGCGCTTGCCGGCAGCGCGAACAGCTCCGCCAGGCTCACCCTGCTCCCCTCGCTGCGGCCGCTCAGCGCCAGCCCATCGACGGTTACGCGCCCGACGCCAAGCGTTTTCTGTTCCCCGTCGACGCTGATGTCGCTCACCACCAGGGCGTCGATGGCCATGCCAGTGTCCTGCAGGTCGCTGCCCGCGCGGGGGCCAATCCGGGTGCCGATGAGCTCGAGCTTGCCGTCGTTCACGGTGAAGTCCGGCCCGTCCTGCCAGTTGGCAGCGTACTGCAGTGACAGGTTGACATGGCTGCTGTCGAGCTCGAAGGCAAGCCACGGCTCCGCGAACCGCCAGAGGGGGCGCAGGTCAACACTGTCCACGGCCAGGCTGCCGCTGCTGCTGCCCGCGGCCAGGGACAGCTCACCCTGCACCAGCAGGCGTCCCCCGCCCTCGCTCTGGACAGCCAGGCGGTAGGCCTGGCCGGCTGCGGCAACGGTGGACAGTCCGGTGACCGCCAGCTCAAGTGCCGCAAGATGAGTGCTGAAGCTTCCGGGGTGCTGGTGGTCGGTGATTGTGATGCGCCCTGCGCTCAAGTCCAGTGCGCTGATGTGGAGGGCTGGCAACTCGCCGGCTTCGGTCGCGGGCTGTGCTGCGGCCGTGGACGGCGCGGGCAGCAGGTCGCTGATATTCAGGCTGCCGTCGGCAAAGCGCTGCAAATGAACGTTCAGCGCCTTCAGCGTCACCCTGTCGAACACCACTCCGGACTGGATCAGGCTGGCCAGGGAAAGGTTGGCCTCGACCCGCTCAAAGTCCAGGAATTCGCTCCCGTCCGGCTCGCTCAGGGCGCCCCCTCGCGCCTCCAGGGCCAGGGTGAAGGGATTGAAGAGGACAAGCTCGGTGGTGAGGGTGCGGCCCCAGTGCTCCTTCGCCAGCCAGGGCGGAAGGAAGTTCAGGGCCGGCAGCAGGACCAGGAAGGTGACCACGAGGTAGGCGATATAGCTGTATGCCAGGCCTCGTAAAGCGATACGCACAATGCTCTCCTTTCGTTTCTGCGGGTGGTGGTGCCTGCTCACTATAGACGAGTAGGTGCCCGCGAGCACAGCGGCGGGTTCAGAGACCTTTGCGGTAGGTGTACGGGGTAACGCCGGTCCAGCCCTTGAAGGCGCGGATGAACGCGCTGGATTCGGAAAAGCCCGAGCGGCAGGCGATTTCCTCGATTGAGAGACCCTGCTTGCCGAGGTAATGCAGCGCGGTGTCCCGCCGCAGCTGGTTCTTGATGTCCTTGAAGGTCGTGCCTTCTGCCGACAGGCGTCGACGCAGAGTCTGCGGGTGAATGTCCAGTGTCTCCGCCACAGCAGCCAGTTCCGGCATGTCGTGCAGGCTGTAGCGTATCTGGTCGCGAACCCGTGTGGTCCAGCTATTGCGAGAAAAATCCTGGGTCAGCATCATCAGCACCGGATGCCGCAGGTAGTGACGCAGGCTCTGCTCAGTCTGGCTGATGCGCCGGTCCATCAGCGTCGCGGAGAACACCAGTTCACAGTGTTCGCTGTCAAAATGGACGGGATTGGCGAGGAACATGCGCCGGTAGTCCTCCTGCCGCGCCGCGGGCGGATAGGCCAGGTTGACGACCTGCAGCGGCAGGTGTTCCTGCACCAGCCAGCTGCCGAACCGGTGGGCATTGAACAGCATCAGTTCGACCGGGTAGGGCTGAGGCGGCACGTGCCCTTCGTGTTGCAGCCGCAACCTGACCAGGTCGGCCTCCTCCACGAGCGCGGGAAAGGGTGTCGCTTCAAAAAGCTGGAAAAAGCGGCAGTAGCGGTTCAGCGCCTGCCCCAGGGTTTCGCAGCCTATGACCGCGTGGCACATCATGGACCAGGTGCCGATGGGCAGGCGGCGGCTGGTGTAGCCCAGGGCTTCGTCGTTCATCGCCAGCATGGTGCTGACCTGCAGGTCAGCGAAGCGCTCAATCGAGATGCGCGCACCTTCCTCCAGCAACAGGCGGGGAGATATCCGGTTCTTGCGCAGCAGCTGCATGGGGTCCAGGCCGATGGCCACAGCGTTGCGCAACACCGCGCGGGCAAAGTAGACGGAAATCGACAGTTCCCGCATTCAGGGCCTCGCCGGATGGTTGCTGAGCTGGACCGCGCGGTGCTCGACGGCTGCCACCCGATTGCGGCCGCCCCGCTTGGCCAGCTGCAGGGCCAGCTCCGCGTCCTTGCAGAGACGGTCCAGGCTGGTGGCCCCCAGTGCCTCGGCGATACCCAGGCTGACGGTAACCGCTACCGGTTGGTCTGCCACCTGGAGTACGGCGGCCGCGAGGTGACCGCGGATACGTTCCGCCAGCTTCCTGGCCGCTGCCAGATCCGAATTGGGCAGTATCGCCAGGAAGGTGTCGCCGTCGTAGCGGGAGACAACGTCGCTGGCGCGGCACTCGGCTTCCAGACACTGGGACACCTGCTGGATCACCTTGTCGCCGGTGTCCGCGCCGAAGTGGTCATTGAGCCGTTGCAGGTGGTCGATGTTCAGCATCACCGCCGCGGTGGTCTGCCCGTGGCGGCAGGCATTGGCGAGGGTGACATGCAGGGCTTGCTCCAGCCCGCGGCGATTGAGCAGGCGGGTCAAAGGGTCCAGGGTGTTCTGGCGCAGGAGCTGATGCCGTTGGTCGACTACAATGCTGGTAAGAAAACCGATTATCACCAGCACGTGAGCACCGCTGTGCAGGGCGTAGGCAATTCCGGACGTGGTGGCTGGATCCGTGCGGCCGGGGAGAAAGGTCAGGAGAAAGGCCAGCATCGCGCCCAGCATGGCCGCGCCGCCCAGGCTGATAATGCCGTCGCCAGCGTTGCGTGAGTGCAGGCCCCGAATGCCGGAGATCGCGGCCAGCGTTCCCCATGCCAGCGCTGTCGCGGCCCCGTAGACCTGCAGCATGGGTGCGGGATCGAGAAAAAAGACGGCCAGGCAGGCACAGGCGGAGGCGGCGCCGATGGCGTAGCGGCCACGCCGTATGTCCGAGCGCTGCATGACGGCCAACAACAGCAGGTAGCTGCTGATCATTGCGGCCACTGCCGGCACATTCACCGCCACCGCCAGATTGGCGACCTCGGCTACCGTGAAGGCGATCCAGGCCAGCAGTGCCGTCATGAAGTAGACACTGTAGAATCCAAGCCCCGCCGGCGGCCGCGCGACATCGCTCAGGGCGTACAGCACCAGCATCTGGGCGCAGACGAGTGCGACTACCATGCCGTAGTGGGCGAAGACGATATGCTCGGCGAAACTGATGTGCATGGGTGGTTTGGGCCCTGTCTACTGGCGCTGTCAGTTTAGGTCAATTTATTTGTCGGCACAGGTCATTGCTGGCGTTGGCGCCGCTGCACATACTGGCAGGTGCACTTATCTTATCCATCAGAGGCAACAGACATGCTGCAACGCGACTTCACCGATGAACAGAACATGTTTCGAGATGCCTATCGAAAATTCCTCGCTGCCGAGATTGTGCCACATATGGAGGCCTGGCGAGAGGCCGGAATCGTCGACCGCTCCGCATTTCGCAAGGCGGGGGAGCAGGGGTTCCTGATGGTCTGGCCGGAGGAGAAGTACGGCGGCATGGGAGACCCCGATTTTCGCTTCGAGCAGGTGATCATTGAGGAAACCGCCTACGCGCGTGCGGGCGACTGGTACAGCACCCTGCACGGTCGCCTGGTCGGCCCCTATTTTACCCGCTTCGGCAGTGAGGAGCAGTGCCAGCGTTTCCTGCCCGGCTGTATCAGCGGGGAGACCATCCTGGCCATCGCCATGACCGAGCCGGATGCCGGCAGCGATCTCGCCGGCATGCGCTCAACGGCAGTGGAGGCAGACGATCACTGGCTGTTGAATGGTTCCAAGACCTACATTTCCAACGGCATAAACGCTGACGTGGTGATTGTGGCGGCCAAGACCGACCCCGAGAACAATCCTCACCACATGACCCTGTTCATTGTGGAGCGGGGCATGGAAGGCTTCGAGCGCGGCCGCAACCTGAAGAAGATGGGCATGAAGGCGCAGGACACTGCCGAGCTGTTCTTCAACGACGTCAAGGTACCCAAGGCCAATGTACTGGGTGAGCCGGGGAAGGGGTTCATCTATCTGATGGAAGGCCTGGCGGAGGAGCGCCTGATCGGCGCCTGCGGCTACCTGGCCGCGGCCCAGCTGTCCTGGGACCTGACCGCCGAATTCGTGCGCGAGCGCAAGGTATTCGGCAAGCCCCTGGCGGCCTTCCAGAATACCCAGTTCAAACTGGCCGAGATGCGCACGCAGCTGGATATTGCGCAAATTTATGTCGACCAGTGCGTCCGGGCGTTCAATAATGGCGCCCTGACGGCGGTGGACGCCGCCAAGGCGAAACTGGTCACCAGCGAGTTGCAGGTGGCCTCGGCGGATCTCGGGGTCCAGCTGCACGGCGGCGCCGGGTTCATGGATGAGTACCCCATCAGTCGCCAGTGTACGGACGCCAAGATCGCCACAATTTACGCGGGCAGTTCCGAGGTCATGAAAATCATCATCAGTCGGGACTGCCTGTCTGACAGTTACACACCGTTCAATACACGCAATTTCTGATCAATCGCACAAGGAGAAAAGAGCATGGAACTCGCAGGAAAAGTAGCCATCGTAACCGGCGGGGCCTCCGGGCTTGGCCGCGCCACCGTCGAGGCCTATGTGGCGAAGGGCGCCAAGGTTGCCATCTTTGACCTCAACGAGGCCAACGCCAAAGCGCTTATCGATCAGCTTGGCGCCGACAAGGTTGGCTTCTGGAGCGTCAACGTGGCGGACGAGAACGTGGTCCGTGAAGCAGTTGCGGGGGTAGTCGAGAAGTTCGGCGCCGTGCACATCTGCAACAACTACGCCGGTATCGGCAGCGCCTGCAAGACCCTGGGCAAGAATGGCCCGTTCCCGCTGGACCAGTTCATGCCGGTCATCAACGTGAACCTGGTCGGAACCTTCAATGTGGCGCGCTACGCGGCGGAGCAGATGGCGAAGAACGAACCGATCAACAAAGACGGCGGCCGCGGCGTGATCATCAATACGGCATCCATTGCCGCCATGGAGGGCCAGGTCGGCCAGCTGGCCTACAGCGCCAGCAAGGGCGGCATCGTTGGCATGACCCTGCCCATGGCCCGTGACCTGGCGAGCTACGGCATCCGCGTCAACACCATTGTGCCCGGCCTGATTCACACGCCGTTGTTCGAATCGCTGCCGGAAGAGGCCTACAAATCCCTGGAGAGCAGCGTGTGTTACCCACGTCGTCTGGGCAGGCCCGAGGAAATTGCCCACCTGTCGATCTTTATCGCTGAAAACGACTACGTGAATGGCGAGTGTATCCGTCTCGACGGCGCCATCCGCATGCAGCCGCGTTAAGGGGGCTCGATCATGGGACCACTGAACGGCTTCACCGTGATTGAGCTCGCGGGTATCGGTCCCGCCCCCATGGGCGGGATGATACTCGCCGATATGGGTGCGGAAGTGATTCGCATCGAGCGAGCCAACGGCACCGACCCCAAGCAGACGCGCGATGTCAGCGCCCGCGGCAAGAAGTCCGTGGTCCTCAACCTGAAACAGCCTGAAGGGGTGGAGACCCTGCTGCGGATGATCGAGAACGCGGATGTGTTGATCGATCCCTATCGTCCCGGTGTCTGCGAGAAGCTGGGCGTCGGCCCTGAGACCTGCCTGCAGCGCAATCCGCGACTGGTGTTCGCGCGCATGACCGGCTGGGGCCAGGAAGGTCCGCTGGCGCACGCCGCCGGGCACGATATCAATTATATCTCCCTCACCGGGGCGCTGTTTGCCACTGGTCGCAAGGGGCAGAAGCCCGTGCCGCCGCTCAATCTGGTGGGCGACATGGGCGGTGGCGGCATGCTGCTGGTCAACGGCGTGCTGGCGGCCTTGCTGGAAACCGCGAACTCCGGCAAGGGCCAGGTCATCGACGTGGCGATGGTCGACGGCGCTGCCCAGTTGATGTGGATGTTCCACGGTTTCCACGCCATCGGCGGCTGGGATGCCAGCCAGCGCGGGGCCAACCTGCTGGATGGGGCAGCGCATTTCTACGATACCTATGAGTGTGCAGACGGCGAGTACATCTCGGTGGGTTCGATCGAGCCACAGTTCTATGCCCTGCTTAAACAGTTGGCGGAATTGCCGGAAGACGAGTTCGGCAACCAGAATGATTCCTCCCTGTGGCCGGAACTCACGGACAAGCTGGCGGCGGTTTTCAAGCGCAAGACCCAGGCGGAGTGGTGCGAGATCATGGAGGGCACGGACGTCTGTTTTGCGCCGGTGCTGTCATTCGTGGACGCGCCAAAACACCCGGCCAACGTGGCCCGCAACACTTATATCGAAATGGATGGAGTGACCCAGCCGGCGCCGGCGCCGCGCTTCAGCCGGACGCCGTCGCAGGTTGCCCACGGTCCCCACAGTCTCGGTGAGGACACCGAGGAAACGCTGGCGGCGATGGGTTTTGCGGAGAGCGAAATCAGAAAGCTGCGTGACTCGGGTACGTTGGGTTGACAGCGGCAGCATCAATTACGAGGAGTCCAAATGGCCAACTATGAAACAGTCACGGTAACCCGGCACGGACAGGTTGCCCTGGTGACCCTGAATCGCCCCGACAGCCTCAACGCATTCAATGCCGCGCTGCGGCGCGACTTGCTGCAGGCAGTGCAGGAAGTCAACGAAGACGCCGCCATTCGTGTCGGGGTTCTGGCCGGTGCGGGGCGCGCTTTCTGCGCCGGTGCCGACCTGTCGGAAGTGGCGGGCGATGATTTCGACGTCGAAAAACAGCTGAACACCGAGTACAAGCCCATCCTGATGGCCATTGCCGAGGCACCCAAGCCCTGGATAAGCGCGGTCAATGGCGCGGCGGCAGGTGTCGGCAGCTCCTTTGCCATGGTCTGTGATCTCACCTTGATGGCCGAGAACGCCTACATCTATCAGGCCTTCGCCGCCATCAGCCTGGTGCCCGATGGCGGCGCCACTTGGCACCTGGTCCGTACCCTGGGTCGCAAGCGCGCCTATGAACTGATTGTGTCCGGCGAGAAACTGCCTGCGGAACGCTGTCGGGAGCTGGGTCTCTGCAACCGGGTGGTGGCTGCGGAGTCCCTGTTGGAGGAGGCGCTGCAGTGGGCGCAGGAGCTGGCCGGGAAGGCGCCCCTGGCCCTGCGCCACGCCAAGGCGGCGCTCAATTTCGCCATTGAGCAGGGTGTGGCTGACACCATTTCCGAAGAGGCGCGTTTGCAGGCAATCTGTATTGCCAGCGCCGATGCCCGCGAGGGCGTGGCGGCTTTTACGGAGAAACGTGCCCCCCAGTGGCAGGGTAAATAGGAGAGGCGAACATGGCGGAGGCTGAACTGCTGTTCGAGCGGGATGGCTCGGTGGTCACGCTTACTCTCAATCGCCCCGAGGCGATGAACGCCCTGTCGCCAACACTGCTCAGCGACCTCTGTACCGCGTTTCGCGAGCTGCAGGCGGACAAGGAAGTCCGCGCCGTCATCCTGACCGGGAAGGGCCGGGCATTCTGCGCCGGGCTGGACCTGAAAGCGCTCAGCAGCCATCCACAGGGGCTGGGGGCTTTTGCGATTCACGGAGACAACGATATCTACGCCGCGCTGCGCGCCTTCGACCGGCCCATAATTATGGGCATCAACGGTGTCGCCGCCACCGGGGGCTTCGAGCTGGCGCTGATGGGGGACATTCTCATTGCCTCTTCCGAGGCGCGGTTTGCCGACACCCACTGTCGGGTGGGGCTGGCGCCGGGCTGGGGCCTGTCCCAGAAGCTGGCTCGCATCATCGGCCACAGCCGTGCCCGGGAGGCCCATTTCAGCGGCAACTTCATCAGCGCCCAGCAGGCGGATGCCTGGGGTCTGGTCAGTCGGGTGGTGGCGCCGGATGCCCTGGCGGGTGCCTGCCGTCAGCTGGCCGAGGACATTGCCAGCTGCGTACCCTGGACGGTGAAGGCCTACAAGGCCCTGGTTAACGATGGCCTGGAGATGACCCTGGGGGCCGGCCTGGCGATGGAAAAGCAGGTCATGACTCATGCCAACAGCCGGGTCTCGGGCGAGGATATCGCCGCCCAGCGGCAGGCTGTGACCGCCCGCGGCAAACAGCAGAAGCAGCAGGGCTGAATGGCGCGGCCGGTCCCCCAGCGAGGGCTCCGTCTTGGATGACAGCCCGCGCCCGGAACTGCAGGCCCTGCGGGACAGATTACTGCGTACCCTGGATGCGGGTCGTGCCGAAGCCCGGCAGCGTCGCCACGCGGCCGGCTATCGTACCGCGCGGGAGAACCTGGCAGATCTGGTAGACCCGGACAGCTTCCAGGAATACGGCCAGCTCGCGGTGGCGGCCCAGCGCAACCGTCGCGACTACCGGGAACTGCAGTCCAGCACCGCCGCCGACGGCATCATCACCGGCACGGCTACCATCAACGCGGATCGCGTCGGCAGCACCGCGGCGCGGGCGGCTGTAGTCGTCAACGACTACGCGGTACTCGCGGGAACCCAGGGCTTTTTCCACCACGGCAAGCTGGACCGTCTGTGCGAACTCGCGGAGCAGCACCGCCTGCCGATTGTCATGTATACCGAGGGCGGCGGTGGACGCCCCGGTGACACCGATGTACTGACCCAGATCGCCGGCCTGCATCTGCATTCTTTCCGGACCTGGGCCAGGCTCGCGGGCAAGGTGCCGCGTATTGCGGTCAACAACGGCTACTGTTTCGCCGGCAATGCGGCCCTGTTTGGTTGCGCCGATTTTACCATTGCCACCCGCAGTTCCTGGATCGGCATGGCCGGTCCCGCCATGATCGAGGGTGGCGGCCTGGGCAAAGTCGAGGCGAAGGCCATCGGCCCTATTGATGTGCAGCTGAAAAACGGCGTGGTCGATATCGCCGCGGACGACGAGGCCCAGGCAACGGTGCTGGCGCGCCAGTTGCTGGGTTACTTTCAGGGGCCGGTCGCCGCCTGGGACTGTGGCGATCAGCTTCCGCTGCGAGACCTGATTCCCGCGGACCGGCGCTGGGCCTACCCGGTGCGCAAGGTGATCGAGATCATTGCCGACAGCGGCTCTTTCCTTGAATTGCGCCGCGTCTACGGCCGCGGCATCATCACCGGTTTCATCCGCCTTGAGGGCATGCCGGTAGCGCTGATCGCCAACGATTGCCAGCAGCTGGGGGGTGCCGTGGATGCCGAGTCCGCGGAGAAGGCCGCCCGCTTCCTGCAGCTGTGCAATGCCTTTGGCCTGCCGGTACTCTCCCTGACTGACACCCCCGGCTTTATGGTGGGCCCGGCCAGCGAGCAGGAAGCCGCGGTGCGTCGCATGTCCGCCCTGTTCCTGACCGGCGCCAGCCTGACCGTGCCGGTGGTGGCCATTTTTCTGCGCAAGGGCTACGGCCTTGGCGCCATGGCCATGACGGGCGGCAGTTTCATGGCCCCGGTGTATTCGGCGTCCTGGCCGACCGGCGAATTTGGTGGCATGGGCCTGGAGGGTGCGGTCAGGCTCGGGTACCGCAAGGAGCTGGAAGCGATTGCCGATCCCGCGGAACGCGAGGCGCTGTTCGAGCAACTGGTGGCACGCCTGTACGAGTCGGGGAAGGCGACTGAGGCGGCTTCCTTCCTGGAAATCGACGCGGTGATTGACCCGGCAGATACCCGCGGCGAGGTGCTGAAGGCATTGCGTGCCGCCGGGGTTGTAGCGCGCTGATGGGCGTGCAAACGCCCGCTTGTGAAATGGTATAAATCGGAGGAAAGCAATGAAAAACCTGTTTGATGTCAGTGGCAAGGTGGCGGTGGTAACGGGGGGATCCCGTGGCATTGGTGCGATGATTGCCGAGGGTTTTGTGGCCAACGGCGTGCGCACCTACATCACGGCCCGTCGCGAGGATGAACTGCAGGCAACCGCCGCCGAACTTTCCCGGCAGGGCGAGTGCATTGCCCTGGCGTCGGACCTGTCCACCGTGGAGGGAGTCACCCGCTTTGCCGCCGAGATTCGCGAGCGTGAGCCGGCGCTGCACATCCTGGTCAATAACGCCGGGGCCACCTGGGGTGCGAGCATCGATGAGTTTCCCGAGAGCGGCTGGGACAAGGTGATGGACCTCAACGTCAAGTCGATCTTCTTCCTCACCCAGCAGTTGCTGCCGTCGCTGCGGGCTGCGGGTACAGCCGCGGATCCGGCGCGAGTGATCAATATCGGGTCCGTGAACGGTATTACCAACAGCCACATGACGAACTATGGTTACTGCGCCAGCAAGGCGGCGGTGCACCAGCTCACGCGGCACATGGGCGCCGAACTGGCGCGGGAGCAGGTGAACGTCAACGCCATTGCCCCGGGCCTGTTTCCGAGCAAGATGACCGCGCACATGGCGGGGCACGAGGATGAGATCGCCAAGGCCTTCCCGATCAGCCGCATGGGCTCCCCGGAGGATGCCGCCGGCACCGCTATTTACCTGAGTTCCAGGGCCTCGGCCTGGGTGACGGGCCATGTGCTGGTGCTGGACGGCGGCATGGTCGCGGAGGCCTGAGCGTCTAGCCCTGGTCCGCTGAGTACAGTTTCACCCACTCGGTGAGCAGGCGCACACCGTAACCGGTGGCGCCGACCAGCGGAGGCAGGCTGGTCGCCTCGTAGCGGCCGTTGCCGGCCATGTCGATGTGCACCCAGGGGGTGTCGCCGGCGAAGCGCTGGAGGAATATAGCCCCGGCCTGGGCGCCCGGTTCGCCGGCGTTCTTCATGTCCGCTACCTGGCTGTCGATGATTTTCTCATAGGGTTTGAGCGGCAACTGCCAGACCCGCTCCCGGGTCAGCTCTCCCGCCGCCTCCAGGGTCTCGATGAGCCTGTGGTCCTCGCTGAACACCGCGGCGTAGTCGCGTCCCAGGGCGCGCACCTTGGAGCCGGTCAGGGTGGCGATATCGGCAACAACCCGGGGCTGGAAGTGCTCGCGTGCGTACCAGATCCCATCCGCCAGCACCAGCCGGCCCTCGGCATCGGTATTGACGACCTCAATCGTCATGCCGTTGCCAGCGGTCACCACGTCCCCCGGCAGTTGGGCGGTGCCGGAAATCGCGTTCTGCGCCAGCGGCATGATACCGACCACATTCACCCTGGCCTTTTGCAGGGCCAGCGCTTCAATGGTGCCCGCCACGGCGGCAGCGCCGGCCTTGTCGCCGGTCATGGCGAGGATGGATGCGGCGTCGGTCTTCAGGTTGTAACCGCCGCTGTCGAAGGTGATGCCCTTGCCAATCAGGGCGATGGCTGCGTCGTCGCTGCCGCGCCAGTGGGCGACAAGCAGGTGAGCCCCGTGCTGGCTGCCCTTGCTGACGCCGTAGAGGGCGCCCATGCCGGCTTTCAACACCTGCTGGGGACCGAGTACGGTCACTTTGACGCCGAGTGGTTGCAGGCGCTTGCGCATGTATTCGGCGAAGGCGGCGGGGTTGCCGTCGCTGGCGGACAGGTTGGTCAGCTCCCGGGCGGTGAATACACCCTGTGCCAGGGCCTGGAGTTGCCGCCAGTTGCCTTCCGCCGCGTCCTGTGCCGCCACCAGCCACTCGAAAGCCTGCGCCGGCCGCGGCTCGGGTTGGGTCTTGAGGCGATCGAAGCGATAGTTGGCCAGGTCCGTACCATGGGCCATTGCGGTCACGATAGCGGTGTTCAGCTGCGGATCGGAAACCAGGCCCGAGTGCACTCGCACGGTTTGGGCCTTGCCCAGGTTCAGGTGGTTGGCCAGGCTCGCGCCCAGCATCTCTGCGTCGGCCCGCGCCAGTTCGGCGGGCTCCCCCAGGCCGATAGCGATCAGGCGATCCACCGGCAGTCCTGCTGGCGCCAGGATCTCCAGCTGCTGGCCCATGCTGCCGTCGAAGCCCTGGGCGGCGAGGGCGCGGCTGACCTGGCTGCGGGTATCCTGCCCCCAGCCCGGCAGGTCGCCGGTATTGTTGAGCGGTACCAGTACCACCAGGGTGTCGGCCTCGCTGGCGGGCTGTTCCCGGAACGTGTGGCTGGTTTCGAGGTAGTCGGCGCTGGCAACCGCTGCCAGCAGTGTCAGTAGTAGCCCGGTGGCCAGGCGATGAAGGATTGCCATAGTGGGATAGACCTTTTCTTGCAGTAGGTTGATTGCCTTCAGGTAGTGATGATCAGGCGCAGGGCCTGTAGTTGCAGGCTGGCGTGGCGGATGTGTACAGCACACTCCTCTATCCGGTAGTCAAGATGATCCAGTTCCTCCTGGCGGATGGAGGGATTGACGGCCCGCAGCGCCTGCAGTCGCTCCCGCTCGGCGCCAAGATCCTCGCGCATCCGCGTCTCCGCGTCTGCCAGGGTGGGCGCCAGCCGGGTTTCCGCCAGCTTCGTGGCCAGGGCCATTTTCGCGTCCACCTCACTGTGGACCTGCTTGATGATCGCCAGCGCGGTGTTCTTGTTGACCCTTTCCACCAGACCGTTGAGTCGCTCGTGGGGCACCAGTCCGGCGAGGTCCTTGCCGCGCGCATCCACCAGCAGGCGCAGGGGCGACAGTGGCAGGAAACGCTCCAGCTGCAGCTCCCGGGGGCCGATGCAGTTGATGGTGAAGATGCTCTCGAGCAGCATGGTGCCCGGAGCGATGCCCTTGAGCTTGATGGTGCTCAGGGACGCATTGCCCAACTCGGTGGAGCGCACCATGTCCATGGCTTCCACCAGCATGGGGTGTTCCCAGGTCAGGAATGCCAGGTCCTCCCGGGCCAGCGCCTTGTCGCGGGAGAAGGTGACGGTGGTGCCTTCCTCCTGCATCCCGGGGAAATGGCCGGTGAGCATATGCTCAGTCGGACGCAGGATCAGGGTCTGTTCGGAGTGATGTTCGTGCTCCACCCCGTAGGCTTCACAGAGTGACTCCAGGTAGCTTTGCAGCTTGCCGCTGTCTTCGTTGGCCTCGATTTCTGCGATCACCGCCGCCGCGACCTCGGGCTTGCACGAGTTGCGTTCGAGCAGGCGGTCGCGCCCCTCGCGCAGTTCGCGTCGGGTGTCCAGGGTGAAGGCCGCAGTGTCGACCAGCAGTTCCTCAAAATCCGCGGTGCGCCGGCGCAGTTGCGGCAGCAGGCGCGCTTCGAAGCGAGTAAATATGAGGGTGCCCGCAGAGCAGCTCTCCCGGAACAGGTCGAGGCCGCGGTCATACCAGTCCAGCAGGGTCTCCTGCGCGCTGCCCTGGATATAGGGGACGTGGATCTGCACATCCTCGGTCTGGCCGATGCGGTCGAGACGGCCGATACGCTGCTCCAGCAGGTCCGGGTTCAGTGGCAGGTCGAACAGGACCAGGTGATGGGCGAACTGAAAGTTGCGCCCCTCGCTGCCGATTTCCGAGCAGACCAGGGTCTGGGCCCCGGCCACATCATCGGCGAAGTAGGCGGCGGCGCGGTCCCGCTCGATGATGGAGAGCCCCTCGTAAAAAGCGGCGGAGCGGATGCCGGCGCGCAGGTGCAGGTAGTGCTCCAGCATCACCGCGGTGGCGGCGCGCGCACAGATCACCAGCACTTTCTCCGGACGCAGGCGCTTCAGGGTCTGTTCCAGCCACGCCACCCGGGGGTCAAAGCTCAGCCAGCTGTCGTCGTGATAGGGCGACTCCGGGTGCAGCGCCTCCTGGACATCACTGTTGGCGTGGCTGTAGGCGTCGGGTGCGGGTAGCGGGTAGCGGTGCATGACCCGCTGGGGAAAGCCGCTGATGGCCGCACGGGTATTGCGGAACATGACACGGCCGGTCCCGTGGCGATCGAGGATCTGCTCGATCAGGGTCGCAGCGGGGGCGGAAGGGTCCAGCCCCGCTGGCAGATTTGCGGGTGTTTCGCCCTGCTCGAGTTGCTGCGCCATCTCGCTCCAGCGCCGGTACTGCTGCTCCTCCTCTCGGAAGGCCTCCAGCGAGTGGAAGCGCTCGGGATCCAGCAGCTGGAGGCGGGCGAAATGACTGTCGACACCGACTTGCTCCGGTGTCGCAGTGAGCAGCAGCAGGCCCGGGTTCTGGCGCGCCAGGGCGGCGACAAAGAGGTAGTCCTCGCCGGGTGTCTCGGGTGACCAGTGCAGGTGATGAGCTTCGTCGACCACGACCAGGTCCCATGTGGCGGCCAGGGCCTGCAGCTGGCGATCCGGGTATTCGCGAAACAGGTCCAGGCTGCAGAGCACCAGCTGCTCGCTCTCGAAGGGGTTGTACTCCGACAGCTCCGGCAGCGCCTCGTCACCGAACTCATCCACGCCGGAGAGCTCCTGCAGGCGCTCTTCATCGAACAGGGAAAAGTGCAGGTTGAAACGCCGCAGCATCTCCACCAGCCATTGGTGCAGCAGGGTCTGTGGCACCAGAATCAGGACCCGTGTCGCGCGCCCGGTCAGCAGCTGCTGGTGCAGGATCATGCCCGCCTCGATGGTTTTGCCCAGGCCGACCTCGTCGGCGAGCAGGACCCGGGGTGCGTGGCGCTGGCCGACCTCATTGGCGATATACACCTGGTGGTGCAGCAGGCTGGTGCGCGAACCCATCAGGCCCCGGGCCGGGGAGCGTTGCAGGCGGTCGAGCTGGTTCAGGGTGGCGACCCGCAGGGCGAAATCACTGGTCTTGTCGAAATGGCCGTTGAGCAGGCGCTGCTGGGGCGTGGTGATCTGGACAAAAGCATCCAGCTCCAGCTCCGATATGGTCATCGACTGTTCGTGGTGATCGGTCCCGGTGTAGAGCAACAGGCCGCCGCGCTCGACCACGTCGGTGATAACCAGCTCTTGGTTGCCGGAGGTGGATATATGGTCGCCGGCCTTGAACCTCAGGCGGGTGAGAGGCGCGCTGTCCGCAGCATAGGTGCGCTCTTCGCCCACCGCGGGAAAGCTGAGGGTGACTCGCCGCGGCTCTACTTCAACAATAATTCCGAGCCCGAGCTGGGCATCCGCATGGCTTACCCAGCGCTGGCCGACTATATAGTCCATAGTGTCCTGTCGTCGTGGCGGGCCACAGCCCGCGCGCAAAAGGCGCACAGTTTACCATCGACAGCCAGCAGGTTCAGGCTTCCCGGCCAACTTTCCTGGCCAAATTTGTTGCCGCTCAGCCGGGTTCATCGGCAAAAAAAAGTGCCAGGCTGTTCCGATGCGCCGCCTGGAGAAGCTCCTCCACCGGCAATTGCTTCACCTCGGCTACCCGCTCGGCGACAAAGGGCAGGTAAAACGGGGCGTTGGGACGGCCCCGGTAGGGCACTGGGGTCAGGTAGGGAGAGTCAGTCTCCAGCACCAGCTGGTCCAGCGGCGTCAGCGCCACCGCTGCGCGGACGTTGTCCGCCCGATTGAACGTGGTGATGCCGTTGAATCCGAGCATGAAACCTCTGTCCAGGCAGAATTCGGCCAGTTCGAGGCTGGAGGTAAAACTGTGAATCACGCCCTTGCGGGCCAGGTCCGGGGCAAATTCCTCGAGGATCGCGCGGGTGTCATCGTCCGCTTCCCGGGTGTGGATGACCACTGGCAGGTCCAGTTCGACCGCCAGCGCCAGCTGTGCGGCAAATGCCTGGCGCTGCACAGCCCGGTCAGCGTGGTCGTAAAAATAATCGAGGCCGATTTCGCCGACGGCGACGATCCGCGGATCGTCGCCGCGCTCGCGGATCGTGTTGGCGACGGCACTGTCGTAGCCCTCGGCCTCATGGGGGTGAATGCCCTGGGTGCCCCAGATATCGTCCGCGCACCGGGTCAGGGCAAAAACCCGGTCGAGATTGGCCGCCGATACCGCGATGGTCACGATCCGTTCAATGCCGACCTCCCGCGAGCGGTCCAGGGTCTGCGTCAGCTGCTCCTGGTCCAGGTAATCGAGGTGGCAGTGGGTTTCAATCAGCGGGGTCGTGTAGCTCGGGATGTCGCGTCGTTTGCTGTTGCTCATGCTTGGTCCGGAGTGCTGCGGTTCAGGGAAGATTCAGGGGCCTCAGGATAGCAGGATAACGGACGTGCTGGGTGACCGGGTTCTCCGCCGCCATTTCGCGGATGGTGTCCAGCACCTGGTCCCACAGCCATTGGTGCATCGGGGAGTGCCCGGTGCGCCGGTGAGCGACCAGCATGTACTTCAGGGTGTAGTCACTCCCGGGCGGTGTCCGCAGCGCAACGATACCGTTGGTGGTATGGGAATTCTGCAGTACATAGGCGGGTCCCGGCAGGAAGTAGTCGGTATTGCGCAGTACCTCCATCGCGGTCATCAGGTGCGAGGTCTCCAGTGAGCCCTGCTGCGGATGGCGCACACGCATGAATGCCTCGGAGGTGCGCGCCAGTTCGGCCTGCTCCAGGTCGGGTACATAGACCCGGATCACCGGGTACAGCGCCAGCCGCTCCCAGCTGATTTCTCCCTGGCACAGGGGGTGGCCTTCCCGGACCAGGATACCCGAAGGCGCGGTTCCCAGAACCTGAGTGCGGAACTCATCGGGATAGTGGGCCTGGGCGATGTGGATGGCGAAATCGAGACTCCCAGTGGCCAGCTGTTCCAGCTGGTTTTCTGCCCGGGTGATGGTGCGGATCGACAGCCTGGGCGCGGCTTGATGCAGGCGCTGGATCAGGCTCGGCAGCAGGGCAACGCCGATATATTCCGACAGGGCAAGGGTGAATTCTCCGCTGTAGGTGTAGGGATCGAAATGGGAGCCGGTCACCAGCCTGGCGATATCGTGAAGCGCCACCCCGAGTTCCGTGGCCAGTTCCTGGGCCCGCGGTGTCGGCTGCATGCCGCGGCTGCTGCGGGTAAACAGCGGGTCAGCGAACAGCTCCCTGAGGCGGGCGAGCGTCTTGCTCATTGCCGGCTGGGTGATGTGCAGACGCTCCGCGGCGCGGGAGACACTGCGTTCCTCCAGCAGGGCCTGCAGGGCCACCAGCAGATTCAGGTCAACCTTGTAGAGGTTCTGGGTATCCATGTTAGATATGAATTCAGTTCATGTCAGGCATAACAAAAATACATTGGATATATATTAGTTCTTTTCCTAGAGTAGCACCATGCAACGAGATATCCCGGTGGTTGTGCCCCGGAATGCCCCGTTCAGGTCCAGACTGATTGAAATTTCAAACCCGCCGTCAGGCGGGTTTTTTTTGCCTGCGGCGCCTGCGTGGCCGCGGCAGTACCGCCGCTTCCAGCTCCGCGAAGGCGCTCTCCAGACAGGACTGGTAGCGCTCGGGTTCGGGCAGCATATCGCGATCGGCGAGCACCGAGATGGTCACTTTGCCGCAATAGCTGAAGAACATGTGGAAGATGCCCAGTCCGGGGGTCAGCACTCCCAGGCCGTAGTAGTCCACCAGGCGGGCACCGGCGCAGTACAGGGGAAAATCCGGCCCGGCGACGTTGGAGACAACCGTGGTGATGTTTACCGGCAGGTAGCTCGAGAGATGGTTGCGTGCCCAGAACCCCAGCACGGGCCTGGTCAGCGCGGGGGCGAACACACCCGCAAGCTTCAGCACATCGACCATCGGACTGGCTTCACCGGAGCGTTGCGCGTCGCTCGCGCTCAGGTGAATGGCCTGAAGCCTCTGTGCCGGGTCAGCGATATCAGTGTGCAAGGAGGTAAAAACCGAGCCTACCTGGTTATTGTCATCACTGTTGTCGCGCCGGGTGCGCATATTCAGTGGTATCGTCGCCGCCAGTGGCGCTCCCGGCGCCTCGCCCAACTCCGCCAGGTAGCGCTGCAGTGCACCGCCGGTGACCGCGAGGGCGATGTCGTTGATCTTGACCCCGGCCGCGTCCTTCACCGCCCTGATACGTTCCAGGCTGAATTCGGCGGCGGTGAACACCCGGTGCGGCCCAACCGCCCGGTTGAACCGGGTCTTGGGCGCGCTGATATCGGGAGGCGGCATTTCTTTGCGCAGCACCGCTGTGAGGTAGCGTGCCAGCTGGGCCGAGGTGCCAATCCCTCCACTGACGACGCCGGCCACATTGCGGATGCCATTTATGGAAGCCCGCGCCAGTAGCTCGGCAATACTGGGTTGCGTGTCCACCAGTTGTGGCGGGTCCTCCGGCGGGTCCGCCTGGGGGTCCGCAACCAGATCGTGAATCAGGGCGACAATACTGTTTCCCGCCATGCCATCGACCAGAGAGTGATGGATCTTGGTGTAGACGGCGAAGCTGCCCGCAGGCAGTCCCGGTATACGGTCCAGGCCTTCAATGATCCAGGCCTCCCAGAGTGGCCTGCCCATGTCCAGGGGGCGGGAGTGCAGGCGGGCGACCTGTATGCACAGCTGGCGCCAGTCTCCCGGTTTTGGCAGCGCGATGTGGCGCAGATGAAATTCGACATCGAAGCCCGCATCCTTGACCCAGTAGGGCCGGTCCAGTCCCCCGGGCACACGTACCAGGCGGGTCCTGAACAGCGGCTGGTTGGCGAGCCTGCGCTCGAAGGTGGCAATGACCTGCTTGAAGCGGACCTTGCCCCCAACAGCGGTCGAGGGGTCATATATCCCCAGGGAACCCACGTGCTGGGGGGTGTTTGGCTGCTCCATGTTGATGAAGGCGGAGTCGAGAATGCCAAGCTGCTTCATGCGGTCCCACCCTGTTTGTCCAGTCGCGGCACCAGTATCTGTGTGCCCGTTGTCGTTATATCATTAAGCGGTGGGGCTACTCTACCCGGTAGCCTCGGTGGTTCAGGGCAGAATGAGGTGAAAAGGTGGTGATTCCAAGGCTGAATGCCCGGCAGCTGGCAGCGCTTGCGCTGCTGGCGCTGCTGCAGCACGACGTCGCCTGGGCGGCGCCCGCGAATACCTACGGGCGATACTTTGTGCGTGTGGACCGTCAGTGGCCCGACGAAGCACCGGTGATATTGTCGATGCCGCGGGCAGACGGGCAGTTGGCAGTGGCGTCCCAGCGCGAGCGCCTGCTTGCGCTTGAGCAGGAGCACGGCCCCTACGCCGAAGCCCTGGCGCAGCCGCTGATGGATCTTGGGAGGTATCTGTACGAGGCCGGGGAGCCGGAGCAGGCGGAGCAGCTGTACCGACGGGCTCTGCACGTATTGCGCGTCAACGAAGGGCTCTACAGCGAAAACCAGTTGCCGCTGCTGCGCAATCTGTTGGCGGTACATCGCAGCCTGGGCGACTGGAGGGCACTGGACGCGCGCTATGATTATTTCTTCCGCCTGTCGGCGGTCTCCGGAAGCATGGATGCAGACTCCGCGGCGGAATATTTTCGCTGGCAGCGGGAGGCACTTCGGCGCCAGCTTGACAGCAGTGACAACCGCCGTCTGTTGCGCCTGTACGAAGCCAATGAGCAGTTGCTGGCCGCCGCAGATCCAGACCGCGATGCGGCGGCATACTGGCAGCTGGTGGACAGCCAGCTGCGCAACCTGTACCTGATCCAGGCGCTGGTGAGGCCCAGGGCGGTTTCCGTATCGCGTGGCTTCACCTCCGCGGCTCCCTTCCGCAGTGAGCCTGTTCAGGACCTGGATGTCCACGAGCAGCGCCTGCTGACCATCCAGCGCACGGCGGTGGCCCGCGGCGATGAGTTACTGTCCGGCTTTGCAAGCCTGGGTGGGGCGCAGGCCGGGCAGCTGCGGGCACAGGCGCTGCTGGCCCAGGCGGACTGGCACCAGTGGAATGGCTTGCGCAGCCGTGCCGCCGAGAATTATCGGGAGGTGGTCGGGCACTTGCAGGAGACAGGCCAGGAGTCACTGCTGCAGGACTGGTTTGGCAGTCCGGTGGAACTGCCGGACAACGGCGCGTTTTCCAGGGATCCCGGGGAGGGTGGTGTGCCAGTTGTCGCACGCTTTGCTGTCAGCGCATCAGGGCGTCCACGGGATGTCGAAACGACAGCGTCGGAGGAGGGGCAGAAGGGTTTCGCCATGCGGCTTTATCGCGGTCTTCTCGCCACCCGCTTTCGGCCGCGTTTCGAGGGCGGGTCAGCGGTAGCGACCGCAGATGTCGAGCGCAGTTACCGCTATCTGGACCCAGAGACCATCAGGCGTTTTCGATCACCATAAGCGCACCGCGGGCCTCGACGCTGCCGCGGCAGCGCCATGGCAGCAGTTCCGCGTAATGCCGATCAACGCAGGACTGGGCCATCTGCAGAAAGGTGGGCCGCTCCGGGTCGGCAATGACGATGTGTCTTACCCCCGCTTTGACCGCGCGGTTTACCAGGTTGGTCACCGGCTTGACCATGTCGTCCCAGAAACAGATGTCGGCGGCGATCAGCAGGTCGTACTGCGCCAGCTCGCGGGTGGTCAGCTGCTCGAAGCGCTTTACCAGGTGCCGGCTGCGGACCCCGTTGAGCGCGGCGACGGCATCCAGATAGGGAAAAACATCCGGGTCGGCATCCATGGATGTCACCTCGGCGCCCAGCCGGGCTGCACACCACAACCCCGCAATGCCCCAGCCGCAGCCCACGTCCAGTACCCGGTGGTGATGCTCGGGCGTGTGTTTGCCGAGATAGTCGAGCAGCAGGCAACTGGATTTCCACAGCTTGTTGCCGTGGATACTGGGCTGCAGGCCCTGGCGCCGAACCCGGCGGATGGCCGGATGGGCGGCGGTGGGCATGATCATGCCGCGAAATCGGCGCTCGGTGGTTACCGGTTTTTTCCCGCTGCCGGCCACTTCAGCTCGCCCCGTCCAGGACTTCCACGTCTTCGGCTTGAGGCCCCTTGTTGCTACTTGCAGTATGGAAAGCGACCCGCTGGCCGTCATGCAGGCTGCGGCGCCCCTCGCCGCGAATTGCGCGGAAGTGCACGAAGATCTCCTCACCGTCATCCCGGGTGATGAAGCCAAATCCTTTCGCGGAATTGAACCACTTCACCGTGCCCTGTTCCCGTCCGTTCTCGCGGCGGGAGCCGGGTGCCTTGTCGGCTTTCACCCTGGTCTTTTTCGGACCCGCGCCTGCACCTGTGGCGGGGGGTATCAGGCTGACGGCGAAGGCGGTGGCAAGTGTGGCGAGGCTGAACATGGCCAACAAGGCCAGGTCAGGGAAAGGGGCGCCCTGGAGGTAGGTGGCGATGGTGGAAACCGCTGCGGCGATAACGATACTGATGATGAATCTTGCGCTGAACTGCATTGTTGTCCTCGTATCTTGTTGGCATCAGTGCTGGTGGTGGTCTTGTCCTGCCGGGGGCAAAACGCCGAAAAACGGCGCGAGCGCAGTCCTCGCCCAAGCGGTGCGACGAACACGCTGGCCCGGCAGTGGTCAGAGCGGCAATCGGGGAACCCGGCTGCCGTGCTGCCGCAGGATGGCTGTGTTAGAGCTTTTGCACGTCCTCGGCCTGCAGGCCCTTGGGGCCCTCAATCAGGCTGAACTCAACGGCCTGTCCCTCGTTCAGGGTGCGATAACCCTCTCCCTGAATGGAGCGAAAGTGCACGAAAACATCGTCGCTGCTTTCCTCCCGGGTAATAAAACCAAACCCCTTGGCGTTATTAAACCACTTTACCGTGCCGCTCACACGTTCACTCATACCGCTTTCCTCGGTGAAGCTTGCTGCTTTTTATTATTCCCGCCGCCCTGGTGCCGCGGGGTTCCGAAACCTGTTTGCCTGGCCAATGGGCTTACAGCTGCGAGATGTACTCCACCTGCAAGCGCAGTTTTTCCAGCGCCTGCTCCTGCGCCGCCAGCTTTTCCCGCTCCCTGGCTACGACCTCGGCAGGTGCCTTGTCGACAAAACCGCTGTTGCCCAGCTTGCCTTGGAGTCGCGCCTGTTCTTTTTCCAGTTTCTCGACCTCTCTCCCCAGTCTGGCCAGTTCGCTGTCCCGGTCAATCAGGCCAGCCAACGGCACCAGCAATTCTAGTTCACCCACCAGTGCCGTCGCTGCGACAGGGGTCGCAGCCCCCGGGGCGACCCATTCGATGCTCTCCAGCCTGGCCAGCTTCTTCAGAAAGGCAGCGTTTTCCTGCAGTCGCCTGGCATCGCTGTCACCACCGTTGCGACAGAGCAGGGTGAGGGAGCGGGCCGGTGGCACGTTCATTTCTCCGCGGATGTTGCGCACGCCAATGATCACGCTTTTCAACCATTCTATATCCGCGTTTGCGGCAGTGTCCACGGCAGCCTCGTCCCCCTGCGGATAGGGTTGCAGCATGATGGTGGGCCCTTCGATGCCCGCGAGCGGTGCGGCTCGCTGCCAGATTTCTTCAGTGATGAAGGGCATGAAGGGGTGTAGCAGGCGCAGTGAGGCCTCGAGCACCGTAATCAGGGTGCGGCGCGTGCCTCGCTGCAAGTCCGGTGCGGCGGATTCGTCCCACAGCACGGGCTTGGACAATTCCAGATACCAATCGCAGTATTCGTTCCAGATAAACTCGTACAGCGCCTGGCTGGCGAGGTCGAAGCGGTACTGGCTGATGGCGCGCTCTACTTCCCGCGCGGTCTGCTGCAGGCGGGACGCTATCCAGCGGTCAGCGAGGCTGAGAGTCACGGGCAGGGCGGGATCACTGCCGCAGTCCTGGTCCTCACAGTTCATCAGGACATAGCGCGCGGCGTTCCAGATCTTGTTGCAGAAATTGCGATAGCCGTCGATGCGGCCGATATCGAACTTGATGTCGCGGCCGGTGGAGGCCAGCGAACAGAAGGTGAAGCGCAGGGCGTCGGTACCGTAGGCGGCGATGCCTTCCGGGAACTCCTCCCGGGTCTGTTTGGCGATCTTCTGCCCCAGCTGAGGCTGCATCATGCCGGCGGTGCGCTTCTCTACCAGGGGCTCGAGCTCTATGCCATCAATGAGGTCGATGGGGTCCAGAACGTTGCCTTTGGACTTGGACATTTTCTGGCCCTGGGAATCGCGCACCAGGCCGTGAACATACACGGTGTGGAAGGGCACCTGGGGGCTGCCATCGGGATGCTTGAGGAAGTGCATGGTCATCATGATCATGCGCGCGACCCAGAAGAAGATGATGTCGAAGCCGGTCACCAGCGCGCTGGTCGGGTGGAAGAGCTGCAGTTCTTCCGTATTTTCCGGCCAGCCCAGGGTCGAGAAGGTCCACAGCGCGGAGCTGAACCAGGTGTCCAGCACATCCTCATCCTGCTGCAGGCTGCTGCCGGGATCCAGGTTGTACCGGCTGCGCACTTCCGCCTCGTCGCGACCAACGTAGACCTTGCCCTGGCTGTCGTACCAGGCCGGGATCCGGTGTCCCCACCACAGTTGGCGGCTGATGCACCAGTCCTGGAGGTCGCGCATCCAGGCAAAATACATGTTTTCGTATTGCTTCGGCACAAACTGGATGCGGCCATCCTCGACGGCGGCAATGGCGGGCCTGGCGAGCTCTTCCACCCTGACATACCACTGGTCGGTCAGCCAGGGTTCTATCACTGCCCCCGAGCGGTCGCCGCGGGGAACCTTCAGTGTGTGCGGCTCGATTTTCTCCAGCAGTCCCAATTGATCGAACTCGGCAACAAGCTGCTTGCGCGCGTCAAAGCGGTCCTGGCCGGCGTACTGGGCAGGTCCTTTCTCGCCGTGTACCGTTGCGTAGCCCTCGAAGGTGAGCACGGTGAACTCGCCGAGAACGCAGCCATTGCGATCAAGTACGTTGATCAGCGGCAGGTTGTGGCGCTTGCCGACCTCGTAGTCATTGAAATCGTGGGCCGGGGTGATCTTCACGCAGCCGGAGCCAAACTCACGCTCCACATAGTCGTCGGCGATGATGGGGATCAGGCGCCCGGTGATGGGCAGGCGCACCTGCTTGCCAACCAGATGGCGATAGCGCTCATCTTCCGGGTGCACGGCCACGGCGGTGTCGCCCAGCACGGTTTCCGGGCGGGTGGTGGCGACCACCAGGAAGCCTTCATCGCCTTCGATGGGATAGCGCAGATGCCAGAGCGAGCCCTGCTCCTCCTCGTTTAACACTTCGAGGTCGGAAATGGCGGTGTTGAATACCGGGTCCCAGTTGACCAGGCGCTTGCCGCGGTAGATCAGTCCGTCATCGTAGAGACGGACGAAGACTTCCCGCACTGCGTCGGAGAGGCCTTCGTCCATGGTGAAACGTTCCCTGGACCAGTCCACGGAGGCCGCCAGGCGGCGTAGCTGGTTGGTGATGGTGCCACCGGAGCGGGCTTTCCACTCCCAGACCCTCGAGATAAATTCATCGCGGCCCAGATCGTGACGGTTCTTGCCCTCGGCCGCCAATTGCCTCTCCACCACCATCTGGGTCGCTATGCCGGCGTGGTCGGAGCCAACCTGCCACAGGGTGTTGTCGCCCAGCATCCGGTGGTAGCGAATCAGGGCATCCATGATGGTGTCCTGGAAGGCGTGACCCATATGCAGGCTGCCCGTCACGTTGGGTGGCGGGATCATGATGCTGTAGTTGCGTTCCCCGCCCTGGGGCCGGAAATAACCCTGCTGCTCCCAGTGCTCGTACCAGCGGGTCTCGATGTTGGCGGGTTGGAAGGTCTTGTCCATCGTTTGTGATGTCCGGCTGCAAAAAGGGCGGGATTATACGCCGCTGAGGTCGTGCTTTTCCAACGCGTAGCCGCGGGATTGATAGAAGCGCCAGGAGGCGCGCGAAGCCTCCAGACTCTCCGGGTCCTGGGTCACCACTTCCGCGACGCGGTGAAAGCGGCTGAAAAACGCAGGGATCGCCCGCTGCAGGTTGATCAGCAGGTCGTCGTGGTCCTCGGGCTCCTGGCCCCAGCCTATCGCGACGAGCTCGGAACCGGGCTCCCCGGGAAGGCCGTGGGGCAGAAAGCTGCCGGGGCGGAACTCCCACAGCAGCGTGTCCAGGGCCCGGGCCTGGGCTTCATCCTGGGCGTTGATGAAAATGCGATGACCACGCTGAAAGGCCTTGTCGGCCAGCCGGGCGGCCACCCGCAGGCGCCGGGTCTGGTCGGCGGCCTGCACCACGTAGAACCCGACACGGGTCATGTCAGCTGGCAGCGTTGCGCGACGCCGCCTTCCGGCCCGCTGCCTTGCGCGGCCCGGCCTTGCGCGGCCCGGCCTTGCGTGGCCCGGCTGCCTTCAG
>CAMYIZ010000021.1 GCA_947258585.1 uncultured Haliea sp. | reverse complement strand
GCCGCCAGCGCCGCGCCGCGGCTGCCCGCGGAGCTCGCTGCGGTGGTGCGCCAGCTCCTGCGCCTGACGCCCCCGGCTGCGCAGTTGACCGCGCCGGCGGGGCTTGAGGCTGCCCTGCGCAGCTCTGGCACCTATCATGAGGCAGTCCTGGCGCAGCAGGGTGCGGGTGCTGCGAGTGGTCTTCCCGCCGATATGAAATCCCTGCTCTCGCAGTTGCTGGGTAGAATCGACGCCCGCCTCGACCAGGTAAACAAAACCCGGACGCGCCCCGCGGATATCGAGACCTGGCTGTCGCTGCGGCAGGAGACGGAGTCGGCGCTGTCCGCGATCATTCACAGCCAGCTCAAATCCCTGCCCGGCGATCAGTCCGGGCAGCGCAGCTGGTCCTTTGTGCTGCCCTTCCAGCTGCAGAACGAATACCGGGAGCTTCGTTTACAACTGCAGCGGGAGTCTGGTCAGGCGGACGCGGACAGCGATAGCGACGGTGAGCGCTGGACCCTGGAAATCCACTTGCAGCTGCCGGGTGCCGGCATGCTCGCGGTAGAGGGAAAGCTCGCGGCTGGACGCCTGTCGCTGTCCTTTATCAGCGACCGGGAGGTGGTCAGGCAAAGCGTGCTCGCCGGCGCCGCCAGGCTGGAATCCGCGCTGGCTAGCCGCGGCCTGGTCCTGGCCGGGCTGGGCAGCCGACCGCCGCCAGCACCTGCCGCCGAAGCAGGACCCCCGCCCGCCGGCCTGGACCTTCGCGCATGAGCACGCAGCGCGACTCCACTCTGTCACTTGCCGCCGCCCTGCGCTATACGGGTCGCGGTGCCCCCTCGGTGGTTGCCAGCGGTGGCGGTGCGGTGGCAGAGCGGATCCGGGCGCTGGCGGCGGAGTACGATATTCCGATATTCGCCGATGGCCAACTGGTTGAGCTGCTCTGTCAGATCCCGGTTGGTGACGAAATCCCCGAAACCCTTTATATTGCGGTGGCGGAAATTCTCGCTTTTGTCTATTACGTCGATGCGTCGCTGGACGAAACCGTGTAACAAGAATATCAAGGGATGATTCCCATGCAGCAAAGCGAAGCCATGACGCGCCTCATTCTGCGACTCGCCCGCATGGCAGAGGGCGGTAACGACGAGGTCAATGAAGCGCTGGCGAAGGTTCGACGTCTGATTCATGACAACGCCGACGGGGCGGCGATTGCCGCAGCCTCGGATCACCTGGCCAAGGTGGTAATGGCGGTCACCGGCGATTCGCTGGATCACGGTTCCAGCCTGCCCGACAGCCATGATCTCTCCGGCCTGTCCGCTATTATCAAGGCCATGCCGCTGCGCAGCGAGGAGCACAAGCGCATGACTGAGTTGGTGCGGCGTATCGCGGGCGAACCATCGGTCAGTGCGCGCCAGCAGGCACTCGGTGAATTGCTGACCGCGGCGACCGACGCACTGAGGGAACTGGCGGGGCGGCAGAGTCGAGGTGAAAGCGGAATCCGGAGCCTGTTCAGTCGCCGCGCCAGCGACGACGGCGAGTATCAGCATTCCCTGCGCCTGTTTTCCAGTCTCGTGCATCGCCTGGTCGAGCATATCGATGTGCTCAACGGTTCGCCGGTGCAGAGCAAGGCGCTGCGCGCTGCCCTGGGCCACCTCGACGAACTGCCCCAGGCCCAGTCACTGCTGCAGGAAGTGACGCGCGAAATCGATAGCATCGACAGCCGGATTCAGCAGGAGCGGAACCAAACCTCGGATTTCCTGGACACGCTGCGGGATCGCCTGGGCGGTTTCGAAGCCCTGATCAGTCGTGTCGTGAGCGACGGCGACAGTGCGCTCAAACGCTCCGAAACGCTGCAGAGCCAGGTAGGCGCCGACGTCGACGGTCTCGGAGCCGCCGCCCTCAGCGGCGACCTCGACCGGATCCGCAAGGTCTTTGACACCAGCCTGCAGAACATTACCCGGCACCTCGCCCAGCATGTGGAGGCCGAGCGGGAGCAGCATCGACGCACCCGGGAAGAGGTCACGCAGCTGTCGGAAAAACTTACCCGGCTGGAGTCGGAGGCGGAGGTGTTGCGTACCGAAATCCGCAACAGGTCAGACCTTGCGGTCAAGGACCCACTGACCGGTCTCTACAATCGCAACGGTTTCGATGAGCGAGCGGCGGAGCTGTTCGGGCGCTGGTCGCGGACCAGCGCGCCGCTGTCGATCATCTTTGTCGATTGCAACAAGTTCAAGGAAATCAACGATACCTACGGCCACGCTGCGGGTGACCTGGTGTTGGTCAAAATCGGTGAAATCCTCCAGTGCCGGGCCAGGGTCACCGACGTTGTGTGTCGCTATGGCGGGGACGAATTCGTGATCCTGCTCCCCGACACCCGAACCGAGGGTGCCGAAGTGTATGCCGGCAGCGTCTTTCAAGAGGTGCTTGATGCCGGATTCAACGACAATGGCAAGCCGCTGGATGTGTCCATCTCCCTCGGTATCACCGAGCTGAAGCGGGGTGACACCATGGACGTTGCCATCGCCCGCGCCGATGAGGCCATGTACATCGCCAAAGGCATACAGGGCGTTCGGGTAGCGTCCCGGCCCTGAGCCGCGTCAGCTGTTGACGGGCTCGCGATAGCTGTCGATGCTCGGGCAGGAGCACACCAGGTTCCTGTCGCCGTAGACGTTGTCGACCCGGTTTACCGGTGGCCAGTACTTGCTGCGCCGCAGCGAAGCCACGGGGAAGGCGGCCTGCTCCCGACTGTAGGCGTGGTCCCACTGTTCGGCGGTGACGTCGAGCAGGGTGTGGGGGGCGTTGCGCAGGGGGTTGTCCCGGGCGTCCAGACGCCCCTCCTGAACTGCGCGGATTTCCTCGCGGATAGTGATCATGGCGTCACAGAAGCGATCCAGTTCCGCCAGCGACTCCGATTCAGTGGGCTCGATCATCAAGGTGCCCGGCACCGGGAAGGACATGGTCGGGGCGTGGAAACCGAAGTCCACCAGACGCTTGGCGATGTCCTCCTCACTGATACCGCTGGCCTCTTTCAGCGGCCGGATATCGACAATACACTCGTGGGCCACGGTGCCGTTGCGGCCGGTGTAGAGCACCGGGTAGTGGTCCTTGAGGCGCTGGGCAATGTAGTTGGCACTGAGGATGGCGACCCTGGTGGCCTGGGTCAGGCCCTCCGCTCCCATCAGGGCAATATAGGCCCAGGAGATGGGCAGGATGGAAGCGCTGCCCCAGGGTGCGGCGGAAACCACATTGTTGTCCTGTGACAGTCCGGCCAGCGGCACGACCGGGTGCGAGGGCAGGAAGGGCTGCAGGTGGGCGCCGACCCCGATGGGGCCCATGCCCGGGCCACCGCCGCCGTGGGGGATACAGAAGGTCTTGTGCAGGTTCAGGTGGGAGACGTCGGCGCCGAACTTGCCGGGTGGGGCGAGGCCCACCAGGGCGTTGAGGTTGGCGCCGTCCACATAGACCTGGCCGCCGTGACGGTGCACGATGTCGCACACATCCACCACGGTTTCCTCAAACACCCCGTGGGTCGAGGGATAGGTGATCATGATCGCCGCCAGCTCGTTGCTGTACTTTCCGGCCTTGTCTGTCAGGTCCACCAGGTCCACGTTACCCAGGCTGTCGCACTCCACGATCACCACCCGCATGCCCGCCAGCGCCGCACTTGCAGGGTTGGTGCCGTGGGCGGAGGAGGGGATCAGGCAGACGTCGCGCTGGTGGTCGCCGCGGCTCTCGTGGTAGCGCCGGATCGCCAGCAAGCCGGCGTACTCGCCCTGGGAGCCCGCGTTGGGCTGCAGGGAGATGGCGTCATAGCCGGTGCATTCCTTCAGCATGTGTTCCAGCTCCGCCAGCAGCTGCTGGTACCCTTCGGTCTGGTCCGCGGGGGCAAAGGGGTGCATGCCGGCAAACTCGGGCCAGGTGACCGCGAGCATCTCGGTAGTGGCGTTGAGTTTCATGGTGCAGCTGCCCAGCGGGATCATGGCCTGGTTGAGGGCGATGTCCCGGCCCTCCAGCCGGCGCATGTAGCGCAGCATTTCCGTTTCCGAATGGTACTCGTTGAACAGGGGGTGCTGCAGGTAGTCGACCTCGCGCAGCAGGCCGCCGGGGATACCGTCCACGGCATCGTCCCGTTCGCGGCAACGCGCAAGCGGCGCGGTGCCGGTGATCACCGCCAGCAACTGGTCGACGTCCTCCGCGGTGGTGGTTTCGTCCAGGGCAATGCCCAGCTGCCCGCCGCCAATGATGCGCAGGTTCATGCCCGCCGCCAGGGCGCGCTCGACAATCGCCCCCTGTTGGTCGCCCACCTCCAGGGTCAGGGTGTCAAAAAAGTGCGTATTCTGTGGCTGGATCCCCGCCGCCCGCAGGCCCGCGGCCAGCAGGCCGGTCAGGCGCTGGACGCGCTCGGCGATGCGGCGCAGCCCCGTCGGACCGTGGTACATGGCGTAGAAGGCCGCCATGATCGAGAGCAGGGCCTGGGCGGTACAGATGTTGCTCGTGGCCTTTTCCCGGCGAATATGCTGCTCCCGGGTCTGCATGGCCATGCGCAGCGCCTCGTTGCCGTGGCGGTCGATGGACACGCCAATGATGCGCCCCGGGGTAGAGCGTTTGTAGGCGTCGCGGGTGGCGAAGAACGCGGCGTGGGGGCCGCCGAAGCCCATCGGCACGCCGAAGCGCTGGGAGTTGCCCACCACCACATCGGCGCCCTGTGCGCCCGGTGACTTCAGCAGCAGCAGGGAGAGGATGTCCGCAGCCACGGTCACCAGGGTGCCGGCGTCGTGGGCGCGCGCGATCAGGGGTTCCAGGTCGCGGACGTGGCCGTAGGTGCCGGGGTACTGCAGCAGCAGGCCAAAGGCATCGGTGCTCGCCACCAGCTGCTCCGGATCTCCCACCACCACCTCGATGTCCAGGGCTTCGGCGCGGGTGCGCACGACGGCGATCGTCTGGGGGTGGCAGTCCTCGGCAACCAGGAAGCAGTTGCTGCGGTTTTTCTTGTTGACCCGCTGCAGCAGGGTCATGGCTTCCGCCGCGGCGGTGCCCTCGTCCAGCATGGAGGCGTTGGCCAGCTCCATGCCGGTCAGGTCCATGATGGTCTGCTGGAAGGTCAGCAGCGCCTCCAGCCGGCCCTGGGAGATCTCGGGCTGGTAGGGGGTGTAGGCGGTGTACCAGCCGGGGTTTTCCAGCACGTTGCGCTGGATGACGGCAGGGGTCCAGGTGTCGTGGTAACCGGTGCCGATATAGGATTTCAGCACCCGGTTCTTGCGGGCAATGGTTTTCAGCCGCGCGATCACCGCCTGTTCGCTTTGCGCCGGCGCCAGGTCCATGGGCCGCGGGTCGCGAATTCCCGCCGGCACGGTGGCGTCTATCAGGGCGTCGACGCTGTCAAAACCCAGCGTGCGTGCCATCTCGGCCTGCTGCTGCGGCGTGGGCCCGATGTGGCGACCGATGAATTCCTGGTGATGTTCCAGTTCCGTCAGGGAAGGGCGCGTCATGTGGTCTCCGGGCGATGGCTGAGGCTGGGCGGGCAGGGCAAAATCCGAGGCGCGAATGTTAGCAGCCATGCCCGGCAGCGGCAATAAACTGTACCCGTTCTGACCAGTCTGGCACACTGGTCGGCAAACCTGTCTGGGCGCATGAAGGAAGTACCATGGAACTGGTGACACCGGAGGAACTGGGGCTCCACAGTGGGCAGTTGGCCCGTGTGGGGGAACATCTGCGCGGGCAGTATCTCGCACCCGGGAAGCTGCCGGGAAGCATTACCCTGGTAGCCAGGCACGGCCAGGTGTGCCTGCTGGATGTCGCCGGGCAGCGCGATCTCGAGCGCGGTACGCCCATGACCGCGGACACGATTTTCCGCATCTACTCCATGAGCAAGCCCATCACCTCGGTCGCCCTGATGACCCTGTTCGAGCGCGGCCTGTTTGCGCTGGACGACCCGGTACACCGGTATATCCCGTCCTGGCGCCAGCTGGCGGTGCGCAAGGCCGGTGCGTTCCCGTTGTTCGAGACGGTGCCCTGTGAGCGGCCCATGACTATCCGCGACCTGCTGCGTCACACCTCCGGGCTGACCTACGACTTCCTGCGGGAAAGCAACATCGACTACGCCTACCGCAAGCTGCAGATCGGCAATCCGGCGCCGGGCTACACCCTGCAGCACATGGTCGACCAGCTGGCGCAGCTGCCGCTGGAGTTCTCTCCGGGCAGCAGCTGGAATTATTCCCTGGCAACGGATGTGCTGGGACACCTGATCGAGGTACTCAGTGGCCAGTCTCTCCCCGCCTACCTGCAGCAGACCCTGTTCGAACCGCTGGGCATGGTGGACACTGCCTTCAACATCGCACCGGAGAAAGTGGCCAGGCTGGCGTCCTGCTATGAGCGGGACGCGGCGAAAAAGCTGGTGTGCAATGACGACGGCCAGGACAGCCAGTTCCGCGACCGGGTGTTCTGGTCCGGCGGCGGCGGCCTGCTCTCCACGGTGCCTGACTACTACCGCTTCTGCCAGATGCTGTTGCAGGGGGGGAGCCTGGACGGCCAGCGGGTGATCGGCTCCCGCACCCTGGAGTACATGACGGCCAACCACCTGCCGGGGGGCGTCGACCTGTCCGCCATTGCCATGGGCAGTTTCAGCGAAACCCAGTACGAGGGCGTCGGCTTCGGCCTCGGTTTTGCCAGCAAGATCGACCCGGTGAAAAACGGCTATCCCGCCTCCCACGGCAGCTTTTTCTGGGGCGGTCTCGCCAGCACCCTGTTCTGGGTGGACCCGGCGGAAGACCTGGTGGTGATCTTCATGACCCAGCTGATGCCGTCCAGCACTTTCAACATTCGCGGCCAGCTGGAAGCGCTGGTCTATGCCGCGCTGGACTGAAGATCTCGATTTGCACTGTCGATTATCGCAGTCCGGAAGCTTGAACCGGGAAATTATAAACAAAAACAATTCTCATTCAGGATTGTAAACGAGAATAAATATCAATAAGATTCCCTCCCAGCAGCATCTTCAACCTGAGGAGGGAGTTCATGAAACGTACAGTGATGGTCGCGGCAGTGGCCGCGGCACTGCAGGTCAGCATCGCCGGCGCCCAGAGCCTGGAAGAAATTACCATCGTGGGCGACCGGGAACAGGTGAGAAACCTGCCTGGTTCCGCTGCACTGGTCGACTCCGAGCAGATCCGGATCGAAGCGGCGAACGACATCAACCAGTTGCTGAAAACAGTGCCGGGCGTCTACATCCAGGAGGAGGACGGCTACGGACTGCGCCCGAACATCGGCATTCGCGGCGCCACCTCGGAGCGGGCCTCCAAGATCACGCTGCTGGAAGACGGGGTCATGATTGCCCCCGCGCCCTATTCCAATCCGGCGGCCTATTACTTCCCCACCACGCTGCGCATGTCCTCGGTGGAAGTGCTCAAGGGGGCACCCCTGTTGCGCTACGGTCCCCAGACCACCGGTGGTGTGGTGAATATGGTCTCGACCCCGATTCCCCAGGAGAGCGCCGGCAGCCTGAAACTGCGGGCCGGGGAAAACAGTGAAGGTGACCTGCTGGCCAGTTACGGCGCCCGCGCCGGCGACTTCGGTTTCCTGCTTGAAACCGCCCAGCGCCGCAGCGACGGTTTCAAGGACATCGACCGCAGCGGTCGTGATTCCGGCTACGAAATTGCCGACTATGTGCTCAAGCTGGGTTGGGAAACAGAGCAGCAAAGCCTGCTGTTCAAGGCCCAGTATTCTGAAGAAACCTCCGATGAAACCTATCTCGGTCTGACCGATGCCGATTTCGCCCGCGACGAGAATCGCCGCTATGGCCTGTCCAGCATCGACGAGATGGACAATGATCACCAGGGTTACAACCTGACTTATCGCCTGGCCCTGTCGGAGCAGGTGAAAGCGACCGCCATTGCCTACCACAACGAGTTTGCCCGCAACTGGTTCAAGCTCGGCGGTGGCGCCGACCTCGTCAACGCCGCCAATGCCGGCGACACCTTTGCCCAGGGTGTTCTCGATGGTACCGAGGATTTCGCCGGGCTGAGTTACAAGCACAACAACCGCGAGTATGAATCCCGCGGCGTGGAGCTGAATTTTGATCTTGACCTGGGTGCGCACCAGCTTGCTATCGGCGGGCGCAGCCACCGGGACGAAATGGAGCGCTACCAGCCGCAGGATATCTATGACCAGATTGACGGCGAACTGGTTCTGGTCGGTGAGATACAGCCCGTCGGTAGCGACAACCGGTTTGAAAAGGCCGAGGCCCTCAGCTTCTGGGCGATCGACAGCTGGCAGGCAACCAGCGCGCTGAACGTCAGCCTGGCCCTGCGCTATGAAGACGTGGAATCCCAACGCCGGCAGTACAGTGACCCGGATCGGCTGGCTGCACCCAGCGTGCGCGGCAACGACAGCAGCGAGTGGCTGCCCGGCGCGTCGCTGGTCTATGACCTGAACCCGAACTGGCAGCTGCTGGCGGGCGTGCACAGAGGTTTCTCGCCCCTGGGCGGCGGCGCGGCAGCCAACGAAGATCCGGAAACCAGCGTCAACTGGGAGGCGGGGCTGCGTTATGAGAGCAGCTGGTTTGTCGAAGCCATAGGCTTCTACAGCGACTTCGACAACAAGGCGGAAAACTGCTCCAATGCCAGCCCCTGCAGCAACGGCGAGACCTCCGGCTCCTTCGTGACCGGCGAGGCGGTTATCCAGGGACTTGAGCTGCAGGCCGGTACCGTATTTACCCCGGGCTCACTGTCGGTGCCGCTGGACCTGATGTACACCTACACCGACGCCACCATCAGCGAGGACAACTCGGCGCTGGGCTTCAGTGACGGTGACCGGCTGGCTTCTGTGCCGGAGAATACCTTCAGCCTGCGGCTGGGGCTGGAGACACAGGTTGGCTGGAACAACTACGCCGTGGTCAAGTATGTCGACGAGCTGTGCATGAACATCGGCTGCAACAACGATGGCGATGCCTTCAACCGCAGCGAGGACCTGTGGGTGGTCGACGCGGTCAGCCGCTATGCCCTGAACGACAGCATGACAGCCTACCTGCGGGTGGAGAACCTGTTTGACGAGCAGGCCATCGTGTCCCGGCTTCCCGATGGGGCCCGGCCCAACAAGCCGCGCACGGCCTCAGTGGGCTTTGAGTGGAACTTCTGAGTAGCGAATACCGGTAATGCAATAGCCCTGCTCCCCGGCGGGGCTTTGCAGCGTCACCTCGTCATCCAGGCGCTTGCCCAGCAGGGCCCGCGCCAGCGGCGAGTCCATGCTCAGTTTGCCCGCGGCGAGGTCGAACTCGTCCGGACCGACAATGCGGTAGCAGCGCTCCTTGCCGTCCTCGTCCTCCAGCGTGACCCAGGCGCCGAAAAACACCTTGCCGGTATCAGCCGGGGCCCGGTCCACCACCGTCAGCTCCTCCAGCCGCTTGCTGAGGAAGCGGACCCGCGAATCGATTTCCCGCAGGCGGCGTTTGCCGTAGATATAGTCGCCGTTTTCCGAGCGGTCGCCATTCTTGGCCGCCTCGTGGACCACGTCGGTGACCTGGGGCCGCTCCACCTTCCACAGCTGGTGAAGTTCCTGGCGCAGGGCGCGCTCCCCTTCGGGGGTGATGTACGCCGAGCCACGGCGGCGGGGAGGACGGTATCTGCTCATGGCGCGTATTCTAGCGGCGCCCGTTTCAGTACACTAGCGGTCTTCGACATCCGGGAGGCAAGATGACCATGACCCTGAAATCACTGCTGGCAGGTGCTGCCCTGGCCTGCCTGGCCTCGAAGGCTGCCGCGGTCTGCGTGGACCTGCAGGGGCAGCAGCAACAGGGCGGGCTGGTGTGGGGCCAGGCGGCGCCCGGTGTCACCGTCACCCTCGATGGCCAGGCTCTGGATGTACTGGCGGATGGTACCTTTATTGCCGGGTTTGGCCGCGATGCGGCGCGCTCGGCGGAGCTGGTGGTGGGAGACTGTCGCCAGCGCCTGAGCGTGGCCAGCCGCGAATACGACATCCAGCGGGTCGAGGGGGTACCGCAGCAGACGGTGACACCGCCGCCGGAAGTGCTGGCGCGAATCGCCCGGGAGCGCGAGCTGGTCAACGCGGCCAAGGCACGGTATCTCGCCCGGCCGGACCTGCTGGGGGATGCCCTCGCGGGTTTCCGCTGGCCGGTGGAGGGCCGAATCTCCGGTGTCTACGGCAGCCAGCGGGTTTACAACGGCACCCCGGGCAATCCTCATTACGGCGTCGATGTGGCGGTACCTACCGGCACCATCGTGCGCGCCCCCGCCGCCGGCGTGGTGACCCTGGCGGAGCCCGACCTGTTCTATTCCGGCGGCACCATCATTCTCGATCACGGCTATCGCCTGTCCTCGTCCTTCCTGCACCTGAGCAGGGTGCGGGTGGCGGTTGGCGATGAAGTGCAGGCCGGCGACATCATCGGTGAAGTCGGCGCCACCGGCCGCGCCACCGGTCCCCACCTGGACTGGCGCATGGCCTGGCGCAACGAGCGCATCGACCCCCAGTTCCTGGTGCCGCCGATGGCGCCAGCGGCGGCGGCCGCAGGCTCCTGAGGGCGGCGTGTTCCGGCCGGCAAAAATCCGTATAATGCAGCCCCTTCAAAACCCGCAGGATCTGCCATGATCGACGACAAACTGCTGAGTATCCTGGTGTGCCCGGTGACCAAGGCGCCGCTGGAGTACGACAAGGACAAGCAAGAGCTGGTCTGCAAGGCCAGCGGGCTGGCCTATCCCGTGCGCGATGGCATTCCGGTAATGCTGGAGAGCGAGGCGCGCCAGCTTACCGCCGACGAGAAATTGGGGTAACACATGACCGACACCATATTCGGCAAGATCGTCAGCGGCGAGATTCCCGCCGACTTCCTCTACGAGGACGAGCACTGCGTCGCCATCAACGACATCAATCCCCAGGCGCCGGTACACGTGCTGGTGATTCCCAAGCGCGGTATCCCGCGGCTGGTGGATGCCGGGGCGGACGACCAGGCGCTGCTCGGGCACCTCATGCTGGCGGCGGGCAAAGTGGCCGCACAACTGGGTGTGGCGGATGCGTTCCGCCTCATCGTCAACAACGGCGCTGGCGCAGGCCAGACCGTTTTCCACCTGCACCTGCACATCCTCGCGGGCCGCGGTTTTGCTGAAGGACAGATGGCAGGGTTCAAATGAAGACAGGTGACATACGCGAAGCTTTCCTGGCCTATTTCGAGGGCCAGGAGCATACCCGGGTGCCCAGCAGTTCCCTGGTGCCGGGCAACGACCCCACCCTGCTGTTCACCAACGCCGGCATGGTCCAGTTCAAGGATACTTTCCTCGGCACTGACCCGCGCCCCTATGTGCGCGCGGCCAGCAGCCAGCGCTGCGTGCGCGCCGGCGGCAAGCACAACGACCTGGAGAACGTCGGCTACACCGCGCGGCACCACACCTTCTTTGAAATGCTGGGCAATTTCAGCTTCGGCGACTACTTCAAGCGCGAGGCCATCCAGTTTGCCTGGAGCTTCCTCACCGAGACCCTGGGCCTGCCCGCGGAGCGCCTGTGGGTTACGGTGCACGTGTCCGACGATGAAGCCGCGGATATCTGGCTCAAGGAGATGGGTGTCAGCGCCGAGCGTTTCTCCCGCCTCGATGAAGACAATTTCTGGCAGATGGGGGACACCGGACCCTGTGGTCCCTGCTCGGAAATCTTCTACGACCACGGCCCCGGTGTGGCCGGCGGGCCCCCCGGCAGCGAGGGCGACGATCTCGACCGCTATATCGAGATCTGGAACCTGGTGTTCATGCAATTCAACCGCGACGCCAGCGGCGAATTGCACCCGCTGCCCAAGCCCTCGGTCGATACCGGCATGGGCCTGGAGCGGATCGCCGCGGTCATGCAGGGCGTCCACAGCAACTACGAGATCGACCTGTTCCAGGCCCTGATCCGGGCGGCAGCGCAGCTGCTGCGGGTAGACGACCTGCAGCACAATTCCCTGCGGGTGATCGCGGACCACATCCGCTCCTGCGCGTTCCTGATTGTCGATGGCGTCCTGCCCGGCAACGAGGGCCGGGGCTATGTGCTGCGCCGGATCATCCGCCGCGCCATCCGCCACGGCAACAAGCTGGGCGCGAGCGAACCCTTCTTCCACCGGCTGGTGGCGACCCTCGCTGCGGAAATGGGCGAGGCCTATCCCGAGCTGGTGAAACTGCAGCCCCAGGTGGAAAAGGCGCTGCTGGCCGAGGAAGAGCAGTTCGCCAAGACGCTGGACAACGGGCTGCAGATCCTGCAGGACGCGCTGGCCGGTATCGACAGCGGGGAGATCCCCGGTGCGGTGGTGTTCAAGCTCTACGACACCTACGGCTTTCCGGTCGATTTGACCAATGATATCGCCCGCGAGCGCGGCCTGAGCCTGGACATGGCGGGCTACGAGGCCGCCATGGCGGAGCAGCGCAGCCGCTCCCAGGAGAGCGGCAGCTTCCGGGTGGATTACAACGCCGTCCTCACCCTGGAGGGCAGCACTGAATTTACCGGCTACGACAGCCTGGAGGGGGAGGGCACTGTCACGGCCCTGCTCTGCGACGGTGTCGAAGTCGAGTCGCTGACCGCGGACCAGCAGGGCGTGGTGGTGCTGGACCGCACCCCGTTCTACGCCGAGTCCGGCGGTCAGGTGGGCGATACCGGCTATCTGCAGGGCCCCGGCCTGCGCCTGGAAGTCGCCGATACCAGCAAGGCCCAGAGCCAGCACCTGCACCATGTCAAGGTGCTGCAGGGCGCGGTGCGGGTAGGGGATACCCTGCAGGCCGCGGTGGACGGCAGCGTGCGCCAGCGCACCCGCCTCAACCACTCCGCTACTCACCTGATGCACGCGGCCCTGCGCCGCATCCTCGGCGACCATGTGACCCAGAAGGGTTCGCTGGTGGATTCCGAGCGCCTGCGCTTCGACTTCTCCCACTTCGAGGCGGTGACGCCGGCTGAACTGGCGGAGATCGAGCGCCAGGTCAACGAGCAGATCCGCGCCAATACCGCGGTGACCACGCGCCTGATGGCCATGGACGAGGCTATCGCCGCCGGCGCCATGGCCCTGTTCGGGGAAAAGTACGGCGAGCAGGTGCGCGTGCTCAGCATGGGCGAGGATGACTATTCCGTGGAGCTGTGCGGCGGCACCCACGTCGACCGGACCGGCGATATCGGCCTGTTCCGCATCGTATCCGAATCCGGCATCGCCTCCGGCGTGCGCCGCATCGAGGCGGTGACCGGTGCCGGCGCCCTGGAGGCGATTGCCCGCACCGAGGCACAGCTGGACGCGGTGTGTGAGGTGGTGAAGGCCGGTCGCGACACCGTGGCTGCCCGGGTCGGCGCCCTGCGCACGGAGAATCGCGAACTGGAGAAAGAGATCGCGCGCCTGAAACAGAAACTGGCGACGTCTGCGGGCGGCGACCTGACCGCCAGCGCGGTCGATGCGGGTGGGGTAAAGGTGCTCGCCGCCAGCGTCGACGGTGGCGACGCCAAGTCCCTGCGCGACACCCTGGACCAGTGCCGGAACAAGCTGGGCAGCAGCGTGATCCTGCTCGCCGCGGTGGACGGTGACAAGGTGGCCCTGGTGGCCGGGGTCAGCAAGGATCTGATCGACCGGGTCAAGGCCGGCGACCTGATGCGCGAATTCGCCGGCCGCCTTGGCGGCAAGGGTGGCGGCCGTCCCGACATGGCCCAGGGTGGCGGCAGCGACGTCGCCGGGCTGGCGGCGGCATTGCAGGATGTCCCGGGCTGGGTAGCCGGAGCGCTGGGCCAGAACGCCTGAAATGAGCCTGATTGTCCAGAAGTTCGGCGGCACCTCGGTCGGCAGCATCGAGCGCATCGGGCAGGTCGCCGACAAGGTGGCCCGGTTTCGCGCTGAAGGGCACCAGCTGGTCGTCGTCGTGTCCGCCATGAGCGGCGAGACCAACCGCCTGCTGGGCCTGGCCCACGACATCCACGAGCAGCCGGTCGCACGGGAGATGGACGTCCTGCTCGCCACCGGCGAGCAGGTCACCACGGCATTGCTGAGCATGGCGCTGCACAAGCGCGGCGTCGCCGCCAAGTCCTACACCGGCAGCCAGGTTCGCATCCTGACCGATGATGCCCATACCAAGGCCCGCATCCGCGAAATCGACAACCGCCGCATGCACGCGGACCTCGACGCCGGCCAGGTGCTGGTGGTCGCCGGCTTCCAGGGCGTGGATGAAAACGGCAATATCACTACCCTGGGCCGCGGTGGCTCCGATACCACGGCGGTGGCGCTGGCGGCAGCGCTGCAGGCCGACGAGTGCCAGATCTATACCGACGTCGATGGCGTGTACACCACCGATCCCCGGGTGGTCGATGACGCCCGTCGCCTGGACCGGATCACCTTCGAGGAGATGCTGGAAATGGCCAGCATGGGCTCCAAGGTGCTGCAGATCCGCTCGGTGGAGTTTGCCGGCAAGTACAATGTGCCCCTGCGGGTGCTGCACAGTTTCAAGGACGGCCCTGGCACCCTGATTACCCTGGAGGATGCGTCATTGATGGAAACCCCTGCTATCGCCGGCATCGCATTCAACCGCGATGAAGCCAAGCTCACCATTCTCGGTGTTCCCGACATGCCCGGTGTGGCCTATCGCATTCTTGGCCCGGTGGGCGACGCCAACATCGAAGTGGACGTGATCGTCCAGAACGTGGCCGAGGACAACAGTACCGACTTCACCTTTACTGTGGGCCGCGCTGACCTGCCCCGGGCGCGCGAGGTGCTGGAGAAAGTGGCCGCCGAGCTCAACGCGCGCGAGGTCCGCGCGGACAGCAAGATCGCCAAGGTGTCCGTGGTCGGCGTGGGTATGCGCTCCCATGCCGGCGTCGCCAGCCAGATGTTCCGGGCCCTGGCAGAAGTCGGTATCAACATCCAGATGATCACGACGTCCGAAATCAAGATCTCGGTGATCATCGAAGAGAAATTCATGGAACTGGCAGTGCGCGCCCTGCACTCGGCGTTCGAACTGGAAAAGCCTCCCACTGCCGAGGCTGCCGGCTGACCACCGGGCCCGGTTGCGTTTTCCCGTATCTGAACTACAACTAACAGAGACCCGGGCGCAAGGCAGGCGCTGTTCGGTGGGGTGCTGCCGGACCACAGGAGGCAAGGATCTATGCTGATATTGACCCGCAGAGTTGGTGAGTCCCTCATGGTGGGTGATGACATCACCATTACCGTGCTGGGCGTGAAGGGCAACCAGGTGCGCATCGGTGTCAACGCGCCGAAGGATGTTGCCGTGCACCGCGAGGAAATCTACAACCGGATCCAGGAGGGCGACGCTGTACCGGGCCCGGAGGAAGAAACCGGGCGTTGAGCCTCTTTTTCGAGCATCCCCAGCCGCCGCTTACTGGCCTCCGCCGTTGAGGCATTCCACCACCGTGTCTATCTCTTCCGGCGTATTGTAGATATGCGGTGACAGCCGCAGCCCCAGCGGCCTGACATCAAAACGTACCCGGGCCTCACGCAGCCTGGCGACTACGGTGTCCTGGTCCGGCAGCGCCAGGACCAGGGTGCCGCTGCGCAGGGCCGGGTCCGCAGGCGCCCGCAGGCAGGCCGGATCCACCTTGCTCACGATTTTCTGCGTCAAGGCGATGTTGTGCTGGCGGACGGTAGCCACGCCGATACGGCTTGCGAGATCCAGCGCATGGCCGGCCACGACATAGGGCAGGATCGACGGGGTTCCGCCCCAGAACCGGGCACTGCCATCCGCGTACTCGAAGTGGTTGATGTCAAACTCGAAGGGCGCGCTGTGCGAAAACCAGCCGACATCCAGGGGCGCCAGCCTGGCGGCAGTCTCGGCTTCCAGCCACAGGAAACCTGCACCGGGACCACCGCACAACCATTTCACGCAGGAACCGAGCACCACATCCGCCTGCCATTGCACCAGGTCGATCGGGATTACCCCCGCCGACTGCGCGATGTCGACGATGCTGAAAATCTCCCGGGCGCGGGCCAGGCGGGTAATCTCCTCGACCGGAATCAGTTTGCCGGAATTGAAGTGGGCGTGGGTCAGCAACACGCTGTGCACGTCCGGCCCCAGGGCGCTGTCCCAGACGGCCAGCTGTTGCGCATCCTCCCGGGCCGGGATCATCCGCGTCTGGAAGCCCAGGCGTTCGGCCTGCTGCAGCACAAAGCCCACCGAGGGGAAATCGTGCTCGCAGAACAGTATGACGTCGCGCCCGCGCCGCGGCGGCAGGCCGCCGATCACTTTCCCCAGGGCGCTGCTGATATTGGTCTGCGGGCAGAAGTTCTCCGCCGCGCTGTTGAACAGCCGGCCCAGGCCGGCCTGGAAGCGCGCGATGGACTCCAGCCACAGGGGCCAGGGCTCCGGGTCACCCTGTTCCCAGGGTGCCAGGAAATGCTCGCGCAGACTGGCCTCGGCGCCCAGCGGCATGCGCCCCACCGAGTGGTTCAGCAGGTAGATGTCGGGGCAGGGGGCAAAGCAATCCTGGTACATGGGGATCTCCGGACAGTTGTTCAGGCTGGTGTAGCGGCCGACGGTTGCAGGACGCCGCGCAAGCGTTGCAGGTCCGCATAACGGCTGGGAATATCATCCCGGTCGGCGGCGGCGCGCAGGTCACACAGGGTGCGCAGGCCCTTCAGCAGCACCGGCAGTGGCGGCCCGCTGGCGCTGAGGTCGGCCTTGTCCTCCAGGCCGGCGCTCTTCGCCGGGCGGGCAATGAACTTCTCCACCAACTGTTCGTGGTGCTGCAGGGCGACTTTGCCGTGCATGGCGCAGACCTCGAGAAAGGCGCTGGCATTCTGCTGGAACCAGGGCTCGCCGGCGTGGGTCGGCAGTTCCTCCAGAAAGCTGTCCAGCAGGCTGCGCCGGCGCATGCAGTCGCGCAACAGCAACTGGTCCTCCGGGCGCATGAACAGGAACTTGTCCACCAGCAGCTGCGAATAGTAGGGGTCGTCGGCGCGGCACAGGCCCAGCAGCAGGTCGATCACGTTGATCCCGGCAAAGTCCCCCGCATTGGCGCCCCGGTATTCGCGCAGGCCAACCCGATGCGGTTTGTAATAGGGTCGGATGCAGTAGAAGAAGCGATCGATGTCCAGGGCCTCGAACAGGGCCGCATTGGAGTGCGCCACATCCTCCAGCGCCGTGCGGGCCGCGCTCAGCAGGTCCGGGGTCACCGGGTGCGACACCCCCAGCGGCAGCACGTGCAGCAGGGCTTCCGCCGCCCGAATATAGGCGAGCACCCCCCGGGTGTTGTAGTCCAGGAACAGGCGCTCGTCGGCGAGGCTGGTAAAGGATTTGTAGACACCGTTCACCGCCCGGTTGTGGGTTTCCAGGTGACTGGATGCAAAGCGGGGTATGGACCCCAGAGACGCCCCCAGCTGCATGGCCAGCGCGGACGCTTCGGTCAGCGGCGAACGCTGCTCCCGGGCCGGATCGGTTATGCCGTGGCGGCGGCAGGCCGCCATGTAGAGCCCCACGTCTCCCAGCAGCTCGAAGCCCTGGTCAAAGCCCTCGTCCGTGTTGCCCTCCCGCAGCAGCGCGACAATGAACTCGCGCCCCTCGGCCACCAGCTGTTGCTTGATAGGGTCACCAACGCCGTCGACATTTTCCCGCTGCTCCCGGGCGAAATAGAGCGCTTCCAGCTCGGTATTCATGGCCCGGAAATCGTTGCGTATCCAGGCATCGAAGGCCTGGGTCATGGGGGTGCGCATGGCCTGTTGTTCCCGCGGGGTTGTTGGAAAGGAACATGGTAGCAGCGATGAGAAGACCAGACCTGCCAAAAATCGCTGCCAAAACATCCATCTATGGCATAAAGTAGTTAGCAAATCCGTTATTGTAGGTGTTTATGTCAATTGTTATTGACCGAACCGATCGGGCCATTCTCCAGGCCCTGGCGGAGAATGCCCGCACCAGCAACGCCGAACTGGCGGAGCGGGTTCATCTCACGCCCACGCCCTGCCTGCGCCGGCTGCGGCGCCTGGAAGACAGCGGCATCATCCAGGGTTACACCGTGCGCCTGGACAACGCTGCCCTCGGGCTAGGAATATCAGCCCTTATCTTTGTCCAGCTGGAACGCAACAGCCTGGACAACGCCAACCGCTTTGAGGCCGCGGTGCGGGAACTGCCCGAGGTCACCGAATGCTCCGTGCTGACCGGCGGCCATGACTACCTGCTCCGCGTGACCGTCGAGGATCTCGCGCACTACGAGCGCTTCGTCAAGGAGAGCCTGGCGAGTATTCCCCAGGTGGCGAACATCGATACCCGCATCGTGCTCAAGCAGGTACTTTCCCGGAGCATGGTGCCGCTGCCCGATACTGTCCGGCGTTGAGTTCGGGCCTTTGATTTTGCAGTCATTGTGGTATCATGCGCGCCTTCTGGAGGGGAGCGCAGCGACGAGTAACGCGCGTCCCGGAAAGCCCGGAAAAGTTTTGGAGAGGTGGCCGAGTGGCTGACCCGGAGCTGGCGTAGCCAGCGCAGGGAGCGCCGGAGGAACGACGGCGACCCGCAGGGCGAG
>CAMYIZ010000020.1 GCA_947258585.1 uncultured Haliea sp. | reverse complement strand
CCGCGACGCCGCCACCGCCAGCCCCAAAGCGCGCGCCCCGCGGCGGCGCTCGCTGGGCGCCGAATCCCTACACCTTGCGCCCCTACCAGGCAGGTACAAGCCTGCGCCAGCGTCCGCTGAGGGCAGCGCAGTTAAAGCGGGGGGGGGCAGCCATCACCCTGGTGGCATTGCTGACGCTGGGTCTCGTCCTTGTTGGCCTGCGCTTGCTCCCCGCGCCGGCGCCCGTACCGCAGCTGGTCGCCGCCGCCAGCCAGCGCGATGCCGGCGACCTCGTGCTCGCCACCAGCGACATCCTGCTGCGACATGACCGCTCGGGAGCCGAACAGGAAACACTCGTGCTTCGAGAGCTGGGCTTTACCGGCAAACTGGCGGGACTGGTCTGGGAAAATCCGGAAACCCTGTTGCTCCTGGCCGACAACAGCGCCGGGGGCAACCTCTATCGCTGCCAGCTGCAGCAGCGTCAATGCCGGTTGTTGGCAGACGAGTCAGGGCCCCTGCAGGCCAGTGCGGTAACCGTGATTCGATCCAGCGGCCGGCTGATCCTGGCAGACAGCAGCCGTTCGTTGCTGTCTCTGCACGATGCCCGCGGCCGGCGCCTTGCCAGCAGTGAACGCCCCCTGCCGGCGCGGCCGATTCTGCGAGCCCGGGACGGACTGCTGCTGCTCAATAGCGCGGAGGGGCCAGGGATCAGTGTCCTTCGCTACGAGACCCGGGCCTTCGGCCAACAGCTGGATGAGATCCTGCTGTTGCCCCCTGCCGCCCTGGCCGCCGGCTTCGCCGCGACGCGGGATTTTGCCTGGAGCGGAGACCACTGGTGGGCCACCCTGGAGCACCCGGAATCGGGGGCCGCAGCGGTGTTCCGTTTCGATGCCCTTTGGAATACGCTGGGTGAAGTCGAACTGCCGGCGGGGCACAACCCCGATGCGCTGGTACCCTGGGGTAAGCGGATGCTGGTGCTGGACCGGACCCGGCGCCAACTGCTGCGCTTCAGTGCCCAGGGCGAGCCAGGGCTGCCCCTGGCGTCACCCCACCTTCAGCGGCTGGCAGATTCCCATGCGCAAACCCTGGGGCTGCGCGAATATCTCGGAGAGGCTGCGCTCACACTGCTCGCGCTGCTGGCGCTGGCCGGGGGCAGTTTTACTTTCTGGCAGCACCTGCGACAGCGGGTCTTCGCCGCCGACCGCCACCGCTCCGCCCCGGTGTTGGCAAAACGGGCCGACGATATCTTCTGGCTGCCACCACGGCGGCAGCGGCCCGGGCATTTCACCGCGCTGCTGCGCCGCCTGGGCATGCAACAGCAATACATCGGCGTACTGGGCAACAGCCTGATCCTGGTAGACCACCGCGGGGTCTACCACGTCGGCCATGGCATTGAGCTGCAGCAGCACCCCCGGTTCCTGCGGGCGGAGGAGGTCATCGTCTACACCGGTACCCGCCGCCGCAGCGCCTTCGCCAACGATGCCTGGCCGCTGGTCCGGCCCGCACTGGCGGCAGCGGGCAAGGCGGATACGTGGACTATCCTGGTGGGACTGCTGGAGAGTCGCCACCCCCTGGCCCTGGCCGGCGCCCTGCTGTTGACCCTGCTCCTGGGGGCCGGCACGGTCCTGCTAATCTGACAGGGCAGCAGCGCTGCAATTTCGCTATACTCCCGTGCTTGCAGATGCCGCAGCCCTCCCTGTGGCACACCTGGCAAGGAGCTCTGGTCCCGCATGGAAAACCAAAAACCCAAGCGCAGGCGTACCCGGCCGAGGCGCGATGTCGCCCTCATGGTGACCTGTCTGGCAGACCTGATGCGCCCTTCGGTCGGGTTCGCGGCGGTGCGTTTGCTGGAGCGGGCGGGATGCCGGGTCACGGTACCGGAGCGGCAGACCTGCTGCGGCCAGCCGGCCTACAACAACGGCGACGTCAACGCCGCGGTGCCGGTGGCGCGCGCCGTGATCGAAATGTTCGAGCCCTACGACTACGTGGTCATCCCCTCGGGTTCCTGTGCCGGCATGCTGTCCCGGCACTACCCGGCGCTGTTCGAGGGCGAGTGGCGTGACCGGGCCCTGGCGCTGGCGGCCAAGACCTGGGAGCTGACCCGGTTCCTCACCGAAGTGGCCCCCCTGCCCCCGCCCAAACGGCCTCCCCTGGATGCCACTGTCACCTACCACGACGGTTGCGCGGGCTTGCGCGAACAGGACATCAAGCAGCAGCCGCGCCAGCTGCTATTGCAGCAGTGCGGCGTCGACGTCAGCGAGCTGTCCCAGACCGAGGTCTGCTGCGGCTTTGGCGGCACTTTCTGTACGAAGATGCCAGCCCTCTCGACCAAGATGGCGGACGACAAGCTCAACAGTGCGGTTGCCACCGGCGCCAATATACTACTCGGTGGCGACCTGGGCTGCCTGTTGCACCTCGCCGGTCGCGCCAGGCGCCGGGGCCTGGAACTGGAGGTGCGGCACGTGGCGGAAATACTGGCGGGCACGCCCCCGGGGCCGGGAATCGGGGACCCCAACGGGTGAAGCAGACCAGCCATGCATTCATGCAGCATGCGGAGGCCGCACTGGCAGACGCGGGCAAAGCGCAGCGACGGGACCTGCTGGGGCTGTTCATGCCGCTGGCCCGCGACGCCGCGACTGCGCGCTATGGCGACTTCGAGGCCCTGCGCGCACACCTCAAGCGAGTGCGAACCCACACCACGAACCACCTGGATCACTACCTCGCCCGGTTCGAGGAGGCGTCGCTGCGCAATGGCAACCAGGTCCATTTTGCCGCCACCCCTGAACAGCTCAACAACACCGTGCTGTCCATCTGCCAGGCGCACGGCGCGCGCCGGGTGGCCAAGGGCAAATCCATGGTCACCGAGGAAACCGCCCTCAACGAACAGCTCCTGAAAGCGGGGCTGGAGGTCATTGAAACCGACCTCGGCGAGTACATTATCCAGCAGGCAGGCGAGACGCCCAGCCACATCGTCGGCCCGGCCCTGCACAAATCCCTGCCCGAGATCCGCCGGCTGTTTCTGGACCGGCACAAACTCGGCGAGCGTTCGCTGGAGCAGGTCGAGGATATTGTCGCCGAGGCCAGAAGCATCCTGCGGGAGCAGTTCCTGCAGGCCGATGTGGGCGTTATCGGCGCCAACGCGCTGATCGCCGAGAACGGTGCCACCATGCTCGTTACCAACGAGGGCAATGGTGACCTGTGCGCCAACCTGCCGCCGGTATTGATCGTCTGCACCACGCTTGAACGCATCCTGCCCCGGGCGGAGGACGCGATGGCCCTGCAGCGCCTGCTGGTGCGCTCGGCCACCGGCCAGGCGCAAACCTGCTACACCAGCTTCTATTCGGGGCCACAGCGCGATGACGATGTCGATGGGCCACTGGAGACCCATATCATCCTGCTGGACAACAAGCGCACGGACATCCTCGCCAGCGACTACAGCGAAATCCTCGATTGCATCCGCTGTGGCGCTTGCCTCAACCACTGCCCGATCTATGTCGGCGTTGGCGGCCATGCCTACGGCTGGGTCTACCCCGGGCCCATGGGTTCGATACTCACCCCATTGCTCAGCTCGCTGGAACAGAGCAATGCTCTCCCCAACGCCTGCACCAGCTGCGGGCGCTGCGCGGAAGTCTGCCCGGCAAACATCCCGCTGCCCGATCTGCTGCGCGATCTGCGGCAGGAAGAAAACCAGCGCCAGCTCAATTCCCCGCGCTTGCGGAGAGGGCTGCGGGTACACGCGTGGTTCCTGCGGCACCCCGCCCTGTACCGGCGCCTGGGCGCTTGGACAATGTCCGTCCTGGGCCTGCTGGGCAGGCGCCGTGGGGCCCTTCGCAGGCTGCCCTTCGCCGCGGGCTGGACGGGAACCCGGGATTTTCCTGCCCCGGAAGGAGGCACCTTCATGCAGCAGTATCGCAACCGGGCCCGGGGGGGCAGGCGCCGTGGCTGAATCGGCGCGCAGCGACATCCTGGCGCGCCTCCGCGCAAGCAGCAGTCCCGCGACCAAGGAGCAGATCGAGCAGGAACTGGTGGCGCTGGGGTTTGCCGGCGCCGCGGCCCTGCCGGCGGCGGACCACTGCATCGCCTTCATGGCCAATGTCCTAGCCAACAGGGGCAGCGTGGAACTGGCGGCAGATCGGGCGGAGGCCGTGCGGGTCGTGGGGCGCTACCTGTACAACCGCTTCCGCACCCACAAGCTGGTGGCGGGCAATGATCCGCGCATCGCCGCCATGCCCTGGCGAGACGCGGGCGTCCTGCCGCGGTTCGGCGCTGCGGAAAACGGTGACAGTGCCGCCCTGAGCTACGCGCGCCTGGGAGTTGCCGAGACCGGCGCGATCGTCACCTGGACCGGCCGCGCCAATCCGGGACGCAACAACCTGTTGCCGGAGGACCACCTGGTGCTGGTCAATCGCGAAGATGTGGTGGCCAACCTGGAAGATGCCTGGCGGCGCATTCGGCAGGACCTGCCCGCGGGCAGCTGGCCACGCGGAATCACCTTCACCGCCGGCCCCTCAAGTACCGCCGATGTCGAGGCGCAGCTGGTGATGGGTGCACACGGCCCCCGACGCTGGCATGTCATTCTGGTCGGTGCGACACCCACCGAGGCGCTGGCCGAGGCCAGGGCACTCAGCGGCGCCGACGCTACCTGACCCGCCGGCGACCACCCCCGCTGAGACCCGCCTCAACCCGTGTTGCGCATGCCTGCCGCGATGCCCGCGAACGTCACCATGATCGCCTGCTCCAGCAGTGGCTGGGCCTGTTGCCGCTGCCGTTGCAGCAGTTCCGCCTGCAGGACATTCAGCGGATCGGTGTAGATGTTGCGCAACTGTATCGACTCCCGGATCCAGGGCGAATCAGCCAGCAGAGTGGTGTTGTCCACGATCTCGAGCACCGTGGCAACGTCCTGCTGCAGACTCGCGCGCAGGGTTTTACCCAGGTGCTGCAGAGGTTCCGGAACCAGGCAGGCATCATAGTGCGCTGACAAGCCGCTGTCGGCCTTGGCGTAGACCATTTCCAACATCGACAGGCGGGTGGCAAAGAACGGCCAGCCGGAGGCCATTTCCCGCAGCAGGTCGGCGTGACCCGCGTCCAGGGCACGCTGCAGGGCTGCGCCCGCCCCCAGCCAGGCCGGCAGCATCAACCGGTTCTGCGACCAGGCGAAAATCCAGGGAATGGCCCGCAGGCTTTCGATCCCGCCTCCCCCGCGGCGGCGCGCCGGGCGCGAACCCAGGGGCAGACCCGCCAATTCCTGTTCCGGCGTGGCGTGGCGGAAGTAGTCGATGAAGTCCGGTTCTTCCCGGATCATCCCCCGGTACACGGCACAGGAATCCGCGGCCAGCGACTCCATCATGTCCCGCCAGGCCTGGCGCGGGGCCGGCGGATTCTGCAGGTTGGCGCGACAGATAGCGCTGGTGTACAGGGCCAGCGTCTTGATCGCCAGTGAGGTCCAACCGAGTTTGGTGCGGATCATCTCGCCCTGTTCGGTCACCCGCAGCCCCTGCTGCAGCGATCCGGGCGGCTGCGACAGCAGTGCCGCCTGGGCCGGTGCCCCGCCGCGACCGATGGTGCCCCCGCGGCCGTGAAACAGGGTCAGTTTGACACTGTGTTCCTGGCACACGCCCAGCAACTCTTCCTGGGCCCGGTACTGGGCCCAGGCGGCAGCCAGGACCCCGGCGTCCTTGGCAGAATCCGAATAGCCGATCATGACCATCATCCGGCCATGGATATGCCCCCGGTACCAACTGTCATCCAGCAATGACGACACCACGTCCCGGGCGCGGGACAGGTCGTCAAGGGTTTCAAACAATGGCGCCACCGGGAGGTCAAAGGGGCACCCGGCTTCTCGCAGCAGCAGGTGTACGGCGAGTACATCCGACGCCTGCCGCGCCATGGAGATCACATAGGCGCCCAGCGCTTCCCGGGGCTGCCGGGCAATCACGGCGAAGGTCGCCAGCACTTCCGCCACATCGGGCGTGGGCGACCAGCGCGGTGGAATCAAGGGCCGGCGACTGGCCAGCTCCTGGCGCAGGAAGGCGCAGCGCGCGGCCTCATCCCACTCCGCGTAATCGCCAATTCCCAGCCAGGCGGTGAGTTCGGATAACACCTCGGTGTGACGCGCACTGTCCTGGCGCACATCATGCCGCACCAGGTGAACCCCGAAACAGCGCACCCGGCGCAGCAGGTCAAGCAGGGCACCGTCGGCGATGGCCGCCATCCCGCAGTCCCTGAGGGACTGGTAGCACAGTTCCAGTGGCTGCCACAGATCATCCCTGGACAGCAGCGGCCGCTCCGGCAAGGCGCTGGCAGACCAGGCCCCGCAGGAGCGGTCACCGGACTTCAGGGCCAGCTCAATGGCCTCCAGATCGTCCTTGAGGCGATCGCGCAGCTGTCGCAACACGGTGCGATAGGGCTCATGCGAGCCGGCGGCGGCATTTCCAAGAGCCTCGTTGCAGACCGTCATGGAAAGCTCTTCGACCAGGCGCGTCACATCCTGCAGGTACAGCTCGGTCGCCTGCCAGCGACTGAGCCAGAGTACCTCCTCCGTTACCGCGGCGGTGACATTGGGATTGCCGTCGCGATCGCTGCCCATCCAGGAACCGAAGCTCACCGGCGCAGCGTCCAGTGGCAGCCTGGCACCACAGCACTCGAACAGCGCGGTATCCAGGCGCCGCAGGAACTCGGGTACCGCGCGCCAGAGGGAGTCTTCAACCACCGCGAAGCCCCACTTGGCTTCATCCACCGGGGAGGGGCGCTCACTGCGAAAGTCGTCGCCGTACCAGATCTGGGTGATCAGTTCGCGGAGTCGGGCCTGCAACTGCTCCTGCTCTCGCGGGGTGAGCCCCGACAGCTCCAGCTGGGACAGGCAGCGACCGATTTCGGTGTGCTTGTGGATCAGGGTGCGGCGCATAATCTCGGTGGGGTGCGCAGTCAGCACCAGGTCGATACTGAGCTGGTTGACCGCGGCCACGATGGACTCGGCCGCAACACCCTCCTCCAACAAGGCATTGAAGTTGCTCGTCAGGTTGCGCGAGGCCGAGAACAGGGGGTCCATCTGCCGCGACACCGTGTGGTGCTGGTCGGCGATATTGGCCAGATTGAGAAACTGGCTGAAGGCGCGGGCCACCGGCACCAGCTGCTCGTTGTCGAGCTTGCGCAGTACCGCCAGCAGCTCGTCGTGGGAGCTGCTCTCGGCGCCGGGCTCCGCACCGACGCGAGCCGACTTGGACAGGCGCCGGATCTTCTCCACCAGGGCCAGGAAATCCTCCCCGTTGGCGGCGGCGATGATCTCTCCCAGCAGATGGCCCAGGGAACTGACGTTGCTGCGCAGCTGGCTGTAGTCGGACCGCTGCCCGGTTTCCTGCGTGTCGGCGCTCACCATTGCTGCAGCCTCTGCAGCAGATCACAGACCCGAGCCGAGTAGCCCCACTCGTTGTCGTACCAGTTCAACACCCGCAAATAGCGCTCGTTCACGACCGCGGAGAAACCGGCGTCATAGATGGACGAATGGGAGTTGCCGATAATGTCGGTGGAGACCAGGGGCCGGTCACAATATTGAAGGATTCCCTGCAATTCGGACGACGCGGCGGCGTCCCGCACCGCCTCATGCACTGCCGCCACCGTCACCGGCCGCACCAGCTTCACGAACAGGTCCACCACCGAGCCATCGGGAACCGGCACCCGGGAAGCAATGCCGTGCAGCCGTCCCTTCAGTTGCGGCAGCACCTCGCCCACCGCCTTGGCGGCGCCGGTGGATGTGGGAATCGTGTTCTCCGCCGCGGCGCGGCTGCGACGCCAGTCCGAGTGTGGCACATCCGCCAGGCGCTGGTCGTTGGTATAGGCGTGCACTGTGTTGATAACGCCTTCCTCGATGCCAAAGGCGCGGTCCAGCACGCTGGCCATGGGCGCCAGGCAATTGGTGGTACAGCTGGCGTTGGAAATGATCCTGTGGTCCGGCTGCAAACCCGCGTCGTTGACCCCGAGCACGATGGTATAGTCGATAGTGTCGGCGGCGGGCACCGTGAGCACCACCCGCTTGGCACCAGCCTTGAGATGCTGCTCCAGCTGGGCCCGCTTGCGAAAGACGCCGGTGGCCTCGACCACCACATCAATCTCCATCTGCGCCCAGGGCAGAGCCGCTGGATCGCGCTCGCTGATCAGCTTGCAGCGCCCCTTGGGCGTGACGAACTCATCCCCCTCCAGCGTCAGTGCCTTGCCAAAAGGCCCCATCACCGTGTCGTAATTGAGCAGGTAGCGCAGCGCCTCGAAGTCAAAGAGGTCATTGATCACCACGACGTCGATCCCGGGGGTTTCCTCCAGAATCCGGAACACCGAGCGGCCGATGCGGCCAAAGCCGTTGATCGCGATTCTCATTGTGCACCCTCCCCTTGCCCATCGAGTGCGCCATAGATCCGGGCCACGTCGAGCAGGCGCCCGGCGTGCCCCAGGGTTTCATACCAGCCCAGTGCCTTCACGGTATGCGCCCCGGCCTTGATGGTGCCCTTGCTGTCGAACAGCAGCGAATGGGGGTTGCCAATGACATCCGAAGACACAATCGGGTCCTCGACCACGGCGACGATGCCGGGATAGGACGGCGCATGCCGGCGCATGGCCTCGTTGATATCCCCGGCGGTGACCGCGCTGTCGCGCAGAACCAGGTTCACGTCCAGCAGGCAGCCCTCGTGGATCGGCACATTGAGCGCCGAGGTGATGATCTTGCCGGCAAAGGCCGGGAGCACATGGCCGAGCCAGTCCGCGGCCTCGTGACTGTTGGGGATAATGTTTTCGGCGGCGGAACGGCTGCGGCGGAAATCGCTGCCCGCGTAGTCCTGCAGCACCTGGTCGGAGGTGTAGGAGTGAATACTGGTCATGCTGCCACATTCGATCTCGAAGTCGCGGGACAGGGCATGCAGGAGCAGGCAGAGGGCGGTGGTCGTGGCGGACCCCGCGGAGATCATGCGGTCATCCCGCTGGGCGGCCTGCCCGTTGATTCCCGGCATGATGATCCGGTCGATATGATCCACCGGCAGCGTGCGCAACAGCACCCGCGGAGCACCGTTGGCGAGGTGTTCTTGCATGAATCGCTGCTGGCGGAACTTGCCGGTGGCGTCGATAACGATATCCACCGCGAAGATGTCCCAGGGCATTTCCGCCGGTGTATCCGTGCGCATCAACCGCGCGCGAAACCGCGGATTGACCAGGAAGTTGCCATCCAGCCTGTGCCGGTCCGGCTCCTTCACTTCCGAGCACAACAGATAGTGCAGGATGTCGGGCTGGCCGATGTCGGCAATCGCCACCACCTCGATATCGTCGCTCCGCGATGCCAGCTCATAGAGCTGCCTTCCGATCTGGCCGAAACCCATGATCCCCACCCGCAGGGGTTGTTGCACTGCCATCGTTCAGCTCCTTGATTCAGTGTCGCCAGACGGCGGCGAGGACCGCATCGCGTCCGCCGCCAGTCCAGTTATGGTACCCCAATCGCCCGCGCGTACCAGCTCAGCTGGCACCATCCACGATCCGCCACAGCAGATCACGTTGGGCAGCGCCAGGAAAGCCCGGAAATTCTCGGCGCTCAGGCCACCGGTCGGGCAGAACCGCGCCTCGGGGAAAGGACCCGCCAGCGCTCCCAGCAGGTCCCTGCCGCCCACGACGGAAGCGGGGAAGAGTTTGAAGCAATCCAGGCCGTGATCGAGACCCGCCATGACCTCCGATGCGGTGGCCACCCCCGGCAAGAGCGGGAAAGTCGCGGCCCGGGCGGCCTGGTACAGGGCCGGGGTAGCGCCCGGGCTCACTGCAAACAGGGCTCCAGCCTCCTGTACCTGATCCAGCTGGGCCGGGGTCAGGACCGTGCCCGCGGCCACCCGCAGTCCCGGCACCTCCAGCGCAACGGCGCGCATAACCTCCAGCGCGGTCGGCGACCGCAGCGTCAGCTCCACCGCTTTCATGCCCGCTGCCGCCAGCGCCCGGCACAACTGCACGGTGGCGGCAACCTCTCCCGGCGTGATCACGGGCAACACACGACTGTCCTGCAACCACTCACGCAACATCGATGTTTCCCCCGGAAAACCCACGGTCCCGACGAACGGGACGCTGTCCATATACTGTCCAGAAATAGTCGGACAAGTTCCCCTTCCAGGCAGGGCCAGGGGAATCCGCCACCCTGCGCGCCCCGTACCTACCCCAAACGCACTGGAGATCCAACATGGACGCTGCCCTGGCTGAGAAGATCACTTTCCCCACCCACGTTTCCGCTGAAGCGGCGCTTGTCCGCCAAGCGTTGCTGGAACGCGGACTGGAGACACCAATGCTACACAACGGTCTGTCCCGCGACGAAAAATACCGCCGGATAGCGCAGTCCTTTACCGACATCACCCGCACTCTCGGCCTGGACCTCAACGATGACAGCCTCTGCGAGACCCCTCACCGGATCGCCAAAATGTACGTCGACGAAATCTTCTCGGGGCTCGATTATAGCCAGTTCCCGAAAATTTCGGTGATCGAAAACAAGATGCAGGTCGAGGAGATGGTACAGGTTGACGACATCGATGTCGTCAGTACCTGCGAACATCACTTTGTCACCATCGATGGCCGGGCCCGCGTAGCCTACATCCCGCGGGACAAGGTCATCGGCCTGTCGAAGATCAATCGCATTGTCCGCTTCTTTGCCCAGCGGCCCCAGGTACAGGAACGCCTGACGCAGCAAATCCTGGTCGCCCTGCAGACTCTGCTGGACACCGACGACGTGGCCGTCACCATTGATGCGGTTCACTACTGTGTAAAGTCCCGCGGGGTCATGGACAGCAACTCCCGCACCCGCACCACCTCCCTGGGTGGCGCGTTCAAGGCCGATCCGAGCACCCGAGCCGAGTTCCTGAACTAACCCCCCCCTGGGAACTCGGCTTTCTTCGCCCGGCATTGCCGGGCTTTTTTTTACAGCATTTGCGGTTTGTCATGCCCGCCAAACCGTGTACCCTTCCGGGCTAACCCCACGATACATCGCTACCGGCGCCCAACCTTCGGTCATTGCATGAGAACGCTGATCACCCTGACCTCGCTGCTCATTTCCACCTCTCTGCTGCTGGTGGGGCAGGGCATGCAGCTCACCCTGCTGCCGCTGCGGGCCACCAGTAACGGCCTGTCGGACTTTCTCATTGGGGTCAGCGCGTCCGCCTACTTCCTGGGCTTTGTCGCGGGCTGCCTGCTGATTCCTCGCATTATTGCCAAGGTCGGCCACATCCGCAGTTTCGCAGTGCTGGCGGCGATGATGATCAGCGCCATCCTCAGCCTGGAGATGCTCGACGGCTGGCTGCCGTGGCTGCTTCTGCGCTTCCTGACCGGCGCCATCATCTGCGGGCTCTACACCGTGATCGAAAGCTGGCTGAACGACCAGACCAGCTCGGCGTCCCGTGGCCAGGTGCTGGCGATTTACACCTTCATCATTCTTGCCTCCATGGCGCTGGGCCAGGTACTGATCAATGTCGGCCCGGCGGACAGTTCCACCCCGTTCATCCTGGCCGCGGTGTTCATGGCCCTCGCCATTGTCCCGGTGGGCCTGACCAGCCGCCTGGCCCCTGCGCCTATTGAATCAACACGGATACGCTTCAACCTGCTCTACCGCCGCTCCCGGGCAGCGTTTGCCGGGACCCTGCTCTCGGGACTGGTAGTGGGCAGTTTCTGGGCACTGGGAGCCGTCTTTGCCCGCCGCTACGGCAGCAGCATGGCCGATGTGACCTGGTTCATCACTGCGGGAATCGCCGGCGGCGCCCTGTTTCAGTACCCGATTGGCTGGCTGTCGGACCGGATAGACCGGCGCTATGTGATGGTGTTCCTCAGTCTGGCGGCGGTGCTGACTTCGGCCGCAGTCGCGCTCACTGTCAACCACGACCTCCATCTGCTGGCCGTGTTCCTGTTCGGCGCCGCGACCATGCCCCTGTACGCCATATCACTGGCTACCGCCGCGGACAACTCCTCAGCCGAGGAGTTCGTCGAAATTGGCACCTCGGTACTGCTCCTCAATGCCCTGGGGGCGGCCAGCGCGCCGGTACTGCTTGGCCAGCTGATGAGCCAGTTCGACGCCACCGCCCTGTTCTGGTCCTTTGCCGCACTGAGTGCCCTGTTCACCATCTACCTGATGGTGCAAACCCGGGACAAGGACCAGGTCGTCGCCGCGGAAGACCAAGTACCGTTCTCCGCTGCGGCACCGGAAGCCGCGCCCACCGGTTTCAGCCTCGACCCGAGGGGCCCCGGGGACGCAGTGGGGGACCTGCAACCTGCAGACTCGGTGGGAGTGGATGAATGCCAGTCCGACCCCGCAGACTCGCCCCCGGTACGCGCCTCCTCTGACACCCCGTAGCGACTGCAGCTGCTGGGTCAGTCAGCCCAGTGCAGCAGCAGCGACTTCTCCTCGGCGGCCTGTCGTGCCAGCGCTTCCGCGAGCTCGCCATACCGCGCTTCAACTTTGTCCCGACGGATCTTCAGGGTAGGCGTCAGGATCTCGTTGTCGATGGTCCATTCTTCGCTGGTCAGGATCACGGCGCCGATGCGGGCATGTTTTTCCAAGGTGCCATTGAGATTCTCCGCCGCCTCGGAAATCGCCTGTTCAATTTCCTGCTCGGCGCGCTTCCCCGAGGCAGCGGTCAACTGCCGGGCCGCCTCGTTGAGCACCGCGACCATCACCGTCTTGGAGTAGCCACGACCCAGCAGGCAGTGCTGCTCGGTGTGGGGGTTGCGCGCGAACTCGCTTTCAATCGGCGGCGGCGCGACAAACTTGCCCTGGATGGTCTTGAAGTAATCCTTGACCCGACCGGTCAGGTAAATGAATCCGTCTTCGTCGACCCGCGCCTTGTCGCCGGTATGCAGCCAGCCGTCGCGAATCAGTTCTGCGGTCTTGTCCGGCTGCCGGTAATAGCCCGGGGTACAGCCCTCGGCCCTTACCAGCAGTTCGCCTTCATCGGTAATCCGGTATTCCACCTCGCCGATCGGCTTGCCGATGGAGCCTATTCTCCGGCTGTCGTGACCGCTGACAATGACACCCATGGCCTCGGTCTGGCCAAAGCCTTCCATCAGGCTCAGGCCGAGGCGGTCCCACCAGTGAATGAGGGCGGGCGGCGTCGGCGCCGCCGCAACCAGGCAGTACTCGACCTGGTCCAGACCGAGGTTTTCCAGGATCATGGTTCCCACTGCCTTTGAATCCTGGGCCAGGGCCGCTTCCAGCGCATCCGTGCCGCCGAACTTGGCGGTCACCGCCTGCCTGAGCTGCTCCCAGACCCGCGGGGGACCAAAGAACATATGCGGCCGCGTGCGCTGCAGGTCCGCCGCGAGTGTTTCCAGACCCTGGCTGAAACTCACCTCACCGCAGCACATCAGGGAAGAGAACTCGACGATCTGGCGCTCGGCGATGTGTGACAGCGGCAAGTAGGAGAAATAGCGTGCTTCATCGCGAATACCAAAGGTACCGCGGAAGCGGTTGATCGGGATCAGGTTGCTGGCATGGGTCTGGATTACCCCCTTGGGCAAGCCCGTGGTTCCCGAGGTAAAAACCAGCGACATCACATCGTCGGGCTGGCAGACGTAGCCGGGCGACTTGCCCCGCCACTCCGCCAGCAGGGTCTCCCACTTCAGGTGAGGCTCCTCCAGCTCGACACCGGGCAGGGCGATCAGCGTAATGCCTTCCGGCAGTACCTGGCGCACGGCCTCCCAGTTGCTGGTCTCCCCCACAAACAGTACCCGGGTTTCGCAGAAATCGAGGATGTATTGCGCGGTGGATGCCGGCAGCGTGGTAAACATGCTGACCGTGATGTTCCCGGACTTGATGATAGCGAGATCCGCCAGGAACCAGTGGGCACAGTTGCGGGACAGCAATGCGATACGCTCCCCGTGCCCGAATCTATGCTCCAGCATCGCCGCCATCGCGTCCACCGTGGCGGCGGCCTCGCTCCAGGTGACATCGCGGGAACCCTCGGGCAACAGGTCCTTGAGCCAGACCTTGTCCGGACACTCTCCGGCCCAATGCTCAAGATACGCAGGCAAGGTAGCAAACTTCATGTGTACGTCCTCTTATATTATGAACCGACAGCCATCCGCCTTTAAACGCGGCGCAGGGCCAGGTGGACCAGTCAGGACAGCAAGAGGTCCCCGCGCTGCACCACCCGGCGCTGGAACGCAGCGTTGTTTTCCGTGTAGTCGGTACTGTCGATGGTCGACACATAGCGCCACTCAGCGGTAACCGCGTCTTCCGCAAACGCCACGGTGAGGTAGCCGCGGTCCAGGAAATTGGCGTACACCAGGTCATCCACCAGTATCGACATCAGCGGCGCGAACAGGGCCGCGGCATCGGCACCCAGTACCTCTTCCAGGCCGGGGGAAGAGACACTGGGGGCGGCAAACTCCACGCCGACAGGGCCGCCGTTACTGTTGCGCAGCTGAGAGGCCCACGCGTTGTGGGTGTCTCCCGCCAGGACCACCAGGCGACTGCCGAGCTGGGCAGCAAAATCAAGCACCCGGTTGCGCTCGAAGTCATAGCCATCCCAGGCGTCAAGATTATAGGGAATCGCGGAATCCAGTAGAGCCTGCTCCTCCGCAGTGCGGTCACCGGGTGCCTTGTTCTTGGCGGCGACCGCAGCCAGCACCGCCGCCGTGCCGCCCTCCAGGGGATCAGCGCCCGCGATGCTCGGCTCCAATGCCTCCAGAATCGGTGATGGCAGCCCATAGCGCCCCATCAGCACCTGCTGACCCAGGACCTGCCAGCGCGCGGTCGAGCCCGTCAACTGCTCTTCCAGCCAGGCCAGCTGCTCTGCTCCCAGCAAGGTGCGATTGCTGTCGCCAATGGCGGCGCGGGTGGCAGCGACATCAATCATGCCGCCGGTGGCGAAATCCGGGTAGACAAACTGTTGGTCGCGGCCCACGTGCCGGGTATCCAGCATGATCAGATCCAGCAGGTCGCCGTAAGGCAAACGCCGGTAAATGATCTCGGCGACGCTGGACGGCGGCCGTACCGGCAGCCATTCATACCAGGCCTGGATGGCCGCGGCGCGACGCTCCGAGAACTCGCCTTCGCCCTCCGGATCATGATTTTCCGCCCCTTCGCGCCAGGTATCATTGGCAATCTCGTGATCGTCCCAGACCACGATGAACGGGTGCGCGGCGTGTGCAGCCTGCAGGTCAGGGTCGCCGCGGTACTGGGCGTAGCGGCTGCGATAGTCGGCGAGCGTGAGGATTTCCCGCGGTGGTTCGACAACCCGACCAAGGGCTTCGGCATTGGCACTGGCATAGCCGCCGGGGGCATACTCATAAATATAGTCACCCAGGTGCAGCACGGCATCCACCGGCTGCCGCGCCACTTCGCGATAGACATTGAAGTAGCCCGCCGGGTAGTTGGAGCAGGAGACCACCGCAAAGGCAGCGGTGGCGGTCGTTCCGGAGGGAGCGGTGCGCGTGCGAGCGACGGGCGATTCGCGATCGCGCACCCGGAAGCGATAGAAATAGGAGGTACCGGCATCGAGGCCGGTGGCATCGACCTTCACGGTGAAGTCCACGTCCTCATCGGTAATGCCTGAGCCGCTGGCCACGATGTCGCTGAAGTCCTCGTCAGCGGCAATTTCCCATTCAACCTCGACAAAGCCGGGTTCATCGGGTGTCACGCGGGTCCAGAGTATCACTCTGTCGGTCAGGGGGTCGCCGGAGGCAACCCCGTGGTTGAACGTGGCGGCCACGCCCACCGGTTGGGGCTCACCCGGCAATTGCCGGTCGCGGCCGTCAGTACAAGCGATCAGATTGCCGCCCAGCAGGGGCAGGAGGGACGCCGCCGCGACACCCTTGACCAGGCTGCGGCGGCGAAAATCGGGCGAGTCTTTCATTATTGTGCTCCAGTCAGGCCGGCAGAGCCGAAGACCAGAGCAGCATTACAGGAACCGGTTACCGGCGCAAGCGCAGGCCGCGCCTGTTTCCGGTGGCCCGGAGCAGGGCTTCCTCAGCGCTCCGGACGGTTGCCGCTACCCGCGCCGCCGCTGCGCCGCCGGCGCCGGG
>CAMYIZ010000019.1 GCA_947258585.1 uncultured Haliea sp. | reverse complement strand
TCTACCGTTGCTGGCAATCCCGGGCACTGTATGACGAGTCGAAGTACCTGAAGGCCCTTCAGCAGCGTGGCTCGACACTGGTAACTGCTGCGGCATGAAATCGTTGACTGAACAACTCAGGGAATGAAACGCTAACCCTTGTAGCCCAGCACCGCCCGGAACCCGTTTTCCATGATGGCTTTGATAAGACCCTGCACAGCCGCGGTATCGTTGACGTGGGGGAACGCCTCCTCGGGCGCGGGCAGTTCGAGAAACTCGCACAGCGGCTCCCAGCCATCGGCCACTTCGAACACCAGCAGCCGCTCCGGCTCGACAGTTTCCCTGACCTCGGCAATGTGCTCATTGAATCGCCGGACCAGGTGCTCACGGTCGTGCATCCGGCCATCAAAATAGTCATTGATGGTCGCCTTCATGTAGGCACCCGCTTCAGTGCCGGGCAGGAACTCTATCCACTCCTTGCCAAAAATGGTGCTCTGGACCGAGGTAAACCACTTCTCCGGATCCCGCACTGTCAGCACGACTTTGGCGTCCGGGTAGTATCTGGCGAGGGCGGCATAGCTGGTGCAGGCGGGGAAGTCGACTGTCGCGGTAAAACCCTCGAACAGCTGGTCCCAGTCCGGTGTACCGGTTCCGACCTGTTCCCACAGCTTCCAGTGCCCGGGTCCTTTGGGGAAGCATTCCACCATGTGGTAACAGGGGTAACCCAATTGCTCCAGCGCCGCCTTCATGGACATGGTGCCGGTGCGGCCAAAGCCCGCCCCGATTATCTCTAGTGCCATCTCGCCTCGCCCCGTGAATAGTTGGATCCGGGCTGAGTATAGACCATCTGTCGTCCACGCCTGATCACTTGCTCTCTGACAAGACTGCCATCGCAGCACCCGTCGATTTCACGTATTCTGGGCCCATCAATTCAACCTGGCGTTCCAGTGGAACCTCCCGAACCTCCGAGGCGAAGCGTATGCGACTACTATTCTCTGTGCTTCTGGCTGTGCTCCTCGGGGCCTGCAACGACGCCAAACAGGACAGCGCAACCACGCCCCACCAGGAGGCAAGCATGACCATCCCGCAGACCGTATTGGACCCCGGCAGCTGGCCTTCACCGATTACCGCGGAGTCGCTGGTCGAAGGCAGCCGTGGACTCGGCAGCCCGCACAAGGACGGCGATTACCTGTACTGGCTTGAGTCGCGGCCAGAGCAGGGTGGGCGCACGACAATCATGCGCTGGCGTCAGGGAGAGGAACCGGCAGAGCTGTTGCCCGAGCCTTTCAATGTTCGCAGTCGAGTACATGAGTACGGTGGCGGCAGTCTGCTGGTTGCCAATGGCAGGCTGTGGTTCAGCAATTTCGCCGACCAGCGCCTGTACAGCTTCATTCCGGGAGAAGCGCCGGTCCCGATCACCCCCGACAGCAAACTGCGCTTCGCGGGCTGTCGCCTCGACGCGCCGAGAAACCGGCTGATCTGCATACGCGAAGACCATCGAGGCAGTGGCGAGCCGGTGAACAGTCTGGTTGCCCTGCCGGCCGAGGGGATGAGCGAGGGCGAAATTCTCTTTTCCGGCACCGATTTCGTGTCGGCGCCGCGGCTGTCGGCGGACTTCAGTCGCATCGCTTTCACGAGCTGGATGCATCCCAACATGCCCTGGGACAATACCAGCCTGCACAGCGCGGGCTTCGGCGCAGAAGGCGAGCTGGACGGTTTGGTCACGCACAACCCGGAAAGCGCGGAGTCCGTCATCGACCCCCAGTGGAGCAGCGACAATCGTCTCTATGCCCTGTCGGACCGGGATAACTGGTGGCGTCCCTACGCCGTGGAAGACGAAACGTTCTCGCCCGTTCCAACCGGCCTGGAGGGAGTGGAGATCGGCGGTCCCGAGTGGTCCATAGACAGCCACTATTATCGCTTGCTGGAATCCGGCGAAATGCTGGTCAGCGCCAGGCGCGGCAGTGTGGAGACTCTGCATATCCTCGACGGCAAGGGCGGTCAGCGCCTGCTGGACACCGGGGCGGTCGCTTACAGCGCCGTCGCAGTAGCCGGCGACCGCCTGTATGTCACGGCAGGTTTCGCCAAACAGCCTTCCGCCCTGATCGCCATCGATAGACAAGGTGCCATCCTGGAGGTGCTGCGCCGTTCCAGGGACCGGGGACTGGCGGAATCCTGGGTGCCAGACATCGAGCAGATCAGTTTTCCGGTACCCGGTGACGCGGTCGCTCACGGGGTGTACCTGGCGCCGCAGAATCCAGATGTCATCGCCCCTGCGGGCAAAGCCCCGCCGCTGATTGTCAGCGTGCACGGTGGACCCACGGCCTCAGCCGATGTCAGCTACAACCCGGAGCACTACTACTGGACCAGTCGCGGCTTTGCCATTCTTGACCTCAACTATCGGGGTAGCACAGGATTCGGGCGCAGCTATCGCCGGGAATTGTACGGCAACTGGGGGGTCACCGATGTGCAGGACGCTGTCGCGGGTGCCAGCTGGCTGGCGGAGCAGAGCCTCGCGGATCCCGAGCGCCTGATCATCCGCGGGGGCAGCGCCGGCGGCTATACCACGCTCGCCGCCCACGCTTTCCACAATACTTTTGCTGCGGGCGCCTCCTACTATGGAATATCGGACATGGAGGCCCTGGCCGGGGAGACGCACAAATTCGAGTCGAGGTATCTCGACCAGGTAATCGGCCCCTATCCCGAGCGCCGCGACCTCTACATCGAGCGCTCGCCGATCCATCACCTGGAGGGGTTCAAGGCGCCGCTGATACTCCTGCAGGGGCTGGATGACCCGGTCGTGCCACCGAACCAGTCCGAGGCCATCTTTGCGGCACTCAAGCGCAGTGGCGTCCCAACCGCGTATATCGCCTACGAAGGCGAGTCACACGGATTCCGCAAAGCCGAGACCCTGATCTCTTCGCTGCAGGCTGAACTGTACTTCTATGCCCAGGTGCTGGGATTCGATCCGGCCGATGACTTGCCGGCTATAGTGATCGAAAACCTTGCTGGGACTGACCCCTGAAAGCGCGCCTGTGAGCAAACAGACAGATCATGCGGCGACCGCATTCCCGGGCTTCCTCACAGCATGTCGCGGTTGCAATACACGGCTTCCTCGAACTCGCTGACACTCATCGCAATATACTTAACATCCGGGAACATTCCTGACAACATCTGCACTACAGATCTCGACAGTACTGCCTTTTGCCCAGTACTCCTGCCCTGCATAATGCTCGAAAATACATGCATAAACGGCTCGTGCTTTCCGCCCACCAGGTACCGGCCATAGGGGTTGACCCTGACCTTGATATCCTGGATGTCGAACAGGCCCGATGCCGCAGCAACGGCATGGATTTGCTCTGCAATATAAAGTTCGGGGTGTACTTCCAGTATTTCCGCTGAACAATCGAGTATGAAATGCGGCATAAATGCTCCTGTTTGCCAGGCGGCCAGTAGGCCAGCTAGAGTGAATAACTCCCGTTTTCAACGCGCTCCGGTACAAACCGCCGGCTCAGCGCGGCAACGCGTGAACCGAGGTAGCTGGCCGTGGCGATGTCGGCTGGATCCAGCATACCATCGCGCGCATGAGCGATGAGTCCGCTCTGGGCACCCAGGCGATTGCGCCCCTCTGGATCAAACCCACCGGGCAGATCGATACCGACCCACAACATACCGTGCTGGTTGGCGAGAATGTTGAGGTACTGGATAGTGTTGAGCTGGTCACCGCTGGGGTTGTTGCCAATCGTGAAGCCGGCCGCCAGTTTGCCGGCCCAATGGCGCTGGAACCAGAATTCGCTGGTTGCATCGGCAAAGGCCTTGAACTGCGCGGACACACTGCCCATGAAAGTGGGTGAACCAAAGATAATGGCGTCGGCTTCACCCATGGCTTTCAGCGCGCTGGCGTTGCGGTAGCGGCCCTCGTGGATGTCGCCGCCCTCTATCCTCACCGGGAACGCCCGGACACCGTCGATCTGGTTTGCGCCCCGCAGAGTCGCCTCGGCGAGCCCCGCCGTGGTGCCGGTAACGCTGTGGTAGACCACTGCCACACTGGTTTGTGTTTTCATTTCATTGCTCCTTCTTTCTGCTCTACAGGCACCCGGGGTTCCAGTCGTTGTGCCATGACGGTTGCGATGATCCCGACGCCGATAATGCCGGCGCCGAGCCAGGTAGAGAGGGCATAGCGCTCCCCGAGAAATACCGTTGCCACGATCAGGCTCACTGCCGCAGAGACATACCCGATCTGGCTCAGCAACACCGGGCCACCATCGCGCTGCAGGCGATAGAACAGCGGGAAATTGAGCCCGGATATGACCATCTGGATGGCGATCAGGGTTTTCGCCGAGGCGACACTGGCTACGGGAAACTCCTGCCCGGTCGCCGCGATAATCACCAGAAATACGCCGGCCGCAAACAGGTGCCCCCAAAAGGCGAGGGAATTGGGAAGCGCACCCTCGGGCCACCAGCGGCTGCGGTACACATTGCCTATCGCCAGCACAACCGGTATTGCCGCCGCTGCCAGCAACCAGGCCAGGTCAGGCCCCTGGGGGTTGATACCGCGCGTCAGGCTCACCACCAACGCCCCGACTACCCCGATCGCGATCCCTGCCAATCCAAGCCGGCCGGGCGTTTTCATTCCGAACAGCGAAGCGAAAAGCAGGGTAAAAACAGGAGACAGCGCGAACATCAGGCCGGTATAACCGGCGCCCACCCGGGGAATCACGGTGAACAGCAACACATTGGGTAGCACGAAGGAAATCAGCGATGAAATCATCGTATAGCGCACTACGCCGGTACCCGGCAGCCGCAGGCCGCGTTTGGTCAGCTGGGTGGGCAGCAACATGATGACGACGCCGAGGGAGATAATCGCAGCCCACAGGAGGGCGGACAGCCCGGCGTCGTGGGCCAGCTTGCCGATGGGTGTTCGCATGCCGAGCAGCGTGCCGCTGGCCAGCAACAGGCTGTGGGGGGCGAAGAGCCAGTGAGTGGGTACTGTCGTCGATTCGGTCCGGCACAGTACCTCGTTCAGTGCCTGGTTTGTCGCCAGCGTTTGCCGGGTGCTGTTGGTCATGGTCGGCTCCTCCTGTGTCGGTGAGGAGCAGACTAGTCGCTTGCCCGGCCGGGATAATTAGCCTGAGCGGAAAATGATTGGTAACCCGAATTAACAAATCTACCGCGGTGACAGCTGGTCCCAGTAGGGGGGATCCTTGATTTTCGCTGCCAGAAAGTCCGCAAAGGCACGCACTTTCGGCGACAGGTAGCGACGCTGCGGGTAGACGATGTAGATGGACACCTCCAGCGAGCGACAGGCGTCCAGCACGGTGGTGAGCCGGCCCTGGCGCAGGTCGTCGCCCACGAGGAATGTCGGGGTCCGGGCAATGCCCATGCCAGCGAGCAGCGCCTCGCGCAGGGCCAGGCTGTTGTTCACCTGCAGCCTTCCGGCGACAGCTACCTGTGTGGGCTGACCCCCGGGGTCGAGAAAATGCCACGCCTGGGCCGATTGCTGCAGGCTGTAGCTGAGCACCTCGTGCTCCAGCAGGTCCTCCGGCCTGTCCGGGATACCGTGTCGTTCCAGGTAGGCCGGTGCTGCCACGATGACGTGGCGACAGGGAGCGAGACGGCGCGCCACCAGAGTCGAGTCGGGCAGGTCGCTGATCCGCACCGAGGCATCGAAGCCCTCCTCAATCACATCCAGCTTGCGATCGTTCAGGTCCATTTCCACCGTCAGCTCCGGATACTGCTGCATAAACGCGGGCAGCAGCGGCGCGATGTGCAGGATTCCGAAAGACATCGGCACGTTGATGCGCAGGACCCCGCGCGGTTGCTCCTGGAGGCGCGAGACTTCCGCCCGCGCTTCGGCAATGTCCTCCAGCCCCCGACTTGTCTGGGCGTGAAAAATGCGCCCCGCTTCCGTGAGACTCAAGCGTCGTGTGGTGCGGTTGAGCAGGCGCACGCCGAGGCTCTCCTCCAGCCGGCTGACCTGCTTGCTCACCACCGGGCGCGATACCTTCAGCCTCTCGGCCGCCCGGGTGAAACTCCCCGCGTCCACTACCGCGACAAACACCGCGACATCATTGAGGTCGTCCATAGGCGGACCATTAGTAAAAATATGGAAATAGAATCTTTCAATTCGGGCCGATTATCAATACCGACTGTGGGGCTAGGCTATGAACTCTTGTTCACTACGGGAGAAGAACATGCTCAACAAGACTCTGGTAATCACAGCCGCGCTGATGATGGGCGGGCAATTCACTGCTTCAGCGGCCGAGCGCCAGGTGGGTATCAGCCCCTGGGGAGCCGATGATGAAATCGGGCGCCTGAATCTCATGACCGAGGCATCGCGGAGCGAAATACTGACGCGCGTCGCCGGCGGGAGACTTTACGACCTGTCAGTCGAATACTTTATTGGCATGCCCAGCTGGCAAGCCGCCGGCGATCCGCACTACCGTATCTGGATGACGCACACCCCACACGGCACGGTGGTCGATGACCCACTGGGTACCGGCCCGGAGATGAACCGGCATGTCAGCTATACCGGGGCCGCGGTCTCCATGTACACCCATATGGGCACCCATATCGATGGGCTGGCGCACTTTGGCCTCAACGGCGAAATCTGGAACGGCTTCAGTGCGCAAGAGCACCTCGGTGATCGCGGCTGGCGCGTGGCCGGGGTGGAGAACATGCCGCCGATCATTGCCCGCGGCGTCTTGCTCGACGTGGCGGCGGCGAAAGGCGTTGCCATGCTGCCCGATGGCTATCGAATCACGCGCGGAGATCTCGAGGCCAGCCTGCTGCGCCAGCAGGTAGATCTGCGGCAGGGCGATGTCGTCCTGATCCGGACCGGGCGCATGCGCGTCTTCGATGATACTTCAGCCTATATGGACAACCCGCCCGGCCTGGGGTTGGCAGCCGCCCGCTTCCTCGTCGAGGAATCGGGGGCAATGATTGTCGGCGCGGACAACCTGAGCCTGGAGGCATTCCCCTCGGAAGTGGCGAGCGACTACGTGCCCCTGCACACCTACCTGCTGGCAGAACAGGGAACACCAATCATTGAACTCGCCTGGCTGGAAGACCTGGCCCGGGATCAAGTCTACGAATTTGCCTTTATCGCGGCGCCACTGAAGCTTCGGGGGGCAGATGCAGCGCCCCTGCGACCCATGGCCATTCCCCTGCAGTGACCAGCGCCGGCGGCTCCGGATCAGCGCCGCCCTGCAGGGGCACCGCTGGTCCGGCGTCGGTCATGGCTTGCTCCTGTATTCTGGATCGTCAATAGTGACGGCAACAGGGCTGCATTAAAAGGTGATTTCCCGTGCTGGAACTGAAAACAACAGGGCTGTTTGTCCTTACGGCGCTGGCCGAAATCCTTGGCTGCTATCTGCCCTACCTCTGGTTGCGGGAGGGCAAATCGATCTGGTTGCTGGTGCCGGCCGCCCTCAGCCTCGCGGCATTTGCCTGGCTGCTGTCCCTGCATCCGACGGCTGCGGGTCGCGTCTATGCTGCCTATGGTGGCGTTTACGTTTTCATGGCCATTCTGTGGCTGTGGGGCGTTGAGGGTATTCGCCCGACCAGCTGGGACCTGGTGGGTTCCGGGGTGGCACTTCTGGGCATGGCCATTATCATGTTTGCACCACGCAGCGCATAGCCAGGTGTGAGGCAGCGAACACGCTCGCGGACACAAGGCCGACCGGTAGTCAGGGAATGGATCGTGCACAAGCTTTGCGTCATTGGCGCGTCAGGCAAGCTCGGACGATGCATGGTGCAGCCTGCACTGGATCAGGGTGCTGCCGGCCGCCAAGCGCCCTCTGGTCTGGAATGGAATGGAGCCAGCGCCAGACCACACCCGGGTCATGGCGGTAATCGATTCTCTATCCCGGCAAAGATTGCCCTGGCAAACTTCCGCTCATCCGTGCCCGTCAACTGGAACTTGCTTCGCTTTTCCGCCCGCACCTCGACCACGGTGGCACTGGCCTCAAGCGGCCTGACCGTTACCCTGCCGACTTCCCCCCAACTGAAGGCGCTCAGGGGTTTACTGAAGTATATTCTGAAGGCGTTGTCTTCACTCGCTGTTTTCTCGATGGCGACATCCAGAGAGCGCACGCTCTCCAGCGCCGCGGCAGAGACGATCTCAGCGGGATGGTTGAAGGTTCTGGTGGTGCCAACTTCCGACGAGCGCTCTATCGAACTCATGTTGGCGCAGGCCGATAGCGCCAGCATCAGCGATACGCCTGTCAACACTCTTCCAAGCATGGCGGCAAACCCTCTCAGGCCGCAGAAATCCTAGCGCGCTTTTCCCGAATTTCCCACCATAGTTTTTCAGCTCCGCCGAAATCAGTCTGGTCGCAACCCGGCGATGGTAATATGCTGCGCCATCAAAGGCGCCGCACCGACCACCTGCACAGCGTGGCGCGCCCCGGTTACGAACTGCAGGTCGCCAACGTTTTTCGACAGGGAATGAGCATGAACCAACCGGAACTACTCTATGGGCACAGCAGCGTGGCCATCGTAGTCATACTTTTCATTGCGATAATCGTGCTCAACGAGGTCGGATTCAGGATAGGGCGTTTTGTCCAGGCCCATACCGACAGCGAAGCCAAGTCACTGACCGGCTCCATCCAGGCGAGCATCCTGGGTTTGCTGGCCCTGTTGCTGGGCTTCACCTTCAGCATGTCCATGCAGCGCTTTGACAACCGCAGCATGGCGCTGATAGACGAAGCCAATGCCGTCGGCACCGCCGTACTCCGCGTGCAGTTGCTGCCGGAGGAATTCAGGGAGCAGGCCGGCACCCTGTTTCAGGAGTATATTGGCCTACGGGTGGAGATAGGGCAGCTGGACCTTACCCGGGTCGAGGAGCGCGATGCCTACAACGATCGGATTGGCGATCTGCAGAACCGACTCTGGGCACTGGCAATCGCCGCAACAGAGGTTGACCCTCGCCCGGTAACCCTGGGGGCATTCGTCACTTCCCTGAATGACGTCATCGATAGTCAGGGGAAGAGAAATGCGCTGCTGCAAATGCAGGTGCCGGAAGTTGTGCTGCTGTTGCTGTTCATTGTTTTTATCTCATCGGGCGGCATCATGGGTTACTCGGCCGGGCTGAGCGGGCAACGCATATTCGTGCCGATAGTGCTGGTGTCCATCCTGATCACATTGATCGTTTTCATCATCATTGACCTTGATCGACCCAAGCGCGGCCTCATACAGGTAAACCAGAGTGCGCTGGTCGAGCTGCTTGACGGGGCCCGGAGATGACTCACCAGCAAACACCGGGGCGGCCAGCCTGCCACCGGGGAAACCTGAACCTTCCCGCCCCGGGGCGCAAGCCGTAGTCGGTCATCCCGCTCCCATGTGTGGCCGCTTCAACATCACCAACCTGCCCGGGCTCCAGGACCTGCTGAATTACCTGGGTATTGACGCCCCGCTGCCCGAGCCTCGCTACAATATCGCTCCCACCGAGGAGATCCTGCTGCTGCGCCCGGGACATGGCGACATGGCGAGGTGGTGGCTGGTGCCTTCCTGGGCAAAGGAGGTGAGCAGCAAATACAGCATCTTCAATGCCCGCGCCGAAACACTGACCAAAAGCCCCGCCTTCCGCGTCCCGTTCCGGCAGCAACGCGGCATTGTGCCCATGTCCAACTTCATTGAGTGGCGCATGGAGGGCGGGCAGAAGCAGCCCTGGGTCATCACCAACCAGGAGCAGTGCATCGCGGTGGCGGCGCTGTGGGATGTCTGGGAAGGAGCCAACCCGCCGCTGTTGTCCTGTACCCTGGTGACAACGGAAGCGGCCGACGCCTTCCGCCCCTGGCACAAGCGGATGCCAGTGCTGCTGACCCGCGAGGAGTGCCTGCGCTGGATGGATAACGAGCAGACCATTGCCGTCGACGACACAATGCTGGCGCCCGTCCTGAAATTCGACCTTGAGCTCTTTCCGGTCAATCGCGCGGTCGGCAACTCCACGCGGAAGGACCCCGTCCTCTTCGAGCCGACAGGCCCGCCGGTGAAACTGCAAGGCCCGGTGGCCAAGCCTAAGGCGTAGGGGGCGCTCCCCGCGCGGTACATAAGGCGCTGCAATCGCGCTAGACTCCAGTCAAGAACAAGAATGCAGGAGTGTCCGGCCATCAAGTATCTGTGGATCGCAATTTTTGCCCCTGTTCTGGTCTGGTCGGGCATCAACCCGAAGGATCAATTCACCTGGCTGCTTGAAGCCGCCCCCGCGATCATTGCAGCGGCATTGCTGGCCGCGACCTACCGGTCGTTCCCCCTTACGCCAATGCTCTATGTACTGGTGCTGCTGCACTGCGTGGTCCTGATGGTCGGGGGCCACTACACCTACGCGGAGGTTCCGCTTTTCGACGGCTTGTTTGGCAGCGAGAGAAACAATTACGACAAGCTCGGGCACTTCTTCCAGGGCTTTGTCCCGGCGATCCTGGCCCGGGAGATTCTGGTGAGGAAAGAAGTCGTCAACGGGTCGAGGTGGCTGGCCCTGTTTGTCATCTCCGTCTGCCTGGCCTTTAGCGCTTTTTACGAACTCATAGAGTGGTGGGTGGCCCTCGCCGCCGGTATCGGGGCCGAGGCATTTCTGGGCACCCAGGGTTACGAGTGGGACACGCAATCGGACATGGCCCTGGCCCTGCTCGGCAGTTGCTGCGCATTGCTCACCCTGACGTCCTGGCACGACGGGCAGCTGGCGAAGCTCAACAAGCCGCGAGATGGCGTATAGCCAGGCCTCGCGGTCCCACTGAACTGGAGGACACATGAGCGGATACCTGCCAATCATCTACGTTCGCGGTTATGCCGGTAGCGAAGGGGCGGTGGAGGCCACGGTGAACCTGCCCTATTACGGCTTCAACCAGGGCAGTACACAGGTGCGGACCGGGCCGGACGGCGATCCCGACTTCTTTATTTTCGAGAGCCCGCTGGTCCGACTGATGAAGGATCACGGCTACGCCGATATCTTTGCCCGCGTCGACGACGACGGTGCGGTCCGACTGCTCAATGGTGAGGATGAGCGCTACCGGGAGCAGGGTTTTCCACCCCGCTCGCTCTGGGTTTACCGCTACTACGACCGCAGCTCGGAACGGGTCGGCGACGGCAAGCGGGACGATATCGAGACTCTGGGCAAGAACCTCGGGCTGCTACTGGAATTTGTGCTCAGGGAGACCGGGGCCCGGCAGGTGCACCTGGTCGCCCACTCCATGGGCGGGCTGGTCTGCCGCTCGCTGATCCAGCGGGTGCTGAAGAAAAACGCGCCAAAGCGTGTGGCGCGGCTGTTCACCTACGCCAGTCCGCATCGCGGAATCCACTTCCGCCGGGGCCTGGGCTTCCTGACCAATGTGCGCGATCTACTGGGTCTCAATGATTCCGACACGTTCGGCCCAGTGCGCATGCGCCAGTACCTCGGCTTTCCGCGGGACTGGGACGAGCGACGCCTGCACGAGATCGGCAACCACTTCCCGGTGGAGCGGGTGTTTTCGCTGATCGGTACCAATCACAGCGACTACAACCTGGCCCGCCTGGCAGTGGGGCCCGGCAGCGACGGCCTGGTGCAGATGGACCACGCCTATGTGCACGGCAGCAGCCGCGCCTTCGTCTACCGCAGCCACAGCGGACCCATGGGAATCGTCAATTCCGAGGAGGGCTACCAGAACCTGCAGCGCTTCCTGTTCGGCGATACCAGTGTGAAAATCGATCTTGAGGGCCTGCGCCTGGAGGATGGGCTGCGTCGGGACCAGGACCTGCGCTTCCTGCTGGTGGAGGCCACGGTACTGATACGCGGCGAGGAAGTGGTGATGACCGACCAGCGCGAGGAACACGGTTCGGCTCTGACAGTGGGCGCACGGGACCTGGAGCAGGGCCACGAAACCCTGTTCCGGACCTATCTCGCCCGCTCCCGCCGGCCGAGCAACCGCGAGCGCTATTCCCACTTCCAGATCCGCTTGCGCCTGTTGCCGCACTATGTGCGAGAACGCCGGGTGCTCAAGGACCGGCACTACCGCGGAGAGCACCTGTTCCAGGATACGCTGACGGTCGGCATCCGCGATACTGACGGCGGCGAGGGCCGCCTGGTCCGCGCCAGCTGGACCGCGCTGGACAGCGATCTCCCCGGCGCCGGCACGCGGCATCCGCGCAGTGACGATATCCGCTTCGAACTGAAATCCCGCCATCTGCAATCCGGTGCACTGGTGTTGAGAGTCCGCGACGAGAGCGGGGAAGCGCAGTCATGAACAAGCAGCACCAGTGGAACTCCTGGTATCTTTTCGTTGCCGTACTCCTGATCATGCTGTTCCAGAACTGGTGGGCCACCACCCGCAACGTGGAGGTTATCCCCTACAGCGAGTTCCTCAACATGCTCGGTGACGGTCGCATCGTCGAGCTCACGGTGGAGCAGGAGCGGATCAGCGGCCGCTTCAAGGATGCGATCGACGGCAAGCAGTACTTTGTCACCAACCGGGTGGAGCCGGCGCTGGCCGAACAAATCAAGGACTCCGGTGCAATCTTTACCGGCACGGTGCAGAATACCTTCCTCTCCAACCTGGTGTCGTGGCTGCTGCCGCTGCTGGTGTTCCTGGCCATCTGGATGTTTGTCTTTCGCCGTTTCGCGGAGAAACAGGGTTTCGGCGGCATGGTAAATGTCGGCAAGTCAAAGGCGCGGGTGCTGGTGGAACGCGACACCGGGGTGACCTTCGATGATGTAGCCGGGGTCGATGAGGCGAAGATGGAGTTGCAGGAGATCGTCTCCTTCCTCAAGGACAAGGAGCGCTACGGACGCCTGGGGGCGCGGATTCCCAAGGGTATCCTGCTGGTCGGCCCGCCCGGCACCGGCAAGACGCTGATCGCCAAGGCGGTGGCCGGACAGGCCGGCGTGCCGTTTTTTTCCATTTCCGGCTCCGAGTTCGTGGAGATGTTCGTCGGCGTCGGTGCCGCCCGCGTGCGCGACCTGTTTGAACAGGCGCGCAAGGCAGCGCCCTGCATCATCTTTATCGATGAAGTCGACGCCCTGGGGCGCAGTCGCGGACTGGGCGGCTTCGGCGGGCAGGACGAGAAGGAACAGACACTGAACCAGCTGCTGGCGGAGCTCGACGGCTTCGATCCACGAGAGGGGATCGTACTGCTGGCCGCGACCAACCGCCCGGAGATCCTCGACCCCGCGCTGCTGCGCGCCGGTCGCTTCGACCGCCAGGTCGTGCTCGACCGACCCGATCGCAAGGGCCGGCACGCGATTCTCAAGGTACACGCCCAGCGCATCCAGCTCGCCGCAGAGGTGGATCTGGAGCAGATCGCCGGTATTACCCCCGGTTTCACCGGTGCCGACCTCGCCAACCTGGTCAACGAGGCGGCCATCGTCGCCACCCGCCGCGGCGGACAGGAAGTGGGCACGGCGGATTTTACCGCGGCGGTCGAGCGCGTGGTCGCCGGCGCCGAGCGCAAGGGCCGACTGTTGCAGCCCCACGAACGGGAGGTGGTCGCCTACCATGAGATGGGCCACGCCCTGGTGGCGGCGAGCATTCCCGGCTGTGACCCGGTGCACAAGGTGTCGATCATTCCCCGTTCGATCGGGGCGCTGGGCTACACTATGCAGCGACCCACGGATGATCGCTTCCTGTTGACCACCCGGGAACTGCAGGACCGCATGACCGTGCTGCTGGCCGGACGCGCCGCGGAGCTCACGGTCTTCGGCGAGATCTCCACCGGCGCCGCCGACGATCTCGCCAAGGTCACGGATATCGCGCGCCAGATCGTCACCCGTTTCGGCATGGCCGAGGCGCTGGGCCAGGCAGTGCTGGAACGCCAGACCACAAGCTATCTGGGCGACCAGCAGATCGGGCTGCGGGAGAAAGACTACTCCGAGGCAACCGCCCGCGAGGTGGACCAGGCGATTCGCGAACTGATCGACGCGGCCTACCGGGGGGCCCAGAAGATCCTGGTCGAGCGCCGACCGCTGCTGGACGAGGGCGCACAGCTGCTGCTGGAAAAAGAAACGCTGACGCCGGAAGACTTTCCGGCCCTGGCACCGACCAACCAATGACCGCAGGGACTCTATGAACACCTCGCGTATCCCGGGCCTCGCGCTGGCGGGCCTGCTGCTGTTTTCCGGCCTCGCTTTCGCCGGACCGCCCCTGTCCACCGAGGTGGCGCGATTGATCGACAGCCAGGGTGTCGACGCCGCCCGGGAGCGGTTTGCCGAGCTGTGGGCCAACGCCGCCGATACCTATGAGCCGGACCTCGACGCCCTCGCCGATTTGGGTTCTCGCTATCTGCAGGAGGGTAATATCGAGGCCGGCATGGCGGTGATGGAGATGGTCTCCATCATCAGCCTCGCGGAACTCGACGCCGCCCTGCAGTCGCAGGCGGCCCTGGTGGCGGAAATGGAGGCGGCGGCAGCGGAGATTGCCGCCGCAACCGCAGCCCCGGCCAGCGCGAGGGACGGGAGCGAAAGCCAGCAGCCTGCGGCCACAGACCGCGGGCCCGCGCGCACCGACCTTGAGCACCTCGCCGGTATCTACGCCAGTGACGCCGAGCCGGACCGGCAGCTGTTCGTGACCCGGAGCTGCGATGGCTTTCTGGTCGCCGGCCCCCTGTGGGCCGACGTCGCGCCGTGGGAACTGAGCTCTGAAGGTAAGGAAGTGTTTACTTTCGAGCAGGGTGAGCTGTACTTCCAGCTGGAATTCACCGGCGGCGGCGAAGCCGCGCCGCGGGGCCTCAGGCACAACATTCGGGGGCTCGCCAGCCCGCTACAGCACCGCGGGCCGCTACCCCGGGACTGGCCGCCTTGCCAGCCCGCCACAGACAGCGCCCGCTGAACTGTTCGCCGCCCAGGGGCCGTCAGTTCCGGTCGCGCGGCAGGAGGGGCCGCATCAGCTGTGAGTTGGCCGGCGGGCCAAAAGCCTTGATACCGCCCTCGGGCAGGGGCCTCTGGGGTACCGGGTAGGGTCGATGTGGCGGATACAAGCCGGATCGCCACGGCCTGAATGGAGCCCGGGTCGGCAGGTAGATGTATTCGTACCGCACATCCGGCGGCGCCTGGCGCTCCTCCGCGGCGACTGCCCTGTCGACGCTGCGCTCTCTCGCCGCATCGCGCCGCGCCTCCCGCTCACGCCGGTCCGCCGCCATGCGCTCGGTGGTCTCGCGCATGGCCTCCAGATACTGCAGGGATTCCGCCGCTGGCGCTGCCCGCGGGGGGTTCACAGCGATGACCTCTGCCGCTGCCGGGTCCGCCGGCGGCTTGTCGGAAAAGCCCACTACGCCCTGCTCATCCACGGTCCGATAGACCGTGGTGGGTCCTGCCGTCGCAGCACAGGCAAAAGCGAGCACACCACTGAGCAACAACTGAAGCACCATGCCAGCTTTGAACCCTGGCTTTGCCCATGGTTCCCCGCTGCAGCCAGCGCCGGGCGCCAGCGCCCAATCAGTAGCTGTCGTCGGCCCGGCGGCCATCGGCATGCCGCCGCTCCCCTGCCGCTCGTGAATGCATCCGGGAAAGCGCCCCGCTGATGGAGCGCCGGTCATCGTCCCCGCTGCGTCTGTCATCATGCCACCGATAGCGGCATTTGCAGTCGATGCGACCGCACTCCCGCAGGGGTAGAAGCGGCGCTTCCATCTGCAGGAAACGCTGCTTTTCCAGCGAGGTCACCGCCGCGCAAGGGTCAGACCCGAGTTCAATGGTGCAGGAACGGTAGGGGGGACGAGGCGCCGAACGCTTGCGGGATACCCGGGCGTGACGGCCTGGCCGCGGTGGGGCAGCGCCCTGTCCCACCGCGGATTTCAGAGTTCGCCAGATGCTGCTCATGACCGAAGTTCTCCAGACAGAGATAATAAACGGCTCTCCCGACAGGGCCGGGAGGCTGGCATGCTTAAGAGTATAGCCGCTGATCCGTGTCGCTCCAGTCGGCCCGGGCTCCGAGCGCCACTCGCCAACCCCGCACGCGGGGCACAGGAAACTGAACTGCCCGCAATTGCCGGTACCTCCAGGGCCGGCCCTGCTGCGGACGTTGATCTGAATCAATCACGCCCGGCTTTGCCTCGCATATAACGCAGATGAGGTATGAGCCGCCGGCGTGCGACCGCGCATAGTCGCTGTTATCGGCCACCGTCTCAGGGAGAATCACCATGACCGCACAGCAAATGACCGACATCGAACGCCTGTACAGCAGCGCCCGCCGGATGATCCCGGGCCTGAGGGAACGCCAGGCTGAAGCCGCCAGCCTCGGCCAGCTGCCGGAGACAACGGTGCGCGAGATGCAGGAAGCCGGCTTTTTCCGCATCATGCAGCCGGCCCGCTACGGCGGCTACGAAATGGATCCGGAGGTCTTCTTCCGCACCCAGATAACGCTCGCCGAAGGCTGTATGTCCACGGCCTGGGTGCTGGGGGTGGTGGCCATCCACAACTGGCAGCTGGCGCTGTTCGACGATCGCGCCCAGCAGGATGTCTGGGGCGAAGACAGCAGCGTGCTGATCTCCTCCTCCTACATGCCCGTGGGCACGGTAACCCGGGTGGACGGCGGCTACCGACTGAGCGGTCACTGGGGCTTTTCCTCTGGCTCCAAACACTGCCAATGGGCCTTCCTCGGGGCGATGGTGCCCCCGGAAAAAGCGGGCGACGCCCCCGACTATCGCACTTTCCTGGTGCCTCGCAACGACTACCGGATTGTCGACAACTGGGACGTCAGCGGCCTGGAAGGCACCGGCAGCCACGATATCGTGGTTCAGGACGCCTATGTCCCCGAGTACCGTACCCACCGCTCCATCGACGGCTTCGAGTGCAACAGCCCGGGCAACGCGGTCAACAGCCACTACATCTTTCGTCTGCCCTTCGGCCAGATTTTCGTGCGCGCGGTCTGCAGTTCCGCCATCGGTGCGCTGCGCGGCGTGACCGACCGCTATGTGGAGGTGAACCGCAACCGGGTGGGCCTCAATGACGGCAACAAGATCGCCAGCGACCCCGACGCCCAGATGGCGCTGGCCAATGCCATTGCCACGGTCGATGAGTGCGAGACCATCATGTTCCGCAATTTCGACCAAATGGTGGCGGCGGCGAAGGAGGACCGTCCCCTGCCCATGGAAGACCGCATCAAGATGCGTTTCGACGCCTCGCGGGTGGCGGCGAAATGCGCCGATGCCATCAACGCCATGTTCATCGCCTGCGGCGCCCAGGGCATTCACCGCGGGCATCCCCTCAACCGGGCGTGGCTGGACATCAATGCCGGCCGCACCCACGTCGCCAACAACCCTTTCAAGTTCGGTCGCAACCTGGGCGGCACCCTGATGGGCCAGCCCAACGCCGACTTCTTCCTGTAAGCGGAGAACGAAATGACAGTGCAACAGAAAATCGAACCGTACATCATCAGGGCCGAGCCCCGCCCGGAGCGCTACGCCCGCGGCTGGTACGTGATCGGCAATGCCGCCAGCGTCAGCGCTACGCCGCGCATGCTGGAAGTGTTTGGCACCAAACTGGTCGCCTATCGCGGGGAGAAGGACGGCGAGGTACACATCCTCGACGCCTACTGCCCGCACATGGGCGGCGACCTCAGCCAGGGCAAAGTCTGTGGCAACTCGGTGGTGTGCCCGTTTCACCTCTGGAGCTGGGGCGCCGACGGGGTCTGCGATGACATTCCCTACGCGAAGAAAATTCCGGACAAGGCGGTGATCAAATCCTGGCCGACCCTGGAAAAAAACGGCCTGGTATTCGTCTGGCAGGACCCGGAGAACAATCCGCCGATTCCCGAGCAGGAACCGGAAGCCATGGCCGACTGGTACTCCGGCAACTGGACTGACTGGGAGATGCGCGCCATCCCGATTGCCTCCCAGGGCCGGGAGCTGGTGGACAATATGGCGGACATGGCCCATTTCGGGCCCATCCACTACTCCACGGTGAAGTCGTTCAGGAACACCATGGAGGGCCACAAGTTCGTGCAGTACATGGTCGGCGGCCACCAGATACTCACCGAGGACCAAGGGGGGCTGCTCACCAGCGTCGCCACCTACGAGGGCCCCGCCTACATGACCACCACCATGACCGGCAGCATGGACGGCCACCCGATGCACGTGCATCTGCTGGTGAGCCACATCCCCGTGGACATGCACAACTTCATCATCAACTTCGGGGTCATGATCCGCAAGGACCCGGCGCTGAGCGCGGCGCAGAACCAGGCCATGCTGGATGAATACACCGCGCTCAACATCGAGTCCTTTCACCAGGACGTGGCGATCTGGAACAACAAGTGCATCATCGACAACCCGCTGATGTGCGACGGCGACGGCCCCATTCACATGGTGCGCAAATGGTACAGCCAGTTCATGACCAACGTCGCCGATCTTCGCCCGGACCAGGTCAAGGCGCGGGAGCACGTTACGGTTGAGGGCCCGTCAGTGGCGGAGGTGCTGGCGGCAGGCGGCCCGTACTGAAGGGGTGCCGTGGCGCGCGGTTCCGGCTAACATGGGGTTTCCACCCACGGACACCACGCGCCATGATGGTTTTTCTCGTCAACGGGTTTATCGTTGCTTTCGCGGTGGTCATACACTACGAAGCGCTGCACTGGCTGACCCGCACCCTGCCCCGGCTCCCGGTGGTCCACCGCGCCCGTATCGTTCTCGGCGTGCTCGGCGCGCTGGTGGCACATGCAGTGGAGGTGTGGATATTTGCCATCGCCTACTACCTGCTGACCGTGCGGTTTGGCTGGGGCTCGCTGGGCGGCACCTTCGACGGCACACTGCTGGACTGCGTCTATTTTTCCTTCACCGTATTTTCAACCCTGGGCTTCGGGGACATTTTCCCACAGGGTGAAATTCGCTACCTGGTGGGAATAGAGTCCCTTACCGGGCTGGTGCTGATCACCTGGACCGCCTCCTTCCTGTTCTACGAGATGCAACGCAACTGGAGTGAAACCTGAACCGCCATGGCCGAAATCAGCATTCGCAAGGCCCGTCCTGAAGACTGTGCCCTGATTCTCCGCCTCGTCCGCGACCTCGCCCTCTACGAGAGAGCACTGGACGAGGTCGAGGCCACCGAAGCCAACCTGCACGACCTGCTGTTCACTGAACATCCCCGGGTATTCGGCCTGATCTGCGAGGCAGACGGCGAAACGGCGGGCTTCGCCCTGTATTTCTACAACTTCTCCTCCTGGCTGGGGCGGCTGGGCTTGTACCTGGAGGACCTGTACGTGGATCCCGCGCAGCGCGGCAAGGGCGCCGGCAAGGCGCTGCTGCAGTATCTGGCGCGGCAGGCGGTGGCCGAGGGCTGTGGCCGCTTCGAGTGGAATGTGCTGGACTGGAACGAGCCCGCGATCCGCTTCTACGAATCCTTCGGCGCGCGGCCCCAGAGTGAGTGGACCGGCTACCGGCTTGCCGGTGAGGCGCTGCAGGCATTCGCGCGCGCCGGCGACTGAGGGTACGCAGGTTGCGCGATGAAGTGCACCCCGCGTGCGACAAGCCGGGGGTGAAGCGGCCTGCCGAGGGCGTATACTGTCGCGATGCGCACCTCCGAGCTTCTGCAGGACAAGAAAATCCTCTTCTGGGCGCTCCAGGCCGCGGGCTGGAGCGGCTGGGCGGTGTCCTATTACCTCGGCAATACGGTGTGGGGCAAGCCGCCAGCAGGCTACGAATTCTACCTGCCCCTGGTAAGCCTGATCGGCATTGGCCTCACCCTGCTGCTGCGCCGCCTGTACCTGCGCACCTGGAACCAGCCGATGCTGCGCCGCGCGGTGGCCGTCCTCGCGGGCTCCTACCTCGCCGCGCTGGTCTGGATGGGACTGCGCGCGACGCTGTTTCGACAGATGTTCCCCGGGGAGCCGTTGGGCGGGGTAGAAGGGGGGTGGTACGACTACTTTACGGGCACCGTGTCGGCATTCTGGGTGATGCTGGTATGGAGCGTGCTGTATTTCGGGATCAAGTATTACCTGCTGGTTCAGGAAGACAAGGAACGCCTGCTCAAGGCCATGTCGATGGCCCAGCAGGCCCAGCTGAAAATGCTGCGCTACCAGTTGAACCCGCATTTCCTGTTCAATACGCTGAACGCGATTTCCACCCTGATTCTCGAGCAGGAAACGCAGCTCGCCAATACCATGGTCGGCCGTCTGAGCCGCTTTCTGCGCTATTCCCTGGAAAACGATCCCATGGAGAAGGTGACAACCGCCGAGGAATTCGAGGCGCTGCGCCTGTACCTGGATATCGAGAAGGTGCGCTTCGGTGACCGGCTGCGGCTGCACTTCGATCTCGCGCCGGAGGCACGGGAAGCATTGATGCCCTCCCTGCTGCTGCAGCCCCTGGTGGAGAACTCCATCAAGTACGCGATTGCGACGGCGGTCAACGGCGGCAGCATCGGCGTCAGCGCCGCGGTGGAGGGAGGCGAGCTGGTGCTGATCGTGGCCGATGACGGTCCCGGACTGGACATGCGTGTCGGCCGCAGCCCCAAGGGCGGCGGGGTCGGGCTCAACAATATCCGCGACCGCCTGCGCGAACTGTACGGGGAGCGGCAATCCCTCCGCCTCGGCACGACCGAACCCCACGGCCTGACCACCACCATCAGGCTGCCACTGGAGACCCCTGAGGCCACGTCATGAAACCTCTCAGCGCGATCATCGTCGATGACGAGAGCCTGGCCCGCCGCGGCCTCGCCCTGCGTCTGCAGCAAATCCCGCAGGTGCAGATACTGGCGGAATGCAGCAACGGTCCGGAAGCCCTCGCGGCCATCGCCGAATACGAGCCGGAGCTGGTGTTCCTCGATATCCAGATGCCCGGCATGGACGGCTTCGATGTCCTGGCACGGCTGCAGGCCGACACCCTGCCCATGATTGTGTTCGTCACCGCCTACGACGAGTACGCGGTGGATGCATTCAAGGTACACGCGGTCGACTACATCCTCAAACCGGTCGACGAGCAGCGCCTGCAGGAAGCGGTGGACCGCGCCCTGGAACAGCGGGAACAGCAGCTATCGGCCCTCAGCAAGGCCAGGTTGATGGAGCTGGTGATGGGCATGACCGGTGCCAGCGCCCACTCGGTGGAGGCGATGGCATCCGGCCAGGGGCGCGTGTCCTGGCCGGAGCGGCTGACCATCCGGGACGGCGGCGCCATCAGTTTCATTCGGGTCGCGGATATTGAATGGATAGACGCGGCCGGTGACTATATGTGTATCCACGCCCAGGGCAAGACCCACATCATGCGCATCACCATGAAGGAGCTGGAGGAAATGCTGGACCCGGCGCGTTTTCTCCGGGTGCATCGCAGCACCATCGTCAACGCCACCGGCATCACCGGCGCCCGCAGCCTGGACAGCGGCGAGTACCTGCTGCAGCTGGAAAGCGGCACCCAGGTCAAGGTGAGTCGCGGCTACCGCGAGCGGGTGCGGACACTGCTGGAAGCCTGAGGACCGAACCTGGCATCGCCGCGGGGCTGGCAACCGGGCGCCAGTGGCGCATAATGGCGGCAGGTTTTGTCTGGGGAGTAGTGTTGATGAACATGAGCAAGGTGATGTTCGGCTTTTTCGTGCTGCTGGCAGTCACGCTGAACTTCGGTTTCTTTATTGGCGACATCGACAACCCGGAACACCACGATGTCTACGAACTGTTCGCCGCCCTGGTCGTGGGTTTGATCGCCACCGTGCTCAAGTTCGGCGAGCGCTCGCAGATGGGCGCCATCCTGCTCGCCTCCAGCCTGGTGGTGAACCTGCACCTGATCGCAGCCGTGATCGTGTGGACCATCGCGGTCCACGTGACCGAAGTGGGGCTGACGCCGAAGGTGATGGCCTCCGTTGTCTCGCTGTCCGGCGGCGCGCTGCTGGCCAACCTGGTGTCCCTGGTGCTCCTGACCCTGGATACCGCGGGTCTCAGCCGGCGCTGACCAGGCCATGAGAAACCCCGCCAACAGCTCGCTGGTATTCCTGTTCCTGCGGCGCATGCGCCTGCCGCTGACGGTGCTGATCCTGGCCTACAGCATCGCCACCCTGGGATTTACCCTGATCCCGGGTGTCGACGACCAGGGCAAGCCGTGGACCATGAATTTCTTCGAGGCTTTTTACGTTGTCAGCTATACGGGCAGCACCATCGGCTTTGGCGAAGTACCCTACGACTTCTCCCCGGGCCAGCGCCTGTGGACCATGATCAGCATCTACCTGACCGTCATTGCCTGGCTGTTTTCCATCGGCTCCATCATTTCCCTGCTGCAGGATCCTGCCTACCGCCGCGCCCTGCGCCGGACGCGACTGGCACGGCTGGTCAGCGACCTGGACGAACCGTTTTACCTGGTGTGCGGCTACGGCGACACCGGGCGCATACTGACCCGCGCACTGACGGATCGCGGCCACCAGGTCGTGGTGGTGGAGCACAACCAGGACAAGATCGAGTTGCTGGAAGTCGAGGACTTCGAGGCGCCGGTGACCGCCTTCTGCATGAACGCGAACCTGCCCGACAACCTGGTGGAGGCGGGGCTGCGCAGCCGCTGGTGCAGCGGGGTGATCGCGGTCACCGGTGAAGGCCACATCAACCTCAAGATCGCCATCAGCGCCACGCTGTTGAATCATAAAGTCGCCGTCTATGCCAGCACCCACACCCGCAGCGAAGCGGACAATATGCGCTCCTTCGACACCGACTATGTGGTCAATCCGGTCGAGGAGTACGAGCGGCGCCTGCAACTCGCCATCGACAAGCCCGATCTGTTCAGGCTCTACCAATGGCTCAACTCCGGCCCCAATGCGCGACTTGCGAAACCGGTATCCATCCCCCGCGGCAAGTGGATTGTCTGCGGTTTCGGCCGGGTCGGGCGCGCCGTGTGGAAACTGCTGCAGGAACGGCAGATGGACGTGGTGGTGATCCACCCCGACCCCGAACAGTCCGGCTGTCCGCCCGGCACCGTTCCCGGCCGCGGCACCCAGGCCGAGGAGCTGAGCGCGGCCGGCGTTGAGGGAGCGGTGGGGATTGTCGCGGCTACCGACGACGATGCCGACAATCTGTCGATCCTGATTACCGCGCGCGCCCTCAACCCGGGGCTGTTTCATGTCGTGCTGGAGAACGGACTCTCCAGCCATGCCCTGTTCCGAGCCGCCGAGCCCGACTTCCTCGGGCAGCCCAGCAGTGTCGTCGCTGGCACTATTCTCAGCCGTATCAGCTCCAGTCTGGTGGAGCCCTTTACCCAGTGCCTGTTGCAGCAGGACAACGATGTCGCACGCCAGGCCCTGGCCGGGTTCCTGCGCCACCAGAGCGATCACCCGCCACAGTTTTCCTCCGGCCGCATCAGCCCCCGGCGAACACCGGCCCTGGCCCGCGTCCTGGCAGCCGGCCGTCAGGTTACCGTGGGCAAGCTCCTCGCCGACCCCCGGGACTGGCAGCAACGCCTCCACCTGGAGGTCCTGTTTGTGCGCCGGCAACAGCAGGATATCCTGTTTCCCGGGGATGACTTTCCCCTCGCCCTGGGCGACAGACTGCTACTGGCAGGGCGCGACGGCGAAGCCGACCGCCTGCGCGCAGCGCTGGAAAATGACGAGCGCCTGGAGTATGTGCTGACCGGCAGGGACCGGCAGCAGGGGCTGGTCTGGCGCTGGCTGGAGCGCCGCAGCGGCTGATCAATGGCAGCGTATGCGCTCGCCGGTCGCAGCCACCACCTCACCCACAATCGCCGCCTCGGCATATCCCGCGGCGCGCAGGGCCTGCTGCAGGGCACCGGCCTGCTCGCGGGCAACACCCAGCAACAGGCCGCCGCTGGTCTGGGGGTCAAACAGCAGATCCCGCTGTGGCCCCGGCGACAGAGCGCAGTCCGCCAGCCGGGCATTGGCGGGATGCATGCTGCTGTGCAGGCCTGCCGCCAGACTGGCGAGGGCCCCGGGCAGCGCCGGCACCGCGTCCAGCCACAGTTGCGCGGACTGGCCCGGCGCGAGCATTTCCAGCAGGTGACCCCAGAGCCCGAAGCCGGTGACATCGGTGGCGGCGGAGGCCCCGAATTCCAGTGCCAGCCCGGCCGCGGCGTGGTTGCTCTGCAACATTACCTGCGTCGCCGCATCGATATCCCTGCCATCTGCCTTTAACTGCATCTGGGCCGCGAACAGGGTGCCGATTCCCAGTGGCTTGGTCAGCAGCAGCTGGTCGCCGACTAGCATGCCTCGCTTGGGCAACAGCCTGCCCGCGGCCATTGGCTCACCGGTCACGGCAAACCCCAGCGCCAGCTCCGGTCCCTGCAAACTGTGTCCGCCCGCCAGGCGACAGCCCACGCGCTCGAATTCCGCCAGCGCTCCCGCCAGCAGCTGCAGCAACTCGCGCTGTTGCAGCACCGGGTTGCTGAAGGGCAGGGTGACAGCCGCCAGTGCCGACAGGGGCCGGGCACCGCAGGCGTAGAGATCCGACAGGGCGTGGTTGGCCGCAATGCGCCCCATCAGCCAGGGGTCGGACACCAGGCCGCGGAGGATGTCGAGACTCTGCAACTGTATCCCGCCCGCGGGCACCGGCAGTACCGCCGCGTCATCGGCACTGCCGGGCTCGGCACAGAGGGTGGGGTAGAGCAGCCGCAATTCGGCGAGGGCCGCAGCCAGACTGTCTCCGCCAACCTTGGCGCCGCAGCCGCCGCAGGGTGCCTGAGTCCGCGCCGCCAGGGTTTCGGGCAGCTCGTCCGGCGCCGCGGCCGGCATGGACTCGGGCAGGTCTTCGAACCGGGCCATGAATTCGCGGTCGATGCGGTCTTTCCAGCGCCAGACCCAGGCACCGGTGGCGACAAAAGGACCGCGATCAGCCGTGGCCCGGCGCTCGCCCAGCGACAACAGGGAGAGAAAACGGCGCTGGGGCCGATGCTCGCGCAACGGCCTGCCCAGCAGGTAATTGCGCAGATTGTCAGCCAGCACCGGCGCCTGGCGCACCGCGTACACCCCGGCCTTGGGCCGGGGATGGGCCAGCTGGGTGGCGATATCGCCGGCGGCGAATATCGCGTCGTCCGCCGTTGTTTGCAGGGTGTCGCGCAGCGCCAGGAAGCCGCCTTCCACGGTGTCGAGACCGCTGGCAGACAACCAGGGGGCGGCCTCCGCGCCGGTACACCAGAACAGCTCGTCGAACGGTGCCGTGCGACCATCATCCAGTTCCAGGCTGCCCTCCGCGACGCTGGCCACCCGGTTGCCGCAGTGCAGGGCAATGCCGGCATCCGCCAGCGCCCGCCGCGCCGCCGCCCGCGCCAGTCCACGATAGCCCTGGAGGATATTCGCAGCGCCGCAGAACAGCGTCAGCTGCAGAGGCCTGCCCCGCAGCCGGTGAGCCATGGCCAGGGCCAGCTCGACGCTGCCGGCGCCCCCGCCCACCAGGGCCAGCCGCATCGGCCCGGGGCCGGACCGC
>CAMYIZ010000018.1 GCA_947258585.1 uncultured Haliea sp. | reverse complement strand
CTCCGGCGCCACCAGCGGCGGGCAGGCCAGCCCGTAGCCCGGCGCCACGGCCTCGGCATCGGCCCGCGCCAGCGCGGCCAGCAAGTGCGGCTCCGGGGAGTTGGCGCCGCTGGGACCGGGCACCAGGTGCCAGCGCACATCGATTTCATAGTGGGCCAGCAGTGGGCCGATACACTGCGCGGCCAACAGGCTGTAGGGGTCGTCGAGCTGGTGAAAATACTCCACCACATGACGCTCGCCGCGGTCCAGCCGTTCCCGTTCCGCCGTTGCTTCGAGTTCCCGCTGGCGCGCGGGATCGAGAACACGGTTGAGCATCCTCGAGGTTATCCAGCGCCGCAGCGGCGAGGGGTCCATCGTGGAGGCACCGCCCTGTTCCCTGAAAGTCCGCGCCATGAGCCTGCTCCGCCGGCGAATGGGTTATTATTCAGTTTTACCGGGCGAGGATAGCACGCAGCATGCACGGGTCACAGCCAGACACCACACAGCCGCTGTTACCGGTCGACCGGCAGCGCCTGCTGGCTGATTTGCGGGCGGCCGCGCCGGCGCTGGAGCTGATCGCGGACATCGAATCGCAGCGCCCCTACGAGTGCGATGCCCTGACGCTGTACCGTCAGTTGCCGCTCGCCACCGCGCTGCCGACCACCGTGGAGGAAGTGCAGGCTGTGCTCCGCGTGTGCCACCGCCTGGGCGTCCCCGTGGTCGCCCGCGGCGCCGGCACCGGCCTCTGCGCCGGGGCCATGCCGCACCCGGAGGGGGTCCTGCTGGTACTCAGCAAACTGGACCGCATTCTGGCTCTCGACCCCGAAACGCGCAGCGCCCGGGTTCAGCCCGGCGTAGCCAATCTCGCCATCTCCCGAGCCGCAGCGGCGCACGGCCTGTATTACGCTCCCGACCCCTCCTCCCAGATCGCCTGCACGATTGGTGGCAACGTCGCGGAAAATTCCGGCGGCGTGCACTGCCTGAAGTACGGGCTGACCACCCACAACCTGCTGGCGATGACCCTGTTGACCGTCGAGGGCGAGCGGGTGAGTATCGGCGGTACCGGCCTCGACGGGCCCGGCCTGGACCTGCTGGCGCTGCTCACCGGTTCCGAGGGGCTGCTGGGCATCGTGGTGGAGATCACGGTAAAGCTGCTGCCGCAGCCACCACTGGCGCGGGTTATCCTGGCCGGCTTCGCCAGCGTGCGGGCCGCGGGAGACGCGGTGGGCGCGATCATCAGTGCCGGTATTGTCCCGGCCGGGCTGGAGATGATGGACCAGCTCGCGATTCGTGCCGCCGAGGACTTTGCCGGTGCGGGCTACCCCCGGGAGGCCGCGGCCCTGCTGCTCTGCGAGCTGGACGGCACGCGTGAAGAGGTGGCGGAGCAGATCGTCCGGGTGCAGGACCTGCTACAGCAGCTGGGTGCCACCTCCCTGCGCGTATCCGCCGACGAGCACGAACGGGCCCTGCTGTGGGCCGGCCGCAAGTCCGCCTTTCCCGCAGTCGGGCGGCTGGCGCCGGATTACTACTGCATGGACGGCACCATTCCCCGTGGCCAGGTAGCGCATGTACTGGAAGAAATCAGCCGTCTGGCGGCGGGCTACGGCCTGGCGGTGGCCAATGTGTTTCACGCCGGTGACGGCAACCTGCACCCCCTGATCCTGTTCGATGCCGCCAGCCCCGAGCAGATCCACAAAGCCGAGGCCCTCGGGGCCGATATTCTTGAGCTCAGCGTGCGGGTTGGCGGCTGCATTACCGGTGAACACGGCGTTGGCCTGGAGAAGCTGCGGCAGATGCCCAGCCAGTTCAGCACCGCCGAGCTGCACCAGTTGGAGGATATCAAGGCCGCCTTTGACCCCGCGCTGACCCTGAACCCCGGCAAGGGTATCCCCATTCTCAAGCGCTGCCAGGAATACCGCGCCCTGCCGTCCCGGGAACATGGCAATGACTGATGACCTCGATTTGCTGTGCGAGCGGGTTCGCAGCGCCCGGGCAGCCGGTACTCCCCTGAACATTCGCGGCGGCGACAGCAAGCGGCTGTGGCAGGGGCGTCCCTGCGCAGGCGACGCGCTCGACATCGCACAGTATCGGGGTGTCGTCGCCTATGAGCCCGGGGAACTGGTGCTGGTGGCCCGCGCCGGTACCGCAATCAGCGAGCTGACCGCGACCCTGGCGGGAGAAGGCCAGGTGCTGGCCTTTGAACCTCCCGCATGTGGCGGCCGGGCGACCCTTGGCGGCACCCTCGCAAGCAATTGCTCGGGCCCGGCGCGGCCCTGGAATGGTGCGGTACGGGATGCGGTACTGGGCGTGCAATTGATCAACGGCCGCGGGGAGTGCCTGAACTTCGGCGGCCGGGTAATGAAGAACGTGGCAGGCTACGATGTGTCCCGACTGCAGGCCGGCGCGCTGGGCACCCTGGGCATCATTACCGAAGTCAGCCTCAAGGTGATGCCGCGACCGGAAGCGACACACACCCTGGCGCTGGAGGTCGACGCGGAAGGCGCACTAAAGCATATGAGCCGTTGCGCCGGCGAACCCGCTCCACTCACCGGCGCCTGCTGGCTGTTGGGGCAGCTGTTCCTGCGCCTGGCCGGGGCCGCCGCCGCGGTCGAGGCCACTGCGCGCCGCTGG
>CAMYIZ010000017.1 GCA_947258585.1 uncultured Haliea sp. | reverse complement strand
TTGGATTATGATCTAGGATTCTTTGACGAGGATGTGGGGCGGGTTGAACCCGCCACCAATCCATTTGTACCGGAACTGTAAACCATGTGCCCGGTATGATCTGTAAAGGATGTCTCCGGTACAGACCGAGGGGGATATGGTCGGTGTGAGAGGATTCGAACCTCCGACCCCTTCCTCCCGAAGGAAGTGCGCTACCAGGCTGCGCTACACACCGAAAATTTGAGGTGGGCAAATATACCAGAGCGGCGTCCGCGAACCAAGGGGCAGCGCACTGGACGAAGACGCCCCGATTACCGCTGGGACCGGCCCCGTTGGGGGTTAGTACACACCTGCCCAGCGTGCGATCACCTGGCTGAGCAGGCTGAAGCCGGTGACCACGGCGATCAACAGGATGACCAGGCGCAGGGGCTTGAAGGGTTTGCGCTCTACCGAGTTGACGCCACGGGAAACAAAAGCATCCACCTTTGCCTGGTCCTCGGGGTAAAGACGGCCCTGGTCATCCGCTTCACCCCGCTGCACATTGTGTTCCGACATAACGTCCTCCCGGAAGCGAGGGCATATTGTCCCCGCTCCCGGAGCAAAAGTCACTGGCCGTGGCCGCGCTCAGCCGGCGACGTCGAACAGGGCTTCCGGCATGCTCATCAGGTTGTCAGAACCGGAAAGCAGAGCCTGTTTGTGGGTCAGGGTGCGGGGAAGCAGACGCTCGAAGTAGAACCGCGCCGTCAGCAGCTTGGCCTCGTAGAACGAGGTGTCGCCCTCTGCGGCGGCAATCTTCTGCCGTGCCAGCACCGCCATCCGCGCCCAGAAATAGGCGAGGGTGACGTAGCCGCTATACATCAGGTAATCAACGGCGGCGGCACCGGCTTCGTCCGGGTTCTGCATCGCTTTTTCACCTATCTTCAGCGACAGCTCCAGCCAGTCGTCCTTGTAGCACTTGAGCACACTGGTGAATTCGGCGTCGCCTTCGCCCGCATGTTCGTCACAGAAGGCGCCGACCAGATCCGTGAAGCCGGTGAGCAGCTTGCCGCCGGAGCCCAGCACCTTGCGGCCGATCAGGTCCAGGGCCTGGATCCCGGTAGTGCCTTCATACAGCATGGCGATACGCGCATCGCGCACGATCTGCTCCATGCCCCACTCCTTGATAAAGCCGTGCCCGCCGTAGACCTGCAGGCCAAGGTTGGCCGCCTCGTAGCCGGTTTCGGTGACGAAGGCCTTGGCGATCGGCGTGAGGAAGGCGAGCAGGTCGTCGGCTGCCTTGGCCTCCTCTTCGGTGCCGGCATCGACAATGTCGCCCTGCTGGGACAGGTAATAGAGGAATGCGCGGCTGCCCTCTACCAGCGCCTTCTGGGTCAGCAACATGCGGCGTACATCCGGGTGCACAATGATCGGGTCGGCGGGACCATCGGGGTTCTTGGGGCCGGTCAGGCTTCGCATGGCCAGGCGGTCACGGGCGTAGGTGAGTGCTCCCTGGTAGGACAGTTCGCCGTGCGCCAGGCCCTGGACGGCCGTGCCAATCCGCGCGGTGTTCATGAAGGTGAACATGGCATTGAGACCGCGATTCGGCGGGCCGATCAGGTAACCAGTGGCCCCATCGAAGTTGAGTACGCAGGTCGCGGACGCCTTGATGCCCATCTTCTTCTCGATGGAGGCGCAGTGCACACCGTTGCGCTCGCCCAGGGTGCCGTCATCCTTGACCTTGAACTTGGGCACGATGAACAGGGAAATACCCTTGGTTCCGGCAGGGGCGTCGGGAAGGCGGGCGAGGACAATGTGGACGATGTTCTCCGCCATATCGTGTTCGCCGGCGCTGATGAAGATCTTGGTGCCGGTGATGGCGTAGCTGCCATCCGCCTGCGGCTCGGCCTTGGTCCGCAGCAGGCCCAGGTCGCTGCCACAGTGGGCTTCGGTCAGGCACATGGTGCCGGTCCAGCTGCCTTCAATGAGGCGGGTGAGGTACTTCTGCTTCTGCGCCTCATCGCCGTGCTCTTCAATGGTCTTGATGGCGCCGTGGCTCAGGCCGGGGTACATCAGCCAGGACCAGTTCGCGGTACCCGCCATCTCGTTGATGATAATGCCGAGGAGGCTGGGCAGGCCCTGGCCGCCGTATTCGGTGTCTGCCGCCAGCGCCGGCCAGCCATTGGCGACGAACTGGTGATAGGCGTCCGGGAAGCCCGCAGGCGTGGTGACCACGCCATCTTTCCAGGTACAGCCTTCCTCGTCCCCGGACTGGTTGAGGGGGGACAGCACATTCTCTGCGAAGCGCGCGCCCTCTTCGACGATGGCATCCAGCAGATCCTGGCTCGCTTCTTCGTAGCGGGGCAGACGCTGGTAGAGCGTCTCGGACGCCAGCAATTCATTCATGACAAACCGGATGTCCCGGAGTGGGGCTTTGTACTGCAGCATGCTGATACCTCGCGATGCGGAGAACCAATGTTTTCGGTGTTCACATTGTGCTCATTTCGCGACCGAAGTCAAATATCTTTTGCGGCGGGTTGCGCAGGGCGAGCCCATCAGTCCGGACATACCCGTCGTCCCACGCAGTTTGTTTGTAAGCACCTACTTACTTAAAAGTTTCGATAAATCAATGTTTTGGGAAGCAGTGCGCGCATCAAATGGCGCCAGGAGAGGCAGCTCGCCCAGCAGGGGAGCCGGCAGCAGACGCTGCAATGTGTCCAGATTTTCAGCGTGACAGGCCATCGCGGCTCCCGGCTGGTTGGCAACCCAGCCCGCCAGGCGCAAGCCGTCAGCGCGGATCGCCTCTGCGGTCAGCAACGCATGATTGATACAACCCAGGCGCATGGCCACCACCAGGATGACGTCGACGCCGAGGCCGATGGCGACATCGGCGAGGGTCTCGCGGGGCCCCAGCGGCACCCGCCAGCCGCCGGCCCCTTCAATCAGGACCAGGTCCGCACCGCTGTGCATGACGCCCCGGCAGAGGCCCGCCAGGCGGTCCGCACTGAGGCTGCGCCCGGCCTGGGCAGCGGCGATGTGCGGCGCTATCGCGGGTTGCAGGGCCACCGGGTTCACCTGGGCGTACGGCAGCTCCAGGGTCATCGCGGCCTGTAGTGCCAGGGCGTCCTCGTTGTGGCCGTCAGCATCGCAACCGGCGGCAACCGGCTTGACCGCGGCGGTCGTCAGCCCCCGCGCCCGGGCGGCGTGCAGCAGCGCACAGCTGACCGCGGTCTTGCCCACTTCGGTATCGGTACCGGTGACAAAGAACGTTGTACTCATGTTTTCTCCAGATGGCCGTAGAGCACTTCGTAGGTGGCCGGCAACCCGGCGGGCTCGCGCCAGTCCTCATAGGCCTGCATCATGGCCGCGAGTCGCCGCCGGCCCGTCAGCCCCCCGGACCGACCGCTATTCATGTTGTGGGCGCCCAGTGTCTTGAGTTCTCCCAGCAGCTCGCCGACCCGCCCGTAGCGCAGGACGATACGCTCGCTGTGCAGCTGCAGGCGAACACCCCGCACCGTCGCTGCCGCAGCCCGCAGGTCCTCCGCGGGCAGGAAACCGTTCACGTGCTGGCTGGTGTCCACGGCTGCCCAGGACTGGCGCAGCTCCTGCAAGGTCGCTGGCCCGAGGGTACTGAAGAAGCAACTGCCACCCGGCTCCAACACCCGCGCCAGTTCGGCAAACAACAGGTCCGGCCGGTAGCACCACTGAAAGGCGAGGCTGCTGTAGACCAGGCCGACCGACTCGCAAGCCAGCGGCAGGGCTTCCGCATCACCAGCCAGCCAGCTACCGGCGCCGGGATGGCGGGCGCGGGCGTAGGCCAGCATACCCTCGGCGATGTCCATTCCCAGATAGCGGCTGTGGGGAAAGCGGGTCTGCAGTTGCGGCTGGATATACCCCGTGCCACAGCCCAGGTCGAGGAGGACCGCAGGCTGCTTCAACTCGGCAATACGGGCCAGCAGCCGCTGGCCGACGTCCCGCTGCAGGGCGGCCACACTGTCGTAGCGTTCCGCCGCGCGACTGAAGGATGCAGCGATGTCGCCCTTGGCGACAGGCGTCGCAGTGGAGGAGGGCGGCACTGCCGCCGCCGGTGCGAGAAAAGACTGTAGCGCGTCGGCCAGCAGCCGCGGTGCCGCCAGGGGCAGGGCGTGGGAATCCGCATCCAGGATACGGACCGCAGCGTCCGGAATCTCGGCCAGCATGGTGGCCAGCGACGTCGCCACCTGTGCCGGTACCAGGGCGTCGGTACCCGCCAGCAGGTGTAGTTGGGGGCAGGTGAGGCGCTGCAGCCCCGGGCGCGTGTCCACATCCGCAAGCCACTGCAGGCCGGTCGCCAGCGCACCCTCGGACCAGTCTCCGCCGCCGCGCAGGAGTTCGCGCATCAACGCCCGCTCTCGGCTCGCACCCCGGGCCTGGAGGCCGGCAAAACGGCGCAGGGTTCGCAACGGGTTCTCCGCCAGCTCGTCGGCAAATGACCCCAGAGTTGCCATCGGCAGGCCTGGCCACCCGGGCCGGGCGGTGAAACACGGATTACTGGCGATGGTGACCAGCCCGGCAACACGGTCCGGCGCGATGGTCGCCAGCGCAGTCGCAACCTGCCCTCCCAGCGACCAACCCACATAGGTAGCCCGCGCCGGGGTGGCGGCGAGAATCTCCGCGGCCAGGGCCTGCAGCCCGCCCTCTACCGCTGGCGGCCGCCAGTCGATCAGGGTGACATTGGCCCAGGGCCGCAGCGCCGGCAGCAGCGACCGCCAGCAGTCGCGCCCGCCCGCCCAGCCGTGCAGCAGCACCAGCTCGCAGCGCGAGACGCCTGTCGCGGGCAAATACTCCGGGCGAACCAGCCGTTCAGGCACGGGGCCAGACTTCACTCAACGCAGTCAGCAGGCGCTCTACCTGCTCCGCGGTGTGCGCCGCGCTCAGGGTGACGCGCAGGCGCGAGGTCCCCGCCGGCACCGTAGGCGGGCGAATGGCGCTGATCAGGATGCCGCGCTCCCGCAGTTGCTGGCTCAGCTGCACGGCGCGTGCCGCGTCGCCGACCACCAGGGGCTGTATCGCACTGTCCGAGCCCATGAGCGGCAGGCCCAGGTCCGCGGCGCCCCGGCGGAACTGGTCGACCAGTGCAGCCAGCTGGTCCCGGCGCCAGGCTTCTTCCCGCAGCAGACCCAGGGCGGTCAGGCTGGCAGCGGCCAGCGCCGGCGGCATCGCGGTCGTATAGATATAGTTGCGGGTACTCTGGATCAGGGCCTCTATCAGTAGTTCATCGCCGGCGACAAAGGCGCCCGAGGTACCCAGCGCCTTGCCCAGGGTGGCCATCAGCACGGGCACGTCGCCGCTGCCCAGGCCCGCGGCCTCGACACTGCCGGCACCGGTCGCGCCGGTCACCCCCAGGCCGTGGGCATCGTCGACCATCAACCAGGCCTGGTGCTGATGGCAGAGCCGGGCGATAGACGCCAGCGGTGCGCTGTCGCCGTCCATGCTGAACACGCCGTCCACCGCCACCAAGGTCGGACCGGCAGACTGCTGCAGCTTGCGCGCGAGGTCGTCGCAGTCATTGTGGGCGAAGCGGCGCAGGCGGGCACCGCTGTGCAGGCCGCCATCCAGCAGGGACGCGTGGTTGAGGCGGTCCTGCAGTACAGTATCACCGGCTTGCAGCAGGGCCTGCAGGATGCCGGTGTTGGCAGCATAGCCGCTGGAAAACAGCAGCGCACGCGGCCGCCCGGTGTACTCCGCCAGCGCCTCCTCCAGCGCCCGATGCGGTGCGCTGTGGCCGCAGACCAGATGCGATGCGCCACTGCCGACGCCCCAGACGGCAGCCGCCGCCCGCAGGCTGGCTATGACTTTGGGATGGGAGGCGAGGCCGAGATAATCGTTGCTGCAGAAATTCAGGTACGCCCGCCCGTCCACCCTGACCACAGGCCCCTGGCCGCTTTCCAGGGTCTGGCACTGGCGGTACAGGCCGGCCGCGCGGCGCTCTTCCAGCACCGCCCGGAGGCGTTGCGGAAAGGCCTCCATGAGCGCTCCCGGGCGGCTAGTGCGCCGCCTGGCGAGATGCCTGTGCCCCGCTTTGCTGCCCCGCGGTGGCGTCGTAGAACTGCGGGCTGGGAACGGCGGGAGGCTCACTGACCTGGCGCTGTTCGGGGCGAATGCCCAGGCGGCCGAACAGGGTCATGTCCTTGTTGGCCTGGGGATTCGGTGTGGTGAGCAGTTTTTCCCCATAGAAAATGGAGTTGGCGCCGGCGAAATAGGCCAGGGCGTGCATCTGCTCGTTCATTTCCTCGCGCCCGGCGGACAGCCGCACATGGGAGGCGGGCATCAGGATACGGGCCACGGCGATGGTGCGGATAAAGTCGAAGGGATCCATGTCGTCCTCCGCCGCCAGCGGCGTGCCCTCCACCCGCACCAGCATGTTGATCGGTACGCTCTCGGGGTGCTCGGGCAGATTGGCCAGCTGCTGCAACAGGCCGGCCCGGTCGCGCTGGGTCTCGCCCATGCCGACGATGCCGCCGCTGCAGATCTTCATGCCGGCGTCCCGGACGTGGGAGAGGGTATCCAGGCGGTCCTTGTAGGTCCGCGTGGTAATAATCTCGCCGTAGTATTCCGGCGAGGTATCCAGGTTGTGGTTGTAGTAGTCCAGCCCGGCGTCAGCCAGTTCCTTGGCCTGCTCCCCGGTAAGCATGCCCAGGGTCATGCAGCTCTCCAGCCCCATCTCGCGCACGCCCTTCACCATGGCCACTACATAGGGCATGTCCCGCTGTTTGGGCGAGCGCCAGGCGGCACCCATGCAGAAGCGGGTGGCGCCGCTGTCCCGGGCGGCGCGGGCCTGCTCCAGCACCTTCTCCACTTCCATCAGCTTTTCCGCCTCCAGACCGGTGTCGTAGCGGTTGCTCTGGGGGCAATAGGCGCAGTCCTCGGGGCAGGCGCCGGTTTTGATGGAAAGTAGTGTGCTGACCTGGACCTCGTTCGGGTCAAAATAGGCCCGGTGAACACTGTGGGCCCGAAACAGCAAATCGTTGAAGGGCAGGGCGAAGAGCGCTTCGATTTCCCCGCGGGACCAGTCGTTGCGGATGGCGGCGTGGGAATTGGCGGGGGCGGTCATGGCGTGGTCTCGGCGAGCTAAACAAGGCCCACATGATAAACCCGCACTGGCCACTGTCAACTCGGAGGCGCAATGAAGGTTAACAGCGTCGCGACTGCCCTGCTCGATGCAGTATTCCCGCAATACTGCCTGCTGTGCCAATTGCGCAGCGAGAGCCCCCTGCCCCTGTGCGCGGATTGCTTCACCCGCTTGCAGGGCAACGACCGCGCCTGCGAACGCTGTGCCCTGCCGCTGGTCGCGGCCGCTGCCAGTCTGTGCGGCCAGTGCTCGGCGCAGCCACCCGCCGTTGACCGGGTTATCGCACCGCTGGTCTACGAACCGCACCTCGCCCTGCTGATCGGCCGCTGGAAATTCCAGCGGGAACCGCGCCTGACCCGCCTGCTGGCGGCGCTGTGGCAGGCCTGGGTGACACCGCCGGCCGACCGTGACCTGCTGCTGCCGGTACCCCTGCACTGGCGGCGCCTGCTGTGGCGCGGCTTCAACCAGGCCGCACTGCTGGGCCTGGAGATCCGCGCCCGGCAGCCACAGCTGGCGTCCCTGCCCCTGCGCACGGACATCCTGCGGCGCCGGCGCGCAACGCCAGCCCAGGCGAGCCTGAACGCCCGGCAGCGGGGCGCCAACCTGGCGGCGGCGTTTCAGGTTCGCGGCAGTGTCAGCGGACTGCGTGTCGCCGTGATCGATGATGTCATGACCACGGGGGCGACCGCCGAGGCGCTTGCGACTGTCCTCAAGGACGCCGGCGCCAGCGATGTGCAGCACTGGTGCCTGGCGCGCACGCCGGCCCCGGGGAGCTGATACACTGCCCGCCGGGAGCCGCGGCACCGTGCATTGCGGCCCCGAACCGGAGCAAGGCGATGAACCACGCGGAACACCCCTACGACCGCCTGACCCCGGACCGGGTCATTGATGCGGTCGAGTCCGCCGGGTACCCCTGCGATGCGCGGCTGCTGGCCCTCAACAGCTACGAGAACCGCGTCTACCAGGTGGGCATCGAGGATGGCGAGCCACTGATCGCCAAGTTCTACCGCCCGGGTCGCTGGCAGGATGAACAAATCGCAGAAGAGCACGCCTTCAGCCTGGAGCTGCAGGCAGCAGAGATCTCCGTGGTGGCCCCGCTGGTTGACCGCGACGGCAACAGCCTGCACAGCTTTGAGGGGTTCCGGTTCGCCCTGTTCCCGCGCCGCGGGGGCTACCCGCCGGAACTGGACAACATGGACAGCCTGCTCGTCCTGGGTCGCACCCTGGGCAGGATCCACGCGATCGGCGCCAGCGCCCGCTTCAGCCACCGGCCCACGCTCAACATAGAGGATATGCTGACCCGCAACCGGGAATACCTGCTGGAAAACTTCATTCCCCGGGACCTGCAGCCTGCCTACAGCACCTTGACCCGCGACCTGCTGGCCGAGGTCACCGCCATTTACGGCGGGGTGCGCGAGCCGGACCTGATCCGGGTCCACGGCGACTGCCATGTGGGCAACATCCTGTGGCGGGACGACTGTGCCCACTTTGTCGACCTGGACGATTGCTGCATGGCACCCGCCATCCAGGACCTGTGGATGTGCCTCAGCGGGGAACGCCACGAGCGCGAGCTGCAGCTCGCGGAGCTGGTGGATGGCTACAACGAATTCTTTGATTTCCAGCCGCGCCAGCTGCGCTGGATAGAATCCCTGCGGACCCTGCGGGTCATCAACTACGCCGGCTGGCTGGCGCGGCGCTGGAACGATCCCGCCTTTCCCCGCAGTTTCACCTGGTTCAACAGCGAGCGCTACTGGGCCAATCACATCCTGGAGTTGCGGGAACAGCTCTCCGCGCTGCAGGAAGAGCCGCTGCGCCTACTGTAGGCGCCCGCTGGCGGCAGAAGCCGGGTATAGCAGGGACCAGAGCCAGCGCAGCAGGCTGTTGTCCTGCAGGACTTCGCGCTCAATGGCATCGAAAAATGCTGCCGCGCCGGCGGGGTCGGTAAACAGGTCCATGCGCGTGGTGAAGCCCCGCTCCGGATCCAGCTCCTTGACCACCCGGGCCGGGTTGCCTGCCACCACCACATTGGCGGGCACATTTTTAGTGACCACCGCCTGCGCGGCCACCACGCTGTTGGCGCCGATGGTCACTCCCTTGAGTACCGTGGCGTGATCGCCCAGCCAGACATTGTCGCCTATGTGTACCGGCGTCGCCCCGGCGGCCCGGACTGTGCGGTCGTACAGCGTATGCCAGTCGGAATCGGTGACATAGGCGCCATTGGCCAGCATAACCCCGTCCCCCAGGACAATTTCGTCACTGGCGCTGATGCGCGAGCCCGGGCTCATCAGGACGCAGTCGCCGATGCGGATGCGGCCCTGGCCTTCCTCCCGGCCCCAGACCCCGATCTCCACCCGGTGCATGGGCTCGCCGATGGCGGTAAAGCAGCGGCCGATGTGGATATTGGCCCCCGAGATATGCACATACCAGGGTTTCATCACCGTATGCCAGGGACCCAGGTAGGCGCATCGGGGCCGCAGGAAATAATCGGTGTACCAGCGCCGATAGCGCAGGTAGGCCTTCTTCAGCCAGTAGGGGCGCAGGTCCTTGTGCATGGCGGATACCCGGATTTGGTTGTAGTGGCTCGGGGCTTTATCATGGCAACCCCTGCGGCACCGCTCAAGTGCCGCGCACCACTGTCACAGGAGCGGGCGTCAGGTGCAAGCTTCATCAGCGGAAGTTACCAGCAACCAGTCGGGACTGCATCCGAGGCTTGCGCGCACCGTACTCCGGCACCTGAGCCACCCCAATCTCAGCCCGCTGGCGCCGCACAACCAGTCCGCGTGGGACACCCTGTTGCCACTGTTGCAGACGGACGGGCGGCCACTGGTGCTGGATTCCTTCTGCGGCACGGGCATGAGCACCGCGCAACTGGCGCTGCGTCATCCACAGCACCTGGTGATTGGTGTCGACAAGTCTGGGCACCGCCTGCAGCGGCACCTGCGCAACGCCGACGCCAATTACCTGCTGCTGCAGGCGGAATGCGAACCGCTCTGGCGGCAACTGGCCAGCGCAGGTATGCGCGTGGACCATCACTACCTGCTGTATCCCAACCCCTGGCCCAAGTCCCGCCATCTGCGGCGCCGGATTCACGGTCACCCCGGCTTCCGTGACCTGCTGGCGCTTGGCGGGCTGGTCGAGCTGCGGTCGAACTGGCCGCTGTACGTCGAGGAGTTCGGGGTCGCCATGCACCTGGCGGGGGTGCGCGGCGCAATCCGGCAGTTGCCGGCGGCGCCGGCACTGACCCGCTTCGAGGACAAGTATCGCCGCAGCGGGCAGGTGCTGTGGCAGTATCAGGGCCGGATAGGCTACAGTGACCACCTGGACACGAGGAACTGACATGTCACCCAAGAGATCGGATCCGGTATGGGACCGGATAGTACGGGAAACCACCCAGCACGCGGCGGAGGAGCCCATCCTCGCCAGTTTCCTGCACGCCACCATCCTCAATCACAACAACCTGGAATGCGCGCTCAGCTTCCACCTCGCCAGCCAGCTGGACAGCCCCACGGCCTCCTCCCTGCTGCTGCGGGAAGTCATTCTGGAAGCGTTCAAGGACGACAGCTGCCTGCGCAAGGCCATCCGCGCCGATCTGTTGGCGGTGGAGGACCGCGACTCCGCCTGCCACGAACTCTACATTCCCTTCCTCTACTTCAAGGGCTTCCACGCTCTGCAGACCCACCGCGTGGCCCACTGGCTGTGGCAGCGCGGGCGCCACTCGCTGGCGCTGTTTTTCCAGAACCGGGTGTCGGCCGAGTTCGCGGTCGACATCCATCCCGCGGCGACGCTGGGCCACGGCATCATGCTGGACCACGCCACGGGGCTGGTGATCGGCGAGACCGCGGTGGTTGGCAACAACGTCTCCATTCTCCAGTCCGTGACCCTGGGTGGTACCGGCAAGGAAGACGGGGACCGCCATCCCAAGATCGGCAATGGGGTCCTGATCAGTGCCGGCGCCAAGATCCTGGGCAACATCCGGGTGGGTGACGGCGCCAAAGTCGGTGCCGGCAGCGTGGTGCTGGAGGAGGTACCACCGCACACCACCGTGGCCGGGGTTCCCGCCCGGGTGGTGGGGCGGCCCTCCTCCGCGTCACCGGCCCTGGAAATGGACCACCATTTCTGTTGCGAGGAAGAAGAGGAAGCCCACAAGGCAGCGCTGGAGCAAAAGACCGGCTGATTACGGCCGGCCGGGGCTACACATGCCCCGGGCTGCGCGGCCCGACCTGTGCGGCCCAACCTGTGTGGCCCGACCTGCGCGGCCCGCAACTCAGCTGTTGTGGTATTGCGGCGACAACTCCTGCACGGCGTCGACAAAAGCGGTGACGTGGTCGGGGTTCACTCCCGGCGTAATGCCGTGACCCAGGTTGAACACATGCCCACTGCCGTGGCCATAGCCCGCGAGAATACTTGCCACTTCCTCGCGGATCCGAGCCGGTGAGGCATACAGCATCGTCGGGTCCATATTGCCTTGCAGCGCCACGCGGTCGCCTACCAGCTCGCGGGCGACCGCGATGTCCGTCGTCCAGTCGATACCCACTGCCTGGGCGCCGCAGTCGGCGATCGCCGGCAACCACTGGCCGCCGCCCTTGGTGAAGACGATGACGGGTACCTTGCGGCCGTCCGCTTCGGTGGGCAGGCGACTGATAACCCGCTGCATGTACTTGAGGGAGAATTCCTTGTAGCCCGCGGTGCTCAGGGAGCCGCCCCAGGTGTCGAAAATCTGCAGGGCCTGGGCTCCCGCGTTGACCTGCTCGGTCAGGTAGTCGGCCACGGCATCCGCCAGCAGCGCCAGCAACTGGTGCATCAATTCCGGGCGGTCATAGGCCATGGCCTTGACCTGGCTGAAGTCCCTGGAAGACCCGCCTTCCACCATGTAGGTCGCGAGGGTCCAGGGGCTGCCGGAGAAGCCGATCAGGGGCACCTGGCCATTCAGTTCCCGGCGAATGGTGCGCACCGCGTTCATGACATAGGACAGGTCATCCGCCGCCTTGATGGCCGTCAGGCCGGCCAGGTCCGCCTCACTGCGCACCGTCTTGCGGAAGCGCGGCCCCTCACCCTCCTCGAAGTACAGGCCCAGCCCCAGGGCATCCGGCACGGTAAGGATATCGCTGAACAGGATCGCCGCGTCCATGGGATAGCGGCGCAGGGGCTGCAGGGTGACTTCACAGGCCAGCTCGGCGTTCTTGCACAGGTCCAGGAAGGAACCCGCCCGCTCCCGGGTGGCCCGGTATTCCGGCAGATAGCGGCCCGCCTGGCGCATCATCCAGATCGGGGTGCGATCTACACTCTGGCGCTGCAGGGCGCGCAGGAAGCGGTCGTTCTTCAGTTCAGTCACGGCGACTCCAGTCTTGTGATTGTCGGTCCGGCCTGAGCTGTTCAGACCTCCAGAAAATCGAGTATGCCCTCGGCGGCCTGGCGGCCTTCCCAGATGGCAGTCACCACCAGGTCGGAGCCACGCACCATATCACCCCCTGCGAACACCTTCGGATTGGAGGTCTGGAAGCGGTAAGCCTGCTCCTCCGGTGCGACTACCCCGTCCCACTCATTGGTGGCCACGGCCAGTTCCTGCAGCCACTCCGGCGGATCGGGCTGGAAACCAAAGGCGATAATGACCGCGTCTGCTTCCAGTATCCGCTCGCTGCCCGGAATCGGCTGGGGCCGGCGGCGGCCGCCGGCATCCGGGGTGCCGAGTTCGGTTTCAACCATTTTCACGCCGCAGGCCCGGCCAAAATATTCCACGATTTCGACGGGCTGGCGGTTGAACAGGAACTCCACCCCCTCTTCGCGGGCGTTGGCCACTTCCTTGCGGGACCCGGGCATGTTCTCCTCATCGCGCCGGTAGGCACAGATCACGTGCTCCGCCTGCTGGCGCACCGCCGTGCGCACGCAGTCCATGGCGGTGTCGCCGCCACCGAGCACGACAACCCGCTTGCCTTTCAGGTTGACGTAGTCCTTGGGGTCCTGCTCGAAGCCAAGGTTGTGGTTCACATTGCCGATCAGGTAGGACAGCGCCTTGTGCACCCCGGGCAGGTTCTCGCCCGGGAAGTTGCCGCGCATGGCCTTGTAGGTGCCCATGCCCAGGAACAGCGCGTCATAGTCCTCCATCAGCTCGGTGACGGTAATGTCACGGCCGACGTCGGTGTTGAGTCGAAATTCGATGCCCATGCCTTCGAACACCTCCCGCCGCCGCACCATGACTTCTTTTTCCAGCTTGAACTCGGGAATGCCAAAGGTGAGCAGGCCCCCGATTTCCGGATAGCGATCGAACACCACCGGCTTGACCCCGGCGCGCGCCAGCACGTCCGCGCAACCGAGCCCCGCGGGGCCGGCGCCGATAATGGCGACCTTCTTGCCGGTGGCAACCACCGCGGACAGATCCGGACGCCAGCCCATGGCCAGCGCGGTGTCGGTGATGTACTTCTCCGACGCACCAATGGTGACCGCGCCAAAGCCGTCGTTCAGGGTACAAGCGCCCTCACAAAGCCGGTCCTGGGGACACACCCTGCCGCAGACCTCCGGCAAGGTATTGGTCTGGTGGCTGAGCTCGGCGGCTTCAAACAGGTTGCCCTCACTGACCAGCTTGAGCCAGTTGGGAATAAAGTTGTGTACCGGGCACTTCCACTCACAGTAGGGATTACCACACTCCAGGCAACGATGTGACTGCTCCGCCGCCTGCCCCGCACTGAAGGATTCGTAGATCTCGACGTATTCGGTCTTGCGCGCCGTGATCGTCTTCTTGTCAGGGTCGTTGCGGCCGACGTCGATGAACTGGAAATTGTTCGACAAACGATTACTCATAAACGCTTACGCCTCCCGGCGTCTAGTCGGTGTTGCGCAAACGCGACAAAAGCTGATTGAAGTCGGCCGCCTTGGGTTTGACCAGCCAGAACTTGCCGACGTAGTCCTCGAAATTCTCCAGCAATTCCGCACCCCAGGCCGAACCCGTCTCCTCCGCGTGCTCACTGATCATGGTGCGCAGATAGTAGCGATAGGGTTCCATGTACTCGGAGTTGACCCGGTGGATATCGACCAACTCGCTGTTGTACTTGTCGATGAAAGCCCGGTCCTGGTCCAGCACGTAGGCGAAACCGCCGGTCATGCCGGCGCCGAAGTTGACCCCGGTCGGGCCGAGTACGGTCACGGTACCGCCGGTCATGTATTCACAGCAGTGGTCGCCCGCGCCCTCTATCACGGCGTGAGCACCGCTATTGCGGACCGCAAAACGCTCACCCGCGATACCGGCCGCAAACAGGCGACCGCCGGTGGCGCCGTACAGGCAGGTGTTGCCGATAATGACCGTGTCCTGGGACTTGAACTGGGCATCCCTGGCCGGGTAGATGACCAGCTTGCCGCCAGCCATGCCCTTGCCGACATAGTCGTTGGAGTCACCCTCCAGGTACATGTGCAGGCCACCCGCGTTCCACACCCCGAAGCTCTGTCCCGCGGTGCCTGTCAGGCGCAGCACGATCGGGTCGCTGTCCATATCGGTGTTGCCATAGCGGCGGGCAATCTCACCCGAGATGCGGGCGCCGATGGAGCGGTCACAGTTGGTCAGGACAAAACTGAATTCGCCCCCGGTGCGCGCTTCAATCGCCGGCAGGGTCGCCGCCACCATCGCCTCGGCCTTTTCGGCCAGGTCGAAGGGCTGGTTGGCGACCACCTGGCAAAACTCGGGCTGGCCGTCGGCATCGGCGTGCTTGAACAGCAGGGGAGCCAGGTCCAGGCCCGCCTGCTTGGCGGTATCCCCGGGCAGCCTTGCCAGCAGGTCGGTACGGCCAATCAAGGCTTCCAGCGATGGCACACCCAGCCGCGCCAGCCACTCGCGGGTTTCCGTGGCAATAAAGGTGAAGAAGTTGGTCACCATTTCGATGGTGCCGTTGAAATGGTCTTCCCGCAGCTTCTCGTTCTGGGTCGCCACACCGGTCGCGCAGTTGTTCAGGTGGCAAATGCGCAGATACTTGCAACCCAGGGCCACCATGGGACCGGTACCGAAGCCGAAGCTCTCGGCACCGAGAATGGCGGCCTTGATAACGTCGAGACCGGTCTTCAGACCACCGTCGGTTTGCAGGCGGATGACGCCGCGCAGACCGTTGCCGCGCAGGGTCTGCTGCACTTCCGCCAGACCCAGCTCCCAGGGCGATCCAGCGTAGCGAATGGAGGTGAGCGGGCTGGCCGCCGTACCGCCATCGTAGCCACTGATGGTAATCAGGTCGGCGTAGGCCTTGGCCACGCCAGCGGCAATGGTTCCGACCCCGGGCTCCGACACCAGCTTGACCGATACCAGCGCCTGCGGATTGACCTGCTTGAGGTCAAAAATCAGCTGCGCCAGATCCTCGATAGAGTAGATATCGTGATGCGGCGGCGGCGAGATGAGGGTCACCCCGGGCACCGAGTAGCGCAGGCGGGCAATCAGCTCGTTGACCTTGCCGCCGGGCAGCTGGCCACCTTCCCCCGGCTTCGCGCCCTGGGCCACCTTGATCTGCAGCACCTCGGCGTTTACCAGGTAATGGGGAGTCACCCCGAACCGGCCGGAAGCAATCTGCTTGATCTTGGAGCTGCGCTCGGTGCCGTAACGGGCGGGGTCCTCACCGCCCTCGCCAGAGTTGGAGCGGGCCCCCAGGCGATTCATCGCTGCGGCGAGGGCCTCGTGGGCCTCCGGGCTGAGGGCGCCGAGCGACATGCCGGCAGAATCGAAGCGCGGCAGGATATCCGCGATCGGTTCCACCTCGTCCAGAGCCAGTGGCTGCTGCGCCAGTACCGGCGTCAGCAGGTCGCGAATGGTAGCGACCGGCCGCTTGTTGACCAGGTCGGCGTAGCGCTGGTAGGTCGCGTAGTCACCGGTCGCAACCGCCTGCTGCAGGGTGGTGACCACATCCGGGTTGAAGGCGTGATACTCCTGACCGTGGACGTACTTCAGCAGTCCCCCCAGCTGCAGGGGCTTGCGCGGGTTCCAGGCCAGTTTGGCCAGGTGCTTCTGGTCGTCTTCCAGGTCGGCGAAGCCGGCACCCTCAATGCGCGAGGCAACGCCGCGAAACGCCAGGTCAATCACGCCCCGGGCCAGCCCCACGGCCTCGAACAACTGGGCTCCGCGGTAGGAACTGACCGCCGAGATACCCATCTTGGACATGATCTTCAACAGACCCTTGTTGACGCCCTTGCGGTAATTCTTGTAGCAGCTGCTGGGCTCCCCCAGCAGCTCGCCGTCGCGAATCAGGTCTTCCAGTACGCTGTAGGCGAGATAGGGATAGATCGCCGTGGCGCCAAACCCCAGCAGACAGGCGATCTGGTGGGAGTCGCGAGCGCTGGCGGTCTCGATCACCAGGTTGGCGTCACAGCGCAGGCCCTGCCTGATCAGGTGGTGGTGGACCGCGCCGGTGGCGATCAGGCTGTGGATGGGCAGGCGCCCCGGAGCGATGCTGCGGTCGGACAGGATCAGGATGGTGGAGCCGTCACGCACCGCCTGCTCCGCCGTCGCCACCAGCTCCGTCACCGCCTGCTCCAGGCTCATGGCGGCCGGGTCATAGGTGCCGTCGATATCGCACACCGCGAACCCCGGTCGCTCCAGAGCCAGCAGGGTATTGAACTTGCCCTGGGACAGTACCGGGGAGCTCAGAATCACCCGGTCCGCGTGCTCGGGGCCCTCATAGAAGATGTTCTTCTCGCCACCCAGATCGGTTTCCAGCGACATGACAATGGCTTCCCGCAGCGGATCAATCGCGGGATTGGTAACCTGGGCAAACTTCTGCCGAAAATAGTCATACAGCGGGCGCTGCTGGCGCGAGAGCACCGCCATCGGGGTATCATCCCCCATGGAGCCCACCGCCTCATTGCCGGATTCGGCAAGGGGCCGCAGCACCTGGTCGCGCTCCTCGAAGGTGACCTGGAACATTTTCTGGAAGGGCATGAGCATGTCCCGCTCAATGCCGGGCCCCTGCTCCCCGCCGAAGGTTCCCTCGATGCGCTTCGCGTTGTCCTTCAGCCAGCGCTTGTAGGGATGACGGCTCTTGAGACGATTGTCGATATCCCTGGTATGCAACACCTCGCCGGTCTGGGTATCGACCATCAGGATCTGGCCGGGCCCGACCCGACCCTTGGCGATCACGTCCTCGCTGCGGTAGCCGTGGGTACCGACCTCAGATGCCAGGGTAATAAAGCCGTCCTTGGTCTTGACCCAGCGCGCGGGGCGCAGGCCGTTGCGATCGAGCAGGCACACCGCGTAGCGTCCATCGGTCAGCACTATACCCGCCGGGCCATCCCAGGGCTCCATGTGCATGGAGTGGTACTCATAGAACGCGCGCAGGTCCGGGTCCATGTCCTCCATGTTCTGCCAGGCTGGCGGAATGAGCATGCGCAGGGCGCGGGCCATATCGACCCCGCCGGTCAGCAAGACATCCAGCATGTTGTCGAGGCTGGAGGAGTCGGAGCCGGTGCGGTTCACCAGCGGTGCAATGTCGCGGATGTTGGGCAGCTTTTCGGTTTCGAACAGCGCCGTGCGGGCCTCCGCCCAGTTGCGGTTGCCGTCGATGGTATTGATCTCGCCGTTGTGGGCCAGCAGTCGGAAAGGCTGGGCGAGGGGCCACTTGGGCATGGTGTTGGTGGAAAAGCGCTGGTGGAACACGCAGATCGCGGTTTCCATGCGCTCGTCGTCGAGATCGGCATAAAAGCGGGGCAGGTCCACCGGCATGACCAGCCCCTTGTAGGCGATCACGCGACCGGAGAGGCTGCAGATATAGAACTCCGGATCGGCCTGGTTGGCGTTTTCAGCCTTGCGCCGGCTAACGAAAAGCCGGGTCGACAACTCTTCCTGGGTGACGCCTTGTGCGCGCACAAACACCTGTTCGATACGCGGCAGTGCGGCGAGAGCGATCTCGCCACAGACGCTGCTGTCGGTGGGCACGATCCGCCAGCCGACGACTTCCAGATCCTGATCGGTGAGCGCCTGCTCCATGGCCGCACGGGCCGTGGCCGCGCGCTCGTTATCGGGGCTGAGAAAGATTTGCCCCACTGCAAACTGGTCACCGAGATCGGCTGCAAAACACTCCTGCGCCAGGGTGCGCATGAAGGACACTGGCATCTGCATCAGCAGGCCGCAGCCATCGCCGGTCTTGCCATCGGCGGCGATGCCACCGCGGTGGGTCATGCAGGTCAGGGACTCAATGGCGGTCTGCAGCAGGCGGTGACTGGCGTCACCCGCACTGTGGACGATCAGGCCAAAGCCGCAGTTGTCGCGAAATTCTTCAGGGCTGTACAGGCCTGCACTCATACTGGGTCCAGAATAGTTAATGGAAACAATTGGTTACACCGACAAACCCCGCGCCTCGACAGCGCTCGGGCAAAAGGGGGAAACATTTTACACAGTTGACCTGCTGGGAACAAACTGCCTCAACAGCGGCTTTTGGCGCGCGCCACAGCGTCCTGCAGCAGGGTATCGAGCTCCGCCGTGGTGGCGTCAGCAACCACACAGGCCTCGCCGATACCGCGCAGCAAAACCAGGCGCAGGCACCCGTCGACGACCTTCTTGTCGCGCCCCATCAGGTCCAGGAAAACCTCTGGCGTCATCCCGGCGGGAATCTCCAGTGGCAGCTGCGCCTGCCTGAGCAGCGCCTCAAGTACCGGGATCTCCGCGGCGTCGACCCAGCCACGCGCAACGGACAGGCGCAGCGCCAGCAGCATGCCCACCGCGACCGCTTCCCCGTGCAGCCAGGCACCGTAGCCCTGCGCAGTTTCGATCGCGTGGCCAAAGGTGTGCCCCAGATTGAGAATGGCGCGAAGCCCGCCCTCGCGCTCATCGGCCGCCACTACTGCGGCCTTGAGGCTGCAGGAACGCTCGATCGCTTCGGCCAGGGCACTTTCCTCCCGCGCCAGCAGCCTGGGCATGGCTTCCTGTAGCCAGGCATAAAAGGCGGGGTCACAGATCAAGCCGTACTTGATCACTTCGGCCAGACCTGCAGAGAGCTCCCGGGCGGGCAGGGTATGCAGACTGTCGATGTCGATCAGTACGGCGCGGGGCTGGTAAAACGCGCCGATCATGTTCTTGCCCAGCGGGTGATTGACCGCGGTCTTGCCCCCGACTGAAGAGTCCACCTGGGCGAGCAGGGTTGTCGGCACCTGGATAAAGCCCACCCCGCGCTGGTAGCAGGCCGCGGCAAAGCCGGCGACGTCACCAACCACGCCGCCACCGACGGCAATAATCGTGGTACTGCGACTGTGCCGCTCCTGCAACAGGCGCTCCAGGATATGCTCGAGCGAATGCAGGGTTTTGTATTGCTCGCCATCGGGGAGCACTATTTCCGTAACCCGCCGCCCCTCCCCCAGGGCACCGCGCACCTTCGCGACATAGAGCGGGGCGACGGTTTCGTTGCTGACAATCGCGACTTCGCTGCCGCCGAGATGGCGGGCGAGAACCTCGCCGTCCGCAAGCAGGTCGCGACCGATATATACCGGGTAGCTGCGCTCGCCCAGATCGACATGTAGCGTGTGCATGATCACAGACACTGGTGACTCCGCGCTGAAAGGGGGCTTATTCTAGCGCCCTGGTCACAGACTTGTCTTCAATTGGCGGAGACAAGTGCCTGCAGCAGCCGCTGCGCCACGGTGCGCGGACTACAGCCGTCGGTGTCGATGATATGGTCGGCGATTTCCCGGTACAGTGGATCGCGCACCGCCATCAGGTCGCTGAGGACCTGCTCCGGATTGCCGGTCTGCAACAGCGGCCGTTTGCGGTCATTGCGGGTACGGCGCACCTGTTCCTCAACGGTCGCGTGCAGGTAGATGACAAAACCCCGTGCGGCGAGAACCTGCCGGTTTGCCGGCCGCATGATCACGCCGCCGCCAGTGGCCAGGACAATACTGTCCATGTGGGTCATTTCCTCCAGCACCTGCTGTTCCCGGTCGCGAAAACCCGCTTCACCCTCGACATCGAATATCCAGGGAATGTCGGCGCCGGTGCGGATTTCAATCTCGGTGTCAGTATCGGCGAACGCCAGCCCGAGGTGGCGGGCCAGATACTTGCCAATGGTGCTCTTGCCGGCCCCCATGGGGCCGACGAGAAAGACGCGCTGCAAGTCTGGCATTGGGGCGCGGGCGGCCCCCTAGTCGAGCAGGCTGTCCGCGAGGATCCGCGGAGTGATGAAGATCAGTGTCTCCGTCTTGGTCTTGGAGTTCGACTCGTTGCGGAACAGGGCGCCGACGTAGGGAATGTCGCCGAAGAACGGCACCTTGCTGACCGACTGGATATTCTCGGTCCGGAACACGCCGCCCAGAACCACGGTCTCGCCGTTGCCCACCAGGACCTGGGTGGTCAGCTCGGTGGTATCAATGGAGGGAATGAAGCCACCCTGGCCACTGGGTACCAGATCGCCCACGGAATCCTGGGTAATCACCAGGTCCAGCAGAATACGGTCGTCAGGCGTGATATTCGGGGTCACATCCAGCTGCAGCACGGCCTCCTTGAACGAGGTCGTGTTCTGGCCGCTCAGGGACCCTTCCTGGTAGGGAATCTCCGCACCGGACTTGATCACCGCTTTTTGCTTGTCGCCGGTGATCACCTTGGGCTGGGACACCACTTCGCCGGTACCCGCAGCTTCCAGCGCCGACAGTTCAGCGGTCAGGAACAGGTCCTCGCTGGTGAAGCCCACCGCGAAGCCACCGGCCTTGCCGGCCACACCCAGATCCACCATCAGCGCGCCCGGATAGCTGACGCTGCCCGCGGTGCCATTGATGACGGCCTGATTGAGAGCGGTTACGTTCGCGGTATCGCCGGAAACGGTCAGGGCATTGCCGTTGAAGTCATTTTCCACGAAGCCGCCGCCCCACTCGATACCCAGCTCCTTTTCCAGGTCGGACTGGGCAATCACGATACGCGCCTCGATCATCACCTGGCGGATCGGTATATCTACCAGATCAATCAGGTCGCGGATTTCCGCCAGCTTGGAGGCCGTGTCGGTCACGATCAGGGAGTTGGTACGCGGCTCAACGATCACCGAGCCGCGCGGGGAAATAAGGGTGCCGCCGTCCTCGGAACCGGCCTCAAACAGTTTGACCACGCTGGATGCGCTGGCGTAGCGAATACGGATGAATTCGCTCTGCAGGGGCGCCAGTTCCGCAATCTGCTTGTTGGCCTCGATCTGCTGCCGCTCGCGCTCGGCAATCTCCGCCGCCGGCGCCACCATCAGCACGTTGCCGACCTGGCGCTTGTCCAGCCCCTTGGTCCGCAGTACCAGTTCCAGGGCCTGGTCCCAGGGGACATTCTGCAGGCGCAGGGTGATGCGACCGGAGACCGTGTCGCTCGCCACCAGGTTGAGCTCGGTGAAATCGGCGATCAGCTGCAGCACCGCCCGCACTTCAATATCCTGGAAATTCAGGGAGATACGCTCGCCAACATAGTTGAACTCGTCGCGGCGGTCCTCCAGCTCCTTCTTCGACAGGGGCTTGACGGCTATCACGTACTGGTTGTCGGTCTGGTACGCCAGGTAGTCGAACTCGCCGGTCGTTTTCAGGGTCAGGGTCGCACCGCGCTCGGCGCTGTTGACATCCACGCTGGTGACAGGCGTGGCGAAGTCGGTCACATCATAGCGCCGCATCAGGCGCTCGGGGACGCTGGTATCGAGAAACTGCACGCGGATATCCCCGCGCTCGCTGAAGACGTTGACGTCCACGGCCGGATTGCTCAGCTCCAGGGTCAGCCGACCCTCGCCATCGCCTGTGCGCTGGAACTGGAGGTCATCGATACTGGAGCGCTCGCGGGAGACCTGCTCAACCCGGGAGATCAGGCGATTGGGGTCGCTGGACGGCTTGACGTAATCGCCCGTGTCATCCTGGCCAACAATGAGGAACAGGCTATTGCCCTCGACCCGGGTTTCATAGGGCACGAGCTTGACGAGATTCAGCACCATCCGGGTACGGTCGCCGGATTCCAGCACCACCACGCCGGTGGCATTGCCATAGGGCAGGGAGTAGCTCTTGCGCGCAAGGGCGCTGCGGGCACCGGGGAAGTCGATCGCGATCCGCGCCGGTTTTTCTATTGTGTAGGCCTGCATCTCCGGAGGCGTCTCGTCAAACTCCAGACGCACCTCGAACTTGCTGCCGGGGCGAGAGGCAAACTCGATATCGGTCACCGTCGGGGCCGCGTACACGGCCTGCGCCAAGAGACTGAAAACCAGCATCGCTGCCAGATGTTGCAGTCCCAACCCGCGTCTGCAAGATCCTTCCATCACGGCATTTTTCCCCAAGTTCGCTGTTATATTCAACATGGCTGTCACCAATGGCCCCTGCGTCAGATGCCGCTCAATTCGATTGTCCGCGGACGCTCTACCCACCCGTCCTCGGTACCGTCACTGACGATTTCCACCACGGCGACGTACGTATCTGTCATCTCGACGACCTTGCCGTGATTGCGTCCCAGGAAATTCCCCAGCCGGACACGATGCACCCCACCTTCGGGATCCCTGATCAGGGTCCACTGGGTGCCACCGCGCTCCAGCGAGCCCACCATCGCTAGCGAGTCGAAGGTATACTGCTCCAGGAACTCCTTGGCCCTGTTCTCATCCGGCCTGACTGCGCTGATGGCCTGCACCTGCGTGATATCGCGCACTTCCACCGGGCGGTCAAACGGACTGCGCAGCGCTGTGGCGCTATAGGCAAATGCCTCGTAGGCCTGGAAGGTCGGGATCGGCGCGATAATGCCGCCGGGGCGCGCACGCTTTTCGGCCATGAACACATCAAGATCGTCGAAATCATTCCCCCCGCAACCACCCAGCAGCAGTGCCGCGGATACTGCAGTCAGGGCCAGACGCCAAACCTTGCTCATACTAGCCCTCCCCATCCTTGTAGCGGTAGGTCTTGGCGGTAATGCTCAGGTTGAGAGCATTGCTGTTACCGGACCGCGCGGTAATAGAGAAGTCATGCAGCGTTACAATGCGCGGCAGGCCCGCCATCCCGCTGATGAAGGCGCCGAGATCGTGGTAGGAGCCCGTAGCGGTAATGGCAATCGGCAGCTCGACGTAGAATTCCCGCGCCTGCTCCGCCTGCAGCTTGATACTGTTGATCTCCAGGCCGTTCATCAGGCCCTTGTTGGTGATGTCCTCCAGCAGGCCGGGGACTTCGGTATCACTGGGCAGCTGGCTGATCAGGGCACCAAAGGACTCCTCCATCTCCGCGAGCTGCTCCTTGTAGGCCTCCAGGTTAGCCGCCTCGAACGCCTTCTTTTCAAAATCCTGCCGCAGCCGGCTCTCCTCCGCCTGGACGCGGTCGAACTGCAGCTGCAGGTCCTTGATATGGAAATAATAGCCCGCCACAACCACCGAGATGAGCAAAACGCCACACAGTGCTGCCTTGACGCCCGCTGGCCAGGAACCGATGTTGTCGAAATCGATATCATTGACATCGAATTCCCTGAGTGCACGGAGAGTATCTTCGAGTGCCACGACCTATTCTCCCGCGCCTTCGTCAGATGCAGGTAGCTGCACCTTGACCTTCAGGTTGAACGTTGCCGCCTGATCCCCGTACTGGGTGGCCGCACGCACCGATTCCAGGTTGGGTTGCTGCAGCCAGTCCGAACCGTCCAGCCGCCGCATCAAGCTCGACACCCGGTTGTTGGACTCCGCGATACCGATGAGACTGATCAGATTGTCCTTGCTGCTCAGGTTGGTGTAGAAGACGCCATCGGGAACGGTTCTGACCAGCTGGTCCAGTACCCGCACGATGATCGGCCGGTTGCCCTGCAATTCCTGGATCACGCGCATGCGCTCGATCAGTTGGTTGCGCCGCCGCTGCAGGTCCTTGATCTCCGCGACCTGCTTGTCCAGCACCCGAATGTTTTCCTTCAGGTACTGATTGCGTGCTTCCTGGTAGTCAATCTGGCCATTGACGATGCGATCACCGAGCAGAACCAGGCCCGCACCGAGTACAGCAACGGCAGCCAGGAGGATCAGAAACTCCTTCTTGCGTTCGGCGCGGCGCTCTTCACGCCAGGGCAGGAGGTTAATTTGCGCCATCAGTCAAAGCTCCGCAGTGCGAGGCCGCAGGCAATCATCATGGCGGGGGCATCGCTGCTCAGCGCCACGGCATTGACCCGTGAAGAGATAGTCATCTCGGCAAAGGGATTGGCAACCGCGGTAGGCGTTCCCAGCTTGTCCTGCACCAGGTCCACCAGGCCATCCATGGAGGACACGCCGCCCGCCAGAATAATGTAGTCGACGTCGTTGAACTGGCTGGAGGAAAAGAAGAACTGCAGGGAGCGCGCGACCTGCTGGACCACGGCCTCCTTGAAGGGGATGAGCACTTCCGGCTCGTAGTCATCGGGCAGGCCGCCCTGTTTCTTCGCCAGCCCGGCCTCCTCCAGAGGCAGACCGTAGCGGCGCATGATCTCGTCGGTCAACTGCTTGCCACCGAACAGCTGCTCCCGGGTGTAGATGGTCTGGCCGTTGTTCAGTACGCTGAGCGTGGTCATGGTCGCGCCGATATCGACGATCGCCACCATGCTTTCGGCTTCCAGGTCGAGCTGGCGCCGGATCAGCCCATAGGCGCGCTCCATCGCGTAGGCTTCGACGTCCATGATCCGGGCAGCGAGTTCGGCACCCTCAATGGCGTCCACCCGGGAGTCGATCGTTTCGCGGCGGCAGGCGGCAATCAACACCTCTACCTGGTTGCTGCGGGACGGTGACACACCCTGAATCTCGAAGTCGATGGCCACTTCGTCCAGCGGATAGGGGATATACTGATCCGCTTCCAGGGTAAGCTGTGTTTCAAGGTCATCGTCGTTAAGCCCGGCGGGCATGTCGATGACCTTGGTGATGACCGAGGACCCGGCGACTGCCGCGGCGGCCGCCTTCAGCTTTGTCCGCGACTGGGCCACAACGGTACGAATGGCGTTGGTCACGCCCTCGATGTCATTGACATTCTTCTCAATGACAGCATCAACCGGCAGTGAGGTGACGGCATAGCTTTCGACCCGGTAGCGACCCCCGGACTGGCTAAGCTCGAGCAACTTCACTGTAGTGGAGCTGATATCCAACCCCAGTACCGGTGCCGACCTTTTCTTCCCTAGAATGCCAAGCAAATCATTTTCCTATGAGTATCACTAACTTAGCTTGTTTTTATACACCATTACATTAATTATAGGTATAGCATAATGATTCGTGCAATCAAAAACCAAAATAAGCTTATAATTACCAAACGACATCGCTACCCTTTCAGCCTACAGTAATACAAGTCACTGCTTTGTAAAGGAATAAATGAAGTTCCTCGGTTTTTTATTGCGTTGCGCTCTCCTTGGGGTCCTTGCGACCAGCTGGCTGCTGGCGGGGGTATACCTCTATCTGAGCCCGGGTTTGCCCGATGTCGCGACCCTGCGGGATGTCAAACTGCAGACCCCGATGCAGGTTTTCACCCGGGACGGGGACCTGATCGGCCAGTTCGGGGAACAGAAGCGGAACCCGTTGCAGTTCGATGACATTCCGCCGCAATTCATCCAGGCCCTGCTGGCGGCAGAAGACGACCGCTTCTTCAGCCACCGGGGCGTGGACTTCGCCGGGCTCCTGCGGGCGGTGTCGGAGCTGGCTCTCACCGGCGAAAAAGGTTCGGGCGGCAGCACGCTCACCATGCAGGTGGCGCGCAACTATTTCCTGAGCCTCGAGCGCACGTTCATGCGCAAGTTCAACGAGATCCTGCTGGCCTTCCAGATTGAGCGGGCGCTGGAGAAGCACGAGATCTTCGAGCTCTATTTCAACCGGGTATTCCTCGGCCATCGCTCCTACGGCTTTGAAGCGGCGGCCCAGGTCTATTACGGCAGCACCATCAGCGAACTGAGCCTGGCCCAGCACGCCATGCTCGCCGGCGTACCCAAGGCGCCGTCGCGCAACAATCCGATCAGCGGCCCAGAGGCGAGCCTGGAACGACGGAACTGGATTCTGGGACGCATGCTAAGCCTCGGCTACATTGACCGCGAAGCCTGGGCCACCGCGGTGGCGGAGCCGGTCAGCGCCCGCCAGCACGGGGCGCAATTGAGTTTTGCCGCCCACTATGCGGCGGAAATGGCTCGCCAGGAAATGCTGGACCGCTTTGGCATGGCTGCCTATACCGACGGCTACAAGGTGTACACCACCATCAGCAGCGAGCTGCAGAAGCTGGCCCAGGAAGCGATCATCCAGGGGCTGATCACCTATGACAAGCGGCACGGCTATCGCGGCGCGGAGCGCAGGCTGCCACCCCCAGCAGATGACTCCGGCGGGGACGCCATGTCCCTGTGGCTGGCGGCCCTGTCCGACACACCGGTGGTGGCGGGATTGACCCCCGCCATTGTCACCGAGCTCGGGGACAAGCAGGTCACTATCCTGCTCCGGGACGGCACCTTGAGCACGCTGCTTTGGGATCACGGCCTGCGCCAGGCCAGTCCCTATCTGTCGGAGAATGCCGTGGGCCGGGCCCCGCAAAGCGTGGAGGAGGTGGTCGGCGTTGGTGACCTCATACGGGTCCAGCAGCGGGCAGACGGCAGCTGGGATCTGGCCCAGGTCCCGGCCGCCCAGGCGGCGCTGGTGTCCCTGAACCCGGACAACGGCGCGATCGTGAGCATCGTTGGCGGGATGGGGTTTGAAAACAGCAAGTTCAACCGCGCCGCCCAGGCCCGCCGCCAGCCCGGCTCAAGCTTCAAGCCCTTCGTCTACAGCGCCGCGCTGGAAGCCGGCTTCACCGCCGCCAGCATTATCAACGATGCGCCGGTGGTGCTGCAGGATACCTCGCTGGAAGACGTCTGGCGCCCGGAAAACGACGGCGGTCGCTTCTACGGCCCCACCCGCCTGCGCTGGGCGCTGACCCAGTCCCGCAACCTGGTGTCTATCCGACTGCTGCAGCAGATCGGTGTGCCCCGGCTGCTCAGTCATGTACAACAGTTCGGTATCGACACCAGCGAATTTGCCCGGGACCTGTCCCTCGCCCTGGGTACGCACGTCATGACGCCGCTGGAGCTTGCGACCGCCTACTCGGTACTCGCCAACGGTGGCTATGCGGTGACATCCTGGCTCATTGAACGGGTCGAGGATATTGACGGCAACACCATCTACCAGGCCATGCCGCCCACCGTCTGCAGGGACTGTGCTGACGAACCGGAGCCTGAGGAGAGAGAGCTGCGGATGGAGGAGATCCTGGCCGGTGCCGCCGAGAGCACGGCCCCACCGCGCGCCGAAAGGGTCATGGAGGAACGCGCCAACTTTATCCTCACCAGCATCCTGCAGGACGTCATCAAGCGCGGTACCGGCCGCCGGGCACTGGCGCTGGGGCGCAGCGACCTCGCGGGCAAGACAGGTACCACCAACGGGCCCATGGATGCCTGGTTCTCGGGTTACAACCGGGACATCGTCACCACCGCCTGGGTCGGTTTTGATAACTACACGCCGCTCGGTCGCCGCGAGTTCGGCGGCACTGCGGCGCTGCCGATCTGGATAGACTATATGCGGGTTGCGCTGCGCGACAGCCCGGATGTGGAGCCACCGCTGCCGCCGGGCATCGTCCACGTCCGCATTGATCCCGACACGGGACTGCTGGCCCGCCCGGACCAGGAAAATGCAATTTTCGAATACTTCCGGGAAGAAGAGGTACCGGGCCAGGCCGGCGACAGCGAGCAGCCCGGCGCCGACCGCAGGACCAACGAAGAGCTGATCAAGGATATCTTCTGAGGGGCAGCGGAGTCGCTGCCCCGGTATGTCAGCCCAGCGCCGCGCTCATGCTGGGCGCGTAGCCTTCCGGGTAGGGAATCCGGGACACACCACTGTCGACGGCGGCCCTGGCCACCGCTGGCGCGATGCGCTCCAGCAGCCTGGGATCCACGGGCTTGGGAATAATGTAGCGCGGGCCGAAGGACAGCTCGGTTTCGCCGCAGGCGGTAAGCACCGAGGCCGGCACCGGCTCCCGCGCCAGCTCACTGAGCGCCTTGACCGCGGCGATCTTCATCGCCTCATTGATGGCACTGGCGCGCACATCCAGGGCACCGCGGAAAATGAACGGGAAGCCCAGCACATTGTTGACCTGGTTGGGATAGTCCGAACGACCGGTGGCCAGGATCAGGTCGTCACGTACGCTGTGCGCCAGCTCGGGCCTGATCTCCGGATCGGGATTGGAGCAGGCAAACACCACCGGCCGATCGGCCATCGACAGCAGCATGTCCGCACTCAACAAATCCGCCCCGGAGAGTCCGACGAAAACATCGGCACCCTTGACCGCATCGCTGAGGCTGCGCTTGTCGGTGTGGTTGACGAACTCCTGCTTGTAGGCATTGACGCCCTCGCGGCCCGCATAGATCACACCGCGGCGATCGAGCATGTAGATGTTTTCCTGTCGGGCACCCATGCTCAGCAGCAGGCGCATACAGGCAATGGCCGCAGCGCCGGCACCCAGGCAGGTAATCACCGCATCTTCCAGCCGCTTGCCCTGGATCTCGAGGGCGTTGATCATCCCCGCCGCAGTGACGATCGCTGTGCCATGCTGATCGTCGTGAAAGATCGGGATGCTGCAGCGACGCCCCAGTTCCGCCTCGATCTCGAAGCACTCGGGAGCCTTGATGTCCTCGAGGTTGATACCGCCGAAGGTATCGGCAATGTTGGCGACCGTGTCGATAAAACTCGTCGCGTCTTCGGTATTCACCTCGATGTCCACCGAGTTGATACCGGCGAAGCGCTTGAACAGCAGCGCCTTGCCTTCCATGACCGGCTTGCTCGCCAGAGAACCCAGATTGCCAAGACCCAGCACGGCGGTGCCGTTGCTGATAACTGCCACCAGATTGCCCTTGCCGGTGTAGCGATAGGCGGCCTCCGGATCGGCGGCGATCTCCCTGCAGGGCTCGGCAACACCGGGACTGTAGGCGAGGGCGAGATCAGCCTGGGTCTCGGCGGGCTTGGTCAGCTCGATGCTGATTTTTCCCGGTACCGGCCCGGAGTGATAATCCAGTGCAGCCTGTCTGAAATCGTTGCTCATAATTATAGTCGCGCTTTTCGAGGCACCTGCGATGAAGTCGGACGAGAATATAGAAAAGATCCCGGCCTCACAAGCCGCATTAAAAAAGCCGGACCCCTTGCGGAACCCGGCTTTCGTGTGGACTGCAACATTCGCAGCCGGCCGCCAGAACCCTAGCGGGAAGCGCCGCGAGCGCCAAAGCGCTTCTTGAAGCGGTCTACGCGGCCACCGGTGTCCATGACCTTCTGCTTGCCGGTAAAGAAGGGGTGGCACTGCGAGCAGACGTCAACGTGGAAGTCTTCGCAACGGGTCGAGCGGGTGGTGATGAGGTTGCCGCAGCTGCAGGTTGCAGTGACTGCCTCGTATTTAGGATGGATATCTGCTTTCATGGTGTTGCTCCTGTGTATTGGCGCCGCCACCCGATCCCGTCGGGCACCGCACCGGACTTGTGGAGATAGCGCGAAAAAATAGGCGCGCATAGTACCAGACACAGCGCCAGACGCAAGCCTTCCCGGTGCTGTACTATTACCTGCCCGCGACCACCAGCCACGCCCATGAGAGGCGCAATGCCAATACTACGCCTCGCCATTCCGACTCCACTGCGCTCCCTGTTCGATTATCTTCCCCCGGCGCAGCTGTCCCCGGCCGAGGTCGCCGCGCTGCAGCCGGGATGTCGCTTGCGCGTCAACTTTGGCCGCAGGCAGATGCAGGGCTACCTGGTTGAACTGGCCGCCGACAGCAGCGTACCTGGAACGGCCCTCAAGGAGGCCGGGGAGCTGCTGGACACCCAGGCACTCCCGGCACCGACGCTCCTGCAGCTGTGCCTGTGGGCGGCCGACTACTACCAGCACCCCCCTGGCGAGGTGCTGGAGCTTGCCTTCCCCCCGGGATTGCGCGACGGCAAGCCGCACCAGCCTCCCGGAGCCCCGGCCTGGACCCTCAGCCAGCGCGGCAGGGGCCTGCCTGAAGGTGCGCTGGCCCGGTCGCCGCGCCAGGCCGAGGCATTGCAACTGCTGCAGCAGGGCGGCGCCGTCGCGGGCACTGTGTTCAGGGACATGGGGATCAGCCCGGCCATCCTGCGCCAACTGGAACACAAGGGCCTGGCCGAACGCTGCACTCTGCCACCCCCGGCGATGACCCCGCACAGCGGGCCCGGCCTGGCGCTGAACCCGGACCAGGCGGCAGCGGTGACAGGCATAGTTGCCGGTTATGGCGGCTTCGCCAGCCACCTGCTGGAGGGCGTGACGGGCAGCGGCAAGACCGAAGTGTACCTGCAGTTGATTGCCCACTGCCTGCAGCAGGGCCAGCAGGCGCTGGTGCTGATTCCGGAAATTGGCCTGACCCCACAGACCCTGGAGCGGTTCCGAACGCGCTTTGGCCAGGGCATCGTCGTGCTGCACTCGGGTCTCAATGCCACCGAGCGCTACGCGGCCTGGGAGGCGGCCCGCACCGGCGCCGCGGGTATCGTCATCGGCACCCGCTCGGCGATATTCACCAGCCTGCAGCGCCCGGGACTGATCATTGTCGACGAGGAACACGACAGCTCGTTCAAGCAGCAGGACGGCTTTCGCTATTCCGCCCGCGACCTGGCGGTAAAGCGCGCGCAGATCGAAAACTGCACGGTGGTCCTGGGCAGCGCCACGCCGGCGCTGGAAACCTTGCACAATGCGCTGCAGGGCCGCTACGGGCACCACCAGCTGGCCCTCCGTGCGGGCGGCAGTGAGCTGCCGGAGATCGGCGCCATCGACGTCCGCAGGCAGGAACTGCAGGGCGGCATGTCCGCTGCCCTCCGCGACGCAGTGCGCGAGGCCCTTGTCGCGGGCCACCAGGTGCTGTTGTTTCTCAATCGACGCGGCTACGCCCCAACCCTGCAGTGTCACGACTGCGGCTGGATCGCCCAGTGCCGGGCCTGTGACGCGAGACTGACCGTGCACCGGCGCCAGCGCCGCCTGCGCTGCCACCACTGCAGCGCAGGCGAGAGCCTGCCAAACCGTTGTCCCCAGTGCCACGGCAACCGCCTGTTGACCAACGGCCTGGGCACAGAGCAGACCGAGGATGTCCTGCGGCTGCAGTTCAGCGCCTGGCCGGTACACAGGGTCGACAGCGACTCCATGCAGGGCCGTGGGGCCATGCAGTCCCTGGTAGATGAGGTCGGCAACGGGCAACCGTGCATTCTCCTCGGCACCCAGATGCTGACCAAGGGCCACCATTTCCCGGGAGTGAACCTGGTCGCGGTAATCGACGCGGATGCGCTGTTGTTCAGCGCCGATTTTCGCGGCGAGGAACGCATGGCACAGCTGCTGACCCAGGTCGCGGGCAGGGCAGGGCGGGCGGCTGACGCCGGCCGGGTACTGCTGCAGACTCACTATCCGGATCACCCGGTGATGCAGGCCATGTTGCAGGAAAGCTACGCGGTCCAGGCCCGAAGGCTGCTGGAACAGCGCCGGCAGAGTGGCATGCCGCCCTGCGGCCGCCTGCTGCTGCTGCGCACCGACAGTACCGACGCCAGCACCGGGGAGACGTTCCTGGGCGCCCTGCGGCGGAAGACCCAGGGCCGACTGCCCGCAGGCTGCCAGCTGATCGGGCCGCTGCCCTCGCCGCTGCAGCGCCGGGCGGGCAAGTTTCGCAGCCAGCTGCTGGTTACCGCCAGGGATGTGCGCCATGCACAGCGCGCAGCCAGGCTGCTGGTGGCGGAAGCGACGCAGCTGCCGGCGCGCAACGGCCTCAACTGGTCCATCGATGTCGACCCGCTGGATCTGGGGTGACAGCGGCACCGCTCTGGCCATGGGCGACCGTTTACGGCGATAATGCGCGCCTGCCGGGCCGCGCCGTCGCAGCCCTCGCCACTCACACAGCAGGTAAGCTTTCCCCCAATGAAGGAACAACTGTCACAGCTGATCCAACAGGCACTGGATACGCTGGTCGCCGCCGGTGAACTGCCCGGGGACTCCCGGCCGGAGATCAATATCGACCGCACCCGGGACCCCAGTCACGGCGATCTCGCCAGCAATATCGCCCTGACCCTGGCCCGCAGCGCCGGCAAGAAACCCCGCGACCTGGCGGCGATGATCTGCGCGGCGCTCCCGGAGGCCCCATTCATCAGCAAGACCGAGATCGCCGGCCCCGGTTTTATCAACTTTTTCCTCTCCAGCGGCAGCAGCCAGGCCGTGGTGCAACGCATTCTCGAGCAGGGCGGCCAGTACGGTTGCTCCGATGCGGGCGGCGGCCGCCGGGTGCAGGTGGAATTTGTCTCCGCCAACCCCACTGGCCCCCTGCATGTGGGCCACGGCCGCGGCGCCGCGGTCGGCGACAGCATCTGCCGGCTGCTGGCCGCCACCGGCTGGTCCGTCGCCAGCGAGTTCTACTACAACGACGCCGGCGCCCAGATCAGCAACCTGGCGCTGTCGGTGCAGGCGCGCTGCCGCGGACTGGGACCCGAGGACCCGGAGTGGCCCGAGGACGGCTACCGCGGCGACTACATCCAGGACGTGGCCAGCGCCTATCTCGCCGGCGAGCGGATCGACGCCGAAGACCGCCATGTGGCGGGCCTGGGCGACCCCGACGATCTCGACGCGATCCGCGAGTTTGCCGTGGCCTACCTGCGCCGGGAACAGGATCTCGACCTCAAGGCCTTCGCCGTGCACTTCGACCAGTACTTCCTGGAATCGTCCCTGTACGACTCGGGGGAGGTCGAAGCGACGGTGGCCAGGCTGATCGCCAATGGCCACACCTATGAGCAGGACGGCGCACTGTGGCTGCGCACCACCGCCTTCGGCGATGACAAGGACCGGGTGATGCGCAAGCGCGAGGGTGGCTACACCTACTTCCTGCCCGATGTGGCCTACCACTTCAACAAGTGGCAGCGCGGCTTCGAGCGGGTAATCAACGAGCAGGGGGCTGACCACCACAGCACCGTGACCCGGGTCCGCGCGGGACTGCAGGCCCTGGAGACGGCGATTCCCGAGGGCTGGCCCGACTATGTCCTGCACCAGATGGTGACGGTCATGCGCGACGGCAGCGAGGTCAAGCTGTCCAAGCGCGCCGGCAGCTACGTGACCCTGCGCGACCTGATCGACGAGGTGGGCTGCGACGCCACCCGCTATTTCCTGGTGGCCAGGGCACCGAGCTCGCAGCTCACCTTCGACATCGACCTGGCCATGTCACAGAGCAACGACAACCCGGTCTACTATATCCAGTACGCCCACGCCCGGGCCTGCTCCATGCAGCGCAAACTGGCGGAACAGGGCTGGGACTGGGTGCCACAGCGGAGCCTGGCGGCGCTTGAGCGGCTGCAGGAAGACCACGAGAAGGCCCTGCTGAAGCGCCTGGACCAGTACCCCGAGGTCGTCGCGGGCGCCGCCGCGGCCAGCGAGCCCCATACCATTGCCAACTACCTGCGGGAGCTGGCCGGTGAATTCCACTCCTGGTACAACGCCCACAAGGTGCTGGTGGAGGAACAGGAGCTGCGCGATGCGCGCCTGGCCCTGGGCGAAGCCGTGCGCCAGGTCATTGCCAATGGCCTGCAGCTGTTGGGCGTCAGTGCTCCGGAGACCATGTAGCCATGGCCCGGGACTACGCCAGGGGAGGTCGCAGCGGAGCGCGCAGGAAACCCCAGGCCGCCAGCCGGACCCCCGCCCAACCGCGCGCCAATCCCTGGCGCTGGTACGGTGCCGGAGTCGCTACCGGGGTTTTCCTCAGCCTGCTGCTCTACCTGGGCACCTTGCCCGCAGGTATCGACCCCGGAGCGGGGACAGGCACGACAGCGGCCACCACCGAGAAAACGCCACCGAAGCCGCGGTTCGATTTCTATACGGTGCTGCCGGAACAGCGCATTGATGTCGATGTGGAGCCCGCCCAGGTCGCGACGCCCCGCACCGAGCCCTCGCCGCAGGGTGAGACCTACCTGCTGCAGGCCGGCTCCTTCCGCCAGCGCGAGGATGCGGACCGGCGCCGGGCCGAACTGCTGCTGTTGGGGCTGGAGCCGCGGGTGGAGGAAGCCAGTGGCGAACACGGACGCTTCTTCCGGGTCTACCTGGGGCCGTTCAAGACCCATGCCGAGATGAGCCGGGCGCGCGGGCTGACTGCGGCGCAGAATATCGACACTCTGCTGATGAAACGGGACAGCCCCTGAAGCAGCCATCCGGCCCGCGAGGGCCGACCCCACCCGCCGCGCTTGAATTCCCGCCACCACCCCCCATATCAACCGCAACAGGAGACAGATTGTGGAACAATACAGAGGCACAACCATCCTGTCGGTACGGCGCGGCAACAGCGTCGTGATCGGCGGGGACGGCCAGGTATCCCTGGGCAATACGGTCATGAAAGGCAATGCCCGCAAGGTGCGCCGGCTGCACAAGAACCAGGTGCTGGCAGGCTTCGCCGGCGGCACCGCGGATGCCTTTACCCTGTTCGAACTGTTCGAGGCCCAACTGGACAAGCACCAGGGGAACCTGGTGCGCTCGGCGGTTGAACTGGCCAAGGCCTGGCGCACCGAGCGCGCCCTGCGCCGGCTGGAGGCCCTGCTGGCGGTAGCCGACAAGGAAACCTCCCTGGTCATCACCGGCAATGGGGACGTGATAGAACCGGAGGACAACCTGATCGCAATCGGCTCCGGGGGCCCGTTCGCCCAGTCGGCGGCCCGCGCGCTACTGGACAACACCGACCTCGATGCCCGCAGCATCGTCCAGAAGGGCCTCAATATCGCCGGCGACATCTGCATCTACACCAACCACAACCAGACCATCGAGCAACTCGACTACTAGGCGGCACGCACAATGTCCAACATGACTCCGCGCGAGATTGTCCACGAGCTGGACAAGCACATTATCGGCCAGCAGGACGCCAAACGGGCGGTGGCCATCGCCCTGCGCAACCGCTGGCGCCGCATGCAGCTGCCCGAGGGGCTGCGCGCGGAGATCACCCCCAAGAACATCCTCATGATCGGCCCCACCGGGGTGGGCAAGACCGAGATCGCCCGCCGCCTGGCGAAGCTCGCCAACGCCCCCTTCGTCAAGGTCGAGGCCACCAAGTTCACCGAGGTCGGCTACGTCGGCAGGGACGTGGAGTCCATTGTTCGCGACCTGGCGGATGTGGCGGTCAAGCTGTATCGGGAGCAGGAAATGGAGCGGGTGCGCTTCCGCGCCGAGGAGGCGGCGGAGGAGCGCCTGCTGGATATCCTCCTGCCGCCAGCGCGGGACACCGACAACAGCAGCGCCGGTAGCGGCACCCGCCAGCTGCTGCGCAAGAAGCTGCGCGAGGGCGAGCTGGACGCCAAGGAAGTGGATGTGGAGCTCGCCGCCGGCAGCACCGGGGTGGAGATCATGGCGCCTCCGGGCATGGAGGAAATGACCAACCAGCTGCAGAGCATGTTCTCCAACCTGTCGCGACAGCAGCGCAAGACCCGCCGGATGCCGGTCAAGGCCGCGTTCAAGGCCCTGCGCGACGAGGAAGCGGCCAAGCTGGTGAATGAGGAAGAGCTGAAGCAGAAAGCCATCCGCGAGGCGGAGCAGAACGGCATCGTCTTTATCGACGAACTGGACAAGGTTGCCAAACGCGGTGAAACCGGCGGCGCCGACGTCTCCCGGGAAGGGGTGCAGCGGGACCTGCTGCCGCTGATCGAGGGCTCCACCGTGACCACCAAGCACGGCGCGATCAAGACCGACCACATCCTGTTCATCGCCTCCGGCGCGTTCCACCTGGCCAAGCCCTCGGACCTGATTCCGGAACTGCAGGGCCGGCTGCCTATCCGGGTGGAACTGGATTCGCTCAACGCCGACGACTTCGAGCGCATCCTCACCGAGCCGGACGCCTCCCTGACCGAGCAGTACCAGGCCCTGCTGGCGACGGAGGGGCTGCAGGTGGAGTTCACCCCGGACGGCCTGCGGCGCATCGCCGAGACCGCCTGGCAGGTCAACGAGAAAACCGAGAACATCGGCGCCCGACGCCTGCACACCGTCATGGAGCGCCTGCTCGAGGAGGCGTCCTTTGCCGCAGCGGACTCCGGTCTGCAGCAGCAGGCCCTGAAAATCGATGCCGACTACGTCAACGCACAGCTGCAGGCCCTGAGTGAAGACGAAGACCTCTCGCGCTTCATCCTCTGACCCGACGGAAGCCCGCCATGACCGCTAGCGCCGCACGACCGCTGGAAATTCACCTGCACCGCAAGTCGCGGGAGCTGGAACTGGTCTACCCGGGGGAGCAGCGCTACCGCCTGAGCTGCGAGTACCTGCGCGTGCACTCGCCGTCGGCCGAGGTCAAGGGCCACGGGCCGGGCCAGGAAGTCCTGCAAACCGGCAAGATCGGGGTGAACATCACTTCCATCAAGCCTGTCGGCCACTACGCCCTGCAGCTGGTGTTCGACGACGGCCACGATACCGGACTCTACTCCTGGGACTACCTCCACGAACTGTGCACACAACAGGAAACCCGGTGGCAGGACTATCTGGACCGGATGGCCGCCGCCGGCGCCAGCCGCGACCCCCAGGTGCAGGTCATCAACTTCCAGCCCTGACCGGGCGCAGACATCGCGCTACAATACGCGGTCAGCTGTTGTCGGCGGAGGCCGCATGAGCAAGAAACGCACCACCCATTTCGGCTACAAGGAAGTTGAAGAGGACGCCAAGGCGGGCCTCGTCGCCAACGTCTTCCATTCCGTGGCCGCCCGCTACGACCTCATGAACGACCTCATGTCCGGCGGCGTACACCGGATCTGGAAGCGCTTCACGATAGAGCTGAGTGCCGTGCGCACGGGTCAGTCGGTACTCGATATCGCCGGCGGCACCGGTGACCTGGCGGCGAAGTTCGCCGACATTGTCGGCCCCTCCGGCCGGGTGGTACTGGCAGACATCAACGAATCCATGCTGCAGGTGGGGCGGGACAAGCTGATTGACAGCGGTCACCAGGGCAACCTGGAGTATGTGCAGGCGGACGCCCAGTACCTGCCCTTCCCGGACGACAGTTTTGACTGTGTCAGCATCGCCTTCGGCCTGCGCAACGTGACCGACAAGGCGCTGGCACTGCGCTCGATGTTGCGGGTACTGAAACCCGGCGGGCGGCTGCTGATCCTGGAGTTCTCCAAACCCACCAGCGAACTGCTCGGCAAGGCCTACGACGGTTACTCCTTCCGCGTTCTGCCGCTGATGGGCAAGCTGGTGGCCGGCGACAGCGAGAGTTACCAGTACCTCGCGGAGTCCATCCGCATGCACCCCGACCAGGAGACCCTGCTGGGGATGATGGAGGATGCGGGCTTCGTCAATTGCGAATACCACAACCTGACCGGGGGCATCGTCGCCCTGCACCGGGGCTTCAAGGCCTGACATGGCCGCCGGCCTCGATCCCACCGTCACCACGGCGGTACTGGCGGCGCTGGAAGCGGCGCTCAACCGGGCCCTGGAACTGGACCCGGTCGCCCGGCGCTCGCTGGCGCGGCTCGCGGGGCGCACCTTCGCCATCGAATGTACCGAGCCCGCGGTCGCCGTCTACCTGCAACCGGGCGCGGACCGGGTACGGCTGCTGGGCTTCCACGACGGCCCGGTGACGACACGGGTCACCGGCACCGCCAGGGACTTCGTCGAACTCGCCAGCTCCAGCGACCCCGCCGCGACCCTGATCAATGGCAATCTCGCCCTGCAGGGTGACAGCGCGCCGCTGATCGAGCTGCAGAAAATCCTCGGCCGCCTGGACCTGGACTGGGAAGCACCCCTGGTGGAAGCCCTGGGTGACGTCGCCGGTCACCAGCTCGCCGAGCTGCTGCGGGCCGCGGTGAGCAACGGCCGGGTTGTCGGCCGCAGCCTGCTGCGCCAGCTGGAGGAATTTATTCACGAGGAAGCCCGCCTGAGCCCACCGCGGCTGGAGGTCGAGGATTTTTATGCCGACGTGCAGGCCCTCGGGCAGCGGGTCGAGCGCCTGCAATCGCGGCTGGCCAGGCTGCGCAAGCGTATCGCGCAGGCCACATCGTGACCGCCGGCCCCTTCAGCCGCAGCCGCCGGCTGCTGCGCATCCTGCACATCGCCGGTCGCTATCGGCTGCAGGAGTTCATCGACACGAGCAGGCTGTCCGCCCTGCCGCGCACCCTGTTGCGCCTGTCTCCGTGGCGGGCCGGCAAGGGTCCGGACCCGGGTCGCGGTGCGCGCCTGCGCATGGCGCTGGAGGAACTGGGCCCGGTCTTTATCAAGTTCGGCCAGCTGCTGTCGACCCGCCGCGACCTGCTGCCAGCGGACATCGCCGATGAGCTGGCCAGGCTACAGGACAAGGTGCCGCCGTTTGACGAGGCGCTGGCCGCCGGCATCATCGAGACCGCCCTGGGGCAGCCGATCGCGACCCTGTTCGCGCGGTTCGAACAGCTCCCCCTGGCATCGGCCTCCGTGGCCCAGGTGCACGGCGCCACCCTGCACGGCGGCGAGGATGTCGTGGTGAAAGTGCTGCGGCCCGATATCAGGCCGGTCATCACCCAGGATCTGGCACTGATGTATACCCTGGCGCGGCTGGTGCAGCGCTATCTGCCCGACGGCAAGCGGCTGCGCCCGGTGGAGGTGGTTTCCGACTACGAACTCACCATACTCGACGAGCTGGACCTGCGGCGGGAGGCCGCCAACGCCTCACAGCTGCGCCGCAACTTCGAGGGCAGCACGCTGGTGTATGTGCCGCAGGTTTACTGGGACTATACCCGCAGCAACGTGATGGTAGCGGAGCGCATCAGCGGCATTCCGGTCACCGACGTCGAAACCCTGGAGGCCCGGCAGACGGACCTCAAACTGCTGGCGGAGCGCGGGGTGGAGATCTTCTTCACCCAGGTGTTCCGGGACAACTTCTTCCATGCCGACATGCACCCCGGCAACATCTTCGTGGATGCCAGCGACCCGGCGGACCCGCGCTACATCGCCGTGGATTGCGCCATTGTGGGCAGCCTCAGCGACGCCGACCAGTACTACCTCGCGCGCAACCTGCTGGCCGTGTTCCGGCGCGACTACCGGGAAGTTGCCGAGCTGCACGTGGAGTGTGGCTGGGTGCCTCCCACCACCCGGGTGCAGGACTTCGAATCCGCCATGCGCGCCGTCTGCGAACCGGTGTTCGAGCGCCCCATCAGCGACATTTCCTTCGGCCAGCTGTTGGTCTACCTGTTCAGCACCGCGCGCCGCTTCGATATGGAGGTCCAGCCTTCCCTGGTGTTGCTGCAGAAAACCCTGCTCAACATCGAGGGGCTGGGCCGCCAGCTGTACCCGCAGCTGAACCTGTGGGATACCGCCCAGCCCTTTCTGGAGCGCTGGGTGCAGGAACGCTACTCGCCGCAGTCGGTGCTCAAGCGCCTGCAGCGCCACCTGCCGTCCTGGCTGGAGCAACTGCCCCAGGTGCCCGACGCGGTACTCGACAACCTGCAACGCTCCCACGGCGTTCCCGCCAGCCAGGCTTCCGGTATGCAGCAGAAACAGCGGGAGTTGATGGCAGCCCGGGACCGGCGCCTGCGCTTGCGCCGCCGCCGGCTACTGGCCGCTGTAGCCGGCGGGCTGGCGCTGCTCGTGGCACTCCCGGGCGGGCTGGCGCAGCTGGCGGCCCTGCCCTGGGTGAGCTGGCTGCTGGCCGCTACAGCCCTGGCATTGCTGTGGCCACGCCGGAGTGACGGCTGATGTGCGCGGATTGGCCCTGTGCCATAATGCCGGCCCATGAAGACCGAGATGACAATGGCAGGTGAACCGCTGGGCGCGGCTGTGCACTGGAATGAGCAGGGCCTGGTGCCGGCAATTGCCCAGGATTGGCAAACCGGTGAAGTCCTGATGATGGCCTGGATGAACCCCGAGTCACTGGCCCTGACCGTGGCCGGGGGGCAGGTTGTCTACTGGTCGCGCTCCCGGCAGGCGCTGTGGCGCAAGGGCGAGACGTCGGGCAACGTACAGCTGCTGAAGGAACTGCGACTGGACTGTGACGGCGATACTCTCTTGCTGCTGGTCGACCAGGTCGGTGATATCGCCTGCCATACCGGCCGCCGCCGCTGTTTTTACCAGCGCTGGGAAGAGGATGGCTGGCAGGTAACGGACACAGTAGTGAAATCGCCGGAAGCAATTTATGGACGGCCGGAATGAATGACGTTCTGCAACAATTGGATGGCATACTTGCCCAACGCAAACTGGCAGATCCCGCCAGCTCCTATGTCGCCAGCCTGCATCACAAGGGTCTGAACAAGATCCTGGAGAAGGTGGGCGAAGAGGCGACGGAAGTCATCCTCGCGGCAAAGGATGTGAACGATGACCCCGCGGCACTGCTCGGAGAAGTAGCGGACCTGTGGTTCCACACCCTGGTCATGCTTTCCCATCTCAATCTGGACTCCGCCGCGGTGCTGGAATGCCTGCAGCGCAGGGTCGGTGTATCGGGACTGGAAGAAAAGGCCTCGCGCGGTTAAGGGCGCAGCCATCATCAACGACAGCAACAGGAAACACGGAGAGAGACATGGGTATCGGCGGTATTAGTATCTGGCAATTGCTGATCATTCTGGCAATCGTCATCATGTTGTTCGGCACCAAGCGGCTGCGCACCCTGGGCAGCGACCTCGGCAGCGCGGTCAAGGGCTTCCGCAAGAGCATCAAGGACGAGGACGACACCACAGGGCAAGCAGAGAAAACAGAGGCTGAAGACAGCACCCGGCCTTCCGGGGACAGCAACCCCAAGCCCTGATCCGCGCCCATGTTTGATATCGGTTTCACCGAGCTGGTTCTCATTGCCGTGGTCAGCCTGCTGGTCATTGGTCCGGAACGCTTGCCGGGCGCCATCCGCACGGGCGGCGCCTGGCTGCACCGCATCAAGCGGGGCTTCAATGATATCCGGCAGGAAGTGGAGCAGGAGCTGCACAACGACTCCGTGCTTCAGGAGTTGCGCAAGACCCGCGATGAAATCAAGGCCGGCGTCGCCAGTGCCGAGCAGGAGTTCAAGGAAGATATGGCCGCAGTCAATCGCCCCTCTGGCGATGACGCAGACGCTGGCGAGGACGCTGCCGCCGGCACCGAGCGCGGCAAGACCCCTGCCGGCGGCCAGGACCCTTCGACCCCATGAGTGAAGAATACGGCGATCAGCCACTGCCGCTGGTGGCACACCTCACCGAACTGCGGGACCGGCTGTTGCGCTCCCTGCTGTCAGTGCTGCTGGTGTTCATTGGCCTGTTTCCCTTCTCCAACGAGATCTACAGCTTCGTCTCCAGGCCACTGCGTGCCCTGCTGCCGGAGGGCGCCACCATGATTGCCACCGAGGTCGCCTCCCCCTTCCTGACCCCGTTCAAGCTGACCCTGGTGGCCGCCATCTTCATCGCCATTCCCTATGTGCTCTACCAGATCTGGAGCTTCATAGCGCCCGGCATGTACCGCCACGAAAAGCGCCTCGCGGTACCGCTGCTCGCCTCCAGCGTCCTGCTGTTCTACGCCGGCGCAGCCTTCGCCTACTACGTGGTGTTCCCGCTGATTTTCGGCTTCTTTACCAGCGTGGGCCCGGCCGATATTGCCATCATGACCGATATCAACAGCTACCTGAACTTCGTCCTCAAGCTGTTCTTCGCCTTCGGCATCGCCTTCGAGATCCCCATCGCCGCGGTCATCCTGATCTGGGCCGGTATCACCACGCCGGAAGACCTGGTCAAGAAGCGCCCCTACATCATCGTCGGCTGTTTCGTGTTCGGCATGCTGCTGACCCCGCCAGATGTCATCTCCCAGGCCCTGCTGGCCGTGCCGATGTGGATCCTGTTCGAGGTCGGGGTGTTCTTCGGGCGCTACATCCAGCGCCGGGACAGCAGCGCGACAGACACGGAGTAATGGCGCCGCCCCCCGGTCGCTCCCTGTCACCGCTGCTGGCCATATTCCGGTTCCTGCTGCCCTACCGCGCGCGCCTGCTGGGCGCCGGCGGTGCCCTGGTGTTTACCGCGGGGGCCACCCTGTTCCTGGGCCGGGGCATCCAGGTGCTGATCGACGAGGGTTTCGGCGGCGGCACCAGCGCCGACCTGCGCGACGCCATCAGCGTCATCATGGTGATTGCCGGGGCCATGGCCATCGGTACCTTCCTGCGCTTCTACCTGGTGTCCTGGCTGGGGGAAAGGGTCAGCGCCGACCTGCGCAAGGCGGTATTCGACAACATCATCCGGCTCGACCCCGGCTATTTCGAGACCAACCGCAGCGGCGAGATCATGTCGCGGCTGACCACCGACACCACCCTGCTGCAGACCATCATCGGCTCTTCCCTGAGCATGGCCCTGCGCAGCGGCCTGACCCTGGTCGGCGGCCTGGTGCTGATGTTCATCACCAACGTCAAGCTCAGCCTGGTGATCACCGCCGGGGTCCCGCTGGTGCTGTTGCCGATCCTGGTCTTCGGCCGCCGGGTGCGGCGGCTGTCGACCCAGAGCCAGGACAGCATCGCCAGCGTCGGCAGCTACGCCGGGGAAATCATCCAGCACATCCGCACGGTACAGAGCTACACCAGTGAGAGCCGCGAGAGCGCGGCCTTCGCCGGCGAGGTGGAGCGCGCCTTTGCCATCGCCCGTCGGCGTATCCGCCAGCGGGCACTGCTGGTCTGCGTCGCCATCCTGCTGCTGTTCGCCGGCATGGCGGCCATGCTCTGGAGCGGCGGCCAGGACGTGATCAGCGGCCGCATGAGCGGCGGCGAGCTGGGTGCCTTCGTGTTCTACGCGATCATGGTGGGCTCGGGCTTCGCCACCATCTCCGAGGTCTGGGGGGAATTGCAGCGCGCCGCCGGCGCCTCCGAGCGCCTGCTGGAACTGCTGCACATGCACAGCGAAATCCCCGACGGCGACAGCAGCAGCGCCCCCGGGCAGGCCAGCCTGAGCTTGCGCGATGTCACCTTCGCCTACCCGGCGCGCCCTAGAGAGCCGGCCCTGAAGGGCCTTACCCTGGACATTGCGGAAGGCAAGAGCCTGGCCCTGGTGGGCCCCTCCGGCGGCGGTAAATCCACCCTGTTCCAGCTGCTGCTGCGCTTCTACGACCCGCAATCAGGCGCGGTGCTGTTCGACGGCGTGGACCTGCGCACCCTGCGCCTGGAGACCCTGCGCCAGCAAATGGCCCTGGTGCCCCAGCAGCCGGCCCTGTTCACCGGCACCGTGCGCTACAACATCGCCTACGGCAAGCCCGGGGCCAGCGCAGACGAGGTGACTGCCGCAGCGCAGGCCGCCCATGCCCACGAGTTTATCCAGCGCCTGCCGAACGGCTATGACAGCGAACTGGGCGAGCAGGGCGTGCGTCTGTCCGGCGGCCAGCGCCAGCGCATCGCCCTGGCGCGCGCCATCCTGGCCAACCCACGGGTTCTATTGCTTGACGAGGCCACCAGTGCGCTGGACAGCGAGAGCGAGCACCAAGTGCAGCTGGCATTGCATGGGCTGATGCGCAACCGGACCACGGTGATCATCGCCCACCGCCTGTCGACGATCCTGCACGCGGACCTGATCGCCGTTCTCGACAAGGGCAGCCTGATAGCCATCGGCACCCACCAGAGTCTGCTGCAGGACTGCCCACTCTACGCTCGTCTTGCAAGCCTGCAATTCCAGGACCCGCCGAAAACTACCGGCGCCTGAAAGCAAAGAGCCCGCATAGCGGGCTCCGAATACAGCAGGGCTTGGATGCACCCCGGATGGGGCGCGCTGGATCCTAGCTGAACTCGCGGATCAGGCCGCCGATGCTTTCCTTGGCATCGCCAAACAGCATCCGGGTGTTTTCCTTATAGAACAGCGGGTTCTCAATGCCGGCAAAGCCGGATGCCATGGAGCGCTTGAGCACGAACACGGTACGCGCCTTGTCCACGTTGATCACCGGCATGCCGTAGATGGGGCTGGACTCGACTTCCCGTGCGGCGGGGTTCACCACGTCGTTGGCGCCAATCACGATCGCCACGTCCACGGTTTCCATGCGCGGGTTCACCTCGTCCATTTCCAGCAGCTGGTCATAGGGTACGTCGGCCTCGGCCAGCAGCACGTTCATGTGCCCGGGCATGCGGCCCGCCACCGGGTGGATGCCGAAGTTGACCACACAGCCGTTCTCCTCCAGCAGTTCGGCCAGCTCCTTGACCACGTGCTGGGCCTGGGCCACGGCCATGCCGTAGCCGGGCACGATGACCACGTTGCTGGCCGCCTCCAGTACGTAGAAAGCATCTTCCACCGAGATCGGCTTGATCTCGCCTTCCACCACCGTCTGCTCGCTGCTGACGCTGCCGAAACCGCTGAACAGCACGTTGCTGAGGGAGCGGTTCATGGCCTTGCACATGATCTTGGTGAGGATGATGCCGGAGGCCCCTACCAGGGCACCCGCCACGATCAGGATATTGTTGCTGATGGCGAAACCCGCCGCACAGGCAGCGAGGCCGGAGTAGGAGTTGAGCAGGGAGATCACCACCGGCATGTCGGCGCCGCCAATGGGAATCACCACCATGATGCCGAACAGCAGCGACAGGCCGATGATCAGGTACAGCCACTGGCTGTTCTCCGGCTGCAGGCAGAACATCACCGCGCTGGCGAGGATGCCCAGCACGATCAGGCTGTTGACGATCTGCTGGCCGCGGAATTGCACGGCGCCGCTGCCGATGGTCTCGCTGAGCTTGCCATAGGCCACCAGCGAGCCGGTGAAGGTCAGGCCGCCGATCAGGATGGACAGGACAATGGTCACCAGCACAAAGGTGCCGCTGGCGGTGGCCAGGGCCGCAGCGCCCACCAACAGGCTGGCCATACCGCCAAAGCCGTTGAACAGGGCCACCATCTCCGGCATGGCCGTCATCTGCACCAGCCGCGCGGCGCCCGCGCCAACGACCCCGCCCACCACGAAGCCCAGCAGGATCCACTGGTACTCAACAATGCCCTGGTCCAACAGAGCCGCCACAATGGCCAGCAGCATCCCCACGGCGGAGAGCAGGTTGCCCTTGCGCGCGGTGGCCGCCGAACCCAGCAGTTTGAGGCCGAAAATAAACAGGGCCGCAGCGATTACATAAGCCAACTGAATGACCAATCCGGTTGCGCCCATAATCACTTACCCCTCTTCTTGAACATTGCCAGCATGCGGTCGGTTACCATGTAACCACCGATCACGTTGATGGAGGCCAGCGCTACCGCCGCGGCACCCAGCCAGTTGGACAGGTCCTGTTGGCCTGTACCTGCGAGCCCGATGGCGCCGACCACGGTGATACCGGAAATCGCGTTGGCACCGGACATCAGGGGAGTGTGCAGGGTCGCGGGCACCTTGTTGATCAGCTCGAAGCCCAGGAATATGGCCAGCATGAGGATAAAGGTCAGAAATACGGCTTCCATATCAGTTGCCCCCCTCCAGGATGTTCTTGATGGTTTCGTTGGTAACCTCGCCGCCGTGGGTGATGATGCAGCCCGGCAGGATGTCGTGTTCAAAATCGATCTTGAAGTGTTTGCCTTCCTTGTCCCAGGCATCTTCCACCAGGTTGAACAGGTTGCTGGCGTACATGTGGCTGGCATCGCGGCACACTTCATTCGGCAGGTTGCCCTTGCCGATGATGGTGACGCCGTTCACCGTGACCACTTCATTGGCGACCGAGCCTTCCACATTGCCGCCGGTTTCGGCCGCCATGTCGACGATCACGGAACCGGGCTTCATGCCCTCCACCATGTCCCGGGTAACAATCACCGGAGGCTTGCGGCCGAAGACCTGGGCCGTGGTGATCACCACGTCGGAGTCAGCAATGGTCGCCTTCTGGGCCTCGCGCTGCTTCTGGATCTGCTCTGGCGTCAGCTCGGTGGCATAGCCACCCGCGGTCTCGCCGGTCTGGCCGAGATCGATATCGAGGAAGGTTGCGCCCAGTGACTGCACCTGTTCGGCCACAACCGGGCGGGTATCAAACGCGGTCACCCGGGCGCCCAGGCGCTTGGCGGTGGCGATCGCCTGCAGGCCGGCCACGCCGGCGCCGATCACGAACACCTTGGCCGGCTTCAGGGTACCCGCCGGGGTCATCATCATCGGAAATATGCGCGGCAGGTGGGTGGCCGCCTGCAGCACCATCACGTAGCCCGCCAGGTTGGCCTGGGAGCTCAGCGCATCCATCTTCTGGCTGCGGGTGGTGCGGGGGATCATTTCCATGCTGATGGCGGTCACGCCCTGCTGCTGCAGTGTGCGCACCAGGTCGTGCTCGTTGAAGGGATCCAGGTAACTTATATGGATGCAGCCCTGCTTCATCAGGGCGATGTCAGCCTTTTCCGGTTTGCGCAGGCGCAGCAACATGTCCGCTTCGCGGAACAGGGCCTCGCGGTCGCTGCTCAGCGTGGCTCCGGCCTCGGTGTACTCTTCGTCGGTAAAACCGGAGCCTAGCCCCATACCGCTCTCGATAACAAGATCAGCGCCCAGACGGCACAATTTCTTGGCTGTCTCCGGCGTGACCGGCACCCGGTTCTCTCCCGGATGAGTCTCCCTGGGAATTGCGATGCGCATAGTGCTTCCTACCCCGTTTATATAAGCGTGTCGTTGGTAAATCTTGCAGATTCAGGCCCGCTGGCGCCGTTGTAGCAGCGTCTTATTCTGGCCGTGACCCTCGCCGGCGACGGACTGTAGCACACAGATCGCCGGGGCGAAATTATGCCGTTTATTCGCAAAATCAATATATTCGCGGTAAACATCACCGGAAAGTATGGCGACCAGTGCCCTGCGGTGGCCCCAACGGCCGCGGCCAGAGCATAAAAAAGCCCCCGTCAGGGGGCTTCTACCTCGCTTTACCCGCCTTCAGTTGCCGGCTTGCTTAACCGGCCTTGAGTTGCAGGAACGGGTTCATCCAGCGGTACTTCCAGCCGGTGAACCGGAGTGGTGCATCCAGTACCGCCAGGCAAATACAGTCCTCGGACTGCAGGGCCGTGGGGGCGTGGGTGTCGCTGGCATCCCGGTAGATGAAGTCACCTTCATGGTAACTGCCTTCCGCATCGGAGAACCCGCCCTGCAGCACCAGGGTCATTTCCGAACCGCGGTGGGTGTGCTCGGGAATCCTGCCCCCGGCCTTGATGTGGTAGAGCGCGAACTCGTAGCCCGGATCACCGGTCTTCAGGTGACTGATCGCGAGCGAGGACGTCAGCTTTTTCCAGCTGAGCTCGGAGAAGTCGCCCCGCATCAACCGCTGCAGTACCGCCGGCAGGCGCCCCAGGGAGAGGTCGTCGGCACGGCGATAGCTCAGGGGCGGCTCCTCATCGAGGCGCGCCAGCACCCTGTCCAGCATGGCATCACCCACAGGCACCGGCGTCAGGCCATCAAAGAGCACGGCACCGAGATCCTGCAGCCGGGCCGTCTGCTGCTGGCACTGCTGACAGTAGTTGAGATGAGCCGATATACATGCGGACTGTGCCAGAGGCAGGATTCCCGCGGTGTATTCAGTGAGTAAGTCCACACTTGGATGAAACTTGGCCATAGTATCTTCTTTCTTACCTGTCTATCTGAATTTGCAGTTTCTGGATTGCCAGCCGCACCCGTGACTTCACGGTACCCAACGGCAAATCCAACTCCGCCGCCGCTTCCGCGTGCGACTTTCCTTCCATGTATACCTTGGCCAGGATCTGGGCCTGGTCAGGGGGCAAGGTCCCCATCAATTCGTGTATCTTGTCGCGACTGCGCCGGCTCTGCAGCATGGCGAACGGCTCCGACGGCTCCTGGTCCGGAGTGAAATCATCCGCGGCCAGGGGGGTGTCAAACTTCTGCAGCCGCCGAAACATGTCCGTACGGCAGTTGCGGGCAATCGTGTACACCCATGTACTCGCCGCGGCCTTCTCCGGATCAAATGCCCGGGCTTTTTGCCAAACTTTCAACATGACTTCCTGAACCAGCTCGTCGGCATGGGTCGCGGACAGGCTGGACCCGGACAGCGCAAATGCCTTGACCAGCGGGGCAAAGTGCCGAAACAGTCGGGTGAACGCCGCGCGGTCTTCGCTGGCAGCGATCAGCGTCAGGCATTCGCTCCATTCGTCCGTCCGTCTGCCCGAAGGAGCCTGCCATCCGGAGTTCGCGCTCTTGTCCTGTTCTTCCACACCCATTCTCCGCTACTTTCCATTGCCGTCAGGGGAGTATACGCTTGCCCAGAGAGCATGGATCATCCCCTCTTCTAAACAGGCAGGATGATCCAGGCGCCTGCGGCGGGCGTAACTTGGGCAACACACTTTTGCAGCGACATGGAGCATGACAGCTTATGCGTGTCAGCACAGGCAAGCGCCCGAAGGAGAACCGCAGTTGGACATAGCCGTCATCGGAGCGGGCATTTCCGGCCTGGCCTGCGCCCACTACCTGAGCCGGACACACAAGGTATCGGTGTTCGAGGCCGGCAGCCAGATAGGCGGCCACACCGCGACCGTGGATGTGAAGCTGGGCACCCGTCGCTACGCCATCGATACCGGCTTTATCGTCTTCAACGACTGGACCTATCCCAACTTCATCGCCCTGCTGGACGAGCTCGGGGTCGTCAGCAAGGCCACCTCCATGGGCTTTAGCGTCAGCGACGACAGTTCCGGGCTCGAGTATTCCGGCACCAGCATCGATACCCTGTTTGCCCAGCGCCGGAATCTTTTCTCCCCGCGCTTCATCGGCATGGTGCGCGACATTCTGCGGTTCAACCGCGAGTCCATTGCCGATCTGGAGGCGGGCCAGCTGGAAGATGGCGAGACCCTCGGCCATTATCTGGAGCGCAAGGGCTATGGAGACGCCTTCACCCGCCAGTACCTGGTGCCCATGGGCTCGGCCATCTGGTCCGCGGACTGCGCCAGCATCAGCCAGTTTCCGCTGGAATTCTTCCTCCGCTTCTTCCGCAACCACGGCCTGCTGTCGGTCAATGACCGGCCGCAGTGGCGCGTTATCGAGGGCGGCTCCCGGGAATACCTGGCCCCCCTCTGCCAGCGCTTCGAGCAACGCATCCACACCGGCGCCGCCGTCGCCCAGCTGCGGCGCAGCGCCCAGGGGATCGACATCCTGCTGCGTGACGGCCGCAGCTTCCGCTTCGACCAGGTGGTAATCGCCACTCACTCGGACCAGGCGCTGGCCATGCTGGCCGAGCCCAGCGCGGCGGAATCCCAGGTACTGGGAGCGCTGCCCTACCAGGACAACGAGGTCGTGCTGCACACCGATACCCGTTTGCTGCCACGCAGCCGCAAGACCTGGTCCAGCTGGAACTACCGCCTCGGCGTGGACGAACAGCGCGCGGTGGTCACCTACAACATGAACATCCTGCAGGGGCTGCAGGCGCCGGAGACCTTCTGCGTGACGCTCAACGACACGCGCTCCATCAACCCCAACAAGATTCTGGGCACGTTCAACTACGCCCACCCGGTATTTTCACTCGCGGGCATCGCCGCCCAGGCCCGCTGGCACGAGATCAACGGTCAACATCGCACCTGGTACTGTGGCGCCTACTGGCACAATGGCTTTCACGAAGATGGCGTGGCCAGCGCCCTGCGCGTGGCCACGGCCATTGACCAGGCCAGCAAGGCCGCCGCGTGAAATCACGCCTCTACCAGGGCCTGCTGCGCCATCGACGCTTCAGCCCCAGGTCACATGAATTCAGCTACCGCGTGTTCATGCCCTGGATTTGCCTCGACGAACTGCCCGAACTATTCCGCGGCCGCTGGTTCTGGTCCGCCACCCACTGGGCGCTGGCCCGTTTCCGGCGCAGCGACTTCCTCGGCGACCCGGACCAGCCCCTGCAGGACGAGGTGCGACGTCGAATCCGCGAGGAGACCGGCGCCAGCCACAGCGGCCCCATCTACCTGCTGGCGAACCTGCGCTACTTCGGCTACATCATCAACCCCATCGCCTGCTACTACTGCTTCAACGAAGACGAGACCCGGCTTGAGTACCTGGTGGCCGAGGTGACCAACACACCCTGGGAAGAGCGCCACAGCTATGTGCTGACCGCAGCCGGGGAGGGCCGCTGGCTGCAGCAGGACTTCGCCAAGTCCATGCACGTCTCGCCCTTCAACCCCATGGGCATGCAGTACCACTGGCGCAGCAGCACCCCCGACGAACAGCTGTCCATCTACCTGGCCACCACCACTGACGCGGGCAAGGTGTTCGATGCCAGCTTGTCCCTGCGGGCCCTGCCCATGACGTCCCGCAACCTCAATCGCGTTCTCTGGCGCTACCCCCTGATGACCGCACAGGTGGCGCTGGCTATTTACTGGCAGGCACTGCGCCTGTTTATCAAGGGTGTGCCTGTCCACGGCCATCCCGGATCAAAGACCTCTGGAGTGTAGGATGAGTGATGTAAGTGTCAGCCAGGTTAGGCTGCAGACCAGGGCTTCCGGCCGCTGGTCAAACACCCGGCTGGCCCGCAAGCTGTTGCTGCGGGTGCTGGACAATTTCACCGTGGGCAGCATGACGATCCACGACGGCGGCCAGGTCTTTCGGGTCGGCGACCCGGAGCGCGAGGGCGAACCCCACGCCGAGGTGTACGTGCACAACCCCGCTGTCTACGGCAAATTGCTGGCGGGCGGCACCATCGGCTCGGGCGAAGCCTACATCGAAGGTGACTGGAGCACGCCGGACCTGACCGCGGTAACCCGCCTGTTCAGCGCCAACCTGGTGACCATGGAGGCCGTGGAGGCAAAACAGTCCTGGCCCGTACGCATGGGCCTGAAACTCGCCCACAGCCTGAATCGCAACACCCACAAGGGCTCGCGCAAGAACATCGCCGCCCATTACGATCTCGGCAACGATTTTTTCCAGCTGTTCCTCGACCCGACCATGATGTACTCGGCGGCGGTGTTCGACACCCCCGCGGCCACGCTGGAGGAGGCCTCGCTGGCCAAGCTGGACGAGATCTGCCGCCAGCTGGAACTGACCCCGGAGGACCATCTGGTGGAAATCGGCACCGGCTGGGGCGGCATGGCGATACACGCCGCCAGCCACTACGGCTGTAGGGTTACCACCACGACCATTTCCCGGGAACAGTACGAGTATGCCCGCCAGCGGGTGGCGGCACTGGGCCTCTCGGAGCGGATCACGGTGCTCTGCGAGGACTACCGCAACCTCAACGGCCAATTCGACAAACTGGTTTCCATCGAGATGATCGAGGCTGTGGGCCATCACTTCTACAGCAACTATTTTGCCCGCTGCAGCGCGCTGCTGAAGCCCACCGGCAAGATGGTGATCCAGGCCATCACCATCAGCGACCAGCGCTACCGCCAGGCACGGGACACGGTGGATTTCATCAAGCGGTTTATCTTCCCGGGCGGCTGCCTGCCGTCCATGGCGGTGATTGCCGACCACCTTGCCAAAGACACCGACATGCAGATGGTGCATCTGCGGGACATCACCCAGGATTATGCGCGCACCCTGGCCTGCTGGCGCGAGCGGTTCATGGGCCAGCTCGAGACCGTGCGCCGGATGGGCTTCGACGACCAGTTTATCCGCATGTGGGAGTTCTACCTCTGTTACTGCGAGGGCGGTTTCCGCGAGCGCATCATCGGTACCGTGCAGCTGTCCTTTGCCAAGCCCGGCTATCGACTGCCCGGGGCGACGTAATCCCGGTACGACCACCAGGGCGGCAACAGGACCCGGCAGGCGGGGTCGGCGTAGCGGCTGTCGACCAGCAGGGCCTTGCCGCGGTCGGTTTCCGTGCGCACCACCCGGCCGATGGCCTGGCTGACCTTCTGCAGTCCAGGGTAGCGATAGGCGTGGTCAAATCCGGCGCCGTAGCGGCGCTGGTAGAGTTCCCGCAGTCGCTCATTGGCGCTGCTCACCTGGGGCAGGCCCACCCCGACCACCACCACGCTGCTTAGCTGGTCGCCCGGCAGGTCGATGCCCTCACCGAACGCGCCTCCCAGCACACAGAAGGCGGCGACATTGCGCTCCCGCTGCAGCAGCTCCAGCAATGCCTCGCGGCCCTGGCCCGCACGGCCCTGGACCCACAGCCGGCGCTCACCCGGCCAGCCCCGGGACTCCATCCGCTGCAGGCAGGATTGCAGGTACTGGTAGGAGGAAAAGTACAGCAGGCAATTGCCCGGCTCCGTCGCCAGCCACTCCAGCAGCAGCAGTGCCAGCTCCGCCAGGCTGGCCTCGCGCTGCCGGTAGCGGGTATCCACATGGGTGGCGAGTACCACCTCCAGCTGCTCCGCGAGAAAGGGCGACGGCGCGCGCCAGGCCACCGCCGAGGTATCCAGACCCAGGGACTCCAGCGCCCACCGTTGCGGCGTCAGGGTGGCCGAGAATGCCACCATGGCGTGCAGCGCCTGCTGCCTGAGGGCCAGCATCCGCGCAGGGTCCAGGCAGTGCAGCACCAGCCGCAGGCTCTGCCGCTCGCGGCTGCGCACCAGTTCCAGGGCGAACTCTTCCCCCCACAGCTCCAGAACCCGCAGGCACTGCAGCGCCGCGAAGTAGCTGTCGCGCAGCGCCGGGCGGCTCTGCAGCAGGAAGGGATCCTGTGCCAGTGCCGCCGCCACCGCCTCGGCAAGTCGCTCCAGACCCTGACCGACGGAGTCCGGCACGGCGGCGAGCCAGTGACTGTCCGCTTGCTGCCAGTCCAGCTTCTGCAGCGCCAGCATTTCCCGGTTGAGCCTTGCCAGTACCGGTTTCAGCACCGCTGGCGCCTCCCGGCGGGCCGCCAGGATGTCCGCCTTGGCCAACCCGGCCCCGTACATCTGCCGGGCCCGGTCCGGCAGACCGTGGGCCTCGTCCAGCAGTACCGTCCAGCGCCGCCCGTCCTCACTGAGCCGGTTCGCGAGGTTGGCGGTGGGGCTGAACACGTGGTGCACGTCCGCCACGATCACATCTGCCCAGGGGGCCAGGTCAAGGCTCAACTGGTAAGGGCAGACCTCGTGGCGCCGGGCGATGCCCGCCAGACATTCCGGGTCGAGCAGCGTTTGCTCCAGCGCATCCACCAGGGCATCGGGGAGCCGGTCGTAGTAGCCCCGGGCGTAGGGGCAGTCGTCCCCGTGACAGGCCCGCCCCGGGGACAGGCAGACCTGCTCTTTGGCCATCAGGCTCAGCGCATTGCCGGCAAAGCCCGCCGCCGCGAAGCGCTCCATGGCCTGTTGCGCCGCCCGGCGGCCGCTGATCCGGGTGGTGGCAAACACGATGCTGTCGTGGCGGTCGGTCGCCAGCGCCTTCAGCGCGGGATAGAGCACAGCGGCGGTCTTGCCGATCCCGGTAGGCGCCTCCAGCAGCAGGCGCCCAGCCTGGTGTACACACTTGTATACACGCTCCGACAGCTCACGCTGGCCCGGGCGAAAGCGGGGATGGGGAAAGGGCAGGGTTTGCAGGCTGCTATCACGCGCGGCACGTCGGGCCGCGACGCGCGACAGCCATGTCCCGTAGCGTTGCAGGCTGTCCTCCAGAAAGGTATCCAGCTCCTCGCGGCTGTAGCTCTGTTGCAGGCTCTGCTCTTCGCCGGTGTCGAGCTGCAGCCAGGTCAACTGCACCGACAGGCCGGGCAGATCCTCCCGGGCCGCGATCATGGCGGCATAAAGACGCCCCTGGGCGAGGCCGAGGCGGCTCACCGTCTCCGGGATTCGCGCCGGGTCAATGCGGCAGGTCTTGATTTCCTCCACCAGCCCGCGCTCGCGATCATAGCCATCCGCACGCCCGCGCAGGTGCAGGTCCGGGACGCCCGCACCGGGCAGCTCAGCGGCAGGCGACCCGGCGCGGATGAATTCCACCGCGAACTCCCGCTGGTAGGACGCCGGCCGGCGCTGGTAGATACGCTGGTGACCGGCAATACCCTCCAGCCCCGTGGGCGAGGGCGTAAAACGGTGGTCGATGTCACCGCGGCGATGGCAGAACAGCGCCAGCTCGCGCACCGTGAGCAGGAACTCAGCCATCCGCCCAGCTCACCCGCGCCACGCAGGCGGGAATCGCCTGTTCGCCAAAGAAGCGCAGCCAGCGTCGCTGGCTGTGCTGCAACTGGTCACCGGGGGCCTTCACCTCGATCAGGCGCCAGGCGCCGGGCCTGTCGCCCAGCGCAATCAGGTCGGGGAACCCCCGGCGGTTCTCCCCCGGGTCAAACAGCATCCGCTGCCAGATGGCCAGCAGGTGTTCCCGGGGCACACAGGCCAGCACCTGCTCCAGCAGGGCAGGCGTCAGTAGCTGCCAGCTTACCCAGCGGCACTGGTACCCCTGGAATCGCTGCAGCGCCGCCAGCAGTTCCGGGTACAGGTCGGCGGCGGCGAGTTCGACCAGGCGCGCATCCAGCGCGGCCCGACGCCGCTGGTAGAAGCCCTGCTGGTACATGTCCGCGGGCACGCTCTGGAAGGCATTGTGGAAAGCGCCGGCCACCGGCGCAAAAATCTGCTCCCAGAACGCGAGGCCGAACAGGCTGTTGAACAGGGCGTTTTCCACGTAGTGGACGGACTGCCAGTCCGCTGCCAGATGCCTCGCCACTGCCAGCTCCACACCCTCTGCTGCCGGCGGCACTAGCAGGTCCAGCGTCGGCACCGGGTCACGCCGCCTTGCCGGCGGCGGCTGTCCCAGCTGGCGCAGCAGGCGGGGCAGGATCCGCTGTGCCGCTTCAAACTCTTCCTCGCACCAGGGCTGGTCCAGCAGCAGGCGGCACTGCCGCAGCGCCTGCTGGCAGTCACCCGTATTCTCCAGCACCCGCACATGGCGTTCCCGCGCCGGGTGCAGTTCGCTGCGCGCATACAGGCGCGCCGCCAGCGCCAGCTCCCCGGTCCGTTCCAGATTCCGGGCGAGCCGGTTACACAGTTTCCAGTAGCGCCGCTCGCTGGTGGCGTGGCGCAGCGGCGTGGCCAGCACCTCTGCGGCCAGCGCGGCCAGGCCGTCCGCATCGCCGGCCTCCTCCATCAGCCAGTGGGCGTCTGCCAGCTCACCCCAGTAACGGTACTCATCCACCGCCTCGCGGCAACTGAACAGGCGCTGCCCCCGGTCCAGGGAATACGGGTAGTAGCGGGCGACGCCGAGGTCGCTGAGCACAAAGTCGGTCAGGCCCTGCCGCCGGTTGCCAAAAAAGAGCAGTTGCAGCAGGTCCACGGTGTCCCCGCCAAGCGGGGCCACCAGCTGATCCCCGGTCGCTGCCAACAGGCGTTCGAGCACGCGGGCTTCCGGCCACTGCAGCGCGGCAATGGCGGCGAGCAACTCCGGCTTGGTCCGGGGCTGCGGCGCTGGCAGTTCCGCGGCGAAAGCCCGGCGCCACTCCGCCATCGTGAACAGCCGCGCCAGCTCACCAATGTCGAGTTCTCCCTCCGTGGCAAGCAGGCCCGCTGCGGCCAGGGTTGCCAGGGCGGCGGGGATGTCGTCGATTTCCGCGTAGGCCAGCTTGCCGCGACGGAACCAGGGGCCAACCCGGGAAACCAGGCGTACGTAAAGACACTGCGCGGATTCCGGCAGCTCGCGCCAGCTGGCCAGCAGGGACTGCTCGTCGGCATGCAGCAGATCACCGTAGAGCGTCTCCACGGTGTCACACAGGCGCAGGAAGTTGTCCCGGTAATAGCGCGGCGCAAGCACCACGGCTTCGGCCAGGCCGGGCGCCGCCACGCCGTTCAGCCCTCCCGACGGGGCGCCGGGGAGCCCGCCTGCTGCAGCAATACCCCGGGGATGATGAGCGCCAGACCGACCAGGGTCGCCGGGTGTATGGTTTCTCCCAGCACCGTGGCGATCAACACCAGCGAGAACATGGGCGAAAGAAATATCAGGTTGCCGATGCGGGCCACGGAACTGGCCAGGCGCAGGGCGCTGGACCACAGGGCAAAGGTAATACCCATCTCGAACAGACCCACATACAGCGCCGCCGTCAGGCCGCGCCAGCCGCCGGTTGCGGCCGTGGACAGGGTCAGGCAGACCAACCAGGCCGCCGGTACCGCAAGGATGAAATTGAGACACAGACTGACCACCGGGTCCCCCCGATTGCGGGTATTGAGAACCCAGTACAGGGCCCAGACCAGGGTGCTCCCCAGGGCCAGGGCGACCCCCGGGAGACTGGTGAAGTTCATCGCCAGGGGTTGCCCCTCGGTGGCGATGATCACCACCCCGCTGTAACCCAGAGCTGCGGCCAGCAGGTCCCTCCTGCCCAGGCGCTGGCCCAGCAGGGGCACCGCCAGCAGCGCCAGGGTGATGGCCCAAGTGTAGTTGATGGTCTGCGCCTGCTGCGCGGGCAGCAGATCATAGGCGTGCAGCAATACCAGGTAGTAGAGCAGCGGGTTGATGGCACCCAGCAGCAGGAAAAAGCCGGGGCGTGCGCGCAGGGAAGACCACAACAGGCCCTGCCGGCCCTGCAGCCATACGATCGCCAGCAGGGCGGCAGCCGAGGCCGTCACCGACCAGGCCACCAGCTGAAACACATCCAGCTCGCGCAGTGCCAGCTTGAACGCGGTGGCGGCCGTAGACCACAGCAATACGGCGGCCAGCCCCAGCAGCAATGCCTTACGATCGTTGCTCACAGTGTCTGCAACATGTACGTGGTCTCCGTTGCGGGCGGCTGGCAACTGTACCCGCCGCATATTTTAAGGCATCCTGCGGCTCTGCAACCGATGACCCCGCGGCGCGCCGCCCAACCAGAGAGCATCCACACTTGAGTGACGAGCCGCATAATCCGCGCCTTACCACCACCCTCGCGCTGACGCCCGTTATCTTCCTCACCCTGCTGTTGGCGACGTCGGTCTACCTGTTCGGCGCGGACTCGTCCTACGGCGCCAACCAGATCGCCCTGATCCTGGCCAGCTGCGTGGCGGCCCTGGTGGCAAAGCGTATCGGCCTGTCCTGGCACACCGCCCAGGAAGGCATCATCCAGGGCATCGCCACGGGCCTGGGACCGACCCTGATCCTGCTGGCGGTGGGGATGTTGATCGGTACCTGGATTCTTTCCGGCACTGTTCCCGCCATGATCTACTACGGCGTGCAGATACTCAATCCATCGGTATTCTACGCCGCCAGCGCTGCGATTTGCGCCGTTGTGGCCGTGAGTATCGGCAGTTCCTGGACCGTGGCCGGCACCCTCGGGATCGGTTTGATGGGTATCGCCGGCAGCTTCGACCTGTCCCCCGCCATCACCGCCGGCGCGATTGTCTCCGGCGCCTACTTTGGCGACAAGCTGTCGCCCATGTCGGATACCACCAATCTTGCCGCCGCCGCCACCGGCGTCGACCTGTTCGACCATATTCGGCACATGCTCTGGACGACCGTGCCCGGGTTTGCCATCGCCATTCTGGGCTTCCTGCTGATCGGGGGCGGTGCGGCGGCAACCCCGGAAGAAATCGCCCGCTTGCAACAGGGCCTGAGCGAGGAATTCAATATCGGTGTGCATCTGCTGCTGCCGCTACTGCTGATGCTGGGGCTGATCCATCGCCGCTTTCCGGCCTTCCCGTCCATCGTGGCCAGCGCGCTGGTCGGGGGAGTGTTCGCAGTCCTGTTCCAGCCCGAGGCGGTAGGCCAGCTGGCTGAGAACGCTCCCGATCTGGCGCAACCGCTGCTGCTGCTCAAGGGGGTCTGGATCAGCCTGTTTGACGGCTATATCTCCGACACTGGCAACGCCTTCCTGGATGACCTCCTGAGCAAGGGCGGCATGAGCAGCATGTTGAACACGGTCTGGCTGATCATCTGCGCCCTGGGCTTTGGCGGCGTGCTGGAGCGCACCGGGATTCTCGATCACCTGCTGCAGGTGATACTGCGCCGGGTGCACAGCGCGGCGGGGCTGGTAGGCGCCACCGTCGGCACCTGCATTACCGCCAACATCCTGGCGGCGGACCAGTTTATCGCCGTGGCCCTGCCGGGGCGCATGTTCAAGAGCGAATACCCCCGCCGCGGCCTGTCGCGGCTGAACCTGTCCCGTACCCTGGAGGACTCGGCCACCCTGACCTCGGCCCTGATTCCCTGGAACACCTGCGGCGCCTATATGTCCGCCACCCTGGGCGTCGCGACCTTTGCCTACGCGCCGTTCGCCTTCTTCAACCTGGTCTGCCCGCTGCTGGCGGTGCTCTACGCCCTGTTCCACTTCGCCCAGAAACCGCTGGAAGCGGAAGCCAGCGCGGGGCAGGGCGGGTGAGCGTGGAATCATACCGCTGGGATCACCCGGATCCCTTCACCCTGCCGACCCGGGTCGGCGCCGGGGACATAGACGGCCTCGAACACACCAACAACACGGTGTACGTCAAATGGTGTGAACAGGTGGCCTGGGCGCACTCAGTGGCGCTGGGCCTGGACCTCGATGCCTACCGGCGCCTGGATCGGGCAATGGCCATTACCCACAGCGAGTACGACTACCTGCAGGCTTCGCGCGAGGGGGATGAGCTGGTGGCGGGAACCTGGATCGTCGGCTGGGATCGCAAGCTCACCATGGAGCGCCGGTTCCAGATCCTGCGCCCCGCGGATGGCGTGACCCTGCTGCGCGGCATGATGCGCTTTGCCTGCATCGAAATCAGCAGCGGCAGGCCGCGGCGGATGCCGCCGGAATTTATCGCCGGCTATGGCCCCGCGGTGCTGGCTGAGCGCTCAGCTGCGATCCCAGGCAAAGGCGAGTAGGCGCCGCAGATCGGTCTCCCCGGTTGCCAGCATCAGCAACCGGTCCACCCCCAGGGCCACCCCGCTGCAGTCCGGCAGGCCCGCCGCCAGCGCCGCCAGCAGGGCCTCGTCCAGAGGCCGTTGCGGCAGCCCCCGGGCCAGGCGCTGGGCGTTGTCCGCCTCGAACCTGGCCCGCTGTTCTGCGGCGTCACCGAGTTCGTGATAGCCATTGGCCAGTTCCAGGCCGTCGACATACAGTTCGAAACGCTCGCCCACCGCATGGCCGTCGCTCTCCCCGAGGCGCGCCAGGGCGGCCTGGCTGGGCGGGTAATCGTAGACAAAACACAGACCCTGCCCCGCCAGCCAGGGTTCGACGGCGTGGGTTAGCAGCAGATCCAGCCAGAGGTCGCGGTCGCCCTCCAGGGCGCCGACATCCACACACTTCCGTGCCGCCTGTTGCAGCGCTGCCGGGGAGTCGACGAAGGGGTCGATCCCGATACTGCGCCGGAACAGCTCGCGGTAACTCAGCGTCTGCCAGGGCCGCTCGCCCAGGCAGGTGCACACCAGGTCGGCCACTTCCGCCATCAGCTGGTGGTGGTCCATGCCCGGGCGGTACCACTCCAGGAGCGTGAACTCGGGGTTGTGGCGGTTGCCGGCCTCGCCATCGCGAAACGCCTTGCAGACCTGGTAGATCGGGCCACTGCCCGCCGCCAGCAGGCGCTTCATCGCATATTCCGGGGAAGTCTGCAGATAGCGGGTCGCCGGGCCCAGCGACAGCCCCCCGCTCACCAGCAGCGGCTCGATCGCCGGATCGGTGATCCCGCGGGAGCAGAGCAGGGGCGTTTCCACCTCCAGCACCCCGCGCTCGGCAAAGAAAGCGCGGATCTCCGCCAGCAGCGACGCTCGCGCCTGCAAGGCACCGGGAGGGGTGCCCGGGCGCCAGTCAGCCACGGCAGGGGATGACCGGGAGCTTACTTGCTGACGCGGTTCTGGTATTCACCGGTGCGGGTGTCGACCCGGATGACCTCGCCGGTGGTGACAAACAGGGGAACCTTGACCACGGCCCCGGTGCTCAGCTTGGCCGGCTTGCTGCCGCCCTGGGCCGTGTCACCCTTGAGACCCGGGTCGGTCTCGACAATCTCCAGCTCGACAAAATTGGCGGGGGCCACGGACAGCGGACTGCCGTTGTAGAGCGTCACTTCGCAGTTATCCTGCTCTTTCAGCCAGAGATAGGATTCCCCCACCGCCTTGGCATCGGCCTGGTGCTGCTCGAAGGTGTCGGGCTCCATGAAGTACCAGAACTCGCCGTCGTTGTAGAGATACTGCATCGTCCGGTCCATCACGTCGGCACCTTCCAGGCTCTCGCCGGACTTGAAGGTGCGCTCCCAGACCCGGCCACTCTTCAGGTTGCGCATGCGCACCCGGTTGAAGGCCTGGCCCTTGCCCGGCTTCACGAACTCGTTTTCGAGAATGCTGCAGGGGTCGCCGTCCAGCATGACCTTGAGGCCGGGACGGAACTCGTTGGTGGAAAAATTCGCCATGAAAGTTGTACGCCAGTTTTCAAAATGGGCGCCAATAATACCGCACACCGGGCCAGCGGGCGATATTCGGCTGGCGATTGTCGCCCCGGATGGGCTACTCTTGCAGGAAACGGGCGTCACTGAGAGCACAGCACAGGGAGATCTGGGTCATGGTTGACAAGGCACCTGTCAAGCTGAGGATTCCGCGTCAGGATCTCGACGACTTCAGCCTGTTCCCGCTGACCACGGATGGGGCGCAGTCCTGGACCAGTGCCCTGCCGGTGACCAACACCCGGGAAGTCGCCCAGCAGCTGCGCCTCGCCATCGGCGAGCTCAACCGGGTGGCACTGCCCGCGGAACAGCGCCATGCGATCCTGGAGGTCATGCGGCCCAATCTGATCGTGGCGACCTCCAGCCTCTCCCGGCGCTTCATTAACCAGCCACTGGTACTGCCGGAGGAACCCCGGCACATGGCCGACCTGGCGGACCAGCTGTTCGGGCTGGCCAGTACGGCCTACACCCTGGTAGCGGTGCACGCAATTCGGGACCGGGAGAACATCCGCGACATCAACCCGGCCCGGCTGGTGTGCGAGGCACTGCAGAGAGCCCTCCATTTCACCGGCTGCAAGCTGTTCCAGCGTTTCCAATTGTTCCAGAACGGCGAAAATCGCGCCTTCCGCTCCCTTCACCAGCTCTACACCCTGGCGGAAAGGCAGCAGCTGACACAGCTGCATGTGACCGGGGCGCTGGGGGATCGCACCACGATTACCGCAACCTGGCTGCAACCCCTGCTGCTCTCCTGCTGCAAGCCCAACCAGCTGCGCCAGGGCGACCTCGCGGCCATTTTCCAGGGGCTGCGGCAATGGAGCGAGCTGGCCACGGTTGGCACCGGCGGCGGTGGCCTGTTCGCGGTGGATATCGGGGGCGACCAGCCGCCAACCTACGCCAGCAGTATCAGGTCAACGGCGGGGTCGGACCTGCGCCTGATCGATACCGGGCCACTGGTTGCTCACCTGCAGGAACTGGCCGAGCCCGGGGAGGAGAGCGGCGGCCGCCAGGACATCGTGTTCCCGAACGATATCCGCCTGCACCACAACATTCTGCAGCACATGATTACCTCGCTGTCCTCGGTCAGCCTGCGCAACTTCGGCCGCCACGAGCTGCAGCAAACCCTGCACGTGGCTCTGGGGCTGTCCAGTACCCACTACTTTGTCGCCGGTGGCCAGACCTTTGGCGAGGTGCTGCACGGCAAGGGCTACCGGCCACCCGCCAGCGAGCGGGTGATCACCAACCCCTTCCTGGTGGAGCGCAAGCGGCGCGACCCCTGGCTGGAAGCCAACGCGGATGATATCCACAGCGGGGAGGAGGTGGCTGCCCCGGACGACAGCTTCGACCAGCACAGGGTCGAAGTCGATGAGGCCACCCGGGCGGCACTCTCTGACACGGACCTGCCAGAACAGGCAGCAGAGGAGCGCCGGGAATATGCGGTGACCGCCGTCAACGCCAGTCCCGGAGGCTACTGCCTGGAGTGGGAGCAGGACCACCCGGGCACCATTCGCAGCGGCGATATCCTCTGTATCCGTGAAGAGCAGGACGGCCCGTGGGTTATCGCCACCATTCGCTGGTTGAGCCAGCTTGAGGGCAAGAGCAGTATTGTCGGCATCGAACTGCTGAGCCCGCGGGCAGCAGCCTGGGGCGCCCGCATCCAGTACCGGCAGGGCGGTTCATCAGAACCAATCCGGGTCTTGCGCCTTCCGGAAATCAAGCTGGTGGGCAAGCCACCGACGTTGATCACGCCGCGCAGCGGCTTCCGCGAGGGCCAGAAAGTAACCCTCGTCAGGCATGGTGAAAGCATGAATATCCGGCTGCAGCGGCAGGTCGCCGCCACCGCCACCTACAGCCAGTTCGAGTTCCGTGAAACCGGCAACCCGGCGAAAAAAGAGCCCAGGGTGGAGCGCGAAATTCCCGGCTCAGCCTTTAAATCCCTCTGGTCAGAGCTCTGAGCGGTCGCCGGCGGGCTGGTAGCGATCGGATATTCCGAGCAAATAGAGAATCGCGTCAAGCCCCAGGGTGGAAATGGACTGTTCCGCCGACTGCTGTACCAGCGGCTTGGCGCGAAAGGCGATGCCGAGCCCGGCAATACTGAGCATGGGCAGGTCATTGGCGCCGTCACCCACCGCGATGACCTGCTGCAAGTCAATGCCCTCGCGGGTCGCGAGCTGGCGCAGCAGGGCGGCCTTGCGCTCGCCGTCCACGATGACTCCACTCACCTCTCCAGTGACCGCGCCCTGGGCGATGTCGAGCACATTGGCGTGCACGTAGTCGATGCCCAGTTCCCTCTGCAGCCGCTCGGCAAAATAGGTAAAGCCGCCGGAGAGGATGGCGGTCTTGTAGCCCAGCGCACGCAGCGTGGCGATCAGGTGCCGGGCACCCTCGGTAATGCGCAGGTTCGCTGCCACTTCCTCCAGGGCCGCTTCGGGCAGGCCCTTGAGCAGCGCCACGCGCTGGCGAAAGCTGGCGGCAAAATCCAGTTCCCCGCGCATGGCGCTTGCGGTGATGGCGCTGACCTGGTCGCCCACCCCCGCCAGCTGCGCGAGCTCATCGATGACTTCCGCCTCGATCAGGGTGGAGTCCATGTCGAAGGCCACCAGGCGCCGGTTGCGGCGGTACATGTTGTCTTCCTGGAAGGCGAGGTCCACCTCCAGCGCGCTGGCCACCTCCAGCAGCTCCTTGCGAAACGCAGCGATGTCGGGCAGCGGGCCGCGCAGGGAAAACTCGACGCAGGCCTTGCTCAGGGGCGGCAGCTCTCCCAGCGGGATGCGACCGGACAAGCGGGAGATCCCGTCGATCCCCAGGCCGTGGCGCGAAAACACGGCGCTGACCCGGGCCAGCTGGTCGGCGGTAATCTTGCGCGCCAGCAGCGTGGTGATATAGCGGGCCCGGCCCTGGGCCGCCACCCACTCGCCGTAACTCTCCTTGCTGACGTCCTCCCAGCGCAACTGCAGGCGCTGGGCGTCCGCAAAGCCCTGCAGGGCCTGCTCCAGGCCGGCGCGATCGGCGTCCGCGGGCACTTCCAGCAACAGGCCCATGGAGAGCGTCGCGTGGATCACAGCCTGGCCGATGTCGAGCACATTGACCGCGCGCTCCGCCAGCAGCCCGGTCACGCCGGCGGTGAGGCCCGGGCGGTCCTCGCCGGAAAGGGTGATAAGGACGATGTCGTTCACGGAATACGGTGTCCAGCAGGCGGCAAAGCGGCGTATTCTACCCCTGCTCCCGCTGCGGCGAAACCATCCGGCCCGGCAGGTGCGGCCGACATGGTGCCTGCGGCCAGGTCCGAGCGGCCCGCCTGGACCGGCCAGGTCCGGGGAGTGTCGCCTTGCGCAGATAGTCCCGCGCGGCAGCGGCCATGGTTTATACTCGACCGCTTTGCAAACACAGGGAAGCCTACCGGCGTGAGCAACAGATTTCGCGACTCCAGCCTGAGCCACCAACTGGCGCTTGTCGCTGCCCTGGTCTGCCTGTTCATCAGTCTCGCCCTGGTTGGCCTCGCCGCCACCTCCAGCCGACACATGCAGGAAGTGCAGCAGGCGGGCTTTGGCAATGCCCTGGCGCAGCAGATAGCCCGGCGGATCAGTGTCGCGCTGGAAACCGGCGACCTGCTCAATGTCGCCGCCTCCCTGCACCGCTTCGTGGAGTCCTCTTCCGCGGCCAAGGTGGCCATCTTCGATGTTGAGGGCAGGGCCCTGGGCCAGGCCGGTACCGTTGAGGGGGACCACCAGAGCGAGTATCGAGCGGCGGTACTCATCGAGAACGATCTGGCCGGGGAAGTCGTGATCACCATCGGCACCGACCTGGCGGAGACCGCGCGCACGCGGTTCCTGCTGAGCTTGCTGGGTCTGGCGGTGCTGCTGAGCCTGGCCGTCTACGGCGCTGCCCGCCATCTGGGCCAGCGGCTCCTGGCCAACCGCCTGCAGCGTCAGGCCAGAGCGATTGCCCTGGACGACAGTCACAACACCACCCTGCCACCCAATGAACTGATGCAACTGCAGTATCACATTGACGCGCTGCCCATGGACCTGCTGCGGGCCCGCACCGGCACCGGACCGAAGGAAGAGAACTATCGCGACACGGCGGTGCTGTATCTGCACCTGATCAGCCTGACCGCCTACCTCGACACCCTCGATGAGCGCTCCCTGCACCGCTACACCGATCGTCTGCATCAGATCGTCTACGCCGCCGCCGGTTTCTACGGCGGCCAGCTGCAGGTGGTGCGCCAGTTTGGGCTGGCGGTGTTCTTCAGCGGCAGTACCAGCGGCGGCAGCGCCGCCTTCCGCGCCGCTTCCTGCGCCTGGCTGGTACGCGCAATCAGCAAGGATCTGGAAAAACAGATGACCCTGTCCCTGAATATCGCCATGGCGGTGGCCCAGAGCGAACTGGGCCGGGGGGACGACACCGACATCTACCCGGGCCTGTATATCCAGTCCACCCTGGATGAACTGCAGACCCTGTGCGCCAGCCAACCGCCACAGGTCATGCTGTCGCCGTCAGTCTGCGAAGACCTGGACGTCAGCAGCCGGCTTGAGCAGCGCCCCAGCGAGCTGGGCGATTACAGTATTCTGGAGGAGTTTCTCAATCCCTGGGACGACCTGCTTGAACGCCAGCTGCGGCTGACGCTCAAGCGCCTTGGGGCGCCGCTCTGACCGCGCCGCCACGCATGCTGCCAGTGGCGGGCGTCCGCAGCGACTGAGCGCTGCACTCAGGCGGCCGCGGGAGCCAGCATGGTGCCGGGGCGGGCGCCGGTGCCCTGCTGCCCGTCGAAGGTGACCTCGCCGTTCACCATGGTCAGGCGCATCGGCGCCGGATCCCGGCTCCAGCGCCAGGTAAAGCCGCCCTTGCCGTCGGGGACATCGTAGACCCGTTTCATGTCCCGTTCCTGCACCTCGTCCAGGTTGAACACGGTGATGTCCGCCCGCTGGCCCGCCGCCAGGGTGCCGCGATCACGGAACCCGAAGTGGTCGGCCAGCTTGCCGGTCTGGATGTACACCGCTTCCTCCAGAGTCAGCTCGCCGGAGCGCACGAAATCAGTGAACAGCTTGATATTCTCGCCGCCGCCACACAGCATCTGGCCATGGGCGCCGGCATCGCTGATATTGCCCACGGAGTAGGGGTCCCGCATCAGCTTGAGCACCATCTCCCGGTCGCGCTCGAAGGGCGGCATGGTCACGGTGGACTGCAGGCCATTGGCCAGCAACCATTCGGCCATGGCGTCCGAAGGATGCACCGCGCCGATCTGCTGTTGGTACTCGCCCAGGGTCAGGTGGGTGGGCCCGGCACCGTTGTCGGAATTCATCAGCAGCAGATGCTCAGCCCGCCCCCTGGGGAAGGGGGAGAACTCAAAGGTCTTGGTATCCCAGGATTCGCGCGCGCGCTGGCGCCAGTCGGGATCGCGCAACAGGGCGGCCTTGGCGTCGTCGCCCTCGGCAACCACCACCTCGTGCCAGACATAGTCATTGGACTGGGCGAAGATCAGTGAACTCTGCACGCTCAGGGTAGAGGTCACCGCAATATGGGCATAGCCGGTCCAGAAGTCGCGGCCCTCGCGCTTGAACTGCTCGTGGAGCTCCACCAGCGGCGCCTGGATGCCCATCATGTCGCGCTGGAACACCAGCGTCGGCAGGCCGGCCCACTGCACCCGAATGGGCATGCCCTCGGCCAGGCGGCCGATGCGACGCATGGTTTCCGGCGCGGTCATGTTGCGGAAGGTATCCACGATCACCTGCAGGGTTGCGCCCGGATGACGGCTGATCACTTCCATCAGCGCCCCCAGTTCGGCGTCATCCGCCTGCAGCGAGGGGACCGGGCGGTCCTGGCCGTCGTGATCGAACAGGTTGGAGGACATGCCCAGTGCGCCCGCGCCCAGGGCCTCATCCAGCAGCGTACACATCGTCTGTATTTCCGCAGGCGTGGCCGCACGATCCCAGGCTTCCATGCCCATCGCCGCCAGGCGCAGGGCAATGTGGCCACAGAAGGCCGCGTAGTTGGCGGGCAGCTTCACGTTGCGCAGCATGGATTCCTTGTACTCGGGCCAGCTGCGCCAGTCCCAGGGCAGTTCCTTGAGGAACGGCTGCTCGGGGATATCCTCGAAGAAGGAAAAGATGCCCACCACCTCGCGGCGCGCCGCCTCGTCATCGGAGACCGGGGCGACGGAGAAACCGCAGTTGCCCATGACCACGGTGCTCACGCCGTAACCCGGCAGGGGATCCAATTCCTGGTCCCACCACATGGCGCCGTCGAAGTGGGTGTGGCTTTCGATAAAGCCCGGCGCGACGTGGCAGCCGCTGGCATCGACCACCTCCTCACCGGGCTCCGGCTGCAGGCCGGGGGCAACCGCGGTGATCACGCCATCGCGGATGCGCACATCCGCCGCGAATGCTGGAGCACCGGTGCCATCGACCACCGTGCCGTTGCGAATCATTGTCTTGTTCATTCGTCGCTACCTCGTGGGTTATGGTTTTTATCCCGCGGGGTAACTCGCGCCTGCACGCCCGAGCACCCCCACTGTCACCAGTGTAGGTATTTTTAATAAGTATTTCTATAATTATTTCAGGGGACGCTGCAGATGCCGTTCAAGCCCGTCTACCATGGCCTGGAACCCCAGCTCCAGCACCTGCAGCCGCTGCACGTCGGGCAGGCGCCGGTTGAGCGCGGCCAGGTAGGGCGAGTCTTTTTCCAGTGCCTCCGCAGACAGCGGTGCGAGGCGCCGGGCGGGGTCCGCGAACTCTTCGATGTAGATCAGTCCCAGTGCCTGGCTGGTAATCCAGGCCAGCAGCAGGGCCGCGTGCTGATCGTCGACTCCGGCGCCCTGCAGTACCGCCAGCAAGGGCGCGAGTATGCTCCGCCACGCAGGGGCCGCACGCCCCTCCAGCGACATGATCCGCAGCGCCACCGGATGGCGGTCGCAGTGTCGGGCCATTTCCCGCAACCATTCCTGCAGTACGACCTGCCAGGGCGCGTCCGGAGCGGTGTGCGGGATCTGGAACTGGGAGAACGTATGATCCGCGACCGCCTGCAGCAGGACGCTGGTGTTGGGGTAGTGGTTGTACAGGGACATGACCGGAATGCCCAGCTTCGCGGCGACGTCCGCCATGCTGATTTCTTCCGGCGGCCGCTCCTCCAGCAGCGCCATGGTGGCGTCGATCACCTTTTCACGGGTGATCTTCGGTGGCCGGCCGCGGCCGCGGCGGGGGGGTGGCACTGGTTTGTGGCTGGACACGAAACCTCCTTGCACGGGCCGGGCCGGATCAGCCCTCCACCCGCATCCCGTCAACCTTCTGGAATCCCCGCGGCAGCTTGTTGCCGCGCCGGCCGCGTTCGCCCCGGTAGTGCTCCAGCTCACTGAACTTGAGGGTGAGGTGGCGCTTGCCCGCCAGGATCACCAGCGCCTGGACCTCGCTGATCACCTGCACCGCGACCAGGAACTCGTCGCGGCTCTGGACCCGGGCGGAGGGGATGCCCATGATCTTGTTGCCCTTGCCCCGGGCCAGTTGTGGCAGCTCCGCCAGCGGGAATACCAGCAGGCGACCCTCGTTCGACACCGCCGCCACCCAGGCGCCCTCGTCCTGCGCCGGTACCGCCGCGGGCTGCAGTACCCGGCCGCCCTTGGGCAGCGACAGCACAGCCTTGCCGGCGCGGTTCTTGCCCTGCAAATCGGCATACAGCGCGACGAAACCATAGCCGGCGTCGCTGGCGAGCAGGAAGCGCTGGCTGTCGTCCGCCAGCAGCAGGCCTTCAAAGGTAGCGCCGGACGGCGGGCTGATGCGCCCGGTGACCGGCTCTCCCTGGCCCCGTGCGGAAGGCAGGTTGTGGGACGGCAGGGTATAGGCCCGACCGGTGGAATCCAGGATCACCGTGGGCTGGTTGCTGCGACCGCGGGCCTCCAGCTTGAAGCCGTCGCCGGACTTGTAGCTCAGGCTGGCGGAGTCGATATCGTGACCCTTGGCCGCGCGTATCCAGCCCTTCTCGGAGAGCACCACGGTGATCGGGTCCGCGCTCATCAGTTCCAGTTCGCTGAAGGCACGGGCCTCCTCGCGCTCCGCGATGGGCGACCGGCGGTCATCGCCAAACTGCTCGGCCACCGCCTGCAGCTCCTTGCGGATCAGGGTCTTCAGGCGCGCGTCGCTGCCGAGGACCAGCTGCAGCTGGTCGCGCTCCTGCGCCAGCTCATCCTGCTCGCCGCGGATTTTCATTTCCTCCAGCTTGGCGAGGTTGCGCAGCTTCAGCTCCAGGATCGCCTCGGCCTGGGTGTCGCTGAGGCCAAAGCGCGCCATCAGCGCGGCCTTGGGCTTGTCCTCGGTGCGGATGATGTGGATCACCTCGTCAATATTGAGGTACGCGACCAGATAGCCTTCGAGGATGTGCAGGCGCTTGAGCACCCGGTCCAGGCGGTATTCCAGGCGCCGGCGCACCGTGGTGGTGCGGAACTGCAGCCACTCGCGCAGGATGCGGTCAAGGGATTTCACCCCCGGGCGACCATCGGTGCCGATCATGTTGAGGTTGACCCGGTAGGTCTTCTCCAGGTCGGTGGTGGCGAACAGGTGACTCATCACCGCCTCGAGATCAACCCGGTTGGAGCGCGGCACGATCACCAGGCGGGTGGGGTTCTCGTGGTCGGATTCATCGCGCAGGTCGGCCACCATGGGCAGCTTTTTCGCCTGCATCTGCTGGGCAATCTGTTCCAGTACCCGGGACCCGGACACCTGGTACGGCAGGGCGCGGACGATGATGTCGCCGCCCTCGCGCTCCCACACTGCGCGCATGCGCAGGCCGCCGCGGCCGGTTTCGTACAGAGCCCGGATCTCCGCCCGGGGGGTGATGATTTCCGCCTCGGTGGGAAAATCCGGGCCCTGCACATGCTCGCAGAGCTCGGCAACCGTGGCCCGGGGTGATTCCAGCAAGCGGATGGCTGCGGTCACCACCTCGCGCAGGTTGTGCGGCGGGATATCCGTGGCCATGCCCACCGCGATGCCGGTGGTACCGTTGAGCAGGACATTGGGCACCTGCGCCGGCAGCACCGACGGCTCCTCAAGGGTACCGTCGAAGTTGGGCACCCAGTCGGCGGTACCCTGGCCCAGCTCCGCCAGCAGCACATCGGCATAGGCTGTGAGACGGGATTCGGTATAACGCATGGCGGCAAAGGATTTGGGATCGTCCGGGGAGCCCCAGTTGCCCTGGCCGTCCACCAGCGGGTAGCGGTAGCTGAAGTTCTGGGCCATGAGCACCATGGCTTCATAAGCCGCGCTGTCGCCGTGGGGGTGGAACTTGCCGATCACATCCCCGACCGTGCGCGCGGATTTCTTGAACTTGGCGCTGGCCTTGAGGCCAAGTTCGCTCATGGCATAGATAATGCGCCGCTGCACCGGCTTGAGCCCGTCACCGATGTGGGGCAGGGCACGGTCGAGAATGACGTACATGGAGTAGTCCAGGTACGCCTTTTCCGTGTATTTCTGCAACGACACCTGTTCGATGCCATCGCTGTCGATTTCCACTACTTCAGACATGTAAAAAGAACCTGTTACTGTTCACTGGAGTCAACGGCAGGCACCCTGCCACAGCAGGCCAGCCCGCGCCCCGGGCGGGCGCTCAGCTGCCGCCGGGCTTGTTGCGCAAGCCGACCAGCTGCTCGTTGAGATTGACGATGGAGTGGGCCATGTCCACCAGCAGGCTGTGGATAGTGGCCGGGTTGCTTCTGATGAGATCGGCAAACTGCTCTTTCGGCACCTTCACCACCGAACAACGCGTCCACGCGCGCACCGTGGCGCTGCGGTCGGATTGGGTGAGCGCCGCCATGGCGCCGAAGATCTCTCCCTCGCTGATGCGGCCAACGATCACGTCGTCGACGATCACCTCCGCCGTACCGGATGAAAGATTGAACACATAATCGGCGCGCTCACCCTGGTTGATGATTATCTCGCCGGGCTGGAACTCCTCGAAGCCGGGGGTCGCCACAGCGTCGTCCCGCGTATTGGCCGCGGTTATCCGCAACAGGAGGCCGGCATAGGTAATCATCAGGCGCGTCCAGACCTTGTTGGCACTGGGGTCGGCGAACACTCGCTGCATGAACTCGAGCCCGGGGTAGCCGTAGAGACTGGCGCCGGCCTCACTGCCGTAGAGCACCGCCATGCCGGACTGGCTGGCACCGGCGATATCGGGCAGGAGCAGGTCCCCCTCGTCGAGGATGTAGACGGTGCGACCCCGATAGCGGGCCGACAGGGAACCGCTGTCGACCAGGTAGAACCGGCCGCTGTCGAAGCCGCGGAAGTTACCCTCCCTCACGGCTTCCACTTCCACCCTGACCGGGGGAATATTGACGATATCAACCAGCGCCGACACCAGCTCCTTGAACTGCTTGTTCAAGCGGGAGAAGTCCTGGGACAGTTCTGCGTTAACCAGCATCTATGCTCTTTGCCTGTTGTCGTGGGAACTCTCGCGGCCCCCTTGTCCCGCTGACAGCGAGATATCCGTGTGTCCGTTCGCGGCCCTGCCCGCATAGTAACAACTAATCCCCTGCCGGAGAATCGCCGGGTTGGCATTATTGCGTATTGCCCCGGCGCGCGGCGGCGGGGCTCGTGGTAAAATCCGCTTTTTCCGCAGCGGACCCGAAAACGTGAAAATCAGCAACCAGACCGTCGCCAGCTTCCACTACACCCTGCGCAACAGCAGCGGGGAGGACCTTGAAACCTCCAGGGACGGGGACGCCACGGCCTACCTGCACGGCGCCAACAATATTATCCCGGCGCTGGAGCAAGCCCTGGAGGGGCTTGAAGCGGGCGCCCACACCGAGATCACCCTGACCGCCGAGCAGGCCTACGGCGAACGCCGCGAAGACCGGGTGCAAAAGGTCCCGGTCAAGCACCTGGTCTATCGCGGCGCGCTCAAGCCGGGCATGACCGTGCAACTCAACACCGCCGAGGGGCGGCACCCGGTGACCGTCACCAAGGTCGGGCGACACAGCGCCGAGATCGATACCAACCACCCGCTGGCCGGTCAGACGCTGGTATTTGATATCGACATCGTCGATGTGCGCGCAGCCAGCCCCGAGGAAGTTGCCCACGGCCACGCCCACGGCACCGGCGGCCACCATCACTGAGGCGGTGCACCGACACTGGCTGAACACACCTTTCGCCGCGCTGGAGGCCGAGCAGCTGTACGCCCTGCTGCAGCTGCGCCAGGACGTGTTTGTGGTGGAACAGAGCTGCGCCTATGCGGATCTCGACGGCCTTGACCGCGACAGCTGGCATATGCGCTGCCTGGAGGGCAACGCCGTGCTCGCCTACCAGCGCTGCCTGCCACCCGGGCTGGCCTATCCGGAGAGCTCACTGGGGCGCATTGTGGTTGCCCCCGCAAGCCGGGGCACGGGGCTGGGCCGGGATCTGGTCCTGCGCGGTATCGAGTTCAACCGCCAGCAGTGGCCACAGGCCGACATCTCTATCGGCGCCCAGGCCTACCTGGAGGCTTTCTACAGCAGCCTGGGGTTTGTGAGCGAGGGCGCCCCCTACCCGGAAGACGGCATTCTCCACATCCACATGCGGCTGCGGCTCAACTGACCTCCAGCAGGAACGTCACCGGGCCGTCGTTGACCAGGCTGACCTGCATGTCGGCGCCGAATTCCCCGGCGGCGACACGCGGGTGACGCTCGCGCAGGGCGGCCAGCATCCAGTCATAGAGAGGTTCGGCATCAGTCGGCGGCATGGCACTGGAGAAGCTGGGCCGCAGGCCCTTGCGCGTGTCGGCGGACAGGGTGAACTGGGACACCAGCAGCACGCCGCCGCCGACATCCGCAACGCTGCTGTTCATCCGCCCCTGGTCATCGGCAAACATCCGGTAGGCCAGCAAGCGGTCGAGAAGACGGGCGCCCTGCTCGCGGCCATCGCCGCGATCCAGGCCCAGGAACACCAGCAGCCCGGGCCCGATTTCACCGACGCAGCGCTCCTCCACCAGCACGCTGGCACGGGCCACCCGCTGCAGCAGGGCCTTCACCGTGGCCCACCCGCTGCAGCGGCGGGCGGCCGCAGCTGATCAGGAGCGGCTGGCGCGGCGGCGTTCATGCTCGAGCAGCAGCTTCTTGCGCAGGCGGATACTCTCCGGCGTCACTTCCACCAGCTCGTCGTCCTCAATGAACTCCAGGGCCTGTTCCAGGCTGTGGCGCACATGGGGGGTCAGGGTCAGGGCCTCGTCGGTACCGGAGGCACGCACGTTGGTCAGCTGCTTGCCCTTGATCGGGTTTACGGTGAGGTCGTTGCTGCGGCTGTGCAGGCCGATGATCTGGCCCTCGTAGACTTCCACGTTGGGGCCGATAAACAGGCGCCCGCGGTCCTGCAGGGTGAACAGGGAGTAGGCCAGGGTCTTGCCCTTGACCATGGAGATCAGTACCCCGTTGCTGCGCTTGGCGATTTCCTGGTTTTTCACCGGGCCGTAGTGGTCGAACACGTGGGTGAGGATACCGCTGCCGGACGTCATGGTCATGAACATGCCGCGGAAGCCGATCAGGCCGCGGGCGGGAATAATGAATTCCAGGCGTATCCGGCCCTTGCCATCGGGGGTCATGTTTTCCAGGGAGGCACGGCGCAGGCCCAGCTCCTCCATCACCGCGCCCTGATGCTGCTCTTCGCAGTCGATCACCAGCTGTTCGTAGGGCTCCTGCAGTACCCCGTCAATTTCCTTCTGAATAACCTCGGGGCGGGATACCCCCAGTTCGAAGCCCTCGCGACGCATGTTCTCGATCAACACGGACAGGTGCAGTTCTCCGCGTCCGGAGACCTTGAACTTGTCCGGAGAGTCCCCGGGCTGCACCCGCAGTGCCACGTTGTGGATCAGCTCCCGCTCCAGGCGCTCCTTGATGTTGCGGGTAGTGACGAACTTGCCCTCGCGGCCGGCAAAGGGCGAGTCGTTGACCTGGAAGGTCATGCTGACGGTAGGCTCGTCCACCGTCAGGGGCGGCAGGGCCTCCACTGTGGCGGGATCGCAAAGCGTGTCCGAGATGTTGAGACCTTCGATCCCGGTGACGCAGACAATGTCACCGGCTTCCGCGACGGGCACTTCGACGCGCTCCAGCCCCATGTAGCCCATAACCTGCAGGATTCGACCATTGCGGGTCTTGCCATTGCTGCCGATCACGGTGACCTGTGTGTTGGGCTTGAGGGTGCCGCGGGTAATGCGCCCGACGCCGATAACCCCGACGTAGCTGTTGTAGTCCAGGGCGCTGATCTGCAGCTGCAGTGGGCCGTCGCGGTTCACCGCCGGCGCCGGCACCTTGTCCACCACCGTCTGGAACAGGGGCTGCATGTCCTCCGCCATGTCGGCATGGTCGAGGCCGGAAATACCCTGGATAGCCGAGGCAAAGACGATGGGGAAATCCAGCTGCTCATCGGTGGCGCCGAGACGGACGAACAGGTCGAACACCTGGTCCACCACCCAGTCCGGGCGCGCACCCGGGCGGTCGACCTTGTTGACCACCACTATGGGGTTCAGACCCTGCTCAAATGCCTTGGAGGTCACGAAACGGGTCTGCGGCATGGGGCCGTCCACCGCGTCCACCAGCAGCAGCACCGAATCCACCATGGACAGCACCCGCTCCACCTCGCCACCGAAGTCAGCGTGTCCGGGGGTATCGACGATGTTGATGCGGTAGTCGTGCCACTTGATCGCGGTGTTCTTGGCGAGAATGGTAATCCCGCGCTCACGCTCCTGGTCATTGGAGTCCATGATCCGCTCCGCCCCCTCGGACCGGCGATCCAGGGTGCCGGACTGGTTCAACAGGCAGTCCACCAGGGTGGTCTTGCCATGGTCAACGTGGGCGATAATGGCGATGTTGCGAAGCTTCTCGATCAAGGGAATTCCTCGGTCCGGCGGGTCCGGCAGTAAAAAAGGCGCGGATTATACCCTGCCAGCCTCAGCAGGGGCATAGCGGTATTGCGGTGATAATGCTGTATTTTGCCCGCTGGCTCCCGGCGCGCAGTCGCGCACCAGACGGACGGGGCAGCCCCGTGGCCGCCCGCCGGCGCCTCCATCTCGCTCGCCAGCGCGTGCGCGCACTATAATAGAGCACTATCGCACCATTATGAAGCACGGCGACCACGTATCCACCGGCAGGAGGTGATAATATGCGCCAAATCAGCCGCTTAACGTGCTCCGGTTTTTGGCACGGGTTTTGCTGGATGGTAGGGTGCCAAGATTCTCTGGCCGCTGTCGGAGCGCTCGCAAGCAACCGCTGCACCAGGAACACGCACTGCGCCGAATTTGTGGCACGACTTTTTTCCCCATGGAGGACATCCAATGTCAGAGCATACTCTGAACCTGATCAAAGAAAGCGAAGCCCGCTGGGTAGACCTGCGTTTCACCGACACCAAGGGCAAGGAACAGCACGTCACCATTCCTTCAGCGGCAGTAAACGAGGAATTCTTCGAAGATGGCCAGATGTTCGATGGGTCCTCCATCGCCGGCTGGAAGGGTATCAACGAATCCGACATGATCCTGATGCCGGACGACAGCAGCAGTGTGCTGGACCCGTTCACCGATGACACCACCGTGATCCTGCGCTGCGACATCGTCGAGCCCAGCACCATGCAGGGCTACGAGCGCGATCCCCGCTCTGTCGCCCATCGGGCCCAGGAATACCTGAAGTCCACCGGCATTGGCGACACCGCCTTCTTTGGCCCGGAGCCGGAATTCTTCGTCTTTGACGACATCAAGTGGCACGCGGACATCTCCGGCGCCGGCTACGCCATCAGCTCTTCCGAGGCTGCCTGGTCCTCCAACCTGCACCAGGAAGACGGCAACACAGGCCACCGTCCGCGGGTCAAGGGCGGCTACTTCCCGGTTCCGCCGGTAGACTCGCTGCACGATATTCGTGCTGCCATGTGCACCGCCATGGAACAGATGGGCCTGCCCATCGAAGTGCACCACCACGAAGTCGGCACCGCCGGCCAGTGCGAGATCGGGGTCAAGTTCAACACCCTGGTGAAAAAGGCCGACGAAGTGCAGATTCTCAAGTACTGCGTGCACAACGTCGCTCACGCCTATGGCAAGACCGCGACCTTCATGCCCAAGCCGCTGGTGGGTGACAACGGCTCCGGCATGCACGTGCACATGTCCATCTCCAAGGACGGCGTCAACACCTTCGCCGGCGACGGCTACTCCGGCCTGTCCGAGACCGCCCTGTACTACATCGGCGGTGTCATCAAGCACGCCAAGGCGCTGAACGCCTTCACCAACCCGGGAACCAACTCCTACAAGCGCCTGGTACCCGGCTTCGAAGCGCCTGTCATGCTGGCCTATTCGGCCCGCAACCGCTCCGCTTCCATCCGCATTCCGTACGTGGCCAGCCCCAAGGGCAAGCGTATCGAAGTACGCTTCCCCGATCCGTCGGCCAACCCCTACCTCGCGTTCGCGGCCCTGCTGATGGCCGGCCTCGACGGCATCCAGAACAAGATCCACCCCGGCGATGCTGCGGACAAGGATCTGTACGACCTGCCCCCCGAGGAAGGCAAGGCTATCCCGACCGTATGCGCCAGCCTGCCCGAAGCCCTGGCGGCACTGGACGCCGATCGCAGCTTCCTGACCGCCGGCGGTGTCTTCACCGACGACATGATCGACGGCTACATCGAGCTCAAGCAGGGTGACGTGCAGCGCCTGAACATGACCACCCACCCGGTCGAGTTCGACATGTACTACTCTGTGTAACAGGTCCAACTGCAGTTTCCGGCCCGCCCTGTGCGGGCCTTTTTTTTGCCCGGGCGCAGGCGGGACCTTTTAGGTCGCCGCGCGGTTTTCTGCTATCGTCTTGCTGCTGCCCCCTCGGAGGACTGATGTCATGAGGCACTGTCTGTTGCTGTTGCTCCTGCTGCTGCCCTGGGCCGCACAGGCCCAAACCATCTACAAATCGACCGATGCCGACGGCAACGTGGTGTACACGGACAGGCCTCCCGCCAATGGTGCAACAGGCGAGGAGATCAAGCTGAAGCGGCTGAACACCTCCCCGGCACCGGCAGCGCGATCGGCGCCGCCGCCGGAGGCCGCTCCCGAAGTGCCGGCGCAACGCACGGTCAGCATCGTGGCGCCGGCAGACCAGACAGTAATTCCCATGGGCGGCGGTGATTTCGATGTGCGGGCCAGCGTCACGCCCCCGCTGGGCTCCGGTGAGCAACTGCAACTGCGCATTGACGGCGAGGCCAGCGGCGAGCCCCAGGCCGGGACCAGCTGGTCGCTGCGCAATGTCTTGCGCGGCGGCCACAACCTCAGTGTCGAGCGCCTGGACGCAGAGGGCGAGGTGATCGCGCGGTCGGAACCCGTGCACGTCCAGGTCATGCGCCCCTTCAACATCCAGAACCGCAACTGACGCCAGCGACCGGGCTGGACAGGGACGCACGGTCTGTGCACCATGATGGTGCGCACGGAGTCCAAGCCATGCCGGTTTCTGACCATGGCCGCCCGGGATTACCCCTGCTGGCCTGAACTGTTCAGTAAGTGTGTGCACGCTTATCCGACATAAGCCTTGATCCTTGGGCCCGAGCGAGACGCAGGATCACGCCACATTCTGGCTTGGTTCTTGCTTCCCACAGGGCATACCGCACTACCGCGGTCGATCATGGGGCAGGAATGCTGCACAAACCGGATATTCTGGACCATATCAGCACCGGCATCATCGCGCTGGATGACAAGCTCCGCGTGACCGCCATCAATTCCGCGGCGGAAGTCCTGCTGGAGGCATCGGCTACCCGCGCGCTGGGCGCGCGGGCGAACCAGCTGGTCCTGCAATCGCGGGAATTCCTGCAAACCCTGGAGCAGGCCCGGGAAACCCGAGCCACCCTGGCGCGCCGCGGCCTGAACCTGACCACCCACTCGGGGCAGGAGATCCAGCTCGACCTGATCGTCACCGCAATGTCCGGGGAGAATGGCGATTACCTGCTGCTGGAGCTGATTCCGGTAGACCGGCTGCAGCGCATCAGCCGCGAGGAAAACATGCTCTATGCCCAGGAAACCACCCGCGCGGTAATTCGCGGTCTCGCCCACGAAATCAAAAACCCCCTGGGCGGCGTGCGCGGCGCGGCGCAGTTGCTGGCCAAGGAGCTGCCCGACGAGGAGCTGGTCGAATACACCCGCATCATCATTCGCGAGGCGGATCGGCTGCGCGACCTGGTGGATCGCCTGCTGGGACCGAACCAGCGCCTGGTGATCGAACAGATCAATATCCACGAAATCCTTGAGCATGTGCGCAACCTGATCTCCGCCGAATTCGACAACAAGGTCAGCATTAGCCGCGACTACGACCCCAGCCTGCCGACACTGCCCGCGGATCGCGCGCAACTGGTCCAGGCCGTGCTCAATATCATGCGCAACGCCCTGCAGGCTGCCACGGAGCCCGAGGCCTGTCACATCCTGGTGCGCACGCGCTCCCAGCGGCAGTTCACCATCGGCGGCCAGCGCCACCGGCTGGTGTGCCGGGTGGACATTATCGACAACGGCCCCGGAATTCCCCAGGACCTGCAGCAGGCGATCTTCATGCCCATGGTGACCGGGCGTCCCGACGGAACCGGACTGGGCCTGTCCATCGCCCAGTCCATCGTCAACCGGCACAGTGGCCTGCTGGAGTGTGCCAGCGAACCCGGCAACACCCGCTTCACCCTTTATCTACCCATGGACCACAGTAATGCAGAGACAAGCTAGAGTCTGGGTCGTCGATGACGACAGCTCTATTCGCTGGGTGCTGGAACGCGCCCTGAGCCAGGCCGGAATTGACAATGAAAGCTTTGCCGATGGCGACCAGCTGCTGGAGCGAATGCAGTCGGAGCAACCCGACGTGATCATCAGCGACATACGCATGCCGGGCATCGACGGTCTCGACCTGCTTTCGCGCATCAACCAGGAACACCCGGAGCTGCCGGTCATCATCACCACCGCCCATTCCGACCTGGACAGCGCCGTCGCCTCTTACCAGCGCGGCGCTTTCGAGTACCTGCCAAAGCCCTTCGACATCGACGAGGTGGTCGCCATCACTGAGCGGGCCCTCGCCCAGGCCCGGGAGAAACGCGGTGAGATGGTGCAGCCGGAGTCCCCGCCGGAGACCGAGATCATCGGTGAGGCGCCGGCCATGCAGGAAGTCTTCCGCGCCATAGGCAGGCTGGCGCAGAGCAATATCACGGTCCTCATCAACGGCGAGTCCGGCACCGGCAAGGAACTGGTCGCGCGGGCCCTGCACCGTCACAGTCCGCGGGCACAGCGGCCGTTCATCGCCCTCAACATGGCGGCCATTCCCCGCGACCTGATGGAATCCGAGCTGTTTGGCCACGAAAAGGGCGCCTTTACCGGGGCCAACAGCAAGCGCGAAGGGCGCTTCGAACAGGCCAACGGCGGCACCCTGTTCCTGGATGAGATCGGCGACATGCCGGCGGAGACCCAGACCCGGCTGCTGCGGGTACTGGCGGATGGCGAGTTCTACCGGGTCGGCGGCCACACTCCGGTCAGGGTCGACGTGCGGATCATCGCGGCCACCCACCAGGACCTGGAGGAGCGGGTCCAGAACGGGGACTTCCGCGAGGACCTGTTCCATCGCCTGAATGTCATCCGCATCCATATTCCGCGCCTGGCCGAGCGCCGCGAGGACATTCCCCGGCTGATGAAGTTCTTCTTTCGCAAGGCCGCCGAGGAGCTGGGGGGCGAGCCCAAGATCCTGCTGCCGGAGACCGAGCGCTTTCTCACCACCCTGACATGGCCCGGCAATGTGCGGCAGCTGGAAAATACCTGCCGCTGGCTCACGGTGATGGCGTCGGGGCGGGAAATCCACCAGCGGGACCTGCCGCCGGAGCTGGGCAAGGTCGCCGCTCCCGCCGCGACCGGCGGCGCCACCCAGTGGAACGAGCTGCTCAGCCACTGGGCCCGCAACGAACTGGTCCAGGGCAAGCATCATATCCTGCGCCAGGCGGTACCGATGTTCGAGCGGGCGATGATTGAAGTGGCCCTGGAGCACACCCAGGGTCGCAAGCGGGACGCCGCGGAGCTGCTGGGCTGGGGGCGCAACACCCTGACCCGGAAAATGAAAGACCTGGATATGCCGGGCTGAAGCGTCCGGCACGCTTCCCCCGGAGGGTGGATGCCCGGATAATCCACCCATGCTGAACATTGTCCTCTACCAGCCGGAGATTCCCCCCAATACCGGCAATATCATCCGCCTGTGTGCGAACACCGGCTGCCAGCTGCACCTCATCGAACCGCTGGGGTTTACCCTGGACGACAAGCGCCTGCGCCGTGCGGGGCTGGACTACCGCGAGTTTGCCCAGCTGCAGGTGCACCCGGACCTGGAGAGCCTGCTGGCGGCACTGCCGGACTCGAGGCTGCTGGCGATCAGCACCCGCGGGCGAACGCCCTATCACGAAATCGCCTATCGCGCCGGGGATGCCATCCTGCTGGGCCCGGAGACCCGCGGCCTGCCCGCTCCACTGCTGGCGTCACTGCCCCCGGAGCAGCTTGTGCGGATTCCCATGCAGCAGGGCAGCCGCAGCCTGAACCTGAGCAATGCCGCGGCCATCCTGTGCTATGAAGCCCTGCGCCAGCTGGATTTTCCGGGGTTGAGCTAGCGGCGTCGGCCGCTGGCCAGGGTGGCCAAAAAAAAGGGGCCGCAGGCCCCTTTGGATGACAGCCCGGGCCTGTCCGTCAGTGGCTGGTGTCCTGGCCAGCCGGGGCGGCCGCCGCCTCTTCCTGGGATTTGGCCAGCGCCTGCTGGTAGAGCCCGTCAAAATTGACCGGGGCCAGCATGATCGGCGGGAAGCCACCCTTGACGCACAGCGAATCGAGATTCTCGCGGGCATAGGGGAACAGGATGTTGGGGGCAGCGGTCGCCAGCACGCGGCGCAGGTTGTCACCCTCGATACCGGTAATCATGAAGATACCGGCCTGCTGGACCTCCGCCAGAAACGCGGTTTCCTCGTCCAGCTTGGCGGTCACAGTGATCGTCAGCACGACTTCAAAGTTGCCCTGGTCGTCGAACCGGTCGCTCTTGGTGTTCAGGTCCACGTTGACCTTGGGCTGCCACTGCTTGCGAAACACACCGGGACTGGCGGGAGATTCGAAAGACAGGTCCTTGGTGTAGATGCGCTGCAGCGCAAACTGCTGCTGCGCCTGTTCCGGCGCGGATCCTGCTGCTTGTGCTTGTTCGTCGGCCATCGAGCCGTCCTCCATTGGTTTGCGTTATCGGGTTGGCGCCTGTTGCGCCGCTGTCAGTAATGCATCGAGTCGCCCCTGACGCTCCAGCGCCGCCAGATCGTCGTACCCGCCTACATGGGCATCGCCGATCCAGATCTGGGGGACAGTCTGCCGACCGCTGAGACGCGTCATCTCCGCGCGCTTCTCGCGGTCGCCATCCACCGGTATTTCCACAAAATCGACCCGCTTGCTGCTCAGCAACTGCTTCGCCGCTACGCAGTAGGGGCAGAACCGGGTGGTATAGAGAGTGGCCGCTGTTGGCATAATTTCGGGCGACTTATTTGACCGTGGGCAGCTGCAGGTTGCCCCACTCCATCATGCCGCCACCCATCTTGTAGACCTTCTCGAAGCCGGCGGCCTTGAGCTGCTTGCCGGCGGCACCCGCACTCTGGCCCATTTTGCAGACCAGGACCACCGGGCGCTGCCTGAACTTGTCCAGCTCGTCAACGCGGGCGCCCAGTTTCGCGGCGGGGATATGCAGCGCATCCACAATGTGTCCGGCCTTGTATTCCGCGGCGTCGCGCAGGTCGACAAATACACCCTCTTCCGCGTTCACCAGGTTGATTGCCTGCTGCGGCGTCAGGGAGGGCCCGGACTTGCGCGCCTCGTGCACCACCAGCATCACCACGACTGCCAGCAGGGCGGCAAACAACACCCACTGCTGCAGAAAAAATTCCAGAAACAGGGCCATGATCCGGCTTTGCTCTCACCTTCGCGAATTGGGTCGGTACGACGACCGGCGCGGGGCCACGCCCCTGCGGCCGGAGGCAGCGCAGAAAAGGGCGCAAGTATACAGGGTAAGGCCACGGGCAACCAGCCCGCGGCGGTAACGATGCGTACAGCCCCCGGAACGGGTAAAATGGCCGATTGCGCCCGGAACTCAACCCACAGACTGCTGGATTACCCATGAGCGACACGCCCAAGAACCCCACCGTCCTGATCATCCTCGATGGCTGGGGCCACCGCGAGGACAGCCGCGACAACGCCATTGCCCTGGCCAACACCCCGGTCTGGGACCGGCTCTGGGCCGAAGCGCCGCACACCCTGGTGTCCGGGTCGGGGCTGGATGTAGGGCTGCCGGCAGGCCAGATGGGCAATTCCGAGGTGGGGCACATGAGCCTGGGATCGGGCCGGGTCGTCTACCAGAGCATCACCAAAATCGACAAGGCCATCGCCGATGGCAGCTTCAACCGCAACCCCGCGTATACCGCAGCCATCGACAAGGCAGTTGCCGGCGGTGGCGCCGTGCACGTGTTCGGCCTGCTCTCTCCCGGCGGCGTCCACAGCCACGAAGACCAGATCTTTGCGGCCCTCAGGCTGGCCGCTTCGCGGGGCGCGAGCAGAGTGTACCTGCACGCCTTCCTCGACGGCCGGGATACCCCGCCCCGCAGTGCATCGGACTCCCTGCGCCGGGCCGATGCGGTGTTTGCCGAGCTGGGCTGCGGCCGCGTGGCCAGCATCGTGGGGCGCTACTACGCCATGGACCGGGACAACCGCTGGGATCGTGTCGAACGGGCCTGGCGCATGCTGACAGAGGGCCGGGCGGATTACCGGGCCGCCAGCGCGGGCGAAGCCCTGGAGGCCGCCTACGCCCGCGACGAGAACGACGAGTTCGTGCTGCCCACAACTGTCTGTGCCGACGGCCAGGAACCCGCCATTGTTGGCGACGGGGACGCCGTGCTGTTCATGAACTTCCGCGCCGACCGCGCCCGGCAATTGACCCGCGTCTTTACCGACCCGGGCTTCAGTGAATTCAAGCTGGACCGGCGCCCGGCCCTGGCCGCGTTCGTGACCACCACCGAGTACGCCGCCGATATCGACGCGGCCTGCGCCTTTCCCCCGGACAGTCTGGACAACGTGCTCGGTGACTGGCTGGCGCAGCGGGGCAAGACCCAGCTGCGGCTGGCGGAAACCGAAAAATACGCCCATGTGACCTTCTTCTTCAGCGGTGGCCGGGAACAGACCTTCCCCGGCGAAAAACGCATCATGGTGCCGTCCCCGGACGTGCCCACCTACGACCTCAAGCCAGAGATGAGCGCCCCCGAGGTCACCGACCAACTGGTCGCGGCCATCCGCTCCGGCGACTACGACCTGATTGTCTGCAACTATGCCAACGGTGACATGGTCGGGCACACCGGCATATTCGATGCGGCGGTGAAAGCCGTGGAGACTCTCGACACCTGCCTCGGCCGGGTGGAGGAAGCCCTGCTGGAGGTCGGCGGTCAGGCACTGGTCACCGCGGACCACGGCAACTGTGAACAGATGCAGGACTACGACTCCGGCCAACGCCATACCCAGCACACCACGGAGCATGTCCCGCTGGTCTATATCGGCCGGCGCGACTGCCAGCTGGATCCCGCCGGGGGTATCCTCGCCGACATCGCCCCCAGCCTGCTGACACTCATGCAGCTGCCACAGCCGCCGGAGATGACCGGCCACAGCCTGGTCAGCTGCAGGGACTGACCCCAATGCCGCGCCCGCGCGCCCGCACAGCAGGCCCCTCGCGACTGTTACTCTGGGCCACCCTGCTGGTGGCCGCAGGCAGCCACGCCCAGACCGAGGAGGAGCAGGCGCGGGCGGAACTGGAGCAATTGCAACAGCAGATCGAGGTGGTCAGCCGGGAGCTGGCCAGCGCCCGCACCCGGCTCAGCGATCAGCAGGAGCAGTTGCGGGCCACCGAGCTGCGCCTTGGCCAGCTGCAGCGGGAAATCGGCGAGAATCTCGCGGCAATACGCGCGACCGAAGCCGAAATTTCCGCCCTGGGCGAGCGCCAGCAGTCCCTCGAGCAGGCCCGCGATGCCCAGCGTGTCCGTATCGGCACCGAACTGCGCGCTGCCTGGCAGATGGGGCAGCAGGGTACCCTGAAGGTCCTGCTGAACCAGGAGAGCCCGCACACCGTGGCCCGGGCCATGGCCTACTACCGCTACTTCTTCAACGCCCGCAATGCCCTGGTCACCGAATACCGTGCCACGCTGGCGGAACTGGCGGCGATCCGCGCCCGCAGCGAAGCAGCGGCCGCCGAGCTGCTGCAACAGCAGGCCACCCTGGAAACCCAGCGGCAGGACGTCACCGCCTCGCGCGAAGAGCGCACGCAACTGGTGGCCTCGCTTGCCGCCACCGTCACCAGCCGGGACGAGGAGCTGCGGCAGCTGGAGCGGGACCGCAAGGAGCTGGAAGACCTGCTGGAAGCTCTCGCGCAAACCGTGCTGGAGCTGGAGCTGCCGGATGACTACCAGCCCTTTGCCAGCGCCCGGGGCGCGCTGGCCTGGCCAGTCAGCGGCCGCCGGGGCAACAGCTTCGGCGCCAGTCGCGGCGCCGGGGGCATGCGCTGGCACGGCATCAACCTGGCCGCGGATGAAGGCACCCCCGTGCGTGCCGTGCATCACGGCCGGGTAGTCTTTGCCGACTGGCTGCGCGGCTCCGGCCTGCTGCTGATCCTGGATCACGGCGACGGCTACATGAGCCTGTACGCCCACAACCAGAGCCTGCTCAAGGAAGTCGGTGAATGGGTCGCCCCCGGCACTCCCATCAGCACGGTTGGCAACAGCGGCGGGCTCGACCAGCCCGGGCTGTATTTCGAGATCCGCAAGGACGGTAAACCGCTGGATCCAGTGGTTTGGTGCCGCTGAGACGGTTACACTTGCGCTCTTCACCTGGCAATGGCGACAGCGCCAACGGCGGTATTCATGCACACAGTTTCCTCCCCATTGGCGCGCCTGCAAGCGGCCCTGCTGGCTGTCGCCCTGATCGCGCCGGTGACCCACGCACAGGAGGAAGATGAGGCGGGGCGCCTGCCACTGGACGAGCTGCGCACTTTTGCCGATGTCTTCAACCAGATCCGCATCGGTTACGTGGAGGAAATCGACGACAGCACCCTGCTGGAATACGCCATTCAGGGCATGCTGATGAACCTCGATCCCCACTCCGCGTACCTGACCAAGGACGCCTTCGAGGACCTGCAGTCCAACACCTCCGGTGAGTTCAGCGGTCTTGGCCTTGAAGTCGGCATGGAGGACGGCTACGTCAAGATCGTCGCGCCCATCGACGGCTCGCCCGCCGCCGAGGCGGGTTTGCTGACCGGCGACGTGATCCTCAAGCTGGACGGCAAGCCGGTCAAGGGCATGTCCCTGAACGAGGCCATCGAACTGATGCGCGGGCCCAAAGGCAGCCCCATCGACCTGCAGATCGGCCGCCCCGGCAATCCCCAACCCTTCGATATCACCCTCAAGCGCGACACCATTACCGTGGCCAGCGTACGCGAGCGTTTCCTGGAGCCCGGCTACGGCTATATCCGGGTCGCCCAGTTCCAGAGCCGCACCGGCCGCGACGTCAAGGCCGCCCTCAAGCGCCTGATGGACAAGCAAGCGCTGAACGGCCTGGTGCTGGACCTGCGCAACAACCCGGGTGGCGTGCTGGGGGCCAGCGTCGATGTCGCCGGCCTGTTCCTGGACGGCGAGCTGGTCGTGTACACCGAGGGCCGGCTGGCCAACTCCGACATGCGCTACTCGGCTGAACCGGGCGATGCCAGCGACGGCGCACCCATCGTGGTGCTGATCAACGGCGGTTCTGCCAGCGCCTCGGAAATCGTCGCCGGCGCGCTGCAGGACCACAAGCGCGCGGTGATCATGGGCACCGACAGTTTTGGCAAGGGCTCCGTGCAAACCGTAATGCCCATTTCCGAGTCCCGGGCGGTCAAACTGACCACGGCACTGTATTTCACGCCCGGCGGGCGCTCCATCCAGGCAGCCGGCATTGCCCCGGATATCGTGGTCGAGCGGGCCCAGGTCACCGCCTACGACACCTCCAACCAGCTCAGCGAGGCCGACCTGACCCGGCGCCTGGACAACGTCAACGGCGACAACCGGCGGGCGCCGCGGGCTTCCGACGGCCTGCTCGGTACCGACAACCAGCTCTACGAGGCGCTCACCCTGCTCAAGGGCGTGAATATTCTCGGCATGCGCGCCGCACCGGCAAAGGCCCAAGCGGCCAGCGACGGCTGAGCGATGCGCCTGGCGGTCCTGCTGCTGGCGCTGCTGCCCCTGGCAGCGTGGCCCATGCGCCCGCTGGAAGTGCGCCAGTCCAGCCCGGACAACAACCAACCGATGGGCGCCTCCTTTACGGCAGCACTGCCGCTGCCCGACACTGCCTTCACCTTGCCGGAGGGCGACCCCGCCACGCTGGTCATCATTATTGACGACCTCGGCAACCGCCTGAAAGAGGGCCAGGACGCGGTGCGTCTCCCCGGCCGCATCAACGTGGCGGTGCTGCCACACACTCCCCACGGCGCACGCCTGGCGGAAGAGGCCCACCGCGAAGGCAAGGAGGTTATGCTGCACGCGCCCATGAGTGCGCTGGACCGCAGTCCACTGGGGCCGGGAGGCCTGACGGCGGAATTGTCCGAGGCGGAATTCCGGGCCACGCTGACGGCGGCATTGGCGACCGTGCCGCATGTGCAGGGCGTGAACAATCACATGGGCAGCGACCTCACCCGGCAGCCCGAACCGATGCGCTGGCTGATGTCGGAACTGACTGCCCGCCAGCTCTACTTTGTCGACTCCCGCACCCACGCCCTGTCGGTTGCTGCGCTTGCCGCCGCAGAGGCAGGTCTGCCGCACCTGTCGCGGCAGGTGTTCCTGGACAACATCGCCGAGCCCGGGGCCATCGCCGAACAGTTCCTCGTCGCCGTCGAACAGGCGCGCCGCCTCGGCAAGGCCGTGGTGATCGGACATCCGTACCCGGAAACGATCGCCTTCCTGCAGGCGGTGCTACCGGAGCTGGAGGCACAGGGCGTGCGGCTGGCGACCGTGTCCGAGGTGCTGGCACCCTGAGCCAGCGGCATCACTGCGGCGCGCACTTCACCCTGAACGACGCAGGGTCCCGGTTATAGAGACGCACACAGGCCTGGCATATGCAGGCCTTCCCCCTGGCCGGGCCAGGGACCAGCGCGACAAGCCCGGCGGGTATAACGGCATCGACACACCAGCAGGGCCGGGTACTCTTCGCCATGCAGGCATTGACCCCGCCGCAGAACGGGCAGCTGTCTTCACGGGCGACCGCAGTCATGGCCAAAATTTCTCCACTTCAAGTTCCGGGGGCTGGTGGGCGACCTGGGTATCCAGCAGACAACGGGCCGCCTGGGGCCAGGGACTGTGGCCCCCTCGACACTAGTCGAAAACATACTCGCCTGGAGCGTCTGCCAGCGGCGGGTACCGGGTGCTGCCCAGGGTCTTGCGGGCGCGCTTCTTGCCGCCGGACCGGCTGGACGCCCAGACTGCCCAGTATTCCCACCAGGATCCCGTGTGCGATTCCGCGGCTGCCTTCCATGCCAGCGGGTCGGGACCCGGCTCCGGCCCGGTCATATAGAAGGACTTGGGATTACCCGGGGGATTCACCAGGCCCGCGATGTGGCCGGAACTGCTGAGCACGAATTCAGACTTGCCACCCAGCAACTGGGTGGTCCGGTAGCAGCCCAGCCAGGGAGTTAGATGGTCCTTGACCGCCCCGACGACAAACGCGTCCTGGGTGATCTTGCTCACGTCCAGGGGCACGCCCAGCACATCAAAGCTGCCGGCCCTGGCCGCCACGTTTTCATCAAAGAAGGTGAGGAAATCTTCATGTAACCCGGCGGTGAGGTTGGTACCGTCGCTGTTCCAAACGAGGATATCAAACGCCGGGGGCGAGTTGCCCAACAGGTAGTTGTTGACGAAATAATTCCAGACAAGATCGTTCGGGCGCAGCAGTGTGAATATGGCTGCGAGCTTGTCGCCCTCCAGCACCCCCTTGCCGTGAGATTCCTTTCTCGCCATGCGTAAAAGTGTCTGGGACTTCAGGACACCTATCATCGCTGGCTCGGAGAAATCCAGTAGCGTTACCGCGTAGCTGACAGTCTTGACCCTGTCGCCACGGCCTCTCGCGATCAGGCTGGAGAGCAAGGCGGACATCGTGATGCCGCCAGCGCAAAACCCGAAGGTGTTCAGCTGACGCGATGCCGAGACCTGGCACACTGCGTCAATGGCTCCATCCAGCGCCTGACAATAGTCGTCGAGGCGCCAGTCGCCCTGTTCAGGCGTCGGATTCCTCCAGCTAACGATGAATACCTGATAGCCCTGTGAGGTCATGTACTCGACAAAACTCCGACCCGGCGCAAGATCGAGGAAATAAAACTTGTTAACCTGCGGCGTCATTACCAGCAGGGGGATGCGATACACCTCAGCCGTCGTCGGCTTGTACTGGATAATTTCAAGTTGTTCGTTGCGATAGATAACGGCGCCGGGGCTGGCGGCGAGATTCTCGCCGACGCGAAAGCCCGAGCCGTCGGCCTGAGTCGGCAGGCCGTTGTTGGTGCGCAAATCCTGGACAAAATTGCGCAAGCCACTGACCAGACTCTGGCCTCCAGTTTCAAACGCTTTCTTGATCGCAGCGGGATTACCTGCCAGCGTGTTGGTTGGGGCAAGCAGGGAATTGATATGGTCCACGGCCAGCTTGGCCTTCTCGTAACGTAATGCGTCCCCTTTCGCCTCATCGGCTATGGCTTCTGTGGCTCTGCAGAACGCGAGATAACTTTGTCCCAGACGCCGGTAGAGCGGGTTTTCCCGCCAGGTGGGATCCTTGAATCTCGGATCTCTGCTGCAATCCAGCTCCGAGCTACCGTTGACTATGCGCCGGGCCTCCTCAAGGAACTCCGACCCCTCCCGCGCGAGTGTTTCCAGCTTCAGGTCAGCGAGAAGTGCAGAGACGAAATCGATGGGCTCAAAACCACTGTTGCCGCTCGTTCCGAAGTCTTTCTTCTTACTGCTCACGATAGTTCTCCTTCTTTGCTCACGGTTTGCTCTCGGCTTGCAGGTCTTTGAAGTCTAGGCCAGAAATGCATCCAGCTCACCCTGCACTCGATCCAGCTGGGTCCAGGGAAACAGGTGACCGCAGTCCAAACGCACCAGTTTGCTGTTGGGAATAAGGAAGTTGAGAAAATAACCATTGGCGACAGGGGCAACGGGGTCGTGCCGGCCAAAAAGTAGCAGCGTAGGTTGTTGCATCCGGCGCAGGCGATGGGCCGTGGTCCACCAGAAGATACAGATCATCTGCCACCAGTAGCCCGGCAGATCCGGGGCGTAGAGTGCCAGGTTTCGTTCCAGCCGCCGCCAATCGGTTTTCGACACTCTGCCTCCGTAGAGCAGCGAGGCCATCCGGCTGATTTTTGGTGGCTGCCACCACAGGGACGGGTTGCGCAGGGCATGCAGCGCCAGATTACCCGGCACGCTCACGATGCCGGACATTGTCGCCGCCAGCACTACCCGGCGACAACGCCCGGGGTAGTCCAGCGCGAACTGCTGGGCCAGCATGCCGCCCCAGGACATGCCGAAGATATCGACCTGTTCGTGTCCCAGGCGTTGAAGTAGCTCATCGAGTACTGACGCCAGGGTCGCAAAGCGATATGGCAGCGCCGTCATTGGCGAGCCGCCGATGCCGGGCACGTCGAAGCGGATGACTGTGGTGTACCTGGCAAAACGCGCGGCAATGGTGTCCAGGGCGTCCAGGGGCAGACCGTAACCATTGCAGAGAAGCAGCGGGGGACGCGCCGCGGTTGAGTCCTGGGGGCTGTCGACCCTGACCCTGAGCCGGTGCTTTCCCAGACGGAAAACGCGGTCGATAGTAGTCAGGGGGGGCGCGCTCAAAGTGCTCCCGCGTGATCTTCCAGCGGCATCGCTGCACCGCTGGTCGGCAACCGGCAGCTGCCGCTAGTGAAGGTCATGCCTGGCAATGAATTCTCTCAACTTGGGCGCGATGCCTTCACGGTAACCGGCGCCGCTGAACACACCGTAGTGCCCAACGCCGTCCTGTAAATGGTACTCCTTGAGCCCTGGCGGCAGGTTTGTACACATCTCAGCCGCTGCCTGGCACTGGCCAGGATTGACCATGTTGTCCTTGCCGCCCTCAATGGTCAGAATCGGGACCGCTTCTATTGCCTCGCAATGCACCGGCTCGCCTCTGACTTTTAACGTGCCATTCGGCAGCGTCTGGTCGATAAATACGTTCTCCAGGGTCTCAATGTAGAAATCGGCCGTGGCATCAAGCAGCGCGAAGTACTCGTCGTAGAACTCCCTAAATTTGTCGGCGCTCTCGTGATTTTGCTGGCGGATATCGCTGAAAAACTGTCCGTGGCGATCAATGTGAGTGCGCAGGTTGAGGCTCATGAAGTTGCCGAGCTGTACCATGCCCGGATAGACGCGGCGTCCACGCCCGGGATAAACACGCGGCACCTTGTGAATAACCAGTGCATTCAGCCGTCTGCGATTGAGGTGGCGCGACACCCGGGTCATCAGGCCCGGGTTGACCCGGATATCCATCGGGCTTGCCAGGAAGGACATGCTTGCAGGCGTATCCTTGCTCCCTCGCTTCGCCAGTAACGCCACCGCGGCCAATGATGGAGGACCGGCCTGACACAGGCCCACCAGGTGCGTGCCGGGACCGGTTGCCGCGAGGAAGTCCATGACGTACTCGATGTACTCGAAATAGCCAAAGCGCCCCTCGCTCAGCGGCACCTCCCGCGCGCAGATCCAGTCGGTGACGAACACCTCATGGTCCGGAAGAAACTCACTGAACGTTTCTCTGGACAGGGTTGCATGATGTCCCGACAGCGCCGCTACGAACAGGACCCGTGGCGCGTTGGCGGGCAAACCGGCGCGCCGGAACCTCATCAGACGGCAGAACGGCTTTTCCGCATGCACGCTCTCCGCAACAGGATAACGGACGCCGCCGACAGTCACAGGTTCATAAGCCCAGTCCCGCTTGGGGTAGGGCTGCACCAGGCGCAGAGTGGTTTCAATCAGCGCCTGCTGGGAGCGCCCCAGGGCAGTAGCTCGCAGAGGGTTCAGTCGGCTTTGTTGAATGCTTTTTGCCGCGTGCAGCAGCGACGCGCTACGGGAAAGTCCTCGACTGAGCGAGTCGGCGAGAGCATATCTCAATGTAGGATCCTTTCTCTATGATTGCATTGTTCAGGACAGCTTGCCCCGGGCAGGTCTTGCCTATCAAGACCCGAAGATACAAGCTCGCAGGGCGATCATCCACTAAAATCACCGCTGAAATCGACTACAGCGGCATGGACAGGGAGTGCTGGAGCTGTATCAGCCGTGATATTGCTGCCAGCTCGCTCGCGCCGAGCGGCCTGCAGGCGCCCGGTTCCAGATCGCCCAGGGACACAGGCCCTATCGAAACACGGTGCAGTGACAGCACCTTGTTCTGGAAGGAACCGAACATGCGCTTCACCTGGTGATACTTGCCCTCGACCAGGGTCAGCCGGGCGGTGTGAGCGGAGAGTATCTCCAGCCGGGCCGGCAGCGTGGTGATGTCCTCATAGGCAAAGTGGATGCCAGCGAGGAACGCGGCCACATAGTCCTCACTCAAGGGTCTGGACACACTGACCTCGTAGGTCTTGGGGAGCTTCGTCTCCGGCAAGCTGATCCTGCGTGACCACGCCCCGTCATTCGTCAGCAGCACCAGCCCCGTGGTGTTGAAGTCGAGGCGCCCGGCGATGTGCAAGGTACCCTTCTGCGGGTGTTGAACCATATCCAGCACCGTGGGGTGCTTGCCGTCCTTCGTCGCACTGACCACACCCCGGGGCTTGTTGAATGCGAGATACACCGGCTGCTCGTGCTGCAGGCAGACACCGTCCAGCTCGACCCGGGTGAACCTGGTCACCGCCTGCTGAATCGACTGCGCAGCGACGCCGTCCAGCAATACCCGCTGTTGCGCAATCAGCAGGCGCGCATCAGACATCGAGAAATCGCTGTGCTGGCTGAGGAAGCGATCGAGCCGGGTGGTGGAAGGTTTCATGGTGCGCTGCCAACTCAACTGAATGTATTCAACTGGTGGTTACAACCCTCGCCCAGCCCGTCATTTCCCGTTGGCCAGTTTCCGTCGATTTGGAAGAGCCCAATAGCCTCAATGAGTTTTGTGAGGGCACGCATCATGGGTTCAGAATACCTTCGATCCAATTCACAAACTTGGCCGCACTTCTGGTTTCAAAGCTATCCTTACTCGGTACGTAATAGCACAATTCCGACTTGACCGATTGAGTTTCAAATATTTGTAGAAGGTTGGCTTTTAGCAGCCTTTTAGTGAGAGTTGTAGAACAAAACACCAGTCCATTTTCTGCCATGGCCTGCTGGATCCCGAAAAGCTCTTGATCGAATTTTTTGAGTTTGATTCTGGACCCCTCCAGCCCATTGGCTTCCAACCAGGCGGCTAGCGGAGGTTCCGGTAGCGATTTATTTTTCCACTCCGTGGTAAAAAGGGTAATGGGGCCATTCGACCAGGCGGGAGAGGTCATTCCATAAGCGCCAAATACATTGAATGACTCATATGTGATGACATCGGAATCCTCCGCGACTGAGACATCACCGAAACGAACTGGAATAACATATGACTGGCTGTCGACCGACTCACCGGTCGATATTTCCAGGGAAATTTCGGGATTGGCTTGTTCAAATTCATGCTGGGAAGGGATCAGCACCAAAGCTGCCAAGGATGATGTCGTCGTCACCCTGACCGCACTGCCAGCCTTCATCACCTCTTCCAGAGCACTGTCAATCTTCCGGAATCCCTCCGAGGTAGCTTTAGCCAGTCTTATCCCTGTTCCAGTTAGCGATATCCGCCGTCCCAGTCGATGAAACAAAGTTACATTTAACCGGCTCTCCAGATTGCTAATGTGGTGGGAAATGGCTGTTGGCGTCAGCGAGAGTTCTTCTGCAGCCAATTTAAAACTTCCCCGACGGGCAGCCGACTCAAAGGCTTTCAGCGCCTGTAACGATACCTGCATACCCAACCTCCAAATCAACAGCTGGCTCATCGAGATTTGAGATGATTTTCACTCATCTGCTAGTGTGGCTTTTTCGTTTGTACCAGTTTATTCAGAGTCACACAATAGCGCCTGTCATCAATCGACAGAGGTCATGGACATGAGCACATTTTTACACATAGATTCAAGCGTTAGAGCTGCGAACAACCCGAATCCGGATCACGATTCCATATCGAAAGGTATCGCTCTTCGATTCATCGATACATGGAAACAGAACCGACCTGAAGATGAGTATATCTATCGTGACGTTGGCGTGAACCCACCTGATTTCATTACCCAGGATTGGATTGGCGCGGTGTTTACCCCTGAGGAACAAAGGACCCCGGCACAGAAAGAAAGGCTGGCACTATCAGACAAACTGATAGCTGAGGTGGCAGCAGCCGATGTTATCCTGATTTCCTCACCGATGTATAACTACGGTATGCCGGCTCAGCTAAAAGCGTGGTTCGATCAAATTGTACGCATAAACAAAACGTTTGATTTCGATCTGTCACGAGGGGACTTCCCGTTGCAGCCTCTACTCTCCGGCAAGACATTGATCATAGTGACTTCCAGCGGAGAGTTTGGTTTTGAGAAGGGGGGAGTAAGAGAAGATTCCGGTCACCTGGCACCGCACCTACGGACACTGAGCAAATATTTGGGAGTGGACACAATCCATGAGATTGCCGCTGAATACCAGGAATTTGGTGACGAGAGACACCGCATATCAGTAGCCAATGCAAAAGCTCGAGCGGAAAGCCTTGCCTCAGAACTTAGTATTTCAGCCCTCGCACCATCGTTAGAAAATGAGGTCGCCAATGTGTAACCGTATTACTGAAGAACTTCTCATAAAGTGTGGAGAAAGCGTTATTGATTTGGCCATTAGCAATGTCAAGGTAGGTGGCTTGCCGTTTGCGGCTATTATCGTTAATCAGAATGGAGAAATTGTTGGCGAAGGGGTAAATCAAGTCGCCAAGCATCTGGATTGTACCGCCCACGCTGAAATCCAGGCGATAAGAGAGGCTTCACGAAATGTAAAAAACGTTTCTTTAAAAGGAACGACGCTAGTTGCTTCAGGAGAGCCTTGCGCTCTCTGTTATATGGCAATCCGTATGGCAGAGATTATGAAAGTGGTTATCGTATCCGATAGATATGAGGCGGGAAAACACGGGTTCGATTATCTATGGACCTACCAGTATTTCAACTCCAGCCTCTCCCATGAGCTCGAGGTTGTGAAGCTGGATAGTGAGAGAAAATTGGCCCCATTCCAGCTAGCCAAATCAGTTTGAGTGATCAGGATGGGCGGCGGGTCGAACGTCACCTGCGGCGACTTGTTGGGCGGCTCTTGCATGGCGCTCACCTTTTACGCGCCACATAAAAGCCATAGCTGTAAACGCTCTGACACCGCCTGTACATCGCAGCTTCTTGACGCTCCATCTCGATTAGCTCTTCGGCCTCCGGCTGCCCCGCGTACCGTTGCAGAAAATCGCCGATTCTAGCTTCAGTAGGCTGGTAATAATTTTCTATCCAGCAAGAAGGCGGAAGTACAAAGCACCCCAGCATATCGTACCCAGCAGACTCAAGAACTGTGACTTTCGCTGCAGCCGTTCCAATTTCGGGGTACTCCGACTCCCAAAACTGCTTGATGTTCTCAGGCGGATCGGGCCGAAGCCAAGTGATTTCGGATACCGCAAGAACCCCACCAGGCCGCAAGAATCCACGCCACGCCTCAACACCCTTGGAGAATCCCATGTTGTAGATGGCGCCTTCAGACCATATGAGATCTAGAGTTCGCTCACCGAACGGAAGCGACTCCATTGATCCTTCGACGGGAATGACTCGCGCCGAACATCCTGCCTCGCGTGCACGTTCGGCGAGCACGTCCAGAAATTCGGGGAAAAGATCGACAGCAGTTATCCGCGCATTGTGAAGATTCTCAGCCAATGCCAGTGTCGATGCGCCCGTACCACCGCCGGCTTATAGCACGCCTCCGTTCTTCACCCAAGCACACCATGCGTTGCTTTCGCTCTCCCGGTCTTATAACCGCCGCGCCTAAACTAATCGCTGCAAATTCCTGTCGGCCCACATGGTTTCTGTTTATGCTCTGCCGACTTTTTCCGGAGACGTTCATATGCTGTGGCAGGGCTGGCTTTCACTGGGCCTGGTGGCGGTGGTGTTGGGTCTGTTGATTACTACCCGGCTGCGTCCCCATGCGGTGCTGCTGGGGGCGCTGACGGTGCTGGTCACCTGCGGCGTGCTGGACGCCAAGCAGGCGCTGGCGGGGTTTGCCAATGAGGGTCTGGTGACGGTAGCGGCCATGTTTGTGGTGGCCGGGGGGATCCAGGCATCCGGCGGCGCGGAGTTGATCGTGCAGCGCTTGCTGGGACGGCCCGCTACCACCCGGGGTGCCCTGTTGCGGCTGTTCACGCCGGTGGCCTTGCTCAGTGCCTTCCTCAACAACACGCCGATCGTGGCAACCATGATACCCGCGGTGAACAGCTGGGCCCGGAAGATTGGCGTTTCTCCTTCCAAGTTGATGATCCCGCTGAGCTACGCGGCGATTCTGGGTGGCACGCTGACCCTGGTGGGCACCAGCACCAACCTCGTGGTAAACGGCCAGTACCGCAGTATCACCGGGGACGAGGGGTTCTCCCTGTTCGCCATCACCGCCGTGGGCTTGCCGGTGGCCATCGCCGGGGGGGTGTTCATGTGGTTGTTCTTCGCCCGCTGGCTGCCGGATCAGCGGGAGGACGCGCCCTTCGCCAACCTGCGCGAGTTCACCCTGGAGGTGGCGGTCGCCGCGGGTGGTCCGCTGGTGGGGAGGACCGTGGAACAGGCCGGGCTACGGCATTTGGTGCGGGTTTACCTGGTGGAGATCGAGCGCGACGCGCGCATCATCACGCCGGTGGCGCCGGAGGAGGTCCTGCTGGGGGGCGACCGGCTGGTATTTGCCGGTGATACGGACGCTATCGCCGACCTGCTGCGGATCAAGGGCATCCTGCCGTCGATAGAAGCAGCGCCCGATGAGTCGTCGCAGGCCAACCGGTTCGAGCGGCGCCTGGTGGAAGTGGTGGTGTCGCCGCATTGCGCGGCGGTGGGCCAGGCCATCCGCGACGCCCAGTTCCGCGACCGCTACGGCGCCGCGGTGCTGGCGGTGGCGCGCAACGGCGAGCGGGTACGGGGCAACCTGGGCAGCACGGAGCTGGAGGCGGGTGACACCCTGTTGCTGGAAGCCGGGCCGGATTTCGTCACCCGGCAGCGCTACAGCCGCGATTTCCTGCTGGTCCACGACCTGGACACCGAGCCGCCCCGCCACCAGCGCCTGGTGTTCGCCTGGCTGATCCTGCTCGGCGTGGTCCTGGCGGCGGGCACCGGCGTCCTCAGCATGCTGAATGCCGCGCTGCTCGGGGCGCTGCTCATGCTGGTGGCGGGCTGCTGTTCGCTGGAGCAGGCGGAGCGCAGCCTGGATATCGGCGTGCTGCTGACCATCGGCGCGTCCTTTGCGCTCGGTGCCGCACTGGACCACTCCGGCGCGGCGCTGTTCCTGGCACAGACGCTGATCGGCCTGGCGGGCGACCGCCCCTGGCTGCTGCTGGTGCTGACCTATGCCACCGTGTCACTGCTCACGGAGGTCATCACCAACAATGCCGCGGCGATCCTGATGCTGCCCATCGTGCTGGGCATGACCGCCAGCGTCGGGCTGGACGCCACCCCCTTTGTGCTGGCGATCATGATGGCCGCCTCCGCGAGCTTTGCCACGCCGCTGGGCTACCAGACCAACCTGATGGTGTATGGCCCTGGGGGCTATCGCTTTACCGACTTCCTGCGCGTGGGCGTACCGATGAACCTGTTTATCGGCGCGGTGACCCTGGGCGTGCTGCTGCTGGGCTGGCCGCTGCAGCCCGCCGCACAGTAAATCGGGGCGCTAGGCCAGCCAGCGCCCCAGCGGCGTCTTGCGCCACATGAAGTCCATAAGCTTGCGCATGCCCTCGGCGTTCTTCACCGTGTTGGGGTAGCCGTTCTGCAGCTTGCCGCCGAAACGGTCGATGACGATGGGCATCTCGTGACAGTAGCCGCGCAGACCCTTCTTGCCGTTGACCTGGCCAATACCTGAATTCTTGCGCCCGCCGAAGGGCGCGGCGGGAATCCCGTAGCTGAGCGCCATGTCGTTGACGCTGCAGGAGCCGGTATCAATGGCTGCGGCAAGGCGATAGCCTTTCTCCTTGTCCCTGGTCCAGACGTTGCCGTTGAGGCCGAACTCGGAATCGTTCGCCAGGCGCAGGGCTTCCTCTTCATCCGCCACTCGCTGGATGCAGAGAATGGGGCCAAAGGTCTCGTGCAGCATGATGTCCATGCGGTTGTCGACTTCGGTCATGACCGTAGGCTCATAGTACAGGCCCGCCAGGTTCGGGTTGCGGCGCCCGCCCATGTGGATGGTGGCGCCCTTGGCCCTGGCGTCCTCGACGTGGGCCTCGATAATCGCCAGCTGCCGGTCCCAGAACACCGCGCCCACGTCCTCCGCAAAACCGTGTTCCGATCCCTGTTTCAGGTGCTGGCCCTTCTCCAGTACCAGGCGCAGGAATTCATCGTAGACCTCGCTCACCACGTAGATGCGCTCGGTGCCGCAGCAGTAGTGGCCGGTGTTCATGCAGGAACCCAGCCAGGCGCCATCGGCGGCGCGGTCCAGGTCGGCATCCGCGCAGACGATCATGGCATCGTTGCCGCCCAGTTCCAGGGTGCAGGGAATGAGCTGGCTGGCGCAGGCTTCCGCCACCTTGCGCCCGGTGGCGACGCTGCCGGTGAAGGAGACCTTGTCGACACCGCCGCGCACAATGGCGGCGCCGGTATCGCCGTCGCCCAACAAGACCTGCAGCCCCCCCGGCGGCAGGCCGGCGTCCTCGAGAATGGTCTGGGCCAGCCTTGCCGAGTAGGGCGTGACCTCGGAGCCCTTGGCCACCACCGTGTTGCCCGCCAGCAGGGCCTGCACCGCCTGGTTCATCACCAGCACAAAGGGGCCGTTCCAGGGCGTGATAAGCCCGATGACCCCCAGCGGCTTGTAGACAATGCGCAGCTGCTTGGCGATCCCGATCACCCCGTGCACCCGGCGCTTGCACGGCTTGAGGAAGGCTTCCGCGTGCTTGGCGTAGTAGCACAGCGAGTCCGCCACCGAGAAAATTTCCATGCTCATGGCATCGGTGCGCGCCTTGCCGGTTTCCGCGACCACGGTGTCGATAATTTCGTCCTGGCGTTCCAGCACCAGCTGCAGGGCGCGCTCGGCGACCTTGGCCCGCTCCCGGATCGGGGTAGCTGCCCAGGCCGGCTGGGCCGCGCGCGCTGCGGCAATGGCCGCGGCCACGTCCTCGGTATTGGCGCAGACCAGTTCACCGCAGGGCTCCAGGGTAACCGGGCTGCGCAGCTGCAGGTGGCGGCGGGCATCGGCGGATTCGACAGGTTCGTACAGGGCCATGGCGGGAGTCTCCGGAAACGGCGTGGGCACCCAAACTAATAACCATTAGCATCGGTGTCAATAGCCCCGCCGGATTGCGCAAGACAGGGCATGGGCCGAGAATGCGCAGAGTGGGCGATAACGGTATCGCCCCTGGGCTCTATACTGTCATACACGCAGCTGTGCCCTGAGGCCGGACGCCAACAAAAAGAGGAGCGGACCACGAGGTGAATTTCCAGCAGGCCGACATGGTGATTGTGGGCGGCGGCGGTGCCGGGCTGCGGGCCGCCATCGCCGCGGCCGAGGCCAATCCGCGGCTGGACATCCTGCTGCTGTCCAAGGTCTACCCCATGCGCAGCCACACAGTGGCCGCGGAGGGCGGCTGCGCCGGGGTGATCCAGCCCCACGACAGCTTCGATGCCCACTTTGACGACACCGTCTCCGGCGGCGACTGGCTCTGCGACCAGGACGTGGTGGACTATTTCGTGCGCCACGCCACTGAGGAAAACCTGCGCCTGGAGCACTGGGGCTGCCCCTGGAGCCGCAAGCCCGACGGCAGCATCAACGTGCGCGCCTTTGGCGGGATGAAGATCGAGCGCACCTGGTTCGCCGCCGACAAGTCGGGCTTTCACATCCTGCACACCCTGTTCCAGACTTCGCTCAAGTACCCGTCTATCCGCCGCTGCGACGAATATTTCTGTACCGACCTGCTGGTGGAGGACGGCGCCTGTGCCGGCATCCAGGCCATCGACATGCGCAATGGCAGCCACACCGTGATCGCCGCTTCCGCCGTGATCCTGGCCACCGGGGGTGCCGCCCGGGTCTACCGCTACAACACCAACGGCGGCATCGTCACCGGCGACGGCATGGCCCTGGCCTACCGCCAGGGCGTGCCGCTGCGGGACATGGAATTCGTCCAGTACCACCCCACCGGCCTGCCCGGTTCCGGGATCCTGATTACCGAGGCTGCCCGCGGCGAGGGCGGGGTGCTGACCAACCGCGACGGCTACCGCTACCTGCAGGACTACGGCCTGGGTCCGGAAACGCCGCTGGGTGAGCCAAGGAACAAGTACATGGAGCTGGGGCCGCGGGATCGCCTGAGCCAGGCCTTCTGGCACGAGGCCCAGGCGGGGCGGGCGCTGGCCACCCGCCGCGGCGAGGCGGTGAACCTGGACCTGCGCCACCTCGGGGAAGCGCGCATCAATGAGCGGCTGCCGTTTATCCGCGAGCTGGCCCGCACCTATGTCAATGTCGATGCAGTGTACGAACCGATTCCGGTGCGGCCCACCGCCCACTACACCATGGGCGGGATCCAGACCGACCGGCATACCGCAACCGCCCTGCCCGGACTGTTTGCCGCCGGGGAATGTGCCAGCGTGGGGCTGCACGGCGCCAACCGGCTGGGCTCCAACTCTCTCGCTGAGCTGGGCGTATTCGGCCGGGTGGCGGGGGAACAGGCGGCAGCGCGCGCAGGCCAGGGGCCAGTGCTGGATCCACAGCGCCTGCTGGCCCAGGCAGAGGACAATGCTGCTCGCCTGGACGCCCTGCGCGAGTCCAGCGGCAGCGAGAGCCTGGCCGCTATTCGCGATGCCATGGCCCGCGCGATGGAAGAGGGGGCCGGCATTTTCCGCCTGCCGGGGCAGCTGCAGCAGACCTGCACCGCGATCGCCGAACTCAAGGAGCGCTACCGCAAGCTGGGGCTGGTGGATCGCAGCCGCGCCTTCAATACCGAATGGCTGAACGCCATCGAGCTGGGCTACCTGCTGGATGTCGCGGAGGCCATGGCCCATGCGGCGCTGGCGCGCCAGGAATCCCGCGGCAGCCACCAGCGCCCGGAAGACTTCCCGCGGCGCGATGACGCGCAGTTCCTCAAGCACAGCCTGGTCTACCGCGCAGCAGATGTGCCCCGGCTGGACTGGCAGGATGTGGTGATCACCCGTTCCCAGCCGGCGGAACGCCACTACGGCGACGCGGGCCAGCAGGAGGCAAAACCGTGACCGACAAGGTGACCGTGCGGGTGCAGCGCTACCGGCCTGAAGAGGACGCCGCACCCTGGGAACAGAGTTTCGAGGTGCCCTACAGCGAAGACCTCTCCATTCTGGACGCGCTGAACCAGATCAAGGACCAGCAGGACCCGACCTTGAGCCACCGCTGGTCCTGCCGCATGGCGATCTGCGGCAGCTGCGGGGTGATGGTGAACAACGAGCCCCGCCTGGCCTGCAAGACCTTCCTCCGCGACTATCGGGACAGGGGCCCCGTGCAGGTCCGGGCCCTGGACAACTTCCCCATCGAGCGCGACCTGGTGTCCGATATCAGCGGCTTGGTCGAGCACCTGGAAACCGTGCAGCCCTGGCTGATCCGCGCCCGGGAGAGCCCGGTCGGCGAGGGCGCCTACCTGCAGACCCCGGAGCAGATGCAGCGCTATGCCGCCTTCGGCCAGTGCATCAACTGCGGCCTGTGCTACGCCGCCTGCCCCCAGTTCGGCCGCGATCCAGCGTTTCTCGGACCGGGAGCCCTGGCCCTGGCCCAGCGCTACAACCTGGATTCCCGGGATGAAGGCGCGGCGCAGCGGATGCAATGGCTGAATGCCGACGTGGGCGTGTGGTCCTGCACTTTCGTCGGCTACTGCTCGGAAGTGTGCCCCAAGGATGTCGATCCGGCCGCGGCCATCAACCGGGGCAAGGTGGCATCGGACCTCAATTATGCAGTGAACCTGTTCAACATCCTGCGAGGCAAGGACAATGCGTAAACCCTACGTTCAGCGCCAGCGCGCCGACTGGTGGCTGCGCAATCCCGCCTACCGGCGCTACATGCTGCGCGAGGCCACGGCGCTGCCCCTGTTGCTGTACGCCCTGCTGCTGATGAGCGGCCTGTACCAGTTTACCCGCGGCGAGGCGGCATTCCTGGCCTGGCTGGCGCTGCTGCGCAGTCCCTGGCTGCTGGCCCTGCACGGCTTGGCGCTGGCGGCGGCGCAGTACCATGCGGTTACCTGGATTGCCCTGGTGCCGAAGATCCTGGTCATCGACAGTGACCGCCTGCGGGTAAGCCCGGCTACGGTACAGCGGGTGCACCAGCTGGGTGCCGTGACCTGCAATGCCGGCCTGCTGGTGCTGGCGCTACTGCTGCTGCGCGCGGCGGGAGGATACTGAAGGTGCGCCGCTCCCATGAACCCATTGCCTGGTCCCTGTTCGGTGCCGGCGGCATGCTGCTGGCGTTTTTCGGCCCGGGGCTGGTGCTGACCACAGCGCTGCTGCCCTGGCTGGCGGCCGGCGACCCGCAGGCGGCCCATGCCGCCATCGGCGCGCTGCTGGCGCACCCCCTGGGCAAGGTGCTGGTACTGGCCTGCATCGCGCTGCCCCTGTTCCACACCCTGCATCGCATCTATCACGGCCTGCACGACCTGCATCTGCAGGCCCCCCGGCTGCCCATGCAGCTGCTCTGCTACGGCGGGGCGACCCTGCTGAGCGCAATCAGCGCCTGGTGGCTGCTGCTGGTTTGAAGGCTCAGGGCTGGGTCAGCTGCCGCAGGCCCTGGCTTAAACTGGCGACCCGCTCAAACCCTTGCTCCTTGAGGATATTCACCGCCAGGGCCGAGCGGCGACCCGAGCGGCACAGGGCCACCACCGGCTTGTCCCGCGGGACCTCAGCCACCCGGGCCTGCAGTTCATCCAGGGGGATGTGAACATCCACCAGCCGTCCGCTGAGGGGACTGTCCCGCACTTCCTCGCCGAGGCGCACATCCAGCACCGTCACCTCGTCCAGGTGCCGCTCCAGCCACTCCGCGCCAATCTCCGGCACCCCGGCGTAGGTCAGATGGATATCCGCCCAGTCCGGCCGTGGCGGCAAGCGGCCATCCTCGGGACAGCCGCTGCGCAGGTTGGCCGGCACCGCCTCGTCGATTTTCTTGGGATGGGGCAGCTTCATGGCGTTCATGTACTCGACGAAATCGGTCTCATTGGCGCCGCCACCGACCCGGGCATTGAAGGCTTTTTCCTCGCCGATGGAGCTCACGGTCCTGCCGTTGTAGTCGTGGGCGGGGTAGACCAGGCAGTCATCCGGCAGGCTGAACAGCCGGCCGGTGATAGACGCGTAGAGACTGCGAGCGCTGCCCTGCTGGAAATCGCTGCGCCCGCAGCCGCGGATCAGCAGCGTGTCTCCGGTGAAAACCATGGACTGGTCGGCGAGCACATAGCTCATGCAGCCGTCAGTGTGACCCGGCGTCGCCATCGCCGTGAGGCTTACCCCCGCGACGCCGAACACCTGGCCATCCTCCAGCGGCAGGTCCACATGGGCCGCGCCGATGACCCGGGCCGAGGCAATCCGGCAGCCGGTCTCCTGCTGCAGCAACCAGGCAGCGGTAATGTGGTCGGCGTGGGCGTGGGTATCGACCACCAGGGTGAGGCTCAGACCCAGCTCCTCCAGCAGGGCCAGGTCGCGGCTGGCCTGACCAAACACGGGGTCGATAAGCAACGCCTCGCGCTGTTGCTCGTCCGCAAGGAGATAGGTGTAGGTGGATGAACTGCTGTCGAAAAGCTGACGAAACATCATGCTCGGTAGCCTCTCAGTTGTCGATGTCACCCTGGCCGCGGGCAGGCGGTGCGGATAACGCTTCCTTGGCAGCATACATGCGCTTGTCCGCGTGCCGCAACAGGGCTGCCGGAGTGGTGCCATCCCGTGGATACAGCGCCATACCGACGCTCAGCCGGGAGAACACCGACCCCTGCGGACCGAGCTCGAACGGGAGGAGGAACGCTGCCTGGATCTTGTCCAGCAGAGCCTGGGCGTGATCGGTCGTCGCCAGTCCCTCCAGTACGATCACGAACTCGTCCCCGCCCACCCGGGCCACAGTGTCCGAGGCCCGCACACTGGCCAGCAGCCGCTGCGCGGTGAGCTGCAGCAGGCGGTCACCGGCGTCGTGTCCCAGGGTATCGTTCACATGCTTGAAGTCATCCATGTCGACGAACAGCAGCGCAAGCATGCTGGAATCCCGCTCGGCGGCGCTGATCGCCTTTTGCAAGCGATCATCCAGCAGGGCACGGTTGGGTAAACCGGTCAGCACATCGTGCCGGGCCTGTCGCTCCAGTTGCGCCAGCATGCGCCGCTGGCTGATGGCAATGGCCACCTGGTCCGCCACGAACTCCAACAGGTTCTGGTCCTCCTCCGTCACACGGGCCAGCGGAGCGTAGCTCTTGACTACCAATACCCCCATGACACCGTGCTCATCAAGCAGCGGCAGGCCCAGCCAGAAGCGGGGCCCATCCCCGGGCCCCGCAGCCAGTGCCTCAGGCCCCAGCAGCAGGGTCCGGCCCTCGGTGTGTACCCGCTCGCAAAGGGGCTCCACCACAGCCGGCGGCGCGGCTTCCCTGTCCCGCTCGTCCCGGTAGAAGCTGTGGTGCCAGTGTCCGTCGCGATCGTCGCGCAGGGCCACATAGAACACCTCGCAGGGCACGAGGTTGGCGACCACAGCGCGAATCTGATCCAGCAGGCTGTCGAAGTCCCGGGTCCGGTGGGCCGCCTGGGAAATGCGCAGCAGGGCGGACTGCACCAGCTCGGCCTGCTTGCGCCGGCTGATATCGCGGGCAACGCCGATCCGGACCTGGTCCTGCTCGGACCAGCGCGCAGTCCACATGATGTGGACAAGCTCACCATCCTTGCGCAGGTAGCGATTTTCAAACTGGGTGCTGGCGGCACCGGCCATCACCTGGCGGGCGACTTCCAGCGTGGTGTCCCGGTCCTCGGGATGGACCAGGTCCTGCACAGTCAGGCCTAGCATTTCTTCCTGGGTATAACCAAACACACTCTCGCAGGCAGCGGACACGTAGCGAAAGCGGCCATCCCTGTCCACCACGCAAACCACATCAAGCAGCAAATCGAGGAAATGGGTGAGCGACGGCTCCGCGAGCTGGGCGACCATCAGGCGGGCACCCCCTCTGCCGCCGCGAAGTTCAGATCCGTACCTCGATCCCGTGCTCTGCCATATAGGCCTTGGCCTCGGGCACCGTGAACTCGCCAAAGTGGAAAATGCTGGCCGCCAGCACCGCATCGGCGCCGCCCAGCAGAATGCCGTCCACCAGGTGCTGCAGCTTGCCGACCCCGCCGGAAGCGATCACCGGTATATCCACCGCGTCGGTAATGGCGCGGGTGACACCCAGCTCGAAACCGTTTTTGGTACCGTCGCGATCCATGCTGGTGAGCAGGATTTCCCCGGCCCCCAGCTCGGCCATTTTCGCCGCCCAGGCCACGGCGTCGATGCCGGTGGGCTTGCGCCCGCCGTGGGTGAAGATTTCCCAGCGCGGCTGGCCGTCGACATCCGCCACGCGCTTGGCGTCGATGGCGACCACGATGCACTGGGCGCCGAAGCGCTCGGAAGCCTGCCGCACCAGCTCCGGGTTATGGATGGCGGCGGTGTTGATACTGACCTTGTCGGCACCGGCGTTGAGCATGATGCGGATGTCCTGCAGGGAGCGGATGCCGCCACCCACGGTCAGCGGAATAAAGACCTGTTCGGCAATCTGCTCAACCGTGTGGACCGTGGTATCACGACCCTCGTGGCTGGCAGTGATATCGAGAAAAGTGATCTCGTCGGCACCCTGCTCATTGTAACGGCGGGCAATCTCCACCGGGTCGCCGGCGTCGCGGATGCCGACAAAATTGACGCCCTTTACCACCCGGCCGTTGTCCACGTCCAGGCAGGGAATGATGCGTTTGGCGAGGCCCACGGCTCAGGCGTCCTCGTCACAGAGGCGCTGGGCCTCGGCCACATCCAGGGTGCCCTCGTAGATGGCACGGCCGGTGATGGCGCCGCAGATACCCTCGCGGGCAACGGCCTTGAGAGCGCGTATGTCATCGAGGTTGGTAATGCCGCCGGAGGCGATGACCGGGATGCTGGAAGCGCGGGCCATGGCCACGGTGGCTTCCACGTTCACCCCCTGCATCATGCCGTCGCGGGCGATATCGGTGTAGACGATCGCGGACACGCCGTCGGCCTCGAAGCGCCGGGCCAGGTCCGTGGCCAGCACGCTGGACACTTCCGCCCAGCCATCGGTGGCCACCAGGCCGTCCTTCGCGTCCAGGCCGACGATGACCTTGCCCGGAAAGGCGCGGCAGGCTTCGGCCACAAACGCGGGCTCCTTGACCGCTTTGGTGCCGATAATCACGTAGCTGACTCCGGCGCGCACATAGTGCTCGATGGTCTCCAGGTTGCGGATGCCGCCGCCGATCTGTACCGGCAGGCCTGGGTACGCAGCGGCAATCGCGGTGACCACCTCGCCGTTGACCGGCTCACCGGCGAAGGCGCCGTTCAGGTCCACCAGATGCAGGCGCCGGCAGCCGGCATCCACCCAGCGTTTGGCCACGGCCACCGGGTCGTCGGAGAACACGGTGCTGTCCTCCATCAGGCCCTGGCGCAGGCGTACACAGTGGCCGTCCTTGAGATCAATGGCGGGAATAATCAGCATGCGGGGTTCCAGGCGAGAAAATTGCGCAGCAGTTGCAGCCCGGCAGTGTGGCTCTTCTCCGGGTGGAACTGGGTGGCGAACAGGTTGTCGCGGGCCAGGGCCGCATCGGCGACAACCCCGTAATCGACGGTGCCGGCGACCAGGGAGCGGTCCTCGGCGGTGACATAGTAGCTGTGCACGAAGTAGAAGCGGGTCGCATCGGCGATACCTTCCCAGAGCGGGTGGTCACCCACCTTGTGCACCGTATTCCAGCCCATGTGCGGCACCTTGAGGCGGGCGCCATCGGCGGCCAGCAGGGGGTGGCCAAAGTGGCGCACCTGGCCCGGAATAATGCCGAGGCAGGGTACGCCGCCGTTTTCCTCGGAGCTGTCCAGCAGGGCCTGCATGCCGACGCAGATGGCCAGCACCGGCTTGCGCTCCTCGGTCAGCGCCAGCTGCAGCAGCTCGTCGCAGTGCAGGCGGCGGATCTCCGCCATGCAGTCGCGGATGGCACCCACGCCGGGAAACACCACCCGGTCGGCGGCGCGGATCTGTGCGGCGTCGTGGGTGACCACCACCCGGTCGGCGCCGGCGTGGGCCAGGGCGCTGGCCACGGAGTGCAGGTTACCCATGCCATAGTCGATAACTGCAACGGTACCGGTCACGGGATTACAGCACACCCTTGGTGGAGGGCGTGATGCCCGCCATTGCCGGATCCGCGGCCAGGGCCATGCGCAGGGCGCGGCCGAAGGCCTTGAACACGGTTTCGATCTGGTGGTGGCTGTTGTCGCCCCGCAGGTTGTCGATGTGCAGGGTGACCTGGGCATGGTTGACGAAGCCCTGGAAGAACTCCTGGAACAGGTCCACGTCAAAACCGCCCACCTGGGCACGGGTAAAGGGGATATGGTAGACCAGCCCGGGGCGGCCGGAGAAGTCCACCACCACCCGGGACAGGGCCTCGTCCAGCGGCACGTAGCTGTGGCCGTAGCGGACGATGCCCTTCTTGTCGCCGACGGCTTTGGTGAATGCCTGGCCGAGGGTGATGCCGATGTCTTCCACCGTGTGGTGGTCGTCGATATGCAGGTCACCCTTGGCGACGATATCCAGGTCCATCATGCCGTGGCGGGCAATCTGGTCCAGCATATGTTCCAGGAAGGGAATACCGGTGTCGAATTTCGCCTCGCCGCTACCATCCAGGTCCACCGTGGCGGTGATCCGGGTCTCCAGGGTATTGCGAGTGACGCTTGCCTTGCGCTCGGACATGCTGTGCTCCAGAACCTGCACTGGCCAAAAGGAACCGGGGCCAGGCCCGGAAAAGCGCGACATTATAGAAGAAAGCGGCGGGGAATTCACCGCCGGGAAAACGCGCGCCGCGGACTTAGCGCCGCTGTTCCTGTGCCCCGCCGGCCGGCACCGACAGCGGCTGGGTCAGCAGGTGATCAAAACGCGAATCCCGCGGCTCGCGCAGGTACTCCAGGCCCAGCTCCCTGGTCTCGTGCTCACTGAAGGTCCAGTGCCGCGCAGAGCCGAATACGTAGTCAAACCAGGGCACCAGCGAACCGTAGTTGCTGTTGGTATAGGGAGGATCGGAACTGTGGTGCACCCGGTGGAAATCCGGGGTCAGCACGATCAGGCGCAGGTAGCGCTCCAGGCCTTCGGGAATCCGCACATTGCTGTGACTGAACACGGTTGCCACCACCGCGAACAGACGGTAGAAGACCGCGGCCTCCAGGGACACCCCGAGCAAGAACACGAGGGGCGCGCTGATGGGCAGGGTCAGCAACGGCTCCAGCGGATGATGTCGATAGCCGGTGGAAACGTCCACCTCGGTGTCGGAATGGTGCACCGCATGGAGTGGCCAGAGCCAGGACACCCGGTGAAAGGCCACATGCACCCAGTAGCCCAGCAGCTGCGTCGACGCCAGCAGAATCAGGAATTCCGCTGTAGCCCCCAGCCCCAGCGGCGCCAGCACGCCCAGCTCACGCTCGTCGGTCCAGTCCGCCACCCACAGCACCAGCAGCGTATTCGCCACCGCAGTCAGGTACCAGCTGACCAGACCCAGGGAAAAGTTGTTGCCCCAGCGCCAGGCAAGACCTTTGGCCACCTTGCGGCGCGGGGCAAACATCTCCCACAGCATGCAGATGCCGAACACCGCGAAGGTCAGGGTGTACACCTGTGTGGACAGGGACGTTACGACGATCTCGGTTTCCATGAACACTCCGGCACTGACAGACCCCCAATGATAACCGATCCCTGGGCGCCCTCAAGCTTGCAAACTAACCCTCGTTAGCGGCACACTAGACGCGTATCCCGGCTAGACAAGTTTTCGACTGGAGGACACAACCATGAACACGGATCTTCGCCGCCCGGCAGCGCGCCTGGCACTTGCCCTCTCAACAATGACCGCCGCACCCGTGGTATTGGCAGGAGGGCCGGGCGTCGTCGTCACCTTCGGCCCCAATTCCCTCATACCCGTTCCGACACTGGGCACCGCTGCCCTTGTTGTCCTCGCCCTGCTCCTCGCCGTGGTTGCCTTGCGGACGGCGAAAGATGGCAAGACCGGCCGGGCCGCCGCCATTGCCCTGTGCTCCGCCGGCCTCGTGACGGGTGGCGTTGGTATTGAGCGCAGCATGGCGACCAGTTCCTTCAGCGTTACCTCGCAGGGGGATTGCGAAACCGGGGGCAGTTACGCGATCCTGACCCGGGGAGGCAACATCTTCACCAATGACTGCCCCAACGCCATGCGCGTGCTTGGCTATGAATTTGCTGATCCGGGCGATACCTGCACCCTGATACCCAATAACGGTGAGGCCCATCCTGCCTGCGTCATCGACAGTCCGATTGCCTCCGGCAACAGCTGTGCGCTGCCAATCTGCGACGAGGTTTGACCCGAGGCAGCCCGCACCGTAGCTCCAACCAGCAAAGCCTCCCCCTGACCGACTTTCGCGCCCAGGGGGGAGGCACAAGCGCAAGCCTCCCACAAGCCTCTTTCCCGCCGACCCGGGAGCAGCCCGGGGCCTGTCCCGTTTCCGCAAAAGGCGGAACCAAGCCTCCCAAGCAGCTGTCTCATGCAGCTGCGCCCGGCTGAGCAGCGTGCATGACACCTTGATCGATGCCAAACTACAGGATACTGCCCTCGAGACGTACTAAAACCGGCGCCGGCGTATCCTGTTGAATCGAAGTCGACCACTACCTTTCGCCACCCAGGAGACCACTGACCCCATGCACGCCACACTGCCCCTGCTGGAAGCGACCGATTTCCCCCCGATCAACCGGGGTGAGCTGCACACCCTGCAGGTGAACCTGGGCTACTTGTGCAACCAGAGCTGCGTGCACTGCCATGTCAATGCCGGCCCCACCCGTACCGAAATGATGGACGACGAGCACATCGCGCTGATCCCGCGAATCCTCGAGGCCCGCAATATCCAGCTGCTGGACCTCACCGGCGGTGCACCGGAAATGCACCCGCGCTTTCGTGAATTGGTGATGGCGGCCGGCGCTCTGGGGGTCAAGGTCATGGACCGCTGCAACCTGACCATTCTGCAGGAGCCGGGCTATGAGTCCATGGCTGAGTTCCTGGCCCAGCAAGGGGTGGACATCGTCGCCTCCATGCCCTGCTATTCCCCCGCCAACGTCGACCAGCAGCGCGGCAATGGCGTGTTCGACAAGAGTATCGCCGCCCTGCAGGCGCTGAACGCCCTGGGCTACGGCAGGGCCGGCAGCGACCTGACCCTGAACCTGGTCTACAACCCGCTGGGCCCCAGTTTGCCGCCGGAGCAAGGGGCGCTGGAGGCCGATTACAAGCGGGAGCTGTACAGCCATTTCGGGATTGAATTCAACGCCCTGTTCACCCTCGCCAACATGCCGATCAAGCGTTTTGGCAGCACCCTGATTTCCAAGGGCCAGTTTGGGACCTACCTGCAACTGCTGAAAGACGCCTACCAGCCGCACAACCTGGCCTCGGTCATGTGCCGGTCACTGGTCAGCGTGGACTGGCAGGGCTACCTGTATGACTGCGACTTCAACCAGCAGCTGGACCTGCCACTGGCGGGAGCGACCTCCCGGCCCAGGCTGCAAACCCTGCTGGACAGCGACCTCAGTGGCCGGGAAATCCGGGTTGCCGAGCACTGCTACGGCTGCACCGCCGGCCAGGGCAGCAGCTGCGGCGGCGCCCTGCCGCAGTAATTGCCATGCCGACGCCAACCTTGCCCAAACAGACTCCCGAGGAAAATCGTGAACAAGAAACTGCTGCTGATTGCTGCCGTCGCTGCCCTGGTACTGGCGTTCTTCGCCCTGGGTCTGGACGATTACCTGACCCTGGACCAGCTCAAGACCAGCCAGGCGCGCTTCGCCGGCTTGCTGGCTCAGCACCCGGTGCTGGTGCCAGCGGCCTACTTTGTCATCTATGTCATTGTCACAGCCCTGTCCCTGCCGGGTGCGGCGATCATGACCCTGGCGGGTGGCGCCCTGTTCGGGCTCGGCCAGGGCCTGCTGCTGGTGTCCTTTGCCTCCACCATAGGCGCCACTCTGGCCTTCCTGGTGGCGCGCTTCCTGCTGCGCGATACCGTGGAGCGGCGCTTCGGGGAGCGCCTCAAGGCCATCGACCGGGGCATTGAACGGGACGGCGCCTTCTACCTGTTCACCCTGCGCCTGGTGCCCATTTTTCCCTTCTTTATCATCAACCTGGTGATGGGTCTGACCCGGCTGCGCACCTGGACCTTCTACTGGATCAGCCAGGTGGGCATGCTGGCGGGGACCGCGGTCTATGTGAACGCGGGCACCCAGCTCGCGGCTATAGAGCGGGTCGGGGATATCCTGTCACTGGAGCTGTTGCTGTCCTTCGCGCTGCTGGGGATGTTCCCCTGGATTGCCAGGGCCATCGTCGCCGCGGTACAGCGGCAGCGGGTCTACAAACCCTGGCGCAAGCCGAAGCGTTTTGATCGCAACCTGGTCGTGATCGGGGCCGGCGCCGGCGGCCTGGTGTCCGCCTATATCGCCGCGGCGGTAAAGGCGAAGGTCACCCTGGTGGAGGCCCACAAAATGGGCGGCGACTGCCTCAACTACGGCTGCGTACCCAGCAAGGCGCTGATCAAAAGCGCGAAAGTCGCGCAGCAGATGCGCCACGCCGACCACTACGGGCTGGAGCCGGCAACACCGCAGTTCAGCTTCCGTGCGGTCATGGCGCGGGTGCACCGGATCATCGCCGAAGTGGAGCCCCACGACAGTGTTGAGCGTTACACGGGGCTGGGCGTCGAAGTGCTGCAGGGCTACGCGAAGATCATCGACCCCTGGACCGTGGACATTGCCCTCAACGACGGCGGCAGCCAGCGCCTGACCAGCCGGGCGATTGTCATCGCCGCCGGCGCCGCCCCCCTGATACCGGACCTGCCTGGGCTGGAGGACGTGGGCTATGTCACCAGCGACACGTTGTGGGGCGCCTTCGCCGAGCTGGATACACCACCCCCGCGCCTGGTCGTGCTGGGCGGCGGTCCCATCGGCAGCGAGCTGGCCCAGGCCTTTGCCCGCCTGGGCAGTACAGTGAGCCTGGTCCAGCGCGGCGAGCGCATCCTGCACAAGGAGGACCCGGAAGTCTCCGAGCTGGCGCGGCAGGCGCTGGTGCGGGACGGGGTGCAGGTGCTGACCGGGCACGCCGCCCTGCGCTGCGAGCGGGACGGCGAGCGCAAACTGCTGGTGGTGGCCCATGCGGGCGAGGAAAAAACCATCGAGTTCGACCAGCTGCTGGTAGCCGTCGGCCGCAAGGCCCGCCTCACCGGCTATGGCCTGGAAGAGCTGGGCATACCCACCAGCAAGACCGTGGCGACCAACGACTACCTGGAAACCCTGTATCCGAACATCTACGCCGCCGGCGATGTCGCCGGTCCCTACCAGTTCACCCACACTGCCGCCCACATGGCCTGGTACGCGGCGGTGAACGCGCTGTTCGGCCAGTTCAAGCGCTTCAAGGTGGATTACTCGGTGATCCCCTGGACCACCTTCATCGACCCGGAAGTAGCCCGGGTGGGCCTGAGCGAGGAGGAAGCCCGCGAGCGCGGCATTGCCTTCGAGGTCACCCGCTTCGAGCTGGCGGAACTGGACCGGGCGATTGCCGACAGCGCCACCAGCGGCTTCGTCAAGGTCCTGACCGTGCCGGGCCGCGACCGTATCCTGGGCGTTACCCTCGTCGGCACCCAGGGTGGCGACCTGCTGGCGGAGTTCGTGCTGGCGATGCGCCACGGTCTGGGGCTGAACAAGATCCTCGGCACCATCCACACCTACCCGACCCTGGCGGAGGCCAACAAGTACGCCGCCGGGGAGTGGAAAAAAGCCCACGCCCCCGAGCGCGTGCTGCGCTGGCTGGAGCGCTACCACCGCTGGCGGCGCGGAGGCCGGGCGTGACGCGGACGATATTGGGAGCAGTTGTTGCCCTGCTGTTGCTGACACAGCCGGCCCTGGGTTTCGATCACAGCCACGGGCGTTTCGCGGGCGTGCTTGCCACGCACGTGCAGTGGCAGCCAGGCGGCCACAACAGCCGCGTTGACTACGCCGCGCTGCGGGCGGAACCGGCAGAGCTGGCGGGGTACCTGGCTGAGCTCAGCGCAGTGGCAGCACCCGAGTTCGAGCGCTGGACAGAGGCCGAGCAGCTGGCGTTCCTGATCAATGCCTACAATGCCTTTACCCTGAAGCTGATCATCGACCACTACCCGGTGGACTCCATCCGCGATATCGGCAGCTTCTGGCAGAATCCCTGGAAAATGCGCTTCTTTACCCTGCTGGGGGAGCCGATGTACCTGGACCGGATCGAACACGAGATCATCCGCGAGCCCGGGCGTTACGACGAGCCGCGTATCCACTTCGCGGTGAACTGCGCCTCCATCGGCTGCCCGGCCCTGCGGCCCGAGCCCTTTACCGCCGCGGAGCTGGAATCCCAGCTGGAGGACAGCAGCACGCGATTCCTCGGCGACAGCAGCCGCAACCGCTTCCGCGATGGCCGCCTCGAAGTGTCATCCATCTTCAAGTGGTACCGGGAGGACTTTGAACGCGGCTGGCGCGCTGCGGACACGCTGGCCTCATTCCTTGCCCTGTATGCAGGCGCCCTGGGGCTGGATGCAGATGCCCGGGAAAAGCTGGCCAGTGGCAGGCTGAAGGTCCGCTTCCTCGACTATGACTGGACCCTCAACCGCCTGGAGGCCCGGCCCTGAAAAGCGCCACCCGCATTGGGGTCGACATGACCGCAATGCCGCACTCTTGACGCCAGCCCCAACAGCAGAAAAGCCTTGCTGATTTCAGGGGGAACTGTTCCCCCATGACATCCTTTGCTCCTGAACGTCGTCGGACGCCAGAATCTCCGCGGAGATTTTTCCTCCGCCCGGGCGTAGGCAAGCTGGTTCGCTATGGTGTTCGAAGAGCCAGCTCCTGTGCTGCATATTTATGGGTCCTCCCTTTTCCCGGTGGGTCAATGTTTCAGATTGAGTCCCCCTAAATAGAACCAGATCGTATTCTGGAAACGAACGTTGCTTCTAAATCCCTTGGCTCTCACCTTGATCAGTTTGAGCTTCGCATTGATGCTCTCCGCGAGTGCATTGGTGCGCTGTTTGGTGATGGCATTGATAATGCCCCAGAGTTTTTTCTTGATGGCCTTGGCGGCTGTCTTCATCGGTGTCAGGCGGCTTCTGATGGCCCAGCCATACCATTTCAGCCACGCCCTCTCGGCCTCTCGGGGGTAGCTGTAATCCCACAGACCTTTCGCATACTGCACAATGGCCCAAGCCCTTGCCGTCTTGGTGGCAATGCGACTCAGATGGGCCTTCATTTCTCGATGAGCTTGGGTCAGGTTCTGCTCATTGCGCAGCCAGAGGTAGCGGGACAGATGCAGTGATCGGCGATCACCGGTGGCGGTCTGCCCCATCTCGGTTTTTCGGACGCCGTCAACGGCTTTATTCAGGTCTTGGATGACATGGAACTTGTCAAAGCAGATCTTCCTTTTCGCCGCCGGCACCTCCTCCAGTGTCGCGTAGATATAGGCCGGCGACATATCCATGCTGATGGTGTCTATAGCGGTGAGCTGCTGCTGGTCGAGTGCCGCATAAAACGACCGGAGACTGTCCTTGTCCTTGCCGTCCTGCACACCGACTACCTGCCCTTGCCGGTTTGAGATCACCGTTACGTAGTGATGGCCCTTCTTCCGGCTGACTTCGTCCACAGACAGGTGAGTGATGTCTGGACTGGTTCGTCGGGCCAGTCCACGGGCAACGGCATCTCGCATGATGCGATCCACCGCATTCCAGCTCAGGTTAAATCGACGGGCCACAGCGTTGATGCTCAACTCCTGTAACCAATCAATTACGGTGTTCTCGAACAGGTGGGTGAATCGACCGTTCCGTTGCGCCCAGGGAACCTCAATCTGGCGCGCTCCATGCTCGGGACAATCGGTCCGGGGAATGTCGCAATGCACCAGGGTCTGGTATTGGCAGGTATCCATATGCCGCCAAGTGCGGGGCTTGGCGTCGTAGCGCCGAGCCTCTTGATGACAAATGGGGCAATGCAACGCCATGCCACTGTCGTAGCCAAGGTAGACATGAACCGCTTCGGCATTGAGTTCTACATGTTCGACAAACCAGGGATCGGAAATGCCGAGGATACGTTCATAGAGGGTAACTTCGTCCATCGCCTAAAATAGAAAAAGGAATGATGGATGAACCATACCCAAGATGGGAGGGGAACACTACGTTTCCACACGATTCGGGGAAGACCCAAATATATACAGTATAGTGCGCCGATTCGTGATTGCAATCAGCGCCGGTCAGTGCCTCCATCGCGCGGGCCCTCATCGGCTGCCTGCCGCCAGGGCCAGCGACCTTCTATCTCCAGGTGCAGGGTCATGCTGAGGAAGGTTCTGATGAGAATCACCAGGCCCAGCACCGCCACGTTCTGCCAGGTCGCATCGACAATGATCGTCTGCATGATGTCACCTGCGATAAGGAATTCCAGGCCCAGGATGATGGAGCGGCCGAGCTGCCGGCGAAAGGTGTGATAGGCCACGCCCTCCGGCACCTTGTTGAAGTGCCGGATAAACACCACCGATGAGTAGCTCGCCCCGACCAGCACCACCAGCACGCCGACCGCTTCGGTACCGTAGGCGAAGAGAGAAATGACCTGGGTAAATTCCATACTGAGTCCATCCACAGTGTTGGGGTGCGTTGCCGGTGTCAGTCGCTTTTGTCGCCGCCGGGTTCCGGTTGCGAGGCTGCCGTCTCCTCGCCCCGTTCCCAGGCCAGGAACCGCTCCAGATCCCGGTTCAGGGTGCGCAATGTCCACCCGAGTATAGCGGCATCGTCCAGCAGGCCAAGGCCGAGGATAAAGTCCGGCACCAGGTCCACCGGCATCACGAAGTACACCACCGCCGCCACCAGGATCAGCAGTGACTGCCAGGAGATGTCGCGATAGGAACCAGCGGCATAGGCCCGCACCAGCCGCAGGGCATCCCTGATCGGCGCCACAATGGCGGCCAGCGGTCCGCCGCGGGTCTCGGCCTTGCGCCCCGCGGCCACCGCCAGGGATTTCAGCTTTTCGGGCTCTTCGATATAGGCCCGGGCACGGCTGGTGGCACGGGCATAGGCCCTGCTGGCGCGAACCCGGGAGATTCGCCGGGACCCGTTGTCAGGCACGGTTTCGGCCCTCTGTGTGCAGCGAATGACTCTGCCAGGGGCATCCGGCATAACCTGGCATGCTGCGGATTGGTTGCGCAAAGGGCGACATGGCGGAATGGCGCAAATTGAGTTCCATCGCTTTGTGCTCTGTTTATCAGTGACATCAGGGTACACGATCTGGCTGGCCCGGGTACTGCGGTCACTGCTCGGGCGGAACGGCCGGCAGCTGTCCATCGCTCCCGGGATGATTTCCTACCGCGAACAAATCTGCTATAAATCGCCATCATACTTTCGACGAGGCCTGTATGCTCCGCATCGCGCTTGTGCTCTGGCTTTCGCTCGGCGCTGCCGCCGCATCGGCAAGCGCAATTCCCCGCCCACCGGGATTGGAACCTGCAGTGCAGTTCTGGACCCGGGTCTACACGGAAGTCTCGACCGGGCAGGGCTACATTCACGACGCCGTGAACCTCGCGGTTGTCTACCAGACGCTCACCTTCTCTCCCGGCCTGTCACCCGCGCAGCAAAACCGGGAGATCGAGGCGGCCCAAAAGCAGTACCAGGCTGCGCTGTCCAGGCTCGGCGCGGGCAAGCGGGAGGGCCTGAGCGCGCTGGAGGCCAGCGTCCGGAAAGCCTGGCCACCTGGCACCGACCCCCGCACCTTTCTGCGAGCGGCCGACAACGTCCGTTTCCAGCGCGGGCAGGCGGACCGGTTTCGCGAGGGCCTGGTCAGGGCCGGCCAGTGGAAACCCCATATCCGCAGCATCCTCACCCGGCATGAGCTGCCACTGGAACTGGACGTGCTCCCCCACGTGGAATCCTCGTTCAACCCCGGAGCCTATTCCAAGGTAGCCGCGGCGGGCATGTGGCAGTTCATGCCGGCCACCGCACAGCGGTATATGCTGGTCGATGCCATTGTCGACCAGCGCATGGACCCCTATGTCTCCACGGAGGCGGCGGCCAGACTGCTGCAGCAGAATTACCAGGCAACCGGCTCCTGGCCACTGGCCATCACCGCCTACAACATCGGTGCCGGCGGCATGCTGCGCGCCACCAGGGCGATGGCGACAACAGATATCGAAACCATCATCAGAGACTACAGCGGGACCGGTTTCGGTTTTGCCTCACGCAACTTCTACACTTCGTTTCTCGCCGCACTCGAGGTGGACCGCAATGCCGCAAGGTACTTCGGCAAGCTGGAACCGGCGGCGCCGCTGAGCTATGACACCGTAGTCACTGCCGATTATGTGCCGGCCACCGAACTGGCGCGTGCGGCAAAAGTAGACCTTGAACTGCTGCGCCGCCACAACCCGTCACTGCTGGAACCCGTGTGGTCCGGGGAAAAACATATTCCCAGAGGTTTCCAGCTGCGAATACCCCGGGACCTGCGGCCAGTCAGCCTGAGCAAGGCCCTGGCGGCGATCCCGGCCGGCGCGCGATTCAACCACCAGCAGCCGGATGTGCTCCACCGCATTGCCAGCGGTGAATCCCTGTCGACCATCGCCCGGCGCTACAACACGTCAGTAGCCACATTGATGTCCCTGAACGGCATTCGCGATGCGCACCGGATACGCGCCGGCCAGAACCTGCGCCTGCCGGGAACACGGGCCACATCCACCACCGGCATCGCGCGAGTAGCCAGCTTCGCGCCCGGCTCGGCGGGATCTGGCAAAGGTCGCTCCGCCGAGATCTATGTCATCCAGAAAGGCGACTCCCTGTGGCAGATCGCCAGGCGTTTCAAGGTATCCCACCAGGAGCTGGCGGCCTGGAACGACCTGACCCACAGCCACAAGATCAAACCCGGCCAGGTACTCCGACTGGCCTCCCTGGACTGATTCACCGGGCGTCAGCCGCCGCTGGGCAGCGCCGCCGGGATGCCCGCCACCGGGCCCGCCGCCTCCTCGGTCAGCAGTGGTCGCAGTGAGGGCAGCAAGACCTTCAGCAGCTGCGCCGGCAGCCCGCTGGTAAACTCGAACCCCTCCGCCTGTGCGCCGCCGACATGGGCGAGAATGACCCCGAAGAAGCGGTCGCCGATAAAGAAGGTGAACAGGGCGTTCCGGTTGACCACCTCCTCCGCCAGCAACTGCCTTCCCGGCCCAAAAATCTTGCTGCGGTGGTCGCCGGTGCCGGTTTTCCCGCCCACTTCCACGGCTTGCCCCGCGGCATCCACCAAAACCCCGCGCAGGCGGCGTGCTGTGCCCGTATCCACAATATCCGCCAGGGCCCTGCGCACCGTCCGCGCGATTTCCGTGGACAGCACCCTGTGTCCCTGTGGTGGCCTCAGGTGGAATTCGGTTTCATAGGGTGTTCCCCGGGCAAAATGAAGCTCCTCAAGCTGCCGCAGCGGCAGCCTTGCCCCATCGTTGACGATGATACCCATCAGTTCCGCCAGGGCCGTCGGCCGGTCCGCAGAGGCTCCCAGGGCCGTGGCATAGGATGGCACCAGACTACTGAAGGGGTAGCCCAGGCGCTGCCACTGCTGGTGGATACTCTCGAACGCATCCTGCTCCAGCAGTATTCTGATCCGATTGTTCTGGGCCCGCTCTTTCCTGGACCGGGTCAACCAGGCGTAAGCGTCCTGGCGCGCCTCAGTGCTCGCTGAGACAAGCTGTTGCAGGCTGGCCCCGGGGTTGTCGAGGAGGTATTTCACCAGCCACAGTTCCAGCGGGTGTACCTTGGCAAGATAGGCCCGGTCGTTACTGTCGAATCGCGCCGGATCGTATTGCTGATAGAGCTTGCCGGCATCGATCTCCTGCAGCAGCTCCTCGCTCAACCGCGCCCCGAGAAACGCTGCCAACGCCTCCACATTGGCGTCTGGCAGCACAGAGCGGAACACCATCGAAAGCCTTCCCGGAAGCGGCTTGGTCCGGTCCGCCAGCTCCGCCAGCAGCAGCTCCGCCGGCAACTTGCCATAGCGCCGGTAGAACTGCTGCAGATAGGTCTGTCCCTCCATATCGGCGAAACGCTCGAGATATTCTCTTCGCCGCGGGTCATCCCGATTCTCCAGCAGCTCCCTGGCCCCGGGTATCTCCAGCGTGTAGTAGCGGGCGACATCCCGCATCATGCGCACAAAGACCAGATTCACCGAGCGGCTGAACGCCTCGGCCACCGTCATCACCCGGGTGTTGTCCCGCCGCTCGAAGTTGCTGAAGCGATGCATCCCGCCCGCGGTGAAGAAGGACTCGGTCGGGCTGGCGGAATAGCTTCTCAGCATCGCCGCCGCCAGCAGCTCCCGCAGCGTTGCCGCGGGGTGCTGCTGCAGATAATCCAGTGTCCATTGCCGCAGCGGGTCCTCGGCAACTTTTCTCGCCATCTGCCTCTCCGCAGGGGCGAGACCGCGATGACCGAGATAGACGGTCTCGATAATCTCCAGATAGCTGATCAGCGTGCGCAGCTTGGCCGTCGAGCCAAGATCCAGCTTGGAACCCGTATTCATATCGAAGGGCATGTTCATGTTGTCTGTCTGTACCCGCAACAGATTCCCGCTCGGAGTGCGCTCATAGAGTAGAACGCTGTAGCGCAGCGCAGCCAACTGGTCCTCGCGCAACAGCTTCTCCCCGAGGAGACCGGACTCTCTCGCGTAGGCAGGCTCGGTTACCCGCTGCAGCTGTGCTTCGACCTCGCGCTGTATATCGCTGGCGACAGAACTGCGGACCCGGAGGTCGAGCCTGTCCAGGGCGTAGAGACTCTGCACACCCAGCGTGGACAGCAGTTCGGTCCGAATACTGTTGATCACCTTGCGGGTAACAAACGAGCTGGCTGGCGGCTTCTCGACCCGCTCGAGAAACGCCAGCGGCTGGCGCAACGCGGCATCGCGCAGCCTGGGCCCGATGATCCCGTTTGCAGTGAGCACGCGCAGATAACTGTCGGTCAATTCGCCGAGTTCATCGCGCCCGGCAAGCAGGTAGTAGGACGGCCTGCGCTGGGACAGCAGCAGGCTGAGTGCAGACCGGAACACCCGCGCCACTGCGTCGATGTCGGCGGCGCCTGGCTCTGCGCTGAGCATCTGGTTGGCATACGCAAAATCAATACCGAACCAGAATTTCAAGCCATCGCCGAGACCGTGGATTTCGCCCTGCCCGGCGCGACCGGCCAGCGGCGTGGAGTTGAGGTAGTCCCGGACAATCAGCTTCCTCGCCTCGCCGGTATCCGTTCCCAAGCGGTAGACCCGCACACTGGCAGAGATCATCTGACGGATCTTCTCTCCGCCATCAATGGTCAGGCCACCGGGAGAGTAGCGGTATTTCTCCATCTGGGTCGCCAGGGTACTGCCCCCGGGGGTGGCCGTATCGGACTGGCCCAGGCTTTGCGCCTGGGCCAACAGGGCCTCGGCAAGACGGTTCCACTCCACCACCGGGTTCTTGCTTGGGTATTTTTCCGCCAGCAACTCCCTGTTCTCGATAAACAGGAGGGTGGCCACCAGCAGCGGGGGTATATCGTCGAAGCTGCCGTAGACATGCGAGGGGTCGCTGTGGGCAAACAGCGTGCGCTCTTCCCTGTCGACAATGGTCAACCCTGTCTGCAGCTTCTCCTGGTAGGGTGGGTTGGCGCCCCAGTGCACATAATCCATCAGCGCCCTGGAGAAATACCCTTGCCGGGCGATCTCGTAGCCCCGGCTATTGAGTCGCGCAATAAATTCCGGCAGCCGGGTATACCCCCGCTGCTCGTTGTAGGGGCCGTAGGATGGAAACCAGATAAAACGGGAAGGTCCATCCCTGAGCTCAAAAGTGAGCTCCCCCGCCATGCGGGTAAAGTAACGCGACTGGAGATAAGAGGTCTGATATTCATGGACAGCGACCGCCGCTACCGCGATCCCCAGCAGCAGTAGCAACCAGAACAACAACCACTTCACAGGGCTTCCTTCTATCACCACGCCGGCAACCGGACCGGGTCCCGGGCCAGCATAAGCCAAGCCATGGTAATTGGATAGTCACCGCCGCGCACGCGGGAGACCCACGGCCTCACTTCAGCGCAGAAAGTCCGGTAACAGCCGATTGCACGCCTGCGGCGAGGAACAGGGCTGGCAGCTCAATACGGGCATCAGCCCGGGGCTGTTTCCCGGGTCTATGGCCTGCCCCAGAGTAGCTGGTCGACGTAGCGGCGCACGGCCTGATGCCCGGCAGTGCCCGACGTGGTGAATGCGAAGGAGATCTCGAAACGGTTGGCAACCGGCCTGGTGTACAGGGCCCGGGCATAGACCTCGCCGGAAACGTCAGTCGCAAAGTCGCTGCTGACCCGGAAGTTTATTTCACTGAGCGTCGGCAACTCCAGTTCCAGCTGGGCCAGCATGCCATCGTAACCCAGATTGCGGATGCTGCCGGCATGGGTCTCCTGCAGCACTTCGTTCCCGTCCACCCGGTGGAAGTGCAGCGGCAGCTCCACTGCGACACGCGGTGAATTACGCAGCTCCACCCGCGGCACTTCAAGCCGCTCCGGCTCGGTAACGGCAAGCATCTCGTACAGGGTTACCGGGCCCCGCCTGCCCTTGACCTGCAGGCGGCGCATGGCGCCCACTTCTATGCTGTCGCGCGCGGCCAGATAGCTGTTTTCACTCAGCAGCACCTGACCGCGCAAGCTGAACGATTCGATCCTGGCCGCGAAATTCACCTCGTCTCCGATCGCGGTGTACTCGCGGTGGTCCTCGGGGCCGAAACTGCCGACCATCACCTCACCGGTGTTGATACCAATCCCGGCATGAATTTCCGGCAGGCCCCGGCGCACGTTTTCGGCGTTGATCCCGACCATGGCCTGCTGCATGCGGGCGGCGCACTGCAGCGCTTGCTGGAGATGACAAGCGCAGGGGGTCGGTGCACCGAACAGCGCCATCACCCCATCGCCAAGAAACTTGTCGACAAAGCCGCCGTGCGCGTGGACAAGCGCCGTCATCTGTTCGAAAAAGGGTTTCAGCAGGTCGATCAGGTCGGCGGAAGTGCAGATTTCCGCCAGTGAGGAAAACCCGCGCAGGTCCACGATCAGTACCGTCACCTGACGCGGGCTGGGGGGCAGAAAGGGTGGCACCGGCTCCAGCAGGTTGTAGGCCAGCTGGGTGAGCGCCGAATACTCCGCCGCGGGTACCGCTCCGCCAACGCGCGCCAGCAGCGCCTCGACCATGGTCACCACGCGATCAGATTGAACCGAACTATCCATGTTGCGCATTCCTTGAGGTCAACCACTCAATCGTTGAAAGGTCATGCCCTGCCCTCGGGCTGGTCAATCATACCCGCAGAAATGCCGTCTATACAGCCACGGGCGATCACGCCTGGCAACCTCCACTCAGGCTGTCCAGCCAGGCCCCCTCCCCGGGTGGCGGCGCGGAGGGCGCTGCTGCAGGCGAATGCTGCCTGAACGGTTCATGCGCACGCTTGACAGCGAGAAGCCGGAAATGAGGTAGCTCATCGCGACCCAGCTTATTATGCTTGTATGACCCATAGACTAGCGCCAAAAGGGGTGTTCGACACCCTGTTTTACGCGCAGAATCAGCCAGACCCCATACTGCCGCGCTACGCAAGGAGCTAACCGTGCCCCGCCACTGCCAATGTTTACCCCGCCGCCGCCTGCTTGGGGGCCTCCTGCTCGCGCTGGCGCTGACCGCGTGCGGACAACAGGATGCCCCGCAACAACCCGCCGCAGAGGCCACCCCACAGCCGCCGCGCATTGCCCTGGTCATGAAGTCACTCGCCAACGAGTTCTTCACCAACATGGCCGATGGCGCCAGAGCCCACCAGGCCGCGAACCCTGGCAGCTACGAGCTGATTGTCAACGGCATCCGCAACGAAAGCGACCTGGCGCAGCAGGTGGCGCTGGTCGAGCAGATGATGGCCACCGGGGTTGATGCCATTGTGATCGCGCCCGCGGACTCACGGGGCCTGTTGCCCGTCGCCCGGCGCGCAGTCGCCCAGGGCATCGTGGTGGTGAATATCGATAACCGCTTCGATCGCGAACTCGTCGCGGACATGGGCATCGACATACCTTTCGTCGGGCCGGACAACCGCGAGGGGGCACGCAAGGTGGGCGAGGTGCTGGCGGCAGCGCTTGCCCCCGGCGACCAGGTGGCGATCATCGGAGGTATCCCCGGGGCTTTCAATGCGCAGCAGCGACAGGCCGGGTTCGAAGACGCCATGCGCAGCGCGGGGATCGAGGTGGTTTCAATCCAGTCCGCAGACTGGGAGCAGGCGCGCGCGGCCAGCGTGGCCAGTGCAATCCTCGGCGAAAACCCCGATCTCAAGGCGCTGCTGTGCGCCAACGACAGTATGGCGCTGGGTGCCGTGGCCGCGGTCCGCCAGGCCGGTCGCGCGGACCAGGTACTGGTCGTGGGCTTCGATAATATTTCCGCGGCCAACACCCTGGTGCAGTCCGGGGAAATGCTCGCCACCGCCGACCAGTACGGTGACCAGCTGGCGGTATTCGGTATTGAGTACGCGCTGGAGATCCTGGCGACAGGCCAGGCCCCGCAGGATCGCAATACGCCGGTGGATGTCGTGGTCAGCAGTGCTCAATAGGGACTGCGCGGTGCACACGCCACCCTCGGCCCTGCTGGCAACAAGGGGACTGGACAAGCAGTTTGCTGCGCCGGTACTCCGGGGTGTTGACTTCACCCTGAACCGGGGCGAGATTCATGCCCTGATGGGCAGTAACGGCGCTGGCAAGAGCACGCTGTGCAATATCATAGCTGGCATCCACCAGCCCTCCGGCGGCAGCCTGCTGCTGGAGGGAGGCCGCTACCAGCCTGCCTCCATTCGCGATGCCGAGGCAGCCGGCGTGCGCATGGTGATGCAGGAGCTGAACCTGTTCCCCAACCTGAGCATTGCCGAGAATCTCTGTTTCAGGCAGCTGGGCAACCGCGCGGGCATCATCAACCGGCACACGCTGAGAGCCAGAGCTCGCGAGGCGCTGGCGCGGCTGCAGCTGGACGACCTGGACCCCGACCTGCCGGTGGCGGCGCTGGGTGTCGGCAAACAGCAGCTGGTGGAGATCGCCCGGGTACTGGCCCAGCCCGTCAAACTGCTGATCCTGGATGAACCCACCGCCGCCCTCACCGATCCCCAGATCGACCAGTTGTTCCTGCAGCTTGACGCCTTGCGCCAATCCGGCGTCGGCGTCATATACATCTCCCACCGCATGAGCGAGATCCAGCGGGTGGCGGACCGGGTCTCGGTGTTGCGGGACGGCGTTCTCGTAGCCACCGAAACTGCCCGCGATCTGGACATCGATCGCCTGGTCCACCTGATGGCGGGTCCGGCCATGGTCCACGTGCCGGCGACCGGCGCCACGCCGAGACCATCCGGCGCCAAGTCCCGGCCGCCACCCGGGGCAGTTGCCCTGCGGCTGGAAGCCTTCGGGCGCCGGGGGGCCTTCAGCGATATCAATCTGGAGCTACACCGGGGCGAGGTGCTGGGTATAGGCGGGCTGATCGGCGCCGGACGCACCGAATTGCTGCGCGCTCTGTTCGGTGCGGACAGCGCGGACAGTGGCTGGCTGCGCCTGCCGGCAGACGGTTTCAGCCACCGGCATCGCTTCCGCAGTCCGCGGCAAGCCATCGCCGCCGGCATCGGCCTGGTGGTGGAAGACCGCAAGGGACAGGGCCTGCTGCTGGACAAATCCATCGCCATGAACATCAGCCTGGGGAAGTTGCCGCAGCTGCACAACGGACTGGGGGTAGTCGACGACACTGCCATTACCCGGAACTGCGAGCAGCTCTGCGACACGCTTGAGGTGAAGCGCGACAGTCTCGCCCAGGCAGTCAATCAGTTGAGCGGTGGCAACCAGCAGAAGGTGCTGATCGCCCGCTGGCTGCTGCAGGATCTGGATATCGTGCTGTTCGACGAACCCGGCAGGGGCGTGGATGCCCGCGCCAAACTGCGCATTCAGCAGCTGATCCGTGAACTCGCGGCCCGTGGCAAGGCGGTCGTGGTGGTGAGCAGCGAAACCGAGGAACTGCTGGCCCTGTCCGACCGGGTCATCGTCCTGTCCAACGGTCGCCTTGCCGGTGAATTCGATGCCAATACGGTGACCGAGGAAGACCTGCTGGCAGCCAGCTTCCGCTACTACAGCCAGGGACAACAGGGCCGCCGCCCAGCCGTGGAGACCAGCCCGTGAGCCGCACTATACTGCCTGCCATCCGCCTGCCCTGGAACTCCCTGGGGCTGGTCGCCGTGCTGCTGATACTGGTGCTGTTTTTCAGCAGCCAGAGTGAATACTTCTTCTCCGGCGTGACATTCCGCACCCTCGCCAACCAGATACCCACCCTGACAGTCATCGCGGTAGGCACGACATTCGTATTGCTGATTGCCGGCATCGACCTGTCCGTGGGCTCCGTCATGGCGCTCTGCGCGGCCGTCATGGGCGTGCTGATGACCGACGCCGACTGGCCGCTGTTTGCCGCCATTGCAGCCAGCCTGCTTACCGGGCTTGCCTGCGGCGCCGCCAGCGGCTTCGTCAGCGCGCGCTGGGCGATCCCCTCCTTCGTCGTTACCCTGGGCATGCTGGAAATGGCCCGCGGTGGCGCCTATCTGGTCACCGACTCCCAGACCCGGTACCTGGGCGCCGCTGTCGGCCGCATCGGCGAACCCCTGGCCGGACTCGGGGTGTCGCCGGCACTGCTGGCGGCATTGGCAGTGGTTGCCCTGGCCCAGTTTGTGCTGGTGCGAACCGTGTTCGGCCGCTACATGATTGCCATCGGCAGCAACGAGGAAGCGGCCCGATTGTCGGGTCTCCATACCGTTCGCTGGAAGGCGCTGGTATTCGCACTGGCCGGCCTGCTGGCGGCCCTGGGCGGGGTCTTTCAACTTGGCTACCTGCAGACCGCCGACCCGAACGCAGGCATCGGCCTGGAATTGTCCGCCATTGCCGCGGTGGTTATCGGTGGCACCAGCCTGTCGGGTGGCAGGGGCTCGGTGATCAACAGCTTTCTCGGGGTTCTGATCATCGCGGTGATGCAGACAGGGCTGGCGCAGCTGGGCATTTCCGAGCCCGGCAAGCGCATTATTACCGGAGCGGTGATAGTGGCGGCGGTGCTGTTTGACCAGTATCGTGAGCCCCTCGCCCGCCGCCTCTCCCGGTGGCGGCCAGATGCAGGAGCGGAGCAATGATCGCAGTGGGGGCCGTTGTCATCGGCCTTGTTATTCTGGTTTGGAGCGCAGACCGGTTCGTGGCGGGAGCCGCGGCGACCGCCTGGCATTTCAATGTGCCGCCGCTGTTGATCGGCATGGTGATCATCGGCTTTGGCACCTCGGCACCGGAAATGGTGGTCTCGGCCATGGCCGCATCCCAGGGTAATCCGGGGCTGGCGCTGGGGAACGCCTATGGCTCCAATATCACCAATATCGCGCTGATCCTCGGGATCACCGCGCTGATCAGCCCGCTGCTGGTGCATTCGCAGATCCTGCGCAAGGAATTGCCGATCCTGCTGGCGGTAACCGCCCTGGCGGCCTGGCAGCTGGTGGACGGCACCGTCTCCCGCCTGGACGCGCTGGTCCTGCTCGGGGTGTTCGCGGCACTGATGACCTGGACCATCCGCGAGGGCATGCGCGACAGGACCGACCGACTGGGCACCGAAGTGAGCGAGGATCTGGAAGCCGTCGGCCACATGCCACTGCGTCGCGCCCTGATGTGGCTGGGATTGGGTCTGGTATTGCTGATCGCCGCTTCACGCCTTTTGGTCTGGGGGGCGATCGACATTGCCCTGGATCTCGGTGTCAGCGATCTGGTGATCGGCCTGACCATTGTCGCCATCGGCACCTCGCTGCCGGAGCTGGCTTCGTCGATCATCGCTGCTCGCAGGGGCGAGAACGACATCGCCCTGGGCAACATCATCGGCTCCAACCTGTTCAATACGCTGGCCGTGGTGGGCATCGCGGGCAGCATTCATTCAATTGCCGTACCAGCGGAGGTACTCGGGCGGGACGTCGCCGCGATGGGCGGCCTGGCAGTGCTGCTGTGTATACTTGGCTACCGCCGCAACGGCCCCGGCCGCATCAACCGCGTCGAGGGTCTGTTGCTGCTGCTGTGCTTCTGCGCCTACACCGGCTGGCTGCTCGCCACCAGCCTGTGATCAGCGCCCGCGACGACGAAGCAGCTCCTCCAGCTCCGCCGGGGGCAGCGGCCTGCTGAAATAATAGCCCTGATATTCATCACAGCCGTGTTGCTTGAGGAACTCCCACTGCTCCCGGGTTTCCACCCCCTCCGCCACCGTCCTGTAGCCAAGACCACGGGCAATGCCGATGATGGCCAGCACAATCGCCTGATCTTCCGCATCGTCCGCCAGACCGTCGATGAAACTTTTGTCGATCTTCAGCTTCTGCACCGGATAGCGCTTCAGATAGCTGAGAGAAGAGTACCCGGTACCAAAGTCATCGATTGACAGCACGACGCCGCGATCATTGAGCTCGGTGAGTGTCCCCAGGGTCTTGTTGGAGTTCTCCATCGCAATACGCTCGGTGAGCTCGAGGTCCAGCATCTCCGCGGAAAGACCGTGCTCCGCCAGCAAACCGGTCACCATCGCAGCGAAGTCATCGCGATAGATCTGCACCGCAGACAGGTTGACCGCAACCGAGGCGACCGGCAGACCCGCGGCCCGCCAGCTGGCCTGCTGGGCGATGGCCGTGCGCATCACCCAGTTGCCAATATCCAGAATCAGGCCACTCTCTTCGGCAATCGGTATAAACCGCGCTGGCGAGATGTAACCGATTTCGGGGTGCTGCCAGCGAACCAGTGCCTCGACGCCGGTAATCTCCCCGGTTGCCATGCTGACCTGCGGTTGATAGTGCAGGGACAGACGCTGGTTGGCGAGGGCATCGCGCAGCTCACTTTCTATGAGCAGGGTCTCACTGGCCCGGCTGCGCATCTCCTCGACAAACAGGCTGAACGTGTTGCGACCTGCCTGCTTGGCCCGTGACAGAGCCGCGTCCGCGGACTGGACAAGTTGATCCAGGTCCCGGCCGTGGCGGGGAAAGCAGGCCACGCCAATACTGGCGGTGAGGTTGAGACGGTGCCTGCCAGCCTGCAGTGGCTCAGCCACGAGTGCCAGCAAGCGCTTCGCCATTGCCACAGCCTGCCCGGTATCGGTATTCGGCAGCAGCAGGGAGAACTCATCGGCGCCCATGCGGCACAGTGTGGCATCCAGGCTGAGCTCTCCCGTGAGGCGCGCGGAGAGCTGCTTCAGCACCATGTCCCCGGTGGCCAGGCCCAGGGAATCATTGATGATCTGGAAACGATCGACATCGATGTATAGCAGCGAGACTTCACTGCCAACCGCCTTCGCTGCATTCAGGGCGATTCGCGCCTTTTCCCGCAGCAATTCCCGGTTCGGGAGGCCCGTGAGGGCATCGTAATCGCTCAGGAACCGGATGCGTTCGCGATTGTCGCGGTGCTCGGTAATGTCGGTGGAAATTCCGCAGAGCGCGTAGATCTCCCCTGCCTCGTCCCGCAGGGGAATCTTGACCGACCAGAAGACCTGGATCTTGCCACTGCTGACGGGAACGACTTCTTCCATCTCCTGCGGCTCGCCGGATTCCAGCGCTCGCCGATCGCCCTCCAGTACCCGAGCCAGGGTGCGCTCATCGAAAAACTGGTCATCGCGACGACCGATCACCTCCTCCCGCGGGACGCCGAACAGGTTCAGCGTCTGCTTGTTCGCAAACAGGTACTTGCCATCAAGGTCCTTGAGGTAGATACAGGCACCGACGTTCTCCAGCACCGTCGACAACAGGGCCTCACTCTCCCGCACCGCCCGCTGGAAACTGGCACGCTGTTGCTCACGGTCAAAATTGTCCAGCGCGAAACTGATGTCCGTGGCCATCTCCTGCAGCAGGTTTATGGCGTCCTGGTCGAAGGAGTCCTGCTTGTGGTGGTATACGTTGAGCACGGCAAACGGCCCGCCACCACGCTGGATGGGGAACACACCCGCCGAACGCCAGCCATATTGACGGGCGCGCTCGCGCCAGGGCTGGGTCAGTGGCGAGTGCAGATAGTCGTTGATAATGACAGGGCGGTTTTCCCGCACGGCGGTACCCGTGGGCCCGCCACCCCCCGGTTCCTCCACCCGGGTCGAAAGTTCGAGACTATCGAGGTAATCCCTGCCCTCACCGACGCTGGCCACCTTGGTGATCACCCCCGAGTCGATATCGACCCGGCCCACCCAGGCCATCCTCATGTCGCCAAACTCGACCGCCACCCGACACACCAGCGGCATCAGGTCCCGCTCGCTGTCCATCCTGACGATCGCCTGGTTGACCTCACTCAGGGCCCGGTAGAGCTTGCTCAGGCGGGCAGCGCGTCGCTCGCTGCGATCGCGGCCCCGGGCAATTCTCAGCACCAGCAGGGCCAGGGCCAGGCTGGCCGCGACCCCGGCGAGCAGCAACTGCAGAGACTGCCCCGGAACAACGATGGCAGCCCTGAACTCCGGCGTCGTGCTCATCCGCAGGACCCAGGTACGGGTGCCCACGGTGATGCTGCGCTGCTGCTGCCACTCGCCCGCTGCCACCCGCTCGGCATGGGAAATCGAGTCGCTGTTGAACAGCACCGTCTCGAAACCGGCCGGCTCGCCATCGTGTATGTCCAGGTCGATCATCGGGTTGATTCCCGGCCGCAGCCCCTCCATCAGGTCGACAACCCGAAAAGGGACATCGACGAAGCCGATGGTCTGCGCGCGTCTGGCGGCCACAGTGTCGGGCACTGCGCCCCCGGCGTATACCGGCAGATACATGACGAAGGACGGTGTCGGGTCACGCAGCTGGTCCTGCACCAGAATAATCGGGGCGGTGATAACAATGTCGCCGCTATCCCTGGCGAGATCGGCCGCTGCCCGCGCGGTCGGCGCCTGATAGATATCCAGACCCAGGGCTGCGAGGTTGTCTCCCGCCAATGGTTCTATATATACAATCGGGGCGATGATGTCGCCGTCACTGTCGGGGTGGATATCGTAGTCGACCGGCAGCTGGGAGCGAATCCTTGACCGGTGCGCCGCCAACTCTTCGCGTCGCACCAGCTCAACCCAGGCAATGCCCTGGAGGCCGGCGACATCCGAGGTCGCCTGCAGCGCGCGGGAGTAGGCGAGGAACTCCCGGTACTCCACCTGGCTGGAACCGTGGAAAAAGCCCTGGAGCCCGCGCATGACCACCGCATAGGCGTCCAGCTGGCGTTCGATGACCGCGACCATCCGGTCCGTCTCGGCGAGGAAAGCGTTCTCGACCAGGGAGCGCTCCCGCTGACGGCTGTGGTCCCAGGCCAGCACAGTGGCTGCCACGCCCATTGCCAATACCAGGGACGCGAGCAGACCCGGCAGGATGCCGGCATAACGATGCCTGTCGATTTCGTCCATGGTGGTAAGCGCCTCGCACTGAGCGACTCCAGAGATGCCGCATCGCGCCATGTTAAGCACGGTATCAACTGCCTTGCAACGATTCGCCCGACAGGCTGTGAACTGGTCCCGGAAATGCCGGAATCCGAGCAGAATACCGCCCCGGGTCGACTCCATAAACCACAGCGTAATTATTACTGCAAGGAGGGCTTGACGAAGGAGGCTCCTGCAAAGTTAAACTGCGGTTGCGGATTTCAAAACAACATATTTTGTCCGCGGAGTCCAACACGAGGTGTTGACCCGGTTGCCAGGCGGCCCCCAGGGACGCCCATAATAACGATTACGGAGCCTTACCATGCCTAAGTACTTTCGTACCCCCATAGCAGCTGCAATCATCGCCGCCACGTCGATTCCCGTAATGTCCGTGGCACAGGCCCAGACCCTCGCCCTGGAAGAGGTTGTCGTCACCGCCCAGCGCCGGGAGACCCTGCTTCAGGAGACCCCGATCGCGGTCACCGCGTTCAGCGCCGAGAAAATCGCCGACCTGGGCATCTACGATATCGCCGATATCGGCAGTTTTGCGCCCAACACCAATATCCAGAAGCAGCCATCCTCCAACTCCAACATGTCGATCTACATCCGCGGCGTAGGCAGCGGCGAGACCTCGCTGATGGTGGACCCCAAGACCAGCTTCTACCTGGACGGGGTCTACATGAGCAAGACGGTAGGCTCGGTATTCGACATCGTCGACCTGCAATCTGTCGAAGTCCTGCGGGGGCCACAGGGCACCCTGTTCGGCCGCAACAGCACCGGCGGCGCGGTCAACGTCACCACCATCAAGCCAACGGGCGAGCTGGGCGGCAAGCTCCAGGGCAGCATTGGCAACGACGGCTATCGCCGCGTTGCCGGCTCCGTGGACCTGCCCAAAATGGGCGATGTGCTGTCCATGAAGCTGTCGGCTGCCAAGATGGAGTATGACGGCTGGGCAAAGAATGACTGGCCGGGCGGCGAAGAGAACCTGGGCAGCGAGGACAATACCGCCTACCGGGTAGCCCTGCGCCTGGAGCCGTCCGAGAGACTGGTGGTCGACTACACCTTCGACCGCACCGACAACATCGGGGTCCCCACGCCTTTCCAGATCTCCAAGGTCAAGGACAGCATCTACAACGGCTTTACCGATACCCCTTTCCCCTACACCTTCCTCGGCGGGGAGATTTTCCAGCAGATGGCCGCCACCGTGGGCGACCCGACCAAGCGGCGTGAGCAGTACACCCTGGACGGGGTGAGCAACGAGTACCTGGAAGTGGACGGCCACAACCTGACGGTTTCCTGGGAGCTGGAACCGTTCATGATCAAGTACATCTACGCCAAGCGCGACACCGACTCCGGCTACGCCTCCACGGACCTGGACGGCGGCGCCTACACCATGCGCGACCTGTTCTACGGCGGCGGCCAGGCCATCCCCACCCAGGGTTTCCAGGCCAAGATAGATGAGGGCTGGATCAAGCTGGAAACGCATGAACTGCAGCTCATCGGCGATGCCATGGATGACCGCCTGCAGTACACCGTCGGCCTCTACTACTACGAGGAAGACATCTACCAGGACAACCCGCAAACCTTCGCCCTGCCGATCCAGTTCCTGGTGGGCAGCGCGATCGGCGGCGCCTTTATCGGTGCCGGCTTCTGCAACGACTTCGGCACAGGACCGGTGTGCCAGGGCAGCCAGCGCCTGCCGCTGCCGTTCCCCTTCCCGGGTGCGGACCCGAACCTCAACGGCTACGTCGACTTTATCTATGGCCAGACCACCGAATCCAGCGCGGTGTACGGCCAGGGAACCTATTCCCTCACCGAGGACCTTGATCTCACCGTCGGCCTGCGTTACACGGAGGACGAGCGCGATGGCTTCCTGTTCAACGAGAGCCTGGGGCACAGCAGCATTGCCGACAAGCTGACCAACCGCGACAAGTGGGATGACCTCAGCTACCTGGTCACCCTGAACTACTCGGTGAACCCGGACATGAATGTCTACTTCACCCATTCCACCGGCTACAACGGCGGCGGTTTCAACTCCCGGGCTTCAACCGTCACAGCCTGGAACGAGGCCTATAATGAAGAAACGCTGGACTCCTATGAGCTGGGCCTGAAGTCCGACTGGCTCGACCGGCGCCTGCGGGTCAACGCCGCACTGTTCTACAACGACTACCAGGATATGCAGATCGCGGTCTTCGAGGCCGGCAGCGGCGGTGCCTCCAGCCGCATCACCAACGCCGGGGAGTCAACCTACCAGGGACTTGAGCTGGAAATCGTTGCCCTGCTCAGCGAGCACGTCACCCTGGACCTGACCTACGGCTACCTGGACGCCGAGTTCGATGAGTACAACGCCCGCAACCCGGTCACCAACCAGATCGAGAACATCGCCGATGTCACCACGGTAACCCGGGCCCCGGAAAACACCGGCGCGGTAGGCCTGCAGTACAGCCTGCCCAACACCGGTGTCGGCGCGCTCAGCGCGCGGGTGGATGTGACCTATACCGACAGCATGACCTTCCATCCCTTCCAGAACCAGTTCGACTCGGCGGACAGCCGCACGGTGGCCAACGCCCGCCTGACCCTGGATGAACTGGCAGTGGGCGATGGCGGGGAGATGCGCCTGTCGGCCTGGGTGAAGAACTTCACCGACGAGGAGTACCGGGAGTGGGGGATAGACTTCGGCACCCTGGGTTTTGCCGGCAACACCTGGAACCAGCCGCGCACCTTCGGTTTCGACGTGATCTACGAGTTCTAAGCCGTTCCGCGCACTCTCCAAGGGCCAGCCTCGCGCTGGCCCTTTTTTTATCTCGTGTTTTCTCCCCGCCGTCACCGCTGTTCGAAAAAGTTCTTTTTTCTGCCACAAATCTGCCACCGCAGTGCAATACCTCCCCCCTAAGCTCGACTGTCAGTGGGCCCGGTGGCAGAGCGGGTCACTGGCCGCACGGCGGGCTCCGAAACCGGACACCGACCATGCTCGAACTCCAAACCGACAGCGCAGGATTGAAAACATGGATCATGATGAAGGCAGCAGCAACCCCTCCAGCAATCGCACATTCGTGGATGTCCTCACCGGCTACGCCTCACGCCGGCAGGTCATGCAAGGCGGCTTGACCCTGGCCGCCGGTACATTCTTCGGCAGCTCCCTGGCCATGGCGGCCGCCGGTGGCAAAAAGGGCCCCAACGGCCCGGTGGGCCAGGACCTGAAGAACGGCCTGATCAATTTCACACCGGTCCCGATTGCCGAGGGCACGGGCCCGATGCCGTCCATTTCCGTGGACTACCAGTACGAAGTGCTGATTCCCTGGGGCACCCACCTCGAAAACCCCGACCAGGACTACCTCGGCGACCCGGGCAGCCGGCCCACACCCACGCAACAGACCCGACAGGTCGGCATTGGCCACGACGGCATGTGGTTTTTCCCCTTCCGCGGCAGCAACACCCGCGGCCTGCTGGCGATCAACCACGAGTTCGGCGACAACTTCCAGGTGTTCGGCAAGTCGTTTCCGGAGAACGGGGATGACGTACTGATATCCCAGCATGCCCACGGGATCTCCGTGGTCGAGATCCGCAAGCAGGGCGGTAGCTGGGAACTGGTCAGGGGCAGCGAGTACAACCGCAGGGTCCACGGCAACACCCCGGTAACGTTCAGTGGGCCGGTGGCGAACAGCGAGCTTATCGCGGGCGACAGCGTACCCATGGGCACGCTCAACAACTGCGCCAACGGCTATACGCCCTGGGGCACGTACCTCACCTGCGAGGAAAACTTCAACGGCTATTTCAACGTCGCTCCCGGCTCCTCCTGGACGGCGACCGCGGAACAGGCGCGCTACGGTTTCAGCGGCGGTGGCTTCGGCTACGGCTGGGGCAACTTCGATGAACGCTTCGACCTCGGCCGTGCAGACAACAGCGCCTTCCGCAATGAGGAAAACCGTTTCGGCTGGATTGTAGAGGTCGATCCCTTCAACCCCGATGCCGCGCCGGTCAAGCGCACCGCCCTGGGCCGCTGCAAACACGAGGGTATCGCAATCGTCGAGGGCCGCGGCGGCCGTATCGTCGGCTACATGGGCGACGATGAGCGCTTTGACTACATCTACAAATTTGTCTCCGCGGGCAACTGGAAATCCATGCGCGCCCAGGGCCAGAGCCCGCTGGACCACGGCACCCTGTATGCGGCGAAGTTCAACGACGACGGCAGCGGCGAGTGGCTGGAGCTCTCACCCGACAACCCGGCCCTCGCAGGCATGAGCCTGGAAGAGATCCTGACCTACGCCCGCATCGCTGCCGACAAGGCCGGCGCCACCCCCATGGACCGCCCCGAGTGGACCGCCGTGGCTCCGAATGGCGATGTCTACTGCGCCCTGACCAACAACAGCCGGCGCACCGAGGCCGACGCTGCCAACCCCCTGGCACCCAATGCCGACGGTCATATCATTCGCTGGCATGACAGCGAGCAGCACACCGGCCTGAGCTTCACCTGGGACATCTTTGTCATCGCCCAGGACACCCACGGGGAAGGCGACGAGCGCACCTTCTCGGACCCGGACGGCATCTGGATCGACCCCGACGGGCGCATTTTCATCCAGACCGACGGCGGCCAGAAAAAGGGACTCAACAACCAGATGGTGGTTGCCAGCACCTACGACAGCGGCCCGGACCTGGATGTTCGGCGCCTGTTTGCCGGCGTGACCGGGGACGAGATTACCGGCATCACGGTCACCCCGGACCGCCGCACCATGTTCATCAACACCCAGCACCCCGGCGATGGCAATCCCGCGCTGAGCAACTTCCCCGCAGCGCCTGACGGCGTGACCATCCCCCGCGATTGCACCATCGTCATCACCCGCAAGGACGGCGGCGTTATCGGCTCCTGACCTCCGGTCATCGCGAACTCAACCCCGCGACCGGCAGCCGGTCGCGGGGTTTTTTATTGCCCGAGTTGCAGCGCGCGCCGGGGCATATCCAGCGCCTGCAGGATCTTCATCCGCAACTGCGGGTTGTAGTCCGGTCTTGCTGCCAGAAAGTCCTGAACCGTAGCCACGGCCTCCGCCGACGCGTGGTTTTGCAGCGTTGCGCGCAGCCAGCCCGAGGGAAAAAAGATGTCCCCCGTGACCTGGATTTCCTCCAGCAATTCAAGACTGGGCTGGATATAGCGCAGTGAATGCGCAGTGCGCGACGGGTGGTGGAGATACGCCAGGGCATCCAGTACCCAGCTCTCGGTGGCCCTGTTGGCCGGGTCCGCCAGACTGGCAAAGAACCGGTCCCGGACCGCAGTATCAGGCGCGAGCGCGGGCGCCAGAAAAGCCAGCCGGCGACGGCTGTCGGGGTTGCGGGTCTTTTCCAGCTGCGCGCTGACGATGGCGTCCGCCTGTTCCGGCAAGCGCAGCGCGAGGCGCTCAGCCAGGCGAATCAGGTCATTTTCTGACAGCTGCAAACCCGGCACGGACTCCCCTCCCTGCCAGATGTCCAGCAGGCGCTGCAGCGAATCCGGCGCCACCGCCAGCAGGGACAGGCTGTCGAACAACAGCCTGGTGCGGCCGGGCTCAGCGCTGGCCGCAATCCCCTGCCACAGGGTCGCCTCCAGACGTGGCTGCAGGCGTTCGCCTGCCGCCCCGGGCAGCAGCGACTGCTGCAGGCGACCCAGCTGTGACAGAGCGGTAGCCAGCAGCAACTGGTTGGGCTCGCGGGCCACAATCTGCACCAGGGCATCGCTGTAGGCCTCCGCCCCGGCGCCGCTACCGCCCAGCACGCCCTCGTAGAGGTCCAGCAGCAGCCGTCCCCGCTGCACCAGGGCCAGGTCACCCCAGGCATCGAGTTCGGCCAGCCGGGCCGGCCCGGGCCCGTAGAACAGCGCTTCATCCGCGACCTGCAGGGAAGCATCGGGAAAACCGCTGCCGTGCACCCAGACCTCGCTCCAGGCCTGCAGGTCCACCTCTGTCAGTGGATCGAGAATCCCGACCAGCGCCGGCCAGGTGGCATTGCCGTAGGCATACCGGGCGAGATACTCACGCATGCCCTGACGGAACAGCTCCTCCCCCAGCATCCGCTCCAGCTGCCGCATCATGATGGGTGCCTTGTTGTAGATGATGGGACCGTACAGCTGCCCGGCCTGATTGAGGTTGTCGAGGTGCTGGCGGATCGGATGTGCCCCCGCCGAGCGGTCCACCGCGTAGGCGGCGGGGTAGTGGCGCAGCAGGAAATTCAGTTCGTGGTCGATGTTCGGGAAGCCCGGGTTGACCATTTTCGCCGCCATGAAGTTGGCGAACACTTCCTTGGTCCAGACATCGTTGAACCAGCGCATGGTCACGAGGTTGCCAAACCACATATGGGCAACCTCGTGGGCGATCAGGCTGGCGCGGCGCAGGAGCTCCTCGTCGGTGGGGTTCTCATCCAGCAGCAGCAACTCCGCCTGGTACTGGATGGCGCCCACATGCTCCATGCCGCCGTAGGGGAAAGCGGGAATCAGCGCAAAGTCGAGCTTGGCAAACGGGAAGGCAATGCCGGTGTAGTCTTCCAGCCAGGCCACCGCCGCGCGGTGCTGGGCAAAAATGTCCCCCAGGTTGCGGGCGAGCTTGTCCGGGTCCGTTTCCCTGTGCAGCAGGGTCATGCTGCGCTCGCCCCAGGGCTCCCCCACCGACTCGAAGCGGCCGGCGACAAAGGAGAACAGATATGAGCTGATGGGCTCGGTCACCGCGAACCGGTGCAGGGTCGCACCCGCGACCGGCTCCGCTGCCAGCAGCGGGCCATTGGCCAGAGCCTTCCACTCCTCAGGCAGGCTGAGGCTGAGTTCCCAGCTCGCCTTCAGGTCGGGCTGGTCGAACAAGGGAAACGCGGTGCGCGCCCGATCCGGCACAAACAGCGCGAACAAATAGTCCGGGTTGCGGTTGAGGCTGCCATCACCGGCGTCGAAGGTAATGGCCACGGTGTTGATCCCGGCACGCAGGGATTCTGCCGGCAACACAATGTGCTCGCGCTGCGCCAGAACCGTCAGCGCACGGCCGTTGACCGACAGCGCTGAAACGGCCTCCGGCGGGGCGCGGAAGTCCAGTTGCAGGGGCATGCCGACGCGCGCGAGGCTAAACCGGATCTCCACCTGGCCGCGAATGGGCTGCGTCGGGGCCGCGGGAATATCGAAATGCAATTTGTAATGCAGTTCCGATAGCTGCTCCGTACGCTGCTCCGCCAGGGCCAGCGCCACGCCCGGCTCAACCGGTATCCCGTCCACCCGGCCACAGGCCGTCAAAAGTCCCACCAACAATCCTGCCAGTACGCGCATCGAATATCCTCTGCCGGTCGCTACTATACCCTTTGGCACACATTTCGCGAGCCCGGCCCGACGAGGTTAACCACCGGTGTATTTACTGTTAACATTGCCAGCCTGATCGCCAAACGGACAACTTTGCATGCTGCCTCGACTGGCCGCCCGGGCCACCGCCCTGCTGTGTGGCTCCCTCCTCCTCGTCGCCTGCACGGACGAGCCCTGGAACGACCCCAACCCCCCCTCGCCTGAGGGCATGGTGACCTACCAGTCGATGATTTCACCCGCGCCGCCCAAACACCTGGACCCGGCCATCTCCTACGCCTCTGACGAATCGCTGATCCTGATGCAGATCTACGAGCCCCCCATGGGCTACCATTTCCTCAAGCGTCCCTATGAGCTGATCCCGCTGGGTGTCGAGGAACTCCCCGACATTACCTACCTGAGTGCAGGGGGCGAGGAAATCGACCCCGATCGTGAAGAGGTGGCGTTCTCACGCTACCGGCTGACCGTGCGGGCGGACGCCCGCTACCAGCCCCATCCCGCGTTTGCCGTCGACGAGACCGGGGCACCCCGCTACCTGTTCAGTGATCCGCAGGCAGGCCGCGCCTTCAGCGAAATAAGCGACTTCGCCCACACCGACTCCCGCGCCGTCCACGCCAACGACTACGTCTACGCGATCAAACGCCTGGCCGACCCCTTCAACGGCTCGCCCATGCTCGGTTTCATGGCCCAGTACATTGTTGGCATGAAAGAGTTCTCGGACCATCTGCAAACTGTGGAGCGGGACGGCTGGCTGGACCTGGACCAGTTTCCCATGCAGGGGCTGGAAGTCATCGACGAACGCACTTTCGAGATCACCATCAAGGGCCGCTACCCGCAGTTCAGCTACTGGCTGGCGATGCAGTTTTTCTCGCCCATTGCCCCCGAGGTGGACCGCTTTTTCAAGAACCCGGGGTTTATCGACCGCAACCTGACCCTGGACTGGTGGCCGGTGGGCAGCGGCCCGTTCATGATGGTGAAGAACGACCCCAACAGCGAGATCGTACTCGAGCGCAACCCCAACTTCCGCGAGGACTACTACCCCAGCGAGGGGGAGCCGGGGGATGCTGAACAGGGTCTGCTGGACGATGCCGGGAAACGCCTACCACTGGTAGACCGGGCCGTGTTCCGGCTGGAGAAAGAGGTTCTCTCCCTGTGGACCAAGTTCCTGCAGGGCTACTACGACCGCTCCGGGGAAAATCACGGCAATACCAACCGGGTGTTTGACCAGGCTTTCGTGGTGGGCCCGGATGGCGTGGAACTGAGTGAAGAAATGGCGGACCGGGAAATCAGCGTCTCACCGGATGTGAAGCCAGCCCTGTATTACTACGGCTTCAACATGCGGGATCCGGTGCTGGGCGGCTACAGCGAGGACAAGCGCAAGCTGCGCCAGGCACTGCAGATCGCCTTCGATACCGAGGAATACCTGAATATCTTTTACAAGGGCAACGGCATCGCCGCCCACACGCCAATCCCGCCCGGCATCCCCGGCCACGTCGACGGCGAGGCGGGGATCAACCCCTACGTCTATGACTGGGTGGAGGGAAAGCCGCAGCGCAAATCCATCGAGTACGCGCGCCGGCTGCTGGTGGAAGCGGGTTACCCCAACGGCCGCGATGCGCGTACCGGCGAGCCGCTGAAGATCTTCATCGATGTGCAGAGCCAGGCGATTTCCAATACCAGCATGAACTGGATAGACCGCGCTTTCGCCCGTATCGGGGTGCAGGTGGAGTACCGGCCTGCGGACTGGAACCGGACCCGGGAGAAACTGCTCACCGGCAACACCCAGATCTATTCCCACGGCTGGCTGGCCGACTACCCTGACCCGGAGAACTTCCTGTTCCTGCTGTTTGGCCCGGAAAGCCCCCTGATCTGCAAGTGCGACGGCGCCAACAACTCCAACTACGAGTCGGAGGAATACGACGAGCTGTTCCGCGCCATGCGGGTACTGCCGGCCGGGGAGGAGCGGGAAACCATTGTCGCCCGCATGGTGGACCTGTTCCGCAAGGACGCGGTCTGGCTCTTTGCCTACTACCCGAAGGATATCTACCTGAATAACAGCTGGGTGCACAACAACAAGCGCCACGGTATCTCCAAGAGTACGCTCAAGTACGTGCGCATCGATGAAGACCTGCGGGAACAGAAGCGCGCCGAATGGAACCAGCCGGTGACCTGGCCGCTGTACGCCGCGGCGTTGCTGATTGTCGCGCTGCTGCTTCCGGGAGTCATTGCCTATCGCCGCCGCCTCAAGGCGACGGCCCGCCAATAACAACAGGACCACCTATGTTTGCCTACATCGTTCGCCGGCTGTTGTACGCGATTCCGATTCTCATCGGCGTCAACCTGCTGACTTTCACCCTGTTCTTCGTGGTCAATTCGCCGGACGACATGGCGGTATCCCAGCTTGGCGACAAATACGTCACCCCCGAGGCCATCGAAAACTGGAAGCAGAAAAACGGCTATGACAAGCCGCTGTTCCTCAATCCCGACGCCGCCGGTGCCGCGCGCCTCACCGAGACCATCTTCTTCGACAAATCGGTACGGCTGTTTGCCTTCGACTTCGGGCGCTCGGAAAGCGGTCGCGACATCACTTCCGACGTCGCCACGCGCATGTGGCCCAGCCTGGCGGTCGCCCTGCCCACCTTCATCGTCGGCATCGGGGTAAACATCTGCGTGGCCCTGATGGTGGTGATGTTCCATGGCACCCGGCTGGATCGGGGCGCCGTCTTCCTGTTCGTGGCACTGATGTCGATTTCCTATCTGTTCTACATCATCGGTGGCCAGTTCCTGGTGGCCAAGACCTGGCGCCTGGTGCCCATCTCCGGCTTCCACGCGGAGGGCCAGGTGTGGAAGTTCCTGATCCTGCCCGTGCTGGTGGGCGTGGTTGCGGGTATCGGCGCCGGTGCCCGCTGGTACCGCACGCTGTTCCTCGAGGAGGCCAACCAGGACTATGTTCGTACCGCCAGGGCCAAGGGCTGCAGCGAACTGACCATCCTGTTCCGCCACATCCTGCCCAACGCCCTGATCCCGATCCTGACCGGGGTGGTGGTGCTGATCCCCTCCCTGTTCATGGGCAGCCTGCTGATCGAGTCCTTTTTCGGTATCCCGGGCCTCGGCAGCTACATGCTGGATGCCATTAATTCACAGGACTTTGCCATTGTCCGCAGCATGGTCTTCATCGGCTCCATCCTGTACATCCTCGGGCTGATCCTGACCGACATATCCTATACCTGGGCTGACCCCCGGGTACGACTGTCCTGAGGCGGTGGCATAGATGAAACCTGTAATCCTCTGGTCTGACGCTCTCATTTACTTGCTGGTCATCGCCCTGGCCTGCTTTTTCTACCAGCTGCGGAAGGACCCGCAGACGCGCGAACGCTGGGCGGAAGTTTTCAGCTCCAGGCTGGGCATGGTCACGTTTACGGTGATAGCGGCCTATATCGCAGTCGCCCTGCTCGACTCCCTGCACTTCCGCCGCGCCCTCGACAACCCCGAGGGGGTAGCCGTCGAGGAGGTGTTCTACGACAACAAGGTCACCAGCGTCTTTGACCTGCTGACCGGTGGCATGGGAGAGCGCTTTGAGCGCACCTACTCGGCCCCGTTTGCGCTGATTTCCTTCGAGAAGGAGAATCTCAAGGACGCCCGGGGCAACGACATCCGCGACTATCCACCCCTGCGCCACGCGGGCCAGCACCTGGCCGACCCCTCGCAGCACGCTGCAGACATCCTGGGCAAGACCTTGACCGCCCTGCTCTGGGGTCTGCTCCTGTCGGCACTGCTGATCGGCCCCCAGTGGCTGCTGCTGCGTCGCAGCCGCTACCCCTGGCACTACTCCTGGATGGTACAGGCAATGATTTTCTGCGGTGGCGTGTGGATGGTCAGCCTCAGTCGCTACTACCATATCCTGGGCACGGACCTCGGCGGCGCCGACGTCCTGTACCAGTCGCTCAAGGGCATCCGTACCGGTGTCCTGCTGGGCACCCTCGCGACCCTGATCATGTTGCCCATTGCGGTGACACTGGGCGTGATGGCAGGCTACTTCAAGGGCTGGGTGGACGATGTAGTGCAGTACCTCTACACCACCCTCAGCTCCATCCCCGGCATTCTGCTGATCGCCGCCTCGGTGCTGCTGTTCCAGGTCTATATTGATCTCAACCCGGACTTCTTCGCCGTGGGCATGGAAAAGGCGGACGCCAAATTCATCGCCCTGTGTTTCATTCTCGGCGTCACCAGCTGGTCCACGCTGTGCCGCCTGATCCGGGCGGAAACCCTGAAAATCAGCCAGCTGGGTTACGTGCAGGCGGCCCACGCCTTCGGGGTCAGCCACACCCGGATCCTGGCACGGCACGTACTGCCCAACGTCGTGCACATCATCCTGATTACCTTCGTCCTCGACTTCAGTGCACTGGTCCTGGCGGAGGCCGTCCTGTCCTATATCGGCGTCGGCGTAGACCCCTCCATGGGCAGCTGGGGTAACATGATCAACGGCGCCCGCTCCGAGCTCTCGCGGGAGCCGACTATCTGGTGGACCCTGACCGGAGCCTTCTTTTTCATGTTTGCGCTGGTGCTCGCCGCCAACCTGTTCTCCGACCTGGTTCGCGACGCTTTCGACCCCCGTACCAGCCTGCGGAGGGTTGAGGCATGAGCAACCCAAGGCAGCAGCAGGCAGCAGGCAGCGTTTGCATGCGGGTCTCCGACCTGACGGTGGTTCTCGCCGACAGCGGCGAGGCTATCGTCAAGGGCATCAGCTTCGAGCTCAAGGCGGGACGGATTTTTGCCCTGGTTGGCGAGTCAGGCAGCGGTAAATCCGTCACCTCGCTGGCCGCCATGCGACTGCTACCCGACGCCCTGAAGATCAGCGCCGGCAGCGTCGATGTCGAGGGCACGGACCTGTTCGCCCTGTCCGAGGCGCGGATGCAGGAAATACGCGGTCGCAAGGTCGCGATGATCTTCCAGAATGCGATGAGCGCCCTGAATCCGGTCCAGACGGTCGGTGCCCAGGTGGCCGAGACCCTGAAGCTGCACACTGCACTGCGGGGCAACGCCCTGCGCCAGCGCGTGGTCACACTGTTCACCGAGGTCGGCATCCCCGATCCGGAACAGCGCTTCGGTTTCTTCCCCCACCAGCTGTCCGGCGGGCAGCAGCAGCGGGTGATGATCGCCATGGCCCTGGCCTGCGAACCGGATGTATTGATTGCCGACGAGCCCACCACTGCCCTGGATGTCACCATCCAGCTGCAGGTCCTGAACCTGATCCGCGAGCTGACCCGCAGCCGCCAGCTGGCTGTGTTGCTGATCACCCACGATATGGGCGTGGTCAGGAACACCGCCGATGAAGTCGCCGTGATGTACCGCGGTGAGCTGATCGAGCAGGCCAGCGTCGACGCGTTCTTCCACAACCCGCAGCAGGCCTACAGCCGGAAGCTGATCGATTCCCTGCCCGACCTCGGCCACTTCCGGGCGTCGGCTGTAGAGGAGCCCCTGCTGGAGTTAAGGGACGTGCAGGTACACTTCCCCATCCGCAAGGGCCTGCTGCAGCGCGCCGTCGACTATACCCGGGCGGTGGACGGCGTATCGCTGGCCATTGGCCGCGGCGAGACCTTCGCCCTGGTGGGAGAATCCGGCAGCGGCAAGTCCACCCTGGGCCGGGCAATTCTCAACCTGGAGGATATCGCCGGGGGCGAAGTGCTGTTCCGCGGCGAACCCATACAGGGAATCGGCCGCAGCGCCATGTTGCCCTACCGCAAGCAGATCCAGGTCATTTTCCAGAATCCTTTCTCCTCCATGAATCCACGCATGACCGTGGGCGATATCATTGCCGAGGGCATGATCAGTCTCGGCCTGGCGCTGTCGGAGGAGGCGCGCAATGCCCGCATTCATGAACTGCTGGAGCGGGTACAGCTCGGGACCGAGCACGCCCGCCGCTACCCGCACGAGTTTTCCGGAGGCCAGCTGCAACGGGTTGCCATTGCCCGCGCCCTGGCGGTCAACCCGGAGTTGATCATTTGCGACGAACCGACCAGCGCGCTGGATGTGTCGATTCGCGCCGAGGTGCTGGAGTTGCTGGCGGAGCTGCAGCGAGAGTTCGGGGTGTCCTACCTGTTCATTACCCACGACCTCTCCATCGTGCCTACGCTCGCGCACAAGGTCGGGGTCATGCAGCTGGGCAAACTGGTGGAGCAGGGCAGCGCGGAGCAGATCCTGACCGCGCCGCAGCACCCCTATACCCAGGCCCTGCTCGCTGCAGTGCCCAGGCTCGAGGATTGAGGGCTACATTACACCGTAGGCGATCATCGCCGAGGCGACCTTGTTGAAGCCGGCCACGTTGGCGCCCTTGAAGTAGTCGACGTGACCGTCGGCGGCGGTGCCAAACTCGACACACTGGTCGTGGATGCCGCGGATGATCTTGTGCAGATGGTCGTCCACCTCCCCACGGCTCCACTGCAGACGCAGGCTGTTCTGGCTCATTTCCAGCCCCGACACGGCGACACCGCCGGCATTGGCGGCTTTTGACGGCGCGTGCAGCAGGGTCTTCTTGCCCTGGATCAGCTTGATGGCCTCTGGCGTCGCCGGCATGTTGGCGCCCTCGGCAATGGCCCGGCAACCGTTATTGATCAGGTTCTCGGCATCGGCCTTTTCGATTTCGTTCTGGGTAGCGCAGGGGAACGCAAGTTCACAGGGCACAATCCAGGGCCGCTCGCCCTCGAAATACTCGCCGCCAAACTCCCGCACATACTCCTCGATCCGCCCCCGGCGCTTGTTCTTGAGTTCCATGACCCACAGCAGCTTGTCGTGAGTGAGCCCCTCGGGATCGTGGATGAACCCGGCGGAGTCGGACAGGGTAATCACCCGGGCACCCAGTTCAATCAGCTTTTCCGCGCAGTAGGTGGCGACATTCCCCGAACCGGAAACCGCACAGGTCCTGCCCTCCAGACTCTCATCGTGGTGGGCCAGCATCTCTTCCATCATGTAGACACAGCCATAGCCGGTGGCCTCGGGGCGAATACGGCTGCCGCCGAATTCCAGGGCCTTGCCGGTCAGCACACCCTCAAACCGGTTCATCAACCGCTTGTACTGGCCGAACATGTACCCCACTTCGCGGGCCCCCACGCCAATATCGCCCGCGGGCACGTCCGTATCCGGGCCAATATGCTTGCTGAGCTCGGTCATGAAGGCCTGGCAGAAACGCATGACTTCACGGTCGCTCTTGCCCTTGGGATTGAAATCGGAACCACCCTTGCCACCGCCCATGGGCAGGCCGGTGAGACTGTTCTTGAACACCTGCTCGAAGGCGAGGAATTTCAGCACCGACTGGTTGACCGTGGGGTGAAACCGTATCCCACCCTTGTAGGGGCCTATAGCGTTGTTTTGCTGGACCCGGAAGCCGCGATTGACCCTGACATTGCCCTGGTCATCTTCCCACACCACGCGAAAGGTCAAGATGCGATCCGGTTCGGTCATGCGCTCGAGAATCATCAGCTCCTTGTAGATGGGCTTGTCGGCAATATAGGGAATTATGTCCATCGCAACTTCCTGCACCGCCTGCAGGAATTCCGGTTCGCCCGGGTTGCGGCGCTCAACGCCCGCGAGGAAACTGTCCAGTTCGTCCGCCTGATGTGCATTCACTTTGTAGTTCTCCTTGTTGTGATGGCTGCAGTCCAGCAGATGCCACGCCCCGCCCCACCCCGCTGTCAGCCAGATACAGCTTAGACTCGCAAGATGGCTGCGTCCAATGGCAACGCGAAATACCGCCGGGAACCGTTACCGTGTACGGGCGCACCAGCCCGGTGCACACCGCAATGTCGCAGACGCAGTTCATCGCACCAAAGGTAATATTCACCGCATCCAGCCTTGAGCCTGTCCCCCGGGCTTAGGACAATCGGAACCGAAGCCCGGTCATCGACGTCAGCTGCCTGCACACGCGGTGAGCTGGAATGTTTTTTGCGTTGTTCCGGGCATAACCGGCGGCCAAACGCTTCCGCACATCCACTGGGGACACCACCATGAACACGCAGATTCTGTTTCGGGCCAGCGCCCTTTCCGCGGCCATTGCCGGCCTGGTCCAGCCGGGCGCCGTCATGGCGCAGCAGGGCGCGCTGGAGGAAGTGATCGTTACCGCCACCCGCCGCGCGGAATCGGTACAGGATATCCCGATCAATATCACCGCCCTGTCCGCCGACATGATTGAGCGCGAGCGGCTGACCAACCTGGCGGAAGTGTCGCGCCGGGTGCCGGGCATGACCGTGGTTGACCAGGGCGCGCGCGGCAGCGACATCCTCACGGTGCGGGGCTTGAACGTGGACTCCCTCAACGCCTCCGAAGTCCTTGGCAACGGCGGCGGTGATACGGTGGGCACCTACGTCGGCGAAATTCCGCTCTACATCGACCTGAAGCTCAATGACATGGAGCGGGTGGAGGTGCTGATCGGGCCGCAGGGCACCCTGTACGGCGCCGGCACCCTGGGCGGTGCGGTCCGGTTCATTCCGCGCAAACCCGACCCGGAGGCTCTCGCTCTGGAGTTGCGTGGCGAGCTTTACGACCTCAGCCAGTCCTCCGACCTGGGGTCGGAAACCGGCCTGACAATCAACATACCACTGCTGGAGAGCCGCCTGGCCCTGCGCGCCTCAGTAGACTATACCGATGACCCGGGCTTTATCGACTACAACTTCCTCGTCCGCAACCCCGGGATCTCGCTGCCACAGCCCGATTTCAGTGACCCGAACGCAGTGCGGGACAACCTGCGCAGGCAGGCCGACGCCAACACCGAGGAGACACTCTCGGGCCGTGTCGCCCTGCGCTATGCCGGTGAGAGGGTGGACAGCACCCTCACCTACTACTACCAGAACATGGACGTCGGCGCCCGCCAGATCAATCATCGGGAAGCCTTCGGCACCGGCAAATATGAAGCGGCTCATCGCTATCTGGAACCCAATGAACGGGAAAACCAGCTGCTGGCGCTGGAGCTTGTTGCGGATCTTGGATTTGCCGAACTGACCTCTGCCACGGGCGTCTCACGCTACGAAGAGCAGGGCCAGCGCGACCAGACCGACCTGCTGCTCAATTTCGAGTACGGCTATGAGGAATTTCCCGCTTTTGCCGCATTCACCCGAGAGGATGCAGAGGAAGATCGAATCAATCAGGAGCTGCGCCTGGTGTCCACCAGCGACGGCCCCCTCAGCTGGATCGCCGGCGTGTTCTACAACAAATCCGAACTGGACGCGCAGTCCCTGGAATTTACCCCGGGATTCGACCAGTTTGCGGTGGACAACTTTGGCGGTGAGCAGCTGCGTCCAGATGCCCTTGAGTACATCGAGATCACCGCAAACAAGCTGACAGAGAAAGCGGTGTTCGGTGAGATCGGTTACCAGATTACCGACGTTTGGCAGGTGACTCTGGGGGCTCGCTACTTCGAGTATGAGAGTGACCTCGCCACCGGCTTCGATCTACCGCTGCTGAACACGGTATTCTTCGGTGCACCACCGGACCTGATCGACCCGATCCTGCAAAGCAACAGTGTCGAGGACGATGGCAGCCTGTTCAAACTGAACACGTCCTATCACTTCACCGACGACATCATGGCCTTCTTTACCATCAGCGAGGGCTACCGTATCGGCGGCCTGAACTCGGTGCCGGAGTGCCCGAACCCGCTCCCGCCCGGCGTACAGAATGTCTGCGCCCTGCCGGACGAGGTGCTGATCGAGCCCGACAAGACCGTAAACTATGAATTGGGCCTGCACTCGCAATTCGGCGATACCGTCCTGTTCAACGCCTCACTGTTCTATATTGACTGGGACGATATCCAGGTTGCCGACGTCACCGCCAACGGTGGCCTGCCGATTACCAGCAATGGCAACGCGGCACGCAGCATGGGCGTGGAAATGGCCGGCCAGTGGCTACTCACCGAGCGTATTACGCTGATGGGTTCCTATGCCTACACGGATGCTGAGCTGGCCGAGGACGCGCCCGGCCTGGTGGATGGTGCCGACGCCTTCGACGGTGACCGCCTGGCTGGCACGCCAGAACACCAGGGTAGCCTTGCTCTCAATTACGCCATACCCATGGCAGACGGCAGCGAGGTGGAACTGGACTGGTCCCTGACCGCCAGTGGTGACATCCTGACCAAGGTGGGCAACCGCAATAACGGGGAGACCCTGCCCGGCTACGCCCTGCACAATGTATCGGCCAGCTGGTACAAGGATGACTGGACGGTAACCCTGTATGCCGACAACGTCTTTGACAAGTACGCAGAGACCTCCGTGCGCCAGGACAGCAGCTTCGTCCGCCAGGTTGGGGATGTAGACCTGCGCCGCTACTTCAAGAATGTGATCCGCCCACGGCAGACCGGCCTGAGACTGGTATACCGCTTCTGATCGCGGGAATGTCTCAGGGCCAACTGCATCGGGAGGCCGAACGGGCACTGGCCGCGGGTCGGTTGCGGGAGGCTCACGCCCTGTGCCTGGAAATCCTGCGCGAGGACCCCCGGCACGCCGATGCCTGGTTCCTGTGCGGGGTGATCGCCGCTGGCAACGGCCAGCGGGAAAAGGCGCTGGAGATATTCTCCCGGGCCACGACACTGGCTCCCGGGCACCCGGACTACCACGCCGAAACCGGCAAGACCCTTATCGCCCTGCGCCGCCACCGGGAGGCGCTGGAGGCCGCGGAACTCGGCCTGGCCTGCTCCCCCCGGCGCGCCAGCACCTGGAATACCCTGGGCACGGTATTCAGCCACGCGGGCGAACACGAACGGGCCCTGGCCTGCTTCACCGCCGCCTGCGCGAGACTGGCGGGCGAGGCGGCCACGGGCCTGGGACCCGCCTGGCAGGCAGACCTCCATTTCAACCTCGGCGCCAGCAGCAAGTTCTGCGGCGATTTCCCCGCGGCGAGGCAGGCCTATGAGCGGGCCATTGCACTGCAACCCACCCATTTCCGGGCCCACGCCGCTCTTGCACAACTGGGACCGGAGAGGCCGGGCAGCCATCACCTGGAGCGGCTGGAGCCGTTGCGGGAACAGGTGCGCACGGCGGAGGACCAGCTCAACCTGGGCCACGCCATAGCCCGGGAACGGGAGGATACCGGGGACTACACGGGGGCGATGCAGGCCCTGCAGTGGGCCAAGCAGCGCCTGCGCTCGCAGCTCGACTACAGGGTGGCCGACGATGAAGCCCTGCTGGGCGATATCGCGACCCTGTTCGGGCGCGACCAGTTCGGACCGGGCACGGCGGGTCTTGAATCGGCGGAGCCAATATTTATTGTCGGCATGCCGCGCAGCGGTACCACCCTGGTCGAGCGTATCCTCGGGGCTCACAGCCAGGCCTATGCCGCGGGTGAGTTGCCTCACTTCCCGCTGGCGGTGAAACGCCTGGGCGGAACCGCGGGCAGCGAAGTACTCAATATCGAGACCCTGCGGGCGGGACTGGCGCTGAACCCCAGGGAACTGGGGCAATGCTACCTTGACAGTACCCGGCCGCGGACCGGGCACACCCCACATTTCATTGACAAACTGCCGCTCAATTTCGCCTATCTGGGTCTCATCCGCAGGGCGCTGCCCCGGGCCCGCTTCATCTGCCTGCGACGCAACCCGCTGGACACCTGCCTGAGCAATTACCGGCAGCAATTCGCCAGTAATTTTCCCTACTACCGCTACGCCTTGGACCTGGAGGACTGCGGCCGCTATTACCTGGCCTTCGACCGCCTGATCCGGCACTGGCAGCGCGCGCTGCCCGGGGGCCTGCTGGAAGTCGAGTACGAGGCACTGGTGGGGGACACGGAGACACAGGCGCGGCGTCTTTTAGCCTGGTGCGGCCTGTCGTGGGAGCCGGCCTGCCTTGAATTCCAGCACCACACCGGAGCAGTCGCCACCGCCAGTGCGGTGCAGGTCAGGCGCGGCATCTATCGCGACGGCATCCAGCGCTGGCGCCGCTACGGTGCCGCTGTGGCGCCGCTGCAAGCGGTGCTTGCGAGCGGCGCGGCCCCCTAGCGCGGCGGATCGACCCGCTGCCCGGTGGACTGGTTGACCCGGAACCAGCCGGCAATGGAGTAGCGGTCGCGGCTCGCGGGCAACACCTCGTGCGGGAACTCCTCGCTGAGGAACAGGACCACTGTGCCAAAACCGGGCAATACCTTGAGCTGGGCAGCTGTATCGTCACGGGTGAAAAGCACCAGCTCACCCCCCTCCGCCAGCTGCCAGTCCGGGTTCAGGTACACCACCAGGGACAGGACCCGGTTGGCCTCGCCGCGGAAGGCATCCAGATGCTTGCGGTAATAATCGCCGGGACGGTAGTGGGCAAAGTGGCTCTCAAACGAGAACAGCCCCAGCAGCAGTTCGCGGTTGAGGAAGCGCTGCAGTCGTCCCGCCCAGTCCAGCCAGTCCCGGCCGGCAGCGGACTCGCCGTTGATCCAGCAAATCTCGTCGGTGCGGACAAAGTCGTTCAGGGTGTGGGCCTGCTGGCGACCGACCCCCGCCCGGGAAAAGCGGGCGTCATTCATCTCCGCCAGGTGGGCCTGCAGGCTGGCTGCCAGGGACAGCGGCAGGGCATCCGGACACACCGTGAAACCGCGCTCGCGCAGGTCCCGGACGATACGGGCAAACAGCTGCTCCTCATTGCTGGCCAGCGCCGCCGGCGACAGGTCAAGCAGGGCACTCACCGGCCGCGCTGCTCCAGGCGCTGGTGGAACTCGGCCATGATCAGCATATACAGTTCCTTGCCCAGGTAGGCGTCCTCGACCTTGTGCTCAATGCTGGGATTGTCGTTGACCTCCATGACATAGACCTGCTGGCCCTTCTGCTTGATATCGACCCCGTACAGGCCCTTGCCGACCACCTTGCAGGCCTTGAGCGCCGCGTCCAGCACCACCTTGGGCACCTCGAAGGTGGGCAGTGTCTCATAGCCGCCGGAGGCAAAACGCTTGGCGCCGTGATTGTAGATCTGCCAGTGGTCCCGGGCCATGTGGTAACGGCAGGCGTAGATCGCACGCCCCGCCAGCACACCCACTCGCCAGTCGAAGTCGGTGTACATGAATTCCTGTACCAGCACCAAAGCAGTGTCACTGAGCAGCTCCCGCAGCCGGGAAGCCAGCTCGTCGCGATTGGACACCTTGTAGATACCCTTGGAGAACGAGCCCTCCGGCATTTTCAGCACGCAGGGATAGCTGAACTGGGCCTCTATTTCGTCCAGTTCAGGCTCGGAAACTCCAATCACCGTGCGGGTTTTCAGCGAAGGGACCCGGTGATAGCTGAACGCATCGTGCAGGAACACCTTGTTGCAGCAGCGCAGGATGGACGCGGAATCGTCGATGACTACCAGTCCCTCGCGCTCGGCCTTGCGCGCCAGACGGTAGGTATGGTGGTCGATCGCCGTGGTCTCGCGGATGAACAGCGCGTCGTACTGGGCAATCTGCGAGGCCTGGCTGGCAGTGATCGTTTCGGCCTGCATGCCGACCTTCGCCGCGGCCTTGATAAAGCGCTTGATCGCCTCCGCGTCGCTGGGCGGGATAGCCTCGTCGGGGTTGACCAGGATCGCCAGGTCCCAGCGCAGCTTCTTGCGTGAACCGGAACTGCGCCAGACTTGTTCAGTGAACTTCATCAGGCGCTGCTGGAACAGGTCGCGTTCGCGCTCGGCCAACCGTGTATAACCGTGACGGCGCACGACCAGCTTGAGGCCATTCTCGTCCCGGGAAAGGCAGAAGTAGAGAATCGGGGCGGGATAGCGCTCGAACAGGCGCCGCACCGGTTTGCGCAGGGCTTCGTCCTCGGTCCAGCCAAAATAGGCCAGGAAGTCCCGGGACTCCCCCTCCTGCAGCGGAGGCTGCGCAAACGCCGCCAGGTTGACATCATCGTCAGGCCCCAGGGTGAGGTCACGCACGTCGTTGATGGTGCTGACGCTGGGCAACACCCGGTGCTGGCGTGCCTCCGCCAACAGGGAACAGTAGTAGCCGCGACTCAGGTAGTACTCGGTGTCGCAGAGATTGATCAGCCGGGTCTTGGGCTCGTTGCGCTTGGGGAAATCCACCAGGTAGCGCTCGAAAGATATAACCTCGAACTGGTCGCTCGCCAGGCGAGGATCTTCTTCGTCAACAATGATAATGGTCTTGTGCATACCGCCCCCTGTCAGGCCAGAGTCGCAACATCTATTTTGCGCGACGCTTCCACCGCGCGAGCAGGTCCGCAGCGTATACCAGCTACCCCCACGGCGCCAGCCAACTAATGCTGCTGTGGCCCCGGGGATCCTGAAAACGATCCGCCGGGCCGGCCTGTGCGTACCACCGGCACACTCCACTACAATAGTCCTATGCGCGAACTCTACTGGCTACAACAGGACCTGCGACTGCGGGACAATCCGGGACTGCTGGCCCACGCGGCGGCGAGCGAGCTGGTTCTGGTTTATATCTGGCAGGAACCCCGGCCCTGGTGCAACCTGCGCGGCATCGGCCAGCAGCGCCGGCGCGTACAGCTGGAGCACCTGCAGGACCTGCGGCAGGACCTGCGGGCGCTTGGCCAGGACCTGCTGTTCCTCGAGGGTCACCCCGAACAGCTGTTGCCAGCGCTGGTGCAACGCTGGAGGCTGGAACGGGTCGGCACCAGCCGCTGTCCCGGGGACTATGAATCCTGCCAGCTGGAAGCCCTGCGGGAGCGCCTGCCGGTGCCACTGCAGGTTCACGGCGGCAACACCCTGTTGCAGCGTCAGCAGCTGCCCTTTGCCCTGGACGCCCTGCCGGGGCAATTCACCCCCTTCAGACGCGCCGTCGATCAGCTGCCGGTGGCCGCGCCCCTGCCGGCGCCTGAGCGCCTGCCGCCACCGCCCGCGGGAATGGCCTTCCCGCCGCTGCCGGCAGCGGACATCGCCCCACACACCTCGCTGCCCCTGCGCGGCGGCAGCCGGGCGGGACATCGACGCCTGCAACAGTTTACCTTTGGCGAGGCGGGCGTTGCCGACTACAAGCAGCGCCGCAACTGCCTGGACCCCCTCAGCGGCTCCAGCACGCTGTCGCCCTGGCTGGCCAGTGGCGCCCTGTCGGCGCGGGAAGTCGCCCACACTCTGGCACGTTTCGAACAACAGCGGTTGCGCAATGAGTCTACAGAATGGCTCTACCTGGAGTTATTGTGGCGGGAGTACTTTCACTGGCGGGCCCTGCTGGACGGCCCGAAGCTGTTTCGTTTTCGCGGCCTCGGCACTGGCCGCAAACACCGTTTCTGTATCTTTGATCCAAGGGCCTTCGCCCGCTGGTGCCAGGGGGACACCGACTACCCGCTGGTCAACGCACTGCAACGGCAGCTACTGGCCACCGGCTGGATGAGCAACCGCGGCCGCCAGATCAGCGCCAGCTGCCTCATCCATGAACTGGGGCTGGACTGGCGCTACGGCGCCGCATTCTTCGAAAAACACCTTATCGACTACGACGTGGGCAGCAACTACGGCAACTGGCAGTACATCGCCGGGGTCGGCTGTGATCCGCGGGGCGGACGCCGCTTCAATCTGCAGAAACAGGCGGCCGAACACGACCCGGACGGTATTTTCACCACCAAGTGGGGTGGCAACCGGCCACGCCAGCCGCTGTATGTGACCGACGCCGCGGACTGGCCGCTCACGCCATCCACCACCGCTGATGACCATGAAGGGCCCTGAACGGCCGGTTAAGGTCTGCCCGGTCTGCCAGCGTCCGTTCCAGTGGCGGGCCCGCTGGCGGCTCAACTGGGAACAGGTGAAATACTGCTCCCGCCGCTGCGCCGGCAAGCGCGGCGAACTCAACCGGAACTCGCCAGCAACTGCTGCAGGCAACGGTCGCCCCAGTCGGTGATCGCCCGCCGGTCCCCCGGCGCGCGCTTGCGCCAGTTCGCGGTGATCAAGCCCATCCGGGGATTGGCAGCCAGATAGTCCAGGTGGCGGTCGATGAATCGCCAGTAGAGCGCGTTGAAAGGACAGGCGCCCTCCCCGGTCGTCTTTGCCGGGCTGTACTTGCAGCCCTTGCAGTGATCTCCCTGACGCTGAATGTACTTGCCACTTGCCGCATAGGGCTTGCTCGCCATCAGCCCATTGTCCGCATGCAGCGCCATGCCCAGGGTGTTCGGTAGCTCCACCCACTCGAAGGCATCCACATAGACCGCCAGATACCAGTCGCAGACCTCCTGCACATCGAGCCCCGCGAGCAGGGCGAAATTGCCGATTACCATCAGGCGCTGGATATGATGGGCATAACCCAGATCCAGGGTCTGGCGCAGCGCGCGCTGCAGGCAGCGCAGGTCGGTATCGGCAGTCCAGAAGAACTCCGGCAACGGGGCCCGGGCGGCGAAGGTATTGCGCGCCTTGTACTCCGGCATCGTCAGCCAGTAGATGCCGCGCACATATTCGCGCCAGCCGAGAATCTGGCGGATAAACCCCTCCGCCGCGGCCAGGCTGCAGTCCCCGTCGCGCCAGGCCTGCTCTACCTGTTGGCACAGGGGCAGCGGCTCCAACAGGCCGATATTGAGATACATGGATATCTTGCTGTGGAATACCCAGGGGGACTCCTCTACCAGCGCATCCTGGTAGCTGCCGAAGTGCGGCAGGGCATGGCGGCAGAACCAGTCGAACTCCAGACGGGCTTCCTCCGCCGTACAGGCGTAGTTGAACTGGCCGAGATCCCCCGGGTTGTCGGGAAAGGCGGCGGCGACCTCCGCCAGCACCGCCCGGGTACAGTCATCCTGCGGCAGCTCGCGGCGCGCGGGTATTGCCTCCTGACCGCGCCAGCCGACACGGTTCTCCTGGTCGAAGTTCCAGCGCGCCCCGGCAGGTTGGCCGTCGACCTCCAGCAGCACACCATGCCTGCGGCGCATGTCCCGGTAGAAGTACTCCATGCGCAGCTGCTTGCGCCCCCCGGCCCAGGCGTCAAAATCCGCGTGGCTGGCGAGGAAACGGGTATCTTCCAGCACCCTGACCGGCACCCCCAGGGCCCGGTCCCAGCCTCGCATCTTCTCCCGCAGGCGATACTCACCGGGTTCGCAGACCCGGACCTCGCCGCAGGGCACCTCCTCAAGGACCTGCACCAGCGCCGCCTCGAGGGTAGGCAGGCCATCGCCGAGAGTGAAGTAGCGCACCTCGAACCCCCGCTGCCGCAGCTGCTCCCGGAACTGGCGCATGGCGGCAAACACCAGCGCAATCTTGTGCCGGTTGTGGCGCACGTACCCCGCCTCTTCCGCGACCTCCGCCAGGACCACGAGGTCGCGCGTCGGGTCGGCCTCGACGAGTGCCGGGTTGGCCAACGACAGCTGGTCGCCCAGCACCATGATCAGCTTGGATTCAGACATGCCATTGCTACGCGCCCGGGCCGCCGGCAGACCACGGGCAAGCGCGCAGGTTTACTCCTGCAGCAGCAGGGTCTCGCCGATCTGGGCGGCGCTGACATCCGCCTCGCAGAACGGGAACCGCAGCCACTGCTTGTCGGCATAGAGCCGGGTCTGGTCGGCGAAGTGGGGGGACTCGGGGTCGGTGGACTGCGACGGCACCAGGATCACATCGGCGATCGGGCATTCGCTGTCATCCCAGGTCACCGCCTGGATATAGGAGTTGCCGGCGCCGGGGTTGACGTAACCGCTGTCCGCAAGGCCAGCGCTGATAGCCCCGTACACACCCATGGTGCCGGACCCGCCGTGAATCGGCACCCGCAGGCCGTTGCGCTCCAGCACCTGCACCTCCCCCCAGGGCGCATTGAGGGCAACACCCGCCGCTGCCAGCCGCTCGGCGGCCAGCGCCAGCGCGTTGATCACCCGGTCGTGGTTGGCGGACACCGTGATATCAATACCCGCCGGCGTATGCAGCGGATTGGCGGGGTTGAAATCCAGCGCCCAGAACTCGTCGCTCTGCACAATATTCTGGAACGGATTGCCCAGTTCAGCGCTTATCGCCCGCCAGAATTCGGTGAAAACCTGGGCACCCGTGGAATCGACGTTCACCCGCCGGTCCCAGCCCGCCAGCGCGTTGCAGGCTTCCAGCACCGGTTCCGCCGCCTCCGTGGCACAGATAGCGAAGACATCGTCGAGCACGATCTCGGCGCCGTAGACCCGGTTGGCATACATCAGGCCTTTCAGGGTTTCCAGGTCAAACAGGGGATCGGGGTCCAGGCCATCGGTGCCCGCCTTGCGCTCCGCGACCATGATGTGCCCGATGCGGGTGCGCAGGAACTGCTGCCGACCCTCGTGGCCCACCGGCCCCATGATCACCGGGAATCCCTCCAGCGGATTGTTGGCATCGCTCAGCCAGTAGCTGTTGTTACTGTTGCCAACGTAGTCCGTGGTCCGCAACTGCGGCAACTTCGAGGGCCCGTAGAGGTTACTGCCCGCAGGAGCCTCCGGATCCGTGCCCCACTCACAGAACGGATCGGAGCCGTCCAGGGACAGGATCACGCCACTGGTGGCGGCGGCCAGGAATGGCCCGACCACGCCATTAATACAACGATCCAGCTGCACCTGTGTGACATTGGGCACCGCCGACAACTCCCCGTAGAAGGCGTTGCCGTCCCGGTCTGCCGCCAGCTCGTGGAAGACCGGGTTGCCGATACCCTGCAGCGCTGCCACATACTCGTCGATCGACGCGGCCTGGCCCTTGTTGATCCACTGCTCGATACCGCGGATACCGGTGAGGATATTGGCATCGCGGAAGGCCAGCACCGAACCGTTGAACATCGGCCAGCCATCCAGTGCCGGGCTGACGCCCTTGAGGTTGATCACCGGGCCGTAGTGCGACACATAGAACACCTGCTGCCGGTCTTCCAGCGTGCCGTCTTCCCGCTTGACCTGGATGGTCACGGTCTGCGGCACAATGTCGCGCCACTCGCCGTCGTAGGCATATTGCAGGGGATTATCCGGGTTCAGCTTCAGCTCGTAGAGGCTGAAGCGGTTGGCCAGGGACACCGTGTGGGTCCAGGCGACATCGCGGTTGAAACCGATCCCGATAAAGGGGAAACCGTGCAGCGCTGCGCCCGCGACATCGTAGGTTCCGGGCAGCGTCAGGTGGGCCTGGTACCAGGCGCCGGCACCAAACCAGGGCTGGTGGGGGTTGCCCAGCAGCATGCCACTGCCGTCCCTGGTGGCGTCCCGACCCAGGGCCAGGCCGTTGCTGCCGCGATCCAGGTCCCGGAGCGTGGCCGCCGCCGCGGACAGGGCCGCGGCGTCCTGTTCCAGACTGGCGGGCGCAGCGTTGTCGGCGCCGTTTTCGGGGCCGGTGGTGGCCAGAATCGCGCGGCGGAAAATGCCCTGCTCGGAGCTGCCGCGCAAGGCCTCCCGGCGCAGGAAGAGGAACAGGTCAACGCTGTCGAACGCAGCTACCCATTCCGCGTTGCGGCAACCGAGGTCGCCCTCGGGCAGCCTGTCGACACCGGTCTCCTCAAGGTAGCGGTTCATGCCGCGGGTATACCCTTCAGCGAGGTCGCGGGCGAACTGCGGCAGGGCGGAAACAAATTCCTCGGCGAAGGCCTCCTTGTCGCCGTTGAGAAAGCGAAACAGGAAGTCCGACTCCACGCTGCCCAGATCCTCGCCCATCAACTCCGCGGAACGCCCGGTGGCAAACACGATCTCCCGCATCGCCACACAGAAATTGTCCTGGGCATAGGCATAGCCGAAGCCGTAACCGAGGCTGCCCCAGTCGTCCGCCTTGATATGCGGGATGCCGTACTCGGTGCGCCGCACTTCCGCGGAGTAGGTGAGCGAGGGCTGGGGCTCGGGCGGTGCCGGTGGGGGCAGGTCACTGGAGTCGGTGCAGGCAACGAGCGCCAGCCCCAGCGCCAGAGTGAGCAAATAGCGGGGAGCCATGGCAAGCCTCTTGTTATGGTGAGATGGTAATGCACTCAGAATAGCATCGACGCTTCTTCCCGCAACCGCTGCGCTGCAAGGATCCGCGGACACAATGGGGACGGGTGACCGGCTGGTCGCGGGTTGAGCTTCCCCCGCCTCGGACCGGAGTCGTCAGGCAGACGCCATCGGCAGTCTTATTGCGTGCCGTGCGAGGGCCAATCACGCAGCAGCTGCTCGACTGCGCGCAGGGCCAGAGCGTGTATGGTAAAGGTCGGATTGACCGCACCTGAACCGGGAAACAGGCCGGGTCCGGCGATAAAAAGATTCTCGATATCGTGACTCTGGCCATAGCTGTTGGTCACGGACGTTGCCGGATCCGATCCCATGACCGTGCCCCCCAAGATATGCATCCCGGCTTGCGGTCCCCGCCACTGTTCCCTGGCACCGGCTGCAGTCAGCACCGCTGCCCCCTGTTCCAGAGCGTGGGCGACCAGGGCGGCACCGGCTTTGTCGAGGTTGTGCACCGCGCGGGCCAGCGGCACACCGAATGCATCGCGCTTGCTACTCAGCTCCACCCGGTTTTCCGGCAGCGGGACATCCTCGGCAACGAGCGTCATTACCCCCAGATGATTCACCGCCCGCTGCAGGAACGGCCTGAGCTGCGCCCCGTATATATCGGCCCGATTGTTGGCGATTCCCAGCAGCCCGTTCGGTTTGACGGCGTTGGCAATGATCCACTGGAAGCTGCCGTAGGCGTCCTTCACCGCCAACTTGTTGTCGTAGCCATCCTGGTTGAGCAGTTGCCCGCCGGTCGGGCCAAACCCGGGCTGGGTCTCCTCGTCAAACATCCCATAGAGGCTCACCGTGGGGTGAGTCATCAGGTAACGCCCCACCAGCCCACTGCTATTCGCCAGCCCCTGTGGATGCCGATCATTGGCCGAGGCCAGCAGCAGGCGGGCATTCTGCACAGTGAATGCCGCGAGCACCACGACATCCGCGTACTGGCGATGCAGCTCGCCATCCCCTGTGCGATATTCAACGCCCTCGATGCGTCGACCGTCCCTGCGGGTAAGGAGGCGGGTTACAGTTGAATCGTTCTGAACTGTCGCGCCCGACGCCAGCGCGCTGTTGAGAAAAACAGTCTGGGCGTTACCCAGAGCGCCGATTGGACAGCCCGCATCACACCAGCCGTCATACAGGCAGGCAGGCCGACCGCGGTAGGGCACCGAGTTGATCGCCAGCGGCAGCGGCGCCGTGTGCAAGCCCAGCCGGGCAAACCCCGCGGCAAGCAGTCGTCCCTGGCCGAACACGGGAACCGGCGGCATCGGATATGCCTCGCCGGGTGGTCTCCAGCGCTCCTCTGTCGCATCCCCACTGAGCCCTACTGCGCCCTGTATCCGGTCATAGAAGGGTCTCAATTCAGCATACTGGAAAGGCCAGTCCATTCCCTGACCGAATTCAGTGGATGTCCGGAAATCATTTTCATGAAGCCGCGGCCAGACGCCATAGTGGTGCATGGTGCTGCCACCGGTACCCCACCCGGCGTTGAAATTGTGCCCGACCCGGTGGTTACCCTCCTCTTCTACATGCGCCCCACCCCATTTCTGCCGGCGCGCCCAAAGCTGCGAGCTGACCAGGTCATCGGGGGTGCGCGCAGGGCCCGCTTCCAGCAGCAGGACCCGCTTGCCCGCGGCGCTGGCCTCCGCGGCGAATACGCTCCCTGCGGCACCGCTGCCCACCACCAGCAGGTCAACCTTGTCGGCCGCCGTTACCATACCTGCTCCGGCTTGATATGAGCCATGTACGGCGTGTTCAGCGATGCCATGCCATCCTCTGTACCATAGGTCACATCAACACCATCGCTGCGCCAGACGAAATAGAGAAACGACGCCGGCGGCCCTGACCATCCCGGCGTATCATCCGCTATCAGGTCGGTAATCAATGTATCCAGCTCCGCCGCGGGCAATGCAGACGGGCGTTTGCCGAAGCGCCTGACGGAATGCTGAGCAAGCGCCTCCAGGCCAGCTCGATAGAAATTCAGATGTGGTTGCTCCACCCCCAGGTACCTGAGCATAAGCAGGCTGTCGGCTGCCGGCCTCGCCAACTGGTAATCGATAAAGTGCACCGCGCCAGCCTCCGCGGAACCGGGCACAAGCGCCTCTATCACCGACTCCAGGTCCGCAGCTTCGCCGTCATCCAGCACGGCGAGCGGCAGCTTGCGCTGCCGGGCCTGTGCCGGTGACAGCAACAGCGCCCCGGAGACCAGCGGGTACGACAGTACCAGTGCCTTGAGAAGGCTGCGCCGCTTGTGCAGGGACTCCATCAGCCTCAGAACTCGTAGCGCAAGGCGATGGAATACAGGCGTGGTTCGCGAAACGCAATTTCGTTACAGCCGCACAGCGAAGCCAGGTCAAAACCCTGGGTACCCGCCCTTTCATCAGTCAGGTTGCGCACGGCCAGTGTTGCCTGCCACTGACTGTCAGTGCTGCTCCAGCTAATCGACGAATTGTAAATGGTGTAACTGTCGAACTTGTCGGCATCGAAGTTGCGCAGGTTATAGAAGAACTCATCCGAGTAGGAAAAATCCGCCTGTACGGCGAGGTTTCCGCCCAGGGCAGGCCACTGGTAGCGGATCAGGCCTGCGGCCTGCAGCTCCGGCGCATAGGTCGGCTTGACGTCGCGCGACGGCAGTGGCGAGCCCCTGCGCAGTGGCACGTCCTTCACAGTGGCGTCGAACCAGGCGCCGCTGAGCATGATATCCAGTCCGTCCATGGGCGATGTCTGCAATTCGAGCTCTGCACCGTAAGTGCGGGCATCGTTGTTCTGCACGACCCCACCAACACCAACAAAGAGGAAAGACTGGTAGTCCGTGTAATCGTAGTAGAAAGCGGTGCCGTTCAAACGGGTCATGCCGCCGGCGAATGACTTTTTGAATCCACCTTCGTAGGACACCAAAATCTCTTCGTCGTAGGGCAGGCTCTCGTCGCCCCCTGCGCCCAGGTAAGCGCCCAGCAGCGGTGCGTTGAAGCTGCCGGCTTTTACACCGCGGTTGATCCCCGCGTACAGCAGCAGGTCATCGGTGTAACGCCAGTCCAGCTGTAGCTTGCCGGTCCAGAGCGTGTCGGAACTGTCATCGGTGTTGGTAAACGGCGAACCAGCACCGAAGGCATTGGGAATGGGCTCACCCCGATTGACCGAGAAGCTGTCAAAGGAGGGGAAGATGGCGATCAACAGGTCGAAGTCCTTCTCTTCCTGAATCAGGCGCGCGCCGGCGGTGAGCGTCAGCGTCTCTGTGAGGTCGTAGTCGAGCTGACCGAAAACACTGTAGGAATTGGTCTCCAGGTCTGCAACCACCCCGATATCGACAGGCGCGAAGGGCGGGCTGCCGGCGATACTGTTGACCGGCGCCTTCAGGCCATTGTCGGAGGTGGTGTCGATGTTCAGGTAGAAGGCACCAGCGACCCAGCGTGTGCGTTCAGTTTCACCGTTGAATCTGATTTCCTGGGTAAAGCTGGTTGCATCGACCCCCGCATAATTCGCCAGCTGGTTGGCGGGCGCGGCATCCACGTCGATGAACAGCAGCTTCTCGTAGTCCTTGAAGTCCGTAATTGACGTGACCTGAACACCGTTTGCCAGCTCATGCTGCAGGTTGACGTTAACTCCCCAGGTCTCGGTAAAAGCCTGGTCCTCAAAGGCAAAATCCCCGGAGAAGGTAAAATCCTCGCCATCCGGATCAAGGTAGCCGAAGAAATCGCCACCGGGAGCGAGGCGGCCGGGCAATCCTATGCCGGCACCGGGGAGAAAACTGCTGCCGTCAATGGCGTTGCCGCCGCCGTCCTGGTCACCCTGGATGGTAAACCGTGTTTCCCCTGCCGGCATGTCAATCACGTTGATCAGCTCGCCACTGGCATCAAGCACCCCGATCGTGGGCTTGCTTTGGTAGGGCCCCGAGGACAAGTCGGATTTGGAGTAGTTGAGGGAAACCATGGCCTGCGTCGTGTCGTTCGGCTGGAACAGCAGCGTGCCGCGAGCAGACTTGTCTTCCTGTCCACCCAGGTCCGCGCCCGCACCCGGACCCGGGGGCCGAGGAACGCGCTGTCCGGGTAGAGGTTCTTCAGATACCCATCCTGGTCCTTGTAGCGAAAGGCCACCCTGCCGGCGACGGTCTCGGTCAGCGCGCTCCCCAAGGCACCCTCGATAACCATTTGATTGGCGTGGGCGGGGGTATCAAACTCGCCCACCTGGAAATCGATATAGCCCTCGGTGCCATCAAAATTCGGCTTGTTGGATATGTAGTGAACAAGCCCGCCGGTGGCGTTGCGGCCAAACAGGGTGCCCTGGGGCCCCTTGAGGATCTCCAGCCGCTCGATATCGTAGACCGCGAAGGTCTGGGCCTGCGCCACTGCCAGGTACCCCTCGTCAAGATACGCCGCGTTGGGCGCCTCGATGATATCGTTGAAGTCATTCTGGGTTACGCCGCGAATCGAGAACTGGGTATTCTGGCCGGCAATATTCCCGCTGATATGGACACCGGGGGTAAATCCGGCGATATCAAAACTCTGCTGCACGCCCAGCGCACGCACCTGGTCGCCGCTGAACACCGTTATCGCTATACCGACATCCTGCAGATTCTGCTCGCGTTTCTGCGCGGTGACGGTGACCTCTTCGAGCAGGTTTTGTGCCACACCGGTCAGTGGAACCGCCAGGGCGGCACACAAAGACCCGAACTTGAACCCCAATTTCCTCTTCATACAATATCCCCCTACAGGTATCGAAAAATGAACACATTTTGTCCAGAAAAACTCAGCCCACGATGCAGCCAGCAGTCCCGGACGGGCACGTCGCCGCAGGACCTGAGGCGGCCTTGCCGGGAAACAATGGGAATTCTCTTGCGCAATTGACAGACAATAACGAGCTGTGGGCATCCGCCATGGCATTTGCCGGCAGCGGGTCGCATCCACGGACGTCGAACCCTACCCGGCCGCAGTGCCGCCCCACCCCGGTCACAGGGACCCCGTCCGGGCATTGGGGAAAAAGCCACCGAAGACGAACTTATTGCTGTTGAAAACCGGGGCATTTCGCATACACTGCCTCTTCGCGATAAAACTTTAGGCTTAAAGTTTATTTGATAGTAGGACTAGTTCGCGGGATTGTAAACACCCGGACTGGAGAAGTTTCTTCAGTGTGGCTTTTGATCGGTGGGAGACAGTGGATGTGGCGCCTCAACAGTTTCGCGGCAGGGCAGGTGATACACCTGGGAAAATATCGGCTGACAGCGGACGAAATAATAGAGTTTGCCACCCGCTACGATCCTCAACCCATGCACACCAATCCAGCGGCCGCAGAAGACTCGCCAATGGGTGAATTGATTGCCAGCGGCTGGCATACCTGCGCCATCGCCATGCGCCTGATGTGCGACGCCTTCATCACCGATTCAAGCTCGGTAGCGGCTCCGGGGGTCGATCATGTGCGCTGGCTCGCCCCCGTTCGACCGGGGGACGTATTGAGTGGGCAGTGCAGGATCCAGGAAACACGCCTCAGCCGCAGCAAACCGGATCGGGGGGTGGTAATCGCGGAGGTCCACTTGCATCGCCAGGACGCTGTGGACGTGTTGCACATGAACACCACCGCGCTTTACCTGGTATAGGCATGGCGTGCCGCCTTGGCGCCCTCAGCCCGCTCTGTGCCGCTGGCTAGTCAGGCTGGTCAATACGATGGGTGGCCGCAATTCGCGCCGCCTGCTCGTAGATCCCCGACATCAGATCAAGCGTGCGGGCCGCATCGGTCATTTGCGGCACGAACTCGTGCACAGTGCCGGTGAAGTCAAGCAGCAGGCTGCGCCGAAGACCCGCATAGCGTTCGGTGATCTCGTGGCCCTTGCCGGTGACGCGGTAGGTGACGCCCTGGCGGTGCGAACTCTGTGCACTTTTCTCGATCAGCCCCGCCTTGAGGAGCTTGCGCAGCGAGTACTGGATGTTGGGGATGTCGTCGCGATTCATCAGCCGGGCGATTTCCTTGACCCCCTTGGCTCGCTCCTTCATGCGGATCACGTGCAGGAGTGCATTGTCACCACCGCCCACGTCGATACCACTGACCGCAGCCAGGCACTCGGCCTGCCAGCGGGTGAAGGCTTCGTTACAGCGCATGATGGCGTATTCAAGCTCGCTGACCGCGACTTCATGCGGGGTCTCGGCGAGATGCCAGCGCCGGTCCAGCGTCAGCCCGCCATGCTCCGCGCTGCCCACGGTGGCGAGATCCGGAGTACCAGACTCCGGGCCCTTCGACCGCTCCGGCAAACCCGGGGAGCCGGGCTTTCTACTTCTTGGCATACAGTCCCTCCTCTAACTATCCAGCATCAGACCCGCATGAGCGGCAGGCCGGGATTTTCTCACAGATCGATGCACGCAGGTTGACATTCCAGCGCCATGTTGTTAAATAAGCTTTAATTTAAAACGTAATTTCTATAATAACATCGACAAACCCTCGGAGGGATCGCCATGAACCAGGTAGAAAACCGGATGTTTCGCAAAAACCACTTCAAGCTTGGCACATTTTCCGCCAACTGCTCCTCGGGCATGGCAGTCACCAAGGTGCCGGAGCGCTGGGTCAATTCCTGGGAAAACAACGCCCGCCTCGTCCACCAGTGCGACCAGGCGGGGCTCGATTTCATGCTGCCTATCGCTCGCTGGATCGGCTACGGTGGCGAGACCAACTTCCACTACAACGTCCTGGAAACCATGGCCTGGGCTGCCGGGCTTCTCGCCATCACCGAGCGCATCTCGGTGATCGCAACCATGCACACGGCGTTCAATCACCCGGTTGTGGTGGCGAAACAGATTGCGACCATCGACCAGATCGGCGCCGGTCGCGCCGGACTGAATATCGTCGCGGGCTGGAACCAGCCCGAGTACGATGCCATGGGCCTGCAATTGGCGGATGATCACGAAACCCGCTACGGATACGCACAGGAATGGTTTGATATCGTCAAAAAACTGTGGACCGAGAGCGGAGCTTTCGACTGGAATGGCGAGTATTTCAAGCTGAAGGGCGTACATTCCGATCCCAAACCGGTTTCGAATCTACCCCCTATCGTCAACGCCGCCGGGTCCCCCCAGGGGCGAGAGTTCGCGGTGAACAATGCCGACTTTCTCTTCACCCCCGCGATCGACCTGGCCCGCTCCCGGGATGAGCTTGCCGAGTTGAAGGCGCAGGCAAGCAGCGCGGGCAGAGATGTGGATGTGCTGACGTTTTCCTACGTGGTGTGCCGGCCCAGCGAGAAAGAAGCGCAGGATTACCACAAGCACTACGCGGACACCAATGCGGATTGGGCCGCGGTGGACAACCTGGTGCGACTGCAGTTCGCCCACGCCCACTCCTTCCCCCACGACCTCCTGAGCCTTATCCGCGATCGAATGGCAGCGGGCCACGGCGGCTTCCCGCTGGTCGGTACGCCGGAGCAGGTCGCCGACGGCATCACCGAGCTTTACGACACGGGGTTTGGCGGCACCACACTGGCGTTCGTCAACTACGCCGACGAGTTCCCGTATTTTGCAGAGCATGTCCTGCCCATTCTCGAGAAGAGAGGCATTCGCACCGGGACCTGACCCGGTATTGAGTGCTGGGGATTCCGGGTTCCTGCTATAGTCCTGTGCACTGCCAGGATCGGGTACCCGCTGGCACCACTACCGATCCTGTCCCCGGCCCGTGACACAAGCGAAGGATTATGAAGGATCAGCTCGCCGACAGTGCCCTGCGCGCATCCCGCCTGTTCGATGGCGAGCAGTGGCACAGTGACTGCGGTATTCTACTGGCGGGAGGGACAGTGCAGGCCCTGCTGCCCGCCGCCGGCATTCCCGCCGCACTGCCCTGCGAGGATATCACCGAGGGCTTTCTCGCACCCGGCCTGGTTGACCTGCAGGTCAACGGCGGCGGTGGCCTGCAGTTCAACAACGCGCCCAGTGCCGACACCGTACTGCACATCGCCGCCGCCCACCGCCGCTACGGGACCACGGCGCTGCTGCCCACCCTGCTCAGCGACACCGCCGCTGTCCTGCAGGCTGGCGTTGCCGCGGTGCGCCAGGCACAGGCTTCGGCGCAGCCTGAAGCCAGTGCCGTCCTCGGCATCCATATCGAGGGGCCGTTCTTTGCCGCCGCCCGCCGCGGGACTCACCAGGCGGACCGCTTGCGGCAACCGACAGCAGCGGACATTGACTGGCTGCGCAGCCTTGCCGATATGCGTTGTCTGACCACTCTGGCACCCGAGGTGATGGCGCCGGGCATGATCCGCCAGCTCAGCAGCGCCGGCATCGTAGTCAGCGCTGGTCACAGCGCGGCGAGCTGGGCGCAGCTGCAGCAGGCGCGGCGGGAGGGGCTGCGCGGCTTCACCCACCTGTTCAACGCCATGAGCCCGCTGACCGCCCGGGAGCCCGGTGTCACCGGCGCCGCCCTCGACAGCGGCGACTGCTGGCTGGGAATCATCGCCGATGGCCACCACTTGCACCCGGCCAGTATCCGCGTCGCCCACCGCTGCGCCGGCGCGGGCAAACTGTTCCTGGTCAGCGATGCCATGGCCACCGTCGGCAGCGGGCAACCCTGGTTTACCCTCTACGGCGAGCGCATCACGGCGCGCGACGGCCGCTTGCTCAATGCGGAGGGCGCCCTGGCGGGCAGCGCAATCGGCCTGGTGGATGCAGTGCGCTATTGCAACCGGGTCGTGGGGCTGCCGCTGGAGGAATGCCTGCGCATGGCCTCACTGTACCCGGCCGAGTTTATCGGCGAACAGCGTCTGGGGCGGATAGCCGCGGGCTCTCGGGCGGACCTGGTGCTGCTGGATGAGAACCTGCAGGTCAACGCCACCTGGGTGGCGGGACAGCGCAGCGACTGCGCCCGCAGGCGGTAAGGCTCAGGTTTTGACCCGCTGGGCCATCAGGCCGCGCACGTCCACCCTCGCCTTGAGGCGATGGGCCAGCATGAACATGCCGCCCAGCTTGCGATGAAAGTAGACCGCCTGGGTCGGCGGCGCCTGCCAGAAATCCCGGAAACCGCTCACCGACTGGCCCATTGCCATCAGGCGGGCGGGCATGTCCGAGCTACCAAAGTCATAGGCCCCCTCCTGGCGCAGTGGTTCCAGAGCCAGCAGCAACATGTCCAGCACCAGCTCCCGGTAGCGGGAACCCGGCTCGCCAATGGCGTAGCCCACCCGCTCCGCGGCCCGCGCCACCCCCTCCCGGTCACCCGCCATGGCGGCTGCCGCCAGCTTGCCATAGTCGCGTACAAACGCGGCCTTGAAGGGTCGGCTGGCGCCAAAATCCAGCAGCACGATGGCACCGTCGCGCTCGCGGTACTGGTAATTGGCGAAATTGGGGTCGGTCTGAACCAGCCGCAGTTCGAATATTTCGGTGAGCAACAGTTCGATCAGCGCGCTCATCACCCGGTCACGCTCGGCGGCAGGCTGCAGGACCAGGGTCTCGATGGACTCCCCGTCGACGTAGGTCATCCCCAGCACGTTGCGCCGGGTGAGGTCGGGCAGCACTTCGGGCAAGACAAAGCGCTGGTCATGGGCCAGGGCCTCGCGAAAGCGGTTCAGGTACTTCGCTTCCTGCAAATAGTCCGCCTCATCCTTGAGCTGGGCGCGGGCATCCAGCAGCAGCGGCTGCAGGTCCAGCTGGCGCGGCAGCAGCCCTGACATCCGCAGCAGGGTGGCGATATTGTCGACATCGCTGTCAATGCTGTCGGCAACGCCGGGATACTGGATCTTGAGCACGGCGGCGCGGCCATCCGGCGCCCGGATACGGTGGACCTGGCCGATGGACGCCGCCGCCAGCGGACGCCACTCAAACTCGAACAGCGCGGGGTCCCAGTCCGGGCCAAATGCCTGGTGCAACGCTTCCTGCAGCTGCCTGGCCGGCATGGATTCGGCGTCGGCCCGCAACCTGGCGAGGATTTCCGCCAGCTCCCGCGGCAGCAGGTCCCCGGTATCCATCGACAGGATCTGGCCGAGCTTCATCGCGGCGCCGCGCATGCGCGCCAGCTGTTTGGTTACCCGGCGGGCATTGCCCGGGGTAAGCAGCATATCCCGGGCCCGGGGGCGCTTGCCCGCCCGCAGCTGGCGCTCGCCCTCAGCCAGCATGCCGCCGGCGACGCCACCGGC
>CAMYIZ010000016.1 GCA_947258585.1 uncultured Haliea sp. | reverse complement strand
CTGTGCCACGGGGTTTTTTATGGTGGGGCAGGGTCCTTACACAGGCGATGACCTTTGCGGTCACACCCGGTGAAGCGGGGTGGGCTCTCGCCAGGCTTTAATACCAAACCCCAGGGTACATCGTGCCCTGGGGTTTTTTTATGGGCGCAGGCAGGGGCGTTACACCGGCGCTGACCCACGGTCACACCCGGTGAAGCGGGGTGGGCTCTCGCCAGGCTTTAATACCAAACCCCAGGGTGCGTGGTGCCTTCAATCTGTGCCGGTTTGCAGACGCTTTACCATGAAGTCGACTGCTGCCTTGATCTCTGCATCGCTGCAGTTACTGCACAGACCTTTCTCCGGCATGTCGCCAATCCCGTTCATGGTGTTCTCGTATAGCACCGCAAGCCCCTTCGACAGCCTTGACTCCCAGGCACCGGGATCATTGAGCTGGGGCACCAGGTCCTGGCCAGAACTGTGGCAGGTACTGCAAAGCTGCTGATAGACGGTTACCCCCTGCCGCTCCTTTGCTGGGTCAAGACCCTCGCGCCCCGGATCGCGGAACAAACGAAGGAGCCGGCCACCATTCTGCGCGAGAATGTACAGTGAGCCGTCCGGTCCGACTTTGATGTCGCGAATACGCCCCTTGGCCTCCTGTAAGATGCCGCGTTCCGAGCGTACCTGACCATCGACCAGCGCCAGCTTGCTGACGTGGGCGCCACGCAGTGCGCCCACCAGCAGGTGACCTTCCCATTCGGGAAACATGTCGCCCCGATATATCTCGATCGGCGATGCCGCGATTGAGGGCAGGTAAAAATACAGTGGCTGTTCCATACCGTCCCGGGCTGTACCAAGGCCGATCTTTTCCGTGGTGTAGTTTGAGCCATAGGTAATCACCGGCCAGCCATAGTTGCCACCGGCCTTGATAATGTTGACTTCATCCCCCCCCATGGGGCCGTGCCCGGTCTGAAACAGGTCTCCGGAAACCGGGTCATAGACCAGCCCCTGCGTATTGCGGACACCCAGGGCATAGATTCGGTCGTCCGCTGTCGGGTCGCCTGCGAATGGGTTGCCCGGTGCCGCAGTGCCATCGTCGCTCAGTCGCAGAATCTTGCCATGCGGGATGCCGAGCTTCTGGGCCCGGACATTAACGCTGCGATCTCCGACACCCAGGTAGAGTAGCCCGTCGCCATCGAACTCAAGAGCGCCGCCAAAATTGGCGGGTGATTTGGTATAGGGTTCGGCCACCAGCAACTGCTCCACGTCCACAATCTGGTTGCCCTTCAGGCGTCCGCGGCTGAGGCCGGTGGCGTGGAGCTTATCTTCATCCGGGCTGGCAACGGCGTGGCTGAAATATACGAGCCCGTTGTCCTCGAACTCAGGGTGCAGGGCAATGTCCATGAGGCCTACCTGTCCCCGCCCCGAGGGAATTGCCGGCAGCCCCTCTACAGGGGTATAGCTGCCGTCGAGGAGGTTGACACGCTGCAGAGTGCCGGCAAATTCGCTGATCAGGACCTCGGTCGCTGAAATGAACTCCATGGCCCAGGGGTACTTCAGCCCCGCAGCGACAACTTCCAGTGTCGCATCGCGCACGTTGATACTCGCGAGAGAGGGCAGGTCGCCATGGTAGGGCTTTGGTTGACCGGGCTTCGACCGCTGGCGCTCTGGCTGCGCCGCAGGCTTGGGTGGAGGCTGGGCTGCGGGCGTTCTGGCCGGTGGCTCCAGCGTGGCCTGAGGAGCCTGCTGACTGTCCCGGTACAGACCGAGTCCGGCGATAGTGCCAGACCCGATGCCCATGCCAATGGCCAACGCGATGAGGACGGGTGTAGAGAGCAAGCGATTCGGCATCGTTGGGAAATCCTGGGTACCACTGTTTTACGCGGTAACGATAGCATGCCCAGGCACCTTTGACCTCGTTTCGTCGGACTGGAGGTGTGTGGCATCTGGTAGACAGCCGATTGATTAGTTGAACTCCGGTAAAGCTTTGGTGGCGAGTGGGGGGAATGGGGCGACGGGGTGGTGCCAAAGTGTCTACACTCATGTGCTTTGCATGCAGGAGACTGTCTATCATGGCCAAGCCACTTGCCCACCTTGCCAGCCCTTTCCGCCTCGGCACTTTGCAATTGAAAAACCGGATGGTGGTGATGGCCATGGGCGTCAACCTCGCGGAGGAAGACGGCAGCTGCAGCGATCGTTTCATTGCCTTTCACGAGCGTCAGGCCCGCGGCGGGGCGGGGCTGATCATTCTCGGCTCTACCGGCGTCAGTTGGCCCGCGGGTTCCAACCAGCCCTGGCAGACCTCAGTCGCTTCGGATGACATGATTCCCGGGCTCCAGCGACTCGCGGATGCCTGTCATGCTCATGGGGCCAAAGTAGCGGCACAGCTGCACCACGGTGGCCTGGTGTCGACCGAGGACCGGGTAGCGGGGCGACCTGTGATGGCACCCTCGATCCCGGTGGAGAAAACCCCGGCCTTCATCAACGCGTTCCTGCCGGAGGAGCTGCGGATGATGTATCGTCCGGCACCGGAAACAATACTCCATCCCATGACCCGCGAAGACATCGCCCTGCTGGTCGAGCACTTTGCCGCAGCGGCCCGCCGGGTGGTAGAGGCCGGTCTTGACGGTATCGAGATACACGGTGGCCATGGCTATATCCTTTCTTCATTCCTGTCCCCCTTTTTCAATAACCGCGATGACGAGTACGGCGGCAGCCTCGATAATCGTGCCCGTCTGTTACTCGAGGTATTTGCCGCCGTCCGCGCTGCTGTGGGGGCCGACTTTCCGGTGTGGGTGAAAATCGACTCGGGTGAGTTCGGGCAGGACGAAGGCATCACCCTGGAGGATGCCAAGGCAACTGCTCGAATGCTGGAGCAGGCCGGTGCGGATGGCATTACTGTCAGCGCCTATCATGACACCTCCGTTGGCAGCTACCACTCCGAATCGAATATCCCGCATACGCCGGAGCGGCTGGTGGGCAACGCCATCGCTATCCGCGAGGCGGTGGGTATCCCGGTGTTGACCTCTGGCCGCATTGAGCCGGTCGCGGCCGACAAGCATATTGCCGCCGGGCACTTTGATCTTTTCGGTATGGGACGGAAGATGCTGGCCGACCCCGATCTTCCCAACAAGGTGAGCAGCGGCCAGCTGGATCAAATTCGCCCCTGCGTCTACTGCTACTGCTGTGTCAGCCAGATCTATATCCTCCAACCGGTGAAATGCGCGGTGAACGCCGAAACCGCGCACGAACGCCAGCGCACCGTGATTGCTACCGACAAGGCCCGCCATTTCGCGGTGGTAGGCGGCGGACCGGCGGGCATGGAGGTCGCGCGCAGGCTGGCGTCGGCCGGCCACCAGGTTACCCTGCTCGAAGCAGCCGACCGGCTGGGCGGCACACTGCAGTTCGCCAGCATTGCCTATGAACCCAATGAACGCCTGCTCAACTGGCTGCGCCTGCAGATGGCATCGTCTGTGGTCGATGTCCGCCTGGGCACTGTTGCGACACCGGCGCTGATGCAGTCGCTGGGTGTGGACGAAGTCATCGTCGCTACCGGCGCCAAGCGCCTGATGCCCGACTTGCCCGGCAGCGGACAGGACTTTGTCTTCAGCGGCGATGACATGCGGGCGCTGGTTTTGGGGGAGAACGCGCCGTCGCTGCGGCGCAAGACCACGGCAGTTACCCGGGGCATGACCCGTCTCGGAGCGCTGACCGGCGTCAATCGCCATCCCTGGATCCTGCGTCAGGTATCGCGGGTGTGGCTGCCTCTGGGTGAGCGTATTGTGGTGATTGGCGGTGAGCTGGTGGGGCTGGAGCTGGCTGAATACCTGGCCCACCGGGGCAGGAAGGTGACGGTGGTCGACGAGTCGCCGCGGTCCGGGGCGGGGCTCTATCTGGTGCGGCGGATGCGCTTGCTCGACGAGTTGCACGAACTCGGCGTGACGCTGCAGAACAAGGCCACCGCGGTCAGTATTGGCGATCACTCCGTCAACTACCGCAACCAGCGCGGCCAGGTACGTACCCTGGCGGCGGACCATGTGATCGTCGCCCAGGGCGCGACCGGGGACAGCAGCCTGGCCGAGCAGCTCCGCAGTGAGGGCTTCAGCGTGCACACGATAGGCGATTGTAACGGTGTGGGCTACATTGAGGGCGCCATGGAATCGGCCGCGGAGCTGGTGCGCACAATCGGCTGACTCCCCTGGCTGCAGAGCTGTAGTCAAAGCTCATAACCGTGAGATAATGCTGCGTCAAACTGGGGCTGCGCCTTGCGGAGCCCTGTCTCCCGGCTTATATCTCAGGAAAGGACCTATGGCGCGCCTGAAGCTCAGTCTGTACGGTGCAGCCGTTCTGATGCTGGCGGCCCTGCTGCCGGCGTGCGGCGGTGAAGAAGGTGCAGCTCCTGATGAGGCTGTGAGCGATCGGCTGAATGTTCTCCTGATTACCGCTGATGACCTGGGGCGTACCCTGGGGAGTTACGGTGACAACTTTGCCAGGACCCCGAACATTGATGAGTTGGCTGAGAAAGGAGTGCTGTTCGAACGTGCCTTTGTCACGCAGGCGTCCTGTAGCTCCTCGCGCAGTTCCATTCTCACCGGTCTCTACCCCTCACAGAATGGCCAGCTTGGATTGGCCGGCAGTCTGCCCGAGTATCGCCTCAAGCCCGGCATCGCCACCCTGCCCGGCCTGCTGCGCTCCGCAGGGTACTTCACGGGTATTCTGGGAAAACTGCATGTCGCACCCAGCGAGGCTTTTCCATTCGACTACCGCTGGGCCGACAGTGAGAACGGGGCGGCTACCCGGGATATCCAGCAGGTTCGCGACCGCGCCGAACAATTCCTGACGCAGGCGCGGGGCAAGCCGTTCTTTCTCTACGTGAACCTCTTCGATCCGCACCGCGAATTCGACGCGCAAAGCAACCAGTTCATGGGGTTTCCGGCCGATCTGCAGACGGCTGACGATATCGCGCCATTTCCCTACCTCGGCCTGGACGGGCCCGCGATTCGCGAGGAAATCGCCATTTACTACAATGCGGTCAGTCGCCTCGATACGGGGGTAGGCTTGCTGCTGCGGTTGTTTGAGCAGAACCAGTTGCTGGAGAACACCCTGGTGATCATTGTGGGCGATCATGGCGTGCCGTTTATACGGGCGAAGACGACTTCCTATGAAGCGGGGGTCGCGGTACCGCTGATTGTGGTCTGGCCGGGGGTCGGCGTTGAAGGCCTGCGCAGCGAGGCGCTGGTGTCTACTGTGGACCTGTTGCCTACCGTCCTTGATGCTGTTGGCGAGGAAGCTGTGCGAAGTGCGGGCCATTCGCTTCGCGATGTCATGTGGGACACCCCTCCGGCAGACTGGCGCAAGCTGCTGTTTACCGAATATACCAGCCACGCCACGGCGCACTTTTACCCGCGCCGGTCCGTGAGCAATGGTCGCTTCAAGCTAATTCACAACCTTGAGTCCCAGCGGGCCAACCCTATTATTTTCCAGGGCAAGGCGCGACCGGAGGCAAGTACTGAACTGGACCCGGTGGTTGTCGGGGCCTACGAGACCCTCGCCTTTCCCCCGGCATTTGAGCTGTACGACCTGGCTCGCGACCCGTACGAGAGAGTCAATCTAGCCGCCGAAGCGCGTTACGGCCAGACCTTGCAGGAGCTGCAAGACGCGCTTCTGAAATGGCGCGAGTCGCAGGGCGACCCGCTCCTGGACCAGGCGGAGATAGACCGTCTCAGGCGTGCCCACCACGAATTGGTCAAATAGTGGGCCTGGCAGCGCGTCCCTGTGGCGCCCCGTCAGCGCTGTGCCTTGAATCCGGCCTTGGCCGCGTCCCAGGTGTTCGGACCCAGCCCGGCTTCACGCAGCTTGAACTTCTGAACTTTGTTGGTGGGGGTGTACGGGAGGCTCTCCACCAGCTCAATGTAGCGGGGCACGAAGAAGTAGGGCGCGTTGTCATTGATAAACCGCGCCAACTCCTCAGGTGACAGCTCGGCGCCGGGCTTCAGGATGACATTCAGCTTGAGTTCGGTCTCTGAATCCAGGATGTCGCTGGGCACGCCAAAAGCCGCGCAGTCGGCAATCGCCGGGTGGCGCCTGGCTACCATCTCCACTTCGAAAGTGGAGATGTTCCGTCCCTTCAGGCGTACGGCGTCCTTTTTACGGTCGGAGAAAAAGTAGTACCCGTCCGCATTCCGTTTCAGCATGTCACCGGTCTTGTACCACTCACCCTCATAGGCTGCGGCGGTGGCTTCAGGGGCATCGAAGTAGCCGTTGAAGATCACAAACGGTTGCTTCGGGCGCACCCACAGTTCGCCGGGTTCGCCGTCGGCCACATCCTCGCCCTGGTCATTGACCAGGCGTACATCAAGGGCGGCAGACGGCTTGCCGCAGCTGCCCCGGGGGAGCGAGGTTTCATCGGGCAGCACAATCACCAGCTGCATCATCTCACTCTGGCCGAGACCCTGGGGCATCAGCTCCACGCCGAAACGCTCGCTGAAAGGCCCGGCAACGTCCGCTGGCATCGGCACGGCCATCAGTTTACGCAGGCTGTGGTTGGCGTCGTCGGGCTTTTCCGGGGCATTCCACAGGAACATGTGCATGGCTCCCAGGGTAAAGCTCTGGGTGGCGCCATAATAGTCGACCCGTTCCCAGAAGTGCTTTACCGAGAAGGCGCTGTCGATCGCCAGGGGTATGCCCACGATCAGGGCACGGAGGATAGAGGTCACCCAGGCCGCCGAGTTGTACATGGGCAGGACACTGTAGATCACGTCGCCGGGTTTGGTGCCAAACAAGGCGTCCCCGGAGGCCACCGCGTTGAACCAGACATTGTGACTCTGCATGACGCCCTTGGAGCGGCCGGTGGTGCCCGAGGTCCAGAGAATCGCGCAGGTATCACCGTAGCTCTGGCCGCTGAGGTCGGGTTCGGGGGCCCCGGGGCGGTACAGACTGTTGAAGTCCGTTGCGCCGGGCAAGGCCGTCGAATCGCCAAAGACGACGATGTTCCCGGTCTCCAGATCATCCCTGACCTCCGCCAGCCGCGCGGCGTGTTCGGTATCGGTGACCATGATTTTGGGGCGGCTGCGGTTGATGGTCTCGGACAGCCACGCACCTTTGTAATCCGAGTTGATCGGTGTCCAGATGGCGCCGAGTTTGTTGCTGGCGAGGGCCAGGAATATGACCTCCGGCGCGCTGCTCATGTAGAAAGCGACACGATCGCCACGCCCAAGTCCCAGGGCAGCGAGGCCAGCGGCCAGTTCATTGACCTTGCGGTTGGCATCCGCAAAACTGTAGTGCGTCGCTCCGAACATGAGGTATGTCGCATCAGGCTGTTGGGCAGCCTGCAGGGCCAGTGCCCGGCCGAGGTGGCGGTCTTCAATGTTCTCGAACTGCAGTACATTCATGGTTGGCTCCATATTATTGGTCAAGCGCAGTGGTGACGTGGCCTACAGGGTGATGCCGGACTGGTTGTCGCTGGCCAGGTGACGCCCCATCGCCGCCAGCTGGTGGGCTGCGCCCCCGAGATCAAATTCCAGCTGCTTTGCCCAGAGGAAATAGCGGTGAATGGGGTACTGGAGATCGGCGCCAATACCGCCGTGGAGGTGCTGGGCGGTGTGGCTGACCCGGTGACAGGCCTCTGCGGCCCACCAGCGCGCGGCCCCGGCCTGCAGGGTGGCATCCAGGCGTTCTTCCAGTCGCCACATGGCGATGTCGACCACGCCGCGCAGCGCCTCGATGTCCATATAGCCGTCCGCGGCGCGATGAGCGACTGCCTGGAAGGCTGCCAGCGGCTTGCCAAACTGCTTGCGCTCGCTGGTGTACGCGGCGGTGCGTCTCAGTGCCTCTTGCGTCACACCCAGTTGCAGGGCCGCGACCATGACCTGCTGCCGCTGCCGCAGGCTGGCGATGGCCTCCGGTCCACCGAGATCCAGGGCCCGTGCCCGCGTTACCTGCACCCTGCAGGTGGGGCGGCCATTGCTGACGCGCTGCGGCTCCAGTTCGATGTCAGCGTCCGCCGGGGCGAAAGCGATCAGCCGTCCTCCGGCCTGCGCCACCAGGTACAGGGCGCCCTCTGCCCAGGGCACCATGTCCAGTTCCCCGCGCACCGTGTCGCCCTCAAGGCTCAGGCCCTCGGCGAGCGACAGGCTGAGCCAGGCGTCGCCCGCAGCAACCCTGGCCAGCCCATCGCTGACCCCGCCGGCCTCCAGTGCCTGGGCCGCAAGCAGGGTCTCCGCCAGCGGTATCTGCGCCAGCACTGCCCCCTGGGCCTGGATCACCAGGCACTGGGCAATGAAGCCCATTGCCGAGCCTCCGTGCTGCTCCGCCAGACCCAGCCCGGTCAGGCCCGCATCCGCCAGGGTTTGCCAGAGGCCGGTGTTGAGACTGTCATGGTAGTGGGCCTGGACATCGTCGTTTACCTGCTCGCGGAATATTTTCTCCGCCAGCTCGGCAATTGCGGCCTGGTCTTCCGTCAGGGAATAGTCCATCAATATCTCTCCACTATGGTCGCCGGCGCGCGGCTTGCAGTTGGGTGTTGGTTCATCGCGTCAGCGACAGGATCTTGCGGGCGTGGTTCAGCTGACCCTGGGGCGGGTTGCGAGCGAACAGCCCCCGATAGAACAGCGCCGCCAGCCACTCCGCCAACTCCGCCTCGGACAATTGCAGGGACAACAGGTCCGGATTGCGCTCTATGTAGCGCTCCCGGAGGACGTCCTGGCCGATGCCGCTCAGGGCATGGACCATCAGCCGTACCTCGTGAGCCGCCAACTCACTGTGTGGGAACACATAGGGGAATACATCGGCCAGCAGCTGCAGGCGCCGGTTATAGGACGCCTGCCAGCGCGCCCGGAAAGCCGGGTCATCCGCGCAGAACTGGCTGATGCAGTTCATGATACCGGGATGCTCGGCATGCTTGCAGACCGCGACTTCGTAATGTGAGCGCAGACGGTTGAACCAGTCGCCCTTGCTGACGTCCCGTTCAATGTGCCCGGTTGCTTCAAATTCCGCGATGTACTCATCCAGAATCTCTTCCACCAGGGACTGGAGGTCGCTGTAATAGTGGTGGAACAGTCCCGCCGCTACGCCCGCCTCCGCGGTGACGTCCTTGATCCGCAGCTGGTGGTAACCCACCCGCTCCAGCACCGCCACCGCCGCCGCTTTCAGGCGCTCGCGGGCCAGCTCACCCTTGGGGCGGCGGGCGCTGGTCTTGTCAGTCGCTGCAGGCATTGGGCTGGCTCCTCCTCTTGGATCAGGATTATTATTGAATTTGGATTCAAGATCAATAATAATCCGGGTCTCGTCAGCGTCCCCAGGAGGTCAGCCCAGGTGTACATCGAACACACAGCGGAACAAAAGGCCCTGCGCGCCGAGCTGCGCGACTATTTCCAGTCCCTGATGACGCCCGAACTGAAAGAGGCCACGCGCGGCAATGAAGGTGGCGATGCCTACAAGTCGGTCATTCGCCAGATTGGCAAGGACGGCTGGCTGGCTCTGGGCTGGCCCCGGGAGTACGGTGGCCATGGCCGCGGCCCCATGGACCAGATGATTTTTTTCGAAGAGGCCCAGCTGGCCAACGCGCCGCTGCCGTTCGTGACCATTTCCACTGTTGCGCCGGCGATCATGGCCCACGGCTCCCAGGCCCACAAGGCGTTTTTCCTGCCGAAAATAGCCGCGGGAGAGCTGCATTTCGCCATCGGCTACACGGAGCCGGAAGCGGGCTCTGACCTGGCCGCGCTGAAGACCACCGCGGTGCGGGAGGGCGACGACTGGGTGATCAACGGCACCAAGGTCTACACGTCCAGCGCCGAGGCGGCCGATTATATCTGGCTGGCTGCGCGCAGCGATCCCGGGGCGGCCCGGCCTCACGCGGGCATCAGTATCTTCATGGTCGATGCCCACCAGCCCGGTTTCACCTTCGCGCCCATCCACACCGTGGGTGGGGTGCGCACCAATATGAGCTACTACAGCGATGTTCGCTGCCCCGACAGCATGATCTGTGGCGAGGTGAACGGTGGCTGGAAGCTGATCACCTCCCAGCTCAACCACGAGCGAGTGGGGCTGGCGGCGATTGGCATCTATGCCTACGGTCTGTACGAGGATGTACTGGCCTGGGCACGGGAACCGGTCGCGGGCCAGCGCCCCATCGACGACCCCACCGTACAGCGCCTGCTGGCTGAATCCTATGCTCGCCTGGAGGCGATGCGGCTGATGACCTGGCGTATGGCATGGAGCATGGAGCAGGGCGAGCCCGAGGTCGCCTACGCCTCGGCCATGAAAGCATTCAGCACCGAGGGGCTGATCGCGGTCTACCGGCTGCTGATGGACGCCATGGGCCCCGCCAGTACCCTGCACCGCAGCAGTCCGGGCGCGGTCTTGCGTGGTGAACTGGAGGGGGAATACCGCAAATGCCAGATCAATACCTTCGGCGGCGGGGTGGTAGAGTTGATGCGGGACCTGGTGGCGGCCTTTGGCCTGAATATGCGCGCCTATCGGCGCTGATCATTAAATCTCGTCGAGACAGTGGAAATGGGCGCATTTTCGCGTTAGATTGGCGTCGCGAGTAAAATAATAGACGTTGGTTAAAACCATGGGGGCAGGGTCACAACCGGAAGGACGACGGGAGCGCAAAAAACGCGAGACCCGCGAGAGGATATTGCAGGGTGCCCTGCGCCAGTTCACCCGCCATGGTTATGATGCGGTGACCGTCGAGGCCCTCGCGGAGTCGGCGGATATCTCCAAGCCCACCCTGTTCAACTACTTTCCCAGCAAGATGGCCATACTGCAGGCACTGGTGCCCGGTGTGGATGAGCGTTTCGCTGCAGCCATCGAGCGGTTCCGGACTGAAGGCGGTACCGCGCAGGAGCAGTTGGCACGCTTCTTTGCCTACGGCGCGGAGATGACTCGCAAGACCCCCATGCTCACCCGGGCCCTGCTGATTCTGGCCCTGCGGGCCTATGAAGATCCCATCTACAGTACCAGTCAGCACCGTTGGCCATCACTGCACGACAGCTTTTGCCGCATGCTGCGCGATGGGGTCGCCAGGGGTGAAGTGCGCACCGATATCAGCGTGGAACGCATAACCCACTATATTACCGGTATCTACGTCTATGGCCTGCTGAGCTGGCTTGCGGATCCCAAGTTCAGCGTGGATGTGGAACTTGCGGTGGCGGCTTCTTTCCTCGGCTCGGGCTTTTCTTTCTCCGCGCAACCTTCCCGCTAAGGCTCCTGCCGCCCCGTCTGCGGGCAATCCGGGAGCAGTATCCCTATTTGCACCACTGCGGCCTATTTTTGGCCGCCTGCGCTGGTCGCGTGGGGAGCTGCCGTGTAAAGTTGGCCCGCTGTACAAAACATGACCGTAGGCCAAGTTTTTTCTGCGCTTCACCACGGCTTAGTCGATAACAAACCTGCACTGCCATTGGGCGGCGCGGTTATAAATGTAGCAACCGTATATGAGGACCCCCATGAACAAGTTCCCCCGGTTTAGTCCGCGCCCCCTGGCACTGGCCCTGTCGTCCCTGGTTTTCAGCGTGGGTATGGCGGCCCAGGCCCAGGTCGGTGCCCTGGAAGAGGTGATTGTTACCGCCCAGAAGCGCGCCGAGACAACGCAGGAAACACCCATTTCCATTTCCGCGCTGTCCGAGACAGTGCTGGAGCAGCGCGGCATCAACAGCACCAGTAGCCTGATCGGAGAAGTTCCCGGTGTTTTTGGCTTCGATGCACCCGGGTCCCGCGGTGCTACCAGCCTCGCGATTCGCGGCTTTGGCGGCGGCAGCGGTGCCAATCTCTCTACCGACCCCGCCGTGGGGATCTACATGGACGGCGTCTACATTGGTAAGATGAATGGTTCGGGCATGGAAGTGGCCGAACTGGAGCGGATCGAAGTGTTGCGCGGCCCCCAGGGCACGCTCTACGGCCGAAACTCCACGGCTGGCGCCGTCAACTTCATCTCCCGCCAGCCTTCCGGTGAGCTCGGCTTCCGGGTCAAGGGTACGATCGGCAAGTACGACGAGCGCGCCCTGCGCCTGAATGCCGACATGCCGGCGATTGGCGAAATCGGCGAGGGCCTCGGTCGCTTGTCGGCCAGCTTGGGTTACCAGACCCGCGAACGCGACCCCCTGTATGACAACACCAGTGGCGGAGAAGGCTTCGACAGCATTGACCGCCAGGCCTGGCGATTGGCCCTGAAGTGGGAGCTCACCGAGGCCCTGACCCTGGACTACTCCTACGATGAAAGCCGGCTGGACGAAAACGGCGCCCTGCAACAGGTGGTGGGGTTCACCCCGGTTACCCTCGATGGCAGCACCCGCATTGAGACCCTGTCACAGCTGCGCAGTTTTCTGCCCCTGCTGCTGCAAAATCCCGCAGCGGACCCCCGTATCGCCAACCGCCTGATCCCCTCCATGGATCAGACCCTGGCGGTATATCGTGAGCGCGAGGCTGCCGGCCAGGGGCGACGCAGCAGCGGCGCGGCCGACAATACGCCCATCTCCGACAACGAAGTCAGTGGTCACGCGCTTACCCTGACCTGGGACGCCGGCAATTTTGGCGCGCTGGGCGATATTACCTTCAAGTCCATCACCGCCTACCGTGAGATGGAGACCTTTGTTTTCGGCGACCTCGAGGACATCGACAGCAGCCTCGATGCCAGTGGCGTCGGCGCCATGAATGACCTGATCCTGCTGCAACTGGGCGGTGCCTACTTTGCCGCTGGCGGCATGCCCAACCCCACCGCTGATTTCTTCTGGAGCGGCGTGGACTCCGTGGGTGGTTTCCACAGCCGGCAGGATACCGACTCCGAGTACGAGCAGTTCTCCCAGGAGTTCAACATTATCGGCGCGACCGATCGCGTCGATTACGTCCTCGGCCTGTACTACTTCGATGACGACGCGGTGTATGACCGCCGTGCAATTTTCCTGGCCCCGTTGGGCGGTACCAGCCGGCAGAACTATGACTACACGACCGAGTCGCTGGCGGTTTTCGGCCAGGCGACCTGGCGTCCGCCGGTGCTGGATGACCGCCTGTCGCTGACCGCCGGCCTGCGCTATACCGAGGAAGACAAGGAAATCGTCTACGATTACCTGAATCGTCCGTTCGGCGCGCCGCCCTCAGGCATTCCTGCACAGGCTGAATTGCAGGAAAACTTCTACAACGTCAGCGGCAACATCACCGCTGCCTACCAGTTGACTGATGACATCAACACCTTTGTTCGCTTCGCCACTGGCTACCGCAGTGGTGGCTTCAACGGTGAGGTGTTTGCCAACCCCTTCGAGGAGGAAACCATCGAGCAGTGGGAAATTGGCATGAAGAGCGACTGGTGGGACAACCGCCTGCGCATCAATGGTTCGCTGTATACCTATGTCTACGACGACCTTCAGGTTTCGCAGATTGAAACCAGGGGAGGAACCGCGACCAGCCTGATCGCCAACGCCGGCAAGGCCGATCGCTGGGGCGGTGAGCTGGAGCTCCTCGCGGCACCGGCGGAGGACCTGATCCTCAGTCTGAGCTACGCCTACGTCCACGGTGACTACGAGGAGTTTCCGGAGCTGTGCGGTACCAATGTTCCCCAGACCTGCCTGAACACCACGGATGCTGCCAAGCGTGGGTCCGCGCCCGGCAACCAGCTATCTGCGTCCGCGGACTATGTGTTTGCGCGCACTTCCTTTGGTGATATCCGTGGCTACCTGCAGACCAGCTGGCAGAACGCATGGAACGAAACAGCGCTGTGGACCGGCAATTATGCGGGTGAACCCTATATCTACGACCACCTGGTCATGGATGAGCGCACCCTGGTAAACGCCCGCTTCAGTCTGGAGAACGTGACGGCGGGTGACGGTTCACTGTCCTTCGCACTGTGGGCGAAAAACCTGACCAACGATGATTATCCAACCTTTGGCATCAACTTCGGCAGCCTGGGGATCATCACCGAGCAGTACGGTCCGCCGCGGACCTACGGGCTGGATATTTCGTACGAGTATTGACGGGCCAGACATGGTCAAGGCGCCCCTGTGGCGCCTTTTTTTTGGTAAAAAAAACGGCGCCACAGGGGCGCCGAGGGGAGTAGTGATGCGGTGATCAGCCGACGAAGGCCTTGCTGGGCTCGGCCACACCTTTGGATTCGGTGCCCTTGAGGTAGGCCAGCATGGTGTCGGCGTCAGAAACCTCGAAGGGGTCGGTGGGGCAGACATCGCCGAAGTCGGGCTCGGAGAACAGCTTTTCGATCTTGCCGTCGTTGACCAGCATGGAATAGCGCCAGGAGCGCATGCCAAAGCCCAGGTTGGACTTGTCGACCAGCATACCCATTTTACGGGTGAATTCGCCGTTGCCGTCGGGCAGCATCTTGACGTTCTTGGCACCGACCTGCTTGCCCCACTGGAACATGACGAAGGCATCGTTCACGGACAGGCAGTAAATGGCATCCACGCCCGCAGCCTTGAATTCCTCGTACAGCGCTTCGTAGCGGGGCAGGTGATTCGAGGAACAGGTTGGCGTGAACGCGCCCGGCAGGGAGAATACAACGACCTTCTTGCCGGCGAAGATATCGTCGGTCGTGGTGTCCTGCCAGCGGAAGGGGTTGTCGCCGCCGACTGACTCGTCGCGTACGCGGGTCTTGAATACTGTGTGGGGAACTGTGCCTGCAGAAATCATGGTTGCTCCTGATGGTTGGTGGCTTGTGGCGCTGGGGCGATTGCTTCGCACCGCTATTGATGGCAATTCTAACGCCACTATCCCGATCGGTATATTGGAATATTTCGAACCCCATGTTCTATTTTTACAAACATGGAGCTCAGAAACCCGGCAGTGTCCTTAGTCCGTGCACGCTGGAAACATCCTGGGAGCGGCCCGGGCCGTGGCAAACAGCGCACTGCTCCACCACCTCGCCGCTGTCGATCGCCTGCTGGCTGGTGGCAAAGTTGGCGCCATTACTGTTCATGTGGGCCCGGGCAACGGCGTTGTCGTGGCAGCCGGCGCAGGCAGTAGCCATGGGGGTGGCCACGGTGTCGTCCCGGGGGTCTTCGCGGTTGTCACCGGTATTGACGGAAGTCGCCAGCACACCCTCGGCCAGCGGGAGCTGGTAGCCGTCGCTGGTGTGGCAGGCCAGGCAGTTGTCCAGGCGCCCGGGGTAGTGCACCGTATCCTCGTCGTAGACATAGGTGGTGAAGCCGCGAAACCCGACTACCTGCAGCGGATTGTCGCGGATTGAGGGGGCGTGGATGGCATGGATCATGGACTTGAAGTCGATGGATTCCTCCTGCTTGCCGTCAGTGGGGGGCGACACGGCGATCGCACGCACATCCCGGTCTGTATTGCGCGGGTTGTGACAGCTCACACAACTGTCGATATTGTCGGCGCGATTGCTGCCGTGGAGGACCAGGGAGCCGTGGCAGGCCAGGCATTTGTCAAGGTCTACGGACTGGCGACGCGCTACGGCCATGCCGTCGGCTTCGTCTATGGCGAAGAAGGCGTGGGCATCGCCGACCGGCACGTTGGTGAAAGTACCTTCGCCCTCCAGGTCCACGGCGGCACGCCCCTCCACAACCGCCACCCCGCTGCCGGTCGCGGCGATGCCCGGCGCAACATTAGTATCGGGTACCGGCAAGTCCATGGTCACGCTGTAGCTGCCGTCGCCATTGGGCGCACTGGCGGACAATGCGCTGGTAACTATGGAACTGGCGGTCGAGCTGTTGTTCCCGGTGTTGTGGTAATCGCGCGTATCCCAGGCCAGGCGAATGTTGAGCGAGCTGCCGGGTCGCTGCCAGAGGGGATCGTTGGCGAGATCGTAGTCCTCACCGGTCAGGGGGTTGCGCAGGCGGAAGCTGACCCGGGCCCTCTGCCCCGGCGCGCTGTTCTCCACGGCCAGTACCTCGGCATTGAATGCCTCCCTGGCCTCGTTGAACAGGATACGGTGGCTGTCGGCGATGCTGCCGGCGCGGCCGCCGGGAGCGTGGCAACTGGCGCAGCGGGAGTCGTCCTCCTGGCCTCCCGCGTGACGGCTGAAGTCGAAGGTGTCGTGGCAGCTGCCGCAGGCGGCGATGGATGAATACTCTGCCCAGTTGTCACCCTGGCTGGTGAGGAAGATCTCCTTGCGTTCGCCGCCGGTGGCGGTGCCGGCGTGACAGTTCACACAGAGACGGATGTCCTGCGGATAGTGCAGCCCCGAGTAGTCGTGTGTGGAGTCCCGGAAGCCGTAAATGGCGTACTCGCCGCCCTCCTGCACGCTGGGCAGTTGGGCACCCATGTGAATCTTGTGGATCATCACCTTCATATCCACGGTGTTGCCGCTGTTGGCATCCGTGGAACCCGGGTTATGGCAGGTGACACAGTAGTTCATTTCGACGCGGCCACCGCCGTGCAGGGCCAGCTGGTCGTGGCAACTGTTGCAACTCGCCGTCGCGGCAATCTGGCGCCGGAACAGGCCATCGGTGGCGCCGGTCGCCGGTATGAAATCGTAATCGGGGTTGGCGGGCACCAGGCCGCCGGAGAACTGGATGGCAACGCGATGGGTGAGGCCGGGGTCGTAGCTGAGGTCCAGGCCCTCGACCTCAGCCTGGGATAGTATCGAATCCGGCAGGGCGTTGAGGGCGGTGGCAAAGCGGTAGCGGTAGCTGCCATCACCGTTGTTGCTGAGCTCCCCATTGGCTTCGGTAGTCGCGCGCAGGCGGGCCTGTGTGCCGGGCCCGACCCCGGGCTGCTCGACGCTGTTGATATAGGACTGCCAGTCGCCGCTGAGGTTGCCCTGGGCGGAGGGGGTGAGCTTGGCGATGATGAAGCGTACATTGGCCAGGGTGAGGTCGGTGATGGCGGTGTTGCGCTCATCGCTCAACTGGAAATCCACTACGGGACGGCCGTCCTCGGGGATAGTCACATCGGTAATGAAGGGAAACAGGGCCTTCGCCTCGGCGAAAGGAGCGGGGTTAGCCTCCGGGATCACCGGGGGCGGCGGCGTAACGCTACCCCCGGGCGGCGCAGGGCCGGGCTCCACTCCGGGAGCGCGGTCACCGCCGCCTCCGCCGCCGCAGGCAACCAGCAACGCCAGCAGGCTCGCCAGTAATGTCCTTGCACCCATACTTTTCATGTCGGACTTCTCCCGGGGCTTCATTGCCAGCGGTACAGCACTGACAGGCCCACGTAATGCACGGTTTCATTGGGGTTGCGCTGGCCGAAGGTCAGCACCTTGTCGATAGCGGTTGCCGTCACGCCATCCCAGGCCCAGTCGTCGGTCTGGTAGCGGTAGTAGCGGTATTGAATGCGGATGGACAGGGCTTCCCGCAAGTGCCAGAGCCCGCTGGCATCGAACTGGTGCAGGCGGGTATCCACAGTCGGCAAGCTGGCGGGGTCGAGGTCCGCAGCGGCCACCGGGCTGAAGTCCTGCGCGGCCTCGGTCTCCACGAAGCGATAGTCCAGTTCGAGTTCCAGCTGTTCCCGCGGCTGCCACTTGAGCAGTGCGCCCAGTACCAGGCTGTCGTCGCGGCTGGCGAGGAACCAGTTGCGCGCGGGGTCACTGGCCTGTGGCAAGGGGGGCTGCACGGCGAAGGCGTTCTTTTCCTGGCCGCCGCGAAAGGCGCGGCTGCCCTGGTCGGCCTCATAGCGGTCCAGCCCGGCGTGCAGGTTGAGATGCAGGGTGGAAGAGGGCAGGTAGCTGGCGGAAATCTGCAGGCTCTGCAGCTGGGTCTCCGTGACGCCAAGTATGGACTTGTCGAAGTCGTCCTCGCGCCACAGCAGGTTCAGGTTGACGTTCCAGCGCGGTGCGGGAAGATAATTCAGGTCCAGCTTCACCTGCTGCTGTTCGCGGTTGGCGAGGTAGTACTGACTCAACAGCGGATGGTTGCTGTAACGCTGGTTGTCGGGGGTCGCATTGATCAGCGCACTGTCGAGCAGGGCATACCAGGACTGGTCCCACTGGTAGGTATCCGCGGCGCGGTCAGCCCAGCTGAGGCCGAGTTTTGCGTTCAGTGCCTGCCAGGGCTGAACACGGTACTCCAGGCGGTAGCGGTCTTCGACGGTTTCCTCGCTGGCGGCGTTGCGGCGCTGGATTTCCTCCCAGGCATAGCCAGCGGTCAGTTTGCCGCGCAGGGGCAGGCGGTAACCCGCTTCCAGTTCCAGGGTCTCGCTGCGCAGGTCATAGCTGCGGTGATAGACCGTCAGTTCGGGACGGGACTGGTCACCACCGTCTCCGGGGATATAGCGGTAGCCGTCGCGGGGGGTGCTGTAGTCCCGGTCGCGCCGGCGGTAGGCCAGCTCCAGGTTGAGCTTCGGGCGCGGCTGCCACAGCAGCCGGGTGCGGGCGTGGGTGGTTGCGACCTCGCCATCGAGGCTGTCCCGCGGCAGCGTCTCGAACACCGCCAGCGTCGGGTTGGTGGAGTAGGGGAGCAGGGCCTGGTCCTGCTCCGCGACGGCGTGACTGGCGTCGAACTGCAGGCGCAGGCGCGGGGCGAACAGGTAGTGGCCGCTGAGCCTGGCACTGGTCTGGCTGTTGTCGGGTGACAGCGCCAGGGCGCCGTCACCGGCGGGGTAGCGTACCCGCGGGCCAAAGCTGCCATAGGGGTTCTGCCAGCGCAGGGCATCATCCCGGTTGTCGAAGTCGGACCAGGCCAGGCTGCCCTGCAGGTGCAGCCGCTCCCCGGTATAGCTCAGGCGGGTATCTGCCTCCAGGGTGCGGTGGTCGACGGGCGCGGGCAGCAAGACGGCATCGCCTGAGGCGGCATCAATATAGATGGCGGCGCCGGTGTCTGCCGTACCCTTGCGGGTCTCATAGCGCAGGCTGGAGCCCAGCTGCCACTGGTCGCTGAGCCGGCTTTCCAGGGCGAAATTATAGCCGTTGCGCTCCAGTTCCCGGTCAAAGCGCTGCAGCGACCCGGGCAGGGAGGTCCAGCTCGCGGTGGTCAGGCCGCTCACCCAGTCCCCGGGCAGGACCAAGTCGGCGTCGCCCCGAAATGGCGTTGCGCCGCTGTCGTTGCGCACCTGTAGCTGGTGGTCGAAGCCGGCGCTTACCAGCAGCTTGCCGGGAACGCCCCAGCGCAGCTCCCCCTCCCGGGTATCCAGTCCCAGGTCCGACAGCGATACCTGCCAATAGGTCTCCGCACCGGCAAAGCGGCGCCAGTCGAGGTTGCCCAGCAGCGTTCCACCCTGTTCCTGCAGGCCGTTGTATTGTCCCGCCATGAAACTCCGGGCGCTGCTGTAGCCCAGCCCCAGTTCCAGGGTGCCGCGATAGTCGGTCTGCCAGCGGGTGTCCAGCGGCCGCGTCTCCGTCAGCAGTCCGGCGAAGCGGTCCGCGGCGCTGGCCGCGGTCGCGGTCAGGCAGATGGATGCCAGCAGGGCTGGGCACCATGGCGGTGGTCGGTAGTGCCTGGGAGATGGCTGCGGTGTCATCGCGTCAGCCTGGCGCCGGAGGGGTGATTGGAGCCGTGAACCTGGCTGTGACAGTTGAGGCAGTTCTTGCCCAATACATTCTGGTTGCCACTGCCACCGGCCAGCCCCTCGGCGCCATAGGGGAGACCGGGGTGGAAGGCGGCGACATGGCACTGCTGGCACAGGGCGGGACCGCGGGCCGTGAGCAGGCGGTCGTGCACCGCTCCGTGAGGCCGGTGGCAGAGCGCGCAATCCTCGGAAGCCGGCGGGTGTTCCCAGAGGAAGGGCCCGCGCTTGTCCTGGTGGCACTGCAGGCAGTTGTCGCTGACCGAGGCCTGGTGCAGGCTGGCATCGCCGAGGCTGCCGTGAGGGTTGTGGCAGTCGCCGCAGGCAGTTTTACCCTCGGCGATGGGGTGACGGGAGGGCAGCAGCAGCTCGGCCTGTACGCGGCTATGGCAGCTCAGGCAGGCCTGCTGGGACCCGCTATCACTCAGTGCCGGATCCTGCTGCCGGTGACTGTCGTGACAGCTGTCGCAGGCCATGCCCTCGCGCTGGTGCTCGCTGCCGACCCAGTGCAGGGGGCTGCCGCCGCTGTGGCAGCCGAGGCAGGCGTCGGTGCGCGCCTCCGCCGGCGACTGCCAGCGGGGGCCGAAGCTGATGCCGGGCATGGCCGCCGCGGGGTTGCGTGCGTGTTCCTCGCTGGCGCCGTGGCAGCCGGCGCAGCTGCCGTTGCCGCCACCGCCGAGGCCACCGTGTACGGTCTGGAATACGGCGTGCACCGCGACGTCCGCCGACACCGTGTGGCAGCCGAGACAGTTGGGAATGTCGTCCCGGGCAGCCATGCCCGGCAGCGGCGGCAGCCACAGGAGCAACGTGAGCAATAGCCAGCACAGCCGCATCAGTTCACCCTGAAGTCGGTGTTTATGCCATCGGTGGCAAAGGTCAGGGGCAGGGAAATCCAGTGCTTGCCCCCGGGGTTGTCGGCGCCGTGCAGGGCGATACCCAGGGTCAGCTCGCGCCCCGGTGCAAAGGACAGGCCTTCCGTCAGCGGCTGCAGCGGTCGCCGCAGGGTGACCCGCCAATGCCCGTCCTCGTGGCGCGCTGTTCCCTGCACCAGCGCGGCCTGGTGCCAGTCGATCCCGGCCAGCAGGACACCGCTTTGGACCGCGACCGGGTGTTGCAGGTTTATCCGCCACAATTCGCCGAAGTTGCCCTGCTCGCGCAGGGTGGCGAGCTCGGCTGCGTCGCGGACAATCGGCGGACGACCAATCTGGCGCTCCTGCAGGCGCGAAGCCATCAGGTACTTGTCCAATTGCTGGCCACGGTCCCGGGTCATGCCGGGCATATCGCTGTGGCAGGCGGCGAAGCAGCCGGCGCGAGCCAGCTGGTCGTTGCCGCCGTCACCCCACATCAGGGCGAGATCCCGCTCTTCTTCCGCGCCGCGCCAGTCGATTTCCACCACCAAGTTGCCGGCGTCGGTGCCGAACCTGACCTTGATGTCCCGAGTGGCGGGCGCAAATCCCCCGGCGGCGAGTGCTGTGCCCATGGCGGCCTCCTCGCCGCGGTGGCACTGTTGGCAACTGCTGCCCTGGCGCAGGGGCTGGGACCCCGGATGTTCGCTCAGTAACCACTCGCTATCGGACTGGCCGGGGTAGAACAGGGTCACGTTGCGATTGTTGCTGGCCTCGGCAATCAGTGGGGCGACACCGCTCGCGGTAACGTGAGCAATGCCGACATGGCAATCCAGACAGCTTCTGTCGGTCTTCGCCATGACTTTGTGGTAGCTGGTGGCCTTGGCGGACACCGCGGGGTCGCTCGCCATGCTGACCAGGTTGTGGCAGCTGGCGCAGCCCTTGGAACGATTCGCCAGCATTACACTGTGGGGCCCCAGGCTGTCGTGGGGGCTGTGGCAGCTGCTGCAGGCGGGATTGAAGTGGGCCCGTTCGCTGAGGCCATGGATCCCGGACTTCTGCTCCTTGTGGCACAGGGTGCAGACCTCCGTCTGGCCCGGCGGCTTCAGCACTGTATCCCGGGCGCTGTGAATATCGTGGCAGGTGACGCAGCTCAGTTCCTGCTGCTGGTGATGTGATCCCTCCCAGTGGCGGGCGACATCATCGCCGTGGCAGGCCACGCACTGGCGGTCCTGCTCCGCGGCCGTGGTCATCCAGCGTGGCCCGAAGCTTACGCCCGGAGCCACCTGGGTGGGAGCCCGGGTGTGGGCCGCGCTGGGGCCATGGCATTCCTCGCAGCCGCGCTCCGCCATCGGTGTACCGGCCTGGTCGCTGGCGCCGTGGGCACTCTGCAGCAGGGGGTGTACGGGGGATGAGTCACCGAAATCGTGGCAGCCAATGCAGGACTGCGGCCCCTGTGCGGCATACTCGGGCTCGGTGGCCACCGCGGCAGGGCCACTGAGCGCGCTGAGCAGAATGAGGAATAGAAGTCTGGCGGGCATACGGTATCCTCCTGGCAAGGCGTTCACTCGCGGTGCGCCAGCGGCTGCCCGGCGTTGCCGGGATGGGCGATGCCCGCATGACAGTCGATACAGGTCTTGCCGTTACTGGCCATGGACCGGTGATACTCCCGGGCCTTGGCCGACTGCAGCTCAAGCTGCATGCGTTCGGTCACGTGGCAGTTGCGGCATTCCCGGGAGTCGTTGGCGCGCAGACGGGCGATCTCCCTGGCTTTCATGGCGGGGGTATGGGCGGCGTATTTCTCGGGGGTGTCGATGAGTCCGATGAGACTCCCCCATACCTCGCGGGACGCTTCGATTTTGCGCGCAACCTTGGGAATGAACTCCCTGGGCTGGTGGCAATCCGCGCAGGTGGCGTGGATGCCGGCGGCATTGCTGTAGTGACTGGTCCTCTGCAGCTGTGGCCAGGGGTTGTCGCGCATCTCATGGCAACTCAGGCAGAACTCCTCGGTACTGGTCGCGGCCATCCCGAAGTCCAGCGCTGCCCAGCCGGTCAGGCCAATGAATATACCCCCTGCCAGCAGCGTCAGCACCGAGTAGCGTGGCGATGGCTGGCGGAGAATCCGGATCCAGCGTTTCCATCCACCTGTTGCCATGCTCGCCCCTACTGGTTATTAGCTGCTATTGTATAAGCTAGTGCAGCGATACCGGGTCCGCAAGGGCGGTGATTGTGCGAGATCAAGAGAATGCGGAATTTGCTGTTTGCAGCGGGTAACCTGGAGGGTATTGGCGGGGGCCTACAACGCGGTGTCAGCCACCTGTTGCCACTTTTTGTCAAAGTTTTTTGGGCGCTTCGTGCTTGCAACTGTGCCTGCGACTCCGCATGGTCGGGGACTGAAGTTTTGCGAGCGAGTGCTGTCGTCAAACCTGGAGAATAAGCAATGATAAAATTCTGGACTCTTGAACCCCTGTTCTCGCCGCGGCGACCACTGGCGCTGGCGCTGGTGGCGGCACTGCCCGCGCTGGCTGCCTGCACGGATGGGACTGACCGTCAGCTGGCCGTGGTACTTCCACCCGCGGAGGCGGTTCCGTTTCAGGAGTTGCTGGACCAGGGCGTTGACCGCTACCTCGGGCGGTACACACCGATGCTGTCGGAGCAGGATGGGGAGGTGGTTAACCACAGCTTTGGCGCCGGCGACGGGCCGTTGTGCCTGACCGGTGGTGAGTACACCATGGCCACCCGCGACACGGGCTCCGAGGATCTGGTGATTTTTCTCCAGGGTGGCGGTGCCTGCTGGTCGGACCTCTGTCTCGCTACCGAGGAGGCAGCGCCGGGTATTCCTCCCCTGGGGGTGCTCGACCCCGCCCGTGCGAACAATCCGCTAACCGGCATGAGCATGGTCTATCTACCCTACTGCGACGGCTCCCTGCATGCGGGAGACCAGGACGTTGATACCGACGATGACGGCACTGCGGACCGTTTCCACCGCGGCCTGCACAATCTCTCTGCATCTCTTGATGTGGCCGTGAACACGTTTCCCTCGCCCCGGCGGATCGTCCTGACCGGTGTCAGCGCCGGTGGCTTTGGCACCACCTATGCGCTGCCGCTGGTTCGCAGCCTCTACCCGGATGTCCCTATCGACCTGATCAACGATTCCGGTGTCGGCCTTGGCCGCATCGACCAGCCCGAATTCATCACCCAGCTGTTGACGGAGTGGAACGCCACTGCCTTCTTCCCGGAGAGCTGCGAAAGCTGCATTGGCGGTGATGGCCACATTACAGACTTCCACAAGTACCAACTGGAGGAGGACGCCAACCTTCGCCTGGGGATGATGAGCTATACCCGCGACACAGTCATTGCCGTGACCTTTGTGCAGGTGGGTGGCGAGGCTTTTGAAGCCGCCTTGCTGGGGGAACTGGACGACCTCGAAGCGGCCTACCCAGAGCGGGTGAAGAGCTTCGTTGCGGAGGGCTCCAGTCACACTTTCCTGATCGGCAACCTGGAGCAGACTGCCGGCGGTGTCACCGTCGCTGACTGGGTAAGTTCAATGCTGGCGGGCGAGGGGTGGGAGACTACGCGCGATTGATCCTGCGGCCCAGCAACAAAAAGCCCGGCATTGGCCGGGCTTTTTGTTGCTGGTTTCAAACCAGAATTAGCCGCCCAGGCTCAGGCCATCGTCGTCCTCATCCGCCGGTGCCTCCGTGCAGGGAAAAGCCACGGTGCTCGGGACTCCGCCGCCATCAACCTCGATGGTGATCGAGCCGCCGGCATTTTCGACAATCCTGAACGCAGGCAACTCCAAGGCTCCAATGCGGTTGGTGTCGGGCAGTTCGACGTCAATGTCACCGCCCACGATTTCGCAACCGTCCTCACCCGTGACAGAGACCGAACTGCCCACCGCCGGCGGGTTGTTGTAGATGTCCGCGACATAGGTGGTGTAGCTGCGACCGGCGCTGATAGCGGTGGGTCTACGGTTGGTGCTGTTGTCGATAAGGAGGATGTCGAAGCCAGATTCGGAGGACATCACCAGTACCAGGCTGTCCCGCACATTGACCAGCCTGCGGCTGCAGAACACGCCGTCGCCTTCCACCGGGCACAACACGCCGTTGTAGAAGCTGTTGGGAGGATTGTTGTTCGGTGAGAACTGTCCGTCGTTGTTCAGGTCAACGAAGGTTTCCTCGGAGCCGGCCTCGGCGCAGTTGGCACCGGAACCCGCGGCGCAGCCCTGTGCCGGGTTGTAGCGACCGTCTTCGTTGTGGTCCAGGAACGCCTCGGTCAGGTTCTCGTAGGGTTCGCCTTCATCGTACAGGCCATTGCCGTTGCTGTCGGTGAAGGTTTCCTCGCCCAGGGCGGTAACCAGTACCGTGGAACGCAACCCGCGGATGTAGCCCAGGTCATCGGGGCAGGGGCCGGAGCTCATGGCGTGGCTGGGGCAGTTGTAGTTTGCATCCCGGGTGGTACGGACCAGATGGGCGTTGAAGGTGGGGAAGCGCGGCGACTGGCTGGTCCAGGTCACGGAGCAGGAGCCATCGGTGGTTACGCAGGAGCCCTGGATGGAGCCGTACTCCGTGCGGAACACGGCGGCGGTGCCATCTGGAACGGGGTTGTTGAACTTGTCGGCCATGCGCACGGTCAGCGTGCTGGTCACACCGTCGAACTCGCGGGCGCCGGCAACGCTCAATTCCGAGGCCGAAAGGCTGATCGAGTTCTGGTCCGGCAGCCCGGTGGTCACCGCGAGAACGTCTGAAACAGTGCTCAGGTCATACATCTGGCCGCCGGAGGTTTCCACTTCAATGCTGGCGATGACCCGCACCGAGGTGGCGACGTTGCCCGACCGCACAACGGCGTTAACCAGCCCCTCGGCGTTGGAGACGGCGCTGCGCTGCGACAGCGAGAGCCCGCCGACCGTCGTGGTCAGGGTAAACTGCACCGGGATTCCCTGCAAAGGGGTGTTGTCGGCATCAACGACGAGGAAGGTCACAAACCCCGTCTCCCGCAGGCCGCTGCCGCCACCGGTTCCGCGCAGGGCGAGGACGGTAGGGTCTGCGGACTGGAATACAATGGAAGTGACCTCCGGCGGCGCCACGGTGATTGTCGCGGTCGCGGTGCTGCTTACACCGGTGATGCTGGCGGTAACCGTGTCGTCTCCGGAACAGCCAGTGGCAGTGTACTCGACGGTCACGCGGCCGTTGGTGGTCGTGGCGGAGGCGGGTAGCTCTGCCTGGCCGGAACGTTCGCAGTCGCTGCGAAAGCGCACTTCTTCCTCGGTCTCCACCGGCTCGCCATCGCCGTCGACCACAAACACGGTGAGGGCTACGGTGCCATTGCGGGCGACGGTGTCGCCGCTCTGGGCAATCTTGCCGGGCACAAAGCTCCCGTTTTCAAACGACCCGAGGCGCACCTCTGCCTGGTCTACGGAGAAATTGATGACCTCGGAGACGATTCCCGCGGGGGCCGTCACGCTAATCGTGATGGTACCGGCGCCAAGAGTGCCATCGCCCCTGATCTCGAGACTGGCCACGCCGTCCGCATTCGTCAGCGCGGTGCCGGTTTCCGGTGTAATAACGCCTATGGTGGTGGTAGCGGAGACTACTTCATCGGCGACCGGCGCGCCGTTACGGCTGTTCCGGGTGACCGTGACCAGCAGGGTTGCGGGTGAGGTGGAGCTGACACTGCTGGTAGGGTTGCCGTTCGCATCCTGCAGGGCCAGGTCGATGAAGTAGGTTACATCACCGTCGCCGGGTTCAGGCAGGAAGCTGCCGCCGCCACCGCCGCCGCCACCGCCACACGCGAACAGCGTCAATGACAGGGCTAGCGCGACTGCGAGTCGGCTGGTGAGAGTGGCAAACCGAGTATTCATTGTCTTCCCCTTGAGCCCGCTGTAGTGGAGAACGTCTTATTCTGCTACCGGACCTATTCCCGGCAGACGCCAGCTGAACAGATCTAACCGTGCACAGGTTAGCACGGTTGCGCAAGCAAAACTCCATAAATAACATGATGATAGACACTTTTTGTGATTTTCTGCACAAACAATGGAGGGTTCTGTCCCCGACCGTGGCTACGGCCTCCGTTCTCGTCTGCCCAATATTCCAAGAGCGACCCGGTTTGGCAAGCAATTTCCTTGCAAATGGCGCGAATCGGCGAACTTCACAGCCAGCCTGCCACGCCCAGCAGCTTGACCAGGCCAAGGCCGACCGCCACCGCTACCACAATGGCGCCCAGCAGGTTCGCGCCCGGGCCGTTGGTCTGCTGACCCAGCAGCGTCCGGCTGTTCATCACCAGTAACAGGAAGACGGCGACCACCGGCAAGAGCAGGCCGTTGGCCATCTGCGCAAACAGGATGGCGGTCAGTGGCCGGGTGCCCATCGCGGCGAACAGCGTGCCGGTCAGGAGGACTGTCATCCACACCAGGCGAAAGCCCGTGCCTGAAAGGTTGTTGCGCCAGCCCAGTGCGCCGCAGACAGCGTAGGCCGCCGCCAGTGGAGCGGTAATGGCGCTGGTGAAGCCGCCTGCAAACAGGCCTGCAGCAAACACGTAACCGGCTGCCGGGCCCAGCAGGGGTTCCAGTTGTCGGGCCAGGGAGCCACTCTCGAAGGCGAGTCCGGTGCCGAAGAAAGCCGCCGCGGCGGTACTCATGATGGCCAGCGTAATCAGTCCGCCCAGGCCTATGGCCAGCCCGCTGTCCAGCCGCGACTCGCGGATGGCCTGTTCGACGGGTACGGTGGCCGGCCATTTTTCGCGTACCGCATTGGCATGCAGGAACAGGTTGTAGGGGACAACGGTGGTGCCCACCAGGGCGATCACAACCATCACCGAGCCCTCGGGCAGGCTGGGGCGCAGGAGGCCCAGCAGCAGCTGGTCGGCTGCGGGAGCCACCACGATGGCGGTCAACAGGAACACGATGCTCATGGTGACGACCAGCAGGATCAGTGTGCCCTCCAGCAGCCGGTAGCGGCCACTGGCCAGCAGCAGGGCGGCACTGCCGCCAATAATGAGCGCCCAGACCCCGTCCCCCGGGTTGGCAATATTGTTGAGAGCCAGCGCGGCTCCCGCGATATTGCCGGCCTCATAGGCCGCGTTGCCGAAGCCCACGGCCGCCACGATCAGCAACACTGCCAGCTTGCCGAACAGGGGGCTGCGGAAGTGGGCGCGCATGGCCTCGGCGAGGCCTTCGCGGGTGACCAGTCCCAGCCGCGCGCTCATTTCCTGTAGCACCAGGGTCGCGGCGACAGAAAACAGCAGGGCCCACAGCAGGGCAAAGCCGAAGTGCGCGCCGGCGCTGCTGGCAGTGGTGATGGTGCCCGGCCCGATGAAGGCGGCCGTGACCAGGAGCCCCGGACCGAATCGGGAGCGACGTGGGGTGCCGGAGCTGTTCATGGGCGGGATACCGTTGCGCGACAGAAACGGTGATAGTAGCAGCACCGGGCTAGGTTGTGACCCGCGCCTGCTGCTACCATGCCGACCAATGAACGCAGTACCTGCCCCCGCCCTGTGTGTGTCTGTGGTCCTGTACCACAGCGATCCTGTGCGCCTGGAGGAAACCCTGGGCTCACTGCTGCGCGCAGTGGAGGATGCCCGCAGAGCGGGTGTCCTCGGCGCCGTGACCCTGGTGGTGGTCGACAACTCCGTTTGCGGCGAGTACCACCGAGCACTCCAGCGGCAACTGGGTCGACAGCCATGGGCAGAGGCCGGGGTAGAGTGCGAGGTGCTGGCCATGCCGGTCAACAGCGGCTACGGCGCCGGTCACAACGCAGCACTCCGTCGTCACCCCGGGGACATATTCCTGGTACTCAATCCCGACGTGGTCATGGCAGACGACGCCCTGCGTCAGGGTCTCGATTACCTGCGGGGCCATCCGCAGGTATCGCTGTTGTGCCCCCGTGGCGAGGCGGGTGATGGCAGCCCCGCCTATCTCAGCAAGCGCCTTCCCAGTGTGCTGGTGCTGGCGTTGCGGGCCTTCGCTCCCGCCTGGTTGCAACGGCCGTTTGCCAGGCAGCTGGCACAGTATGAGATGCATGACTTCCACGCCGCCGACCACCCCGCGCCCGTGCCCCTGGCCAGCGGCTGTTTCATGCTGGTTCGCACTGCGGCACTGACTGCGGTAGGCGGGTTTGACCAGCGCTATTTTCTCTATTTCGAGGACTTCGACCTGTCCTTGCGGCTGGCGTCCCAAGGTGTGGTCGCCTGTCTCCCGAGCATGACAGTGCGCCACTATGGCGGTGGCAGTGCGGGCAAGGGCTGGCGCCATCGCTGGTGGTTCCTGCGTTCGGGGCTGCGCTTTTTCACCGCGCACGGCTGGCGCTGGGTCTAGCGCCCGCTCCGGCAGCGCCTGGCGTGGTCCTGCCGCGGAAAGCTGGTAAACTTGCCGTCGAGCCTGCCCCGGAGCTGTAATGTCGACCGTTCGCGAACTCCACAAACTCGCCTGCCTGGATACCCTGGGGCTCCAGCTGCTGCTGGCGCGAAAGCCCCTGCCCGGCGCAGCACCCAGCGTGCCAGCGGTGCCGATGGTCCGGATCGCAGCCGCCACGGAGCGCGAGCGGCCTGTATCGCCTCGGGTTGCTGGCTCCCCCGGGAGCGCAGCGGTACCCCCGGTGGCGGTGCCCCGGGTGGATATCGGCGGCACGGCGTCCGCGCCCGCAGCGACCAGTCGGGGACCGGCGGCAGATGCGACAACCAGCATTCCGGTGCTGCACATGGCCGCTGTGGTGGCCGGGGGTTGCCTGTGGCTGGATCCACTTCCAGGTCCCGAGCCAGAGCCGGGGCGGCTGCAGCTGATCCGGGCCATGGCGTTCGCCCTGGTGCGCAAGCAGGAGACTCCGCAGCTGAAGCGATTTGACTGGCCGCTGCACAGCAACCGCCAGCTTGACCTCAGTGCCAGTGCCGCCGCGGCCGCGCTGACCGGGTTCGTCCTGCGCCAGATCCAGGACCGCGACTGCCGGGCGCTGGTGTTGCTGGGTCCGGACGCCGGGGAGCATTTGCTGCAGCCGGAACTGGATGGGGTCCCCATTGTACGCTTGCCCGCCGCGACGGAATTGCTCTCCAGGCCGCAGTCCAAGCGCGATGCCTGGCAGGCGCTCGCCGCGCTGGGCCGCTAGGCGTGCCCGCGATCCGGCCGGGGGAGCCGGCCGACGCCGCGCAGATGGCGCGACTGGATGCGGCGGCTTCCCCCTGGCCCTGGAGCGAAGCGCAGTATCTCCGCAGCTGTACGCCCGTGGCGGACAATCGCGAGCGGGCCCTGCTGCTGGAAGCCGATGGCGAACTTCAGGGCCTGGTGGTCTTTGCCCGGGAGTTCGACGACGGCAGCATCTACAATATCGTGGTCGCCGCCACCGCCCGCCGCCGCGGCTACGGACTGCTGCTGCTGGAAGCCGCCGTCAGCGCCCTGGTGGCAACCGGCGCCCGCCGCTGCCTGCTGGAGGTGCGCAAGTCGAACACCGCGGCCCGCCGCCTGTATGCCGCCTTTGGTTTTGAAGTCGACGGGCTGCGGCGCAACTACTACCCCCTGCCAGCGGGCCGGGAGGATGCCATCCTGATGTCCCTGGATTTGTGAGGAAGCTATGAACGTGCTGGAAACCGAGTGGTGGTCGATGGCGCTGGCGCCGGAATGGTGGGCGGATGTCGAAGACGATGGCACCGTCCTGGTGGGCGATGAGGATGATGTCGGCTGCCTTGAGATCACCACCCTGCACAAGGAGCTGGGTGCATTCGACGAACGGGAGCTGCTGCGGATTGCGGAGGCGGAATCGGCGGCCCCGCAGCGCTGGCAGAAGGCAGCTTGCGGGGAGTTCAGCGGTTGGCAGGCAGCGTTCACGGAAGAGGATGCTGCGGTCAGGGAGTGGTACCTGGCAGCAGGGTCGCTGCTGCTGTTTGTCAGCTACAGTTGCGACCTGGATAACCGGGGTATGGACGATGCGGCGGTGGACGCCCTGCTGGAGACCCTGGTGGCAGGGGAAGCCGGCCCCGACTGAGGTCTGCCCCGATCAGCTGATAGTGCCGGTCACTCTCACCCGCTTGGCGCCCTTGACCGGCTTGCTCCTGAGTGCATCCTGGCGGCGCTTGATCTGACGGTCTACGAGGTTTTTGCCGGCGATGAGCAGCCCGGTAAATATGAACGCTCCCGGCGGCAGGATGGCGAGCAGGAAGGGTTGGTAGTCCGCCACCAGTACCAGCTCCCAGTTGGCGGCCATGGGTCCCAGCAGAAGCTCCATGTCAGCGAACAGCGCCCCGGTGCCCAGCAGCTCGCGCAGAGCCCCCAGCAGCACCAGCACGACCCCGAAACCCAGGCCCATGAGCAGGCCGTCGTACAGGGCGGGCCCGATAGCGTGCTTGCTGGCAAAGGCATCCGCCCGGCCGAGGATGGTGCAGTTGGTGGTGATAAGGGGCAGGAAGATCCCGAGGATCTGGTACAGCTCGAAGGCGAAGGCCTGCATCAATAGTTCCGCACAGGTGACGGCGGAGGCGATAATCATGACAAATACGGGCAGGCGTATGGCGTCGGAGACGACATTGCGGATCAGGGATACTGCGGTATTGGAGCAAACCAGCACCAGCGTGGTGGCCGCTGCCAGCCCCAGGGCATTGACCACACTGCCGGTGACCGCCAGCAGCGGGCAAAGTCCCAGCAACTGCACCAGCGCTGGGTTGTTCTTCCACAGCCCGTTGAGAGTCAGTTCGCGATAACTTGGTGTGCTCATGGGGTCTCTCCCGCAGGTGCCGGGCTGGCAAACAGGCTGTCCCGTTCGCTGTCGACATACTGCAACGCCCGCAGGATTGCCGCAACCACGGCCCGCGGCGTAATGGTGGCGCCGGTAAACTGGTCGAAAACGCCGCCGTCCTTGCGCACTGCCCAGCGGGCGGGCTCGGGCCTGGTCAGGGAGCGGCCATCAAAATCCAGTAGCCAGTCTGATTTCTTCAGCTCTACCTTGTCGCCCAGGCCCGGGGTCTCCCGGTGGCCGAGCACCCGCACGCCGGCTATGCTGCCGTCGGCGTTCACCCCCACGATAAGCTCGATATCGCCACTGTAGCCGTCGCGTGCCACCACCGGCACGATGACGGCCACTGGTTGCCCGCCCAGGCGCGCGATGTACAGCGGCCGATCCTCGCGCAGTCCCAGCCCGTGACTGCCAGCTGGCAGCAGGCGGGTGTCGTCGAGCATGCTGTTGTCGTGGCGTTGCCGGGGAATGATTTCCAGCAGCGCTCGTTCCTCTGCCTTGCGCCGCTCCGCCGCGATGGTGTCCCCGGTCAGCAGCCAGGTCCCGGCGATCAGGAATGCGGTGAGCAGGGCAAACAGTGCCAGCAGGGCGCTGTTGCGGGTGATGGATCCCAGGATACGCATCAGGGCTTGCCTCCGGTCTTGCGGTGGCCGTAGCTGCGGGGCTGGGTATAGTGGTCGATGAAGGGTGCAGCGAAATTGGCAATCAGTACCGCGAAGGCCACGGCGTCGGGGTAGTTGCCCCAGACCCGGATCAGGTAGACCAGCACGCCGATCAGGGCACCGAATACCAGGCGGCCACGCACAGAGACCGCCGAAGACACCGGGTCTGTGACGATGAAGAAGGCGCCGAACATGGTGGCGCCGCTGAGCAGGTGGAAGAGCGGCGAGCCGCCGCTGGCGGAACTGCCGCCGTCGTAAAACAGGGCGGCCATCAGGGCCAGCGCGCCGAGCATGGCCAGCGGGGCATGCCAGGTGAAGATCCGCCGGTAGAGCAGCCAGGCCCCGCCGGCCAGAAACGCCAGGTTGGCCCACTCCCAGCCGATGCCGGCCCAGCGGCCGAACTGTGCGGTCTGCTGCCAGAGGTCCTCCATGAGCAGGCCGTCGTTCTGGCGCAGGACGTCCAGCGGCGTTGCCATGGTGACCGCATCGTAGCTGGCGGGCAGGAAACAGGCTTGCAGGGCCTGCCACAGGCCGGGTACCTCCGCCAGTCCGCGCGGCGGCGCCCAGGCGGTCATCTGTACGGGGAAGGAGATCAGCAGGACAACATAGCCGACCATGGCGGGATTGAAGGGGTTGAAGCCCAGGCCGCCGTAGAGGTGCTTGGCCATCAGCACCGCCGCAGCGACTCCGATGCCGATCAGCCACCAGGGCGCGTAGGGCGGCAGGGCGATACCCAGCAGCACCGAGGTGACCAGAACGCTGTAGTCCTTCAGGTAGAAACCCGGGGAGTGGCCGCGCAGGGAGACTGCCAGTGTCTCGCAGGCGACCCCCACAAGGCAGGCCCAGAGGACGTTGACCAGGGTGCCGAAGCCGAAGAAATAGGTCAGCACCGCGATCCCGGGCAGGGTGGCCAGCAGCACCTGGCGCATTACCGAGCTGGTGCTGGTGGCGCCGTGGGCGTGGGGGGAGCTGATCCTGATCAAACTCATCAGCGGGTCTCGGCCTCGGTCGCGCTCGCCGCATCGGCTTCCGCCTCGGCCAGCTTGCCCTGCAGGCGCGTAACTGTAGCTTCCAGGGCGTTGATAATCTTCGCGTCCTCACCCGCTTCCCGGCCCTGGGCCAGGCGCTGTTCCGACTTGGCCAGCTTCTGCCGCAGCGCATCCAGCGGTGCGACCGCGGGGGCCGGCGACGCCGTGTCGCCGTTGGCCTGCTGGGCCGCTTTCTTCGCCTTGGCGCGTTCTATGGCCGCCTGGATGGGGTCCTCGCCGCCCTCAGCCGCGGCCAGCTGCGCCCGCTTTTCGGCCGCCTGCTTGCGCGCCGCACGTTTTGCTTCGCGCTCTTCCTCTTCGCGCGCGATCCTGGCCTGACGGGCCTCGAAACGCAGCCGGGCCTGTTCCGCGCGCTCATGGTCGCGGCGCAGCAGCAGGATTTCCGCTTTCGACGCACGGTAGTACTGCACCAGCGGAATATGGCTGGGGCAGACCCAGGAACAGGCGCCGCATTCGATGCAGTCGAACAGGTTGTGCTGTTCCAGTTTCTCGAACTCCTTGCCCTGGGCGAACCAGAACAACTGCTGCGGCAGCAGGCTGGCGGGGCAGGCCTCGGCACAGAGACCGCAGCGGATGCAGGACTGGGCTGGCGGCGGGGCCGGCAGCTCGGTCACGCCGGGGGCGAGCAGGCAATTGCTGGTCTTCACCACGGGCACCTGGGTGCCGGCGAGAGTGAAGCCCATCATGGGGCCACCCATGACCAGGCGCTCGCAGCGCTCGGGCCGGAACCCGGCGAGATCCAGCAGGTATTGCATGGGGGTGCCCAGCAGGACCTCGAAGTTCTGCGGCTCGGCGACCGCTTCCCCGGTTACTGTGGTGATGCGCGAGAGCAGCGGGCGCCCGCGCAGGATGGCGTCGCTGACGGCCACCGCGGTGCCGACGTTCTGGCAGACAATGCCGATATCCGCAGGCAGGCCGCCGCTGGGGACCTGCTTGCCGGTAAGGATCTCGATGAGCTGCTTTTCGCCGCCGGACGGGTACTTGGTGGGAAAGGTCACCACCTCCACCCCCGTACCCGCTGCAGCCGCTTCCAGGGCAGCGATGGCCGCGGGCTTGTTGTCCTCGACCCCGAGCAGTACGTCCTCAGGGCGCAGGAGGTGGCGCAGAATCGCGATTCCCTCGAGAATTTCCGTCGCCCGCTCCTGCATCAGGATGTCGTCGGCGGTGATGTACGGTTCGCATTCAGTGCCGTTGATGATCAGGGTCCTGATCGACGCCCCCGGCTTGCCCGCCAGCTTGACCGCCGCCGGGAACCCGGCTCCGCCCATGCCGGCGATTCCGGCGCTGCGAATCAGCTCCAGCAGCTCCGTGGCCTCACAATCGCGGAAGTCCGCCACCCCGCTGTGTTCGATCCACTCATCGCGACCATCGCAGTCGATGACAATGCAGGGTGCGCTGAGGCCGGACGGGTGCGGTATGGGCCGGTCCTCTATGGCCGCGATGGTCCCGCTGCTGGGTGCATGCAGCGGCACGCTGACATAGCCGCTGGCTTCCGCGATCATCTGGCCCTTGAGTACCCGCTCACCCACCTGGACCAGCGGCCGCGACGGCGCACCGATGTGCTGGGACAGAGGCAGGGTCAGTTGCGGTGGGATGCCCGCGTCACGGATCGGGCTGCGCAGGGACTGGTGCTTGTTCTCGGCGGGGTGGATGCCGCCGTGGAAACCGTAGACGCGCCTCATGCCGCACGCTCGGTGGGTTCACTGTCGGTCGCTATGATGTCGAGGTTGCGACTGGCCGGCTCCGGCAGGCGCCAGTGCCAGGCCTGCAGGCCCTCCGCCAGCGGAATCATGTCGATGCAGTCCACGGGGCAGGGTTCCACGCAGAGGTCGCAACCGGTGCACTCACTGACAATGACGGTGTGCATCTGCTTGGCGGCGCCGAGGATGGCGTCCACCGGGCAGGCCTGGATGCACTTGGTGCAGCCGATGCACTCGTCCTCGCGGATAAAGGCGACGGATTTGACCTTTTCTTCGCCGTGCTCGGCATCCAGCGGCGGCGCTTCCACATCCAGCAGGTCCGCGAGGGCCTGGATGCCGGCTTCACCTCCCGGGGGACACTTGTTGATGGCCTCGCCATTGGCAATCGCTTCGGCATAGGGGCGGCAGCCGGGGTAACCGCACTGGCCGCACTGGGTCTGGGGCAGTACGGCGTTGATCTGGTCCACGATCGGGTTGCCTTCGGTGCGGAAGCGCACGGCGGCAAATCCCAGCAGGGCGCCGAAAGGGGCACCCAGTCCCACCAGCGCGACCAGCGCGGCGAGCAGCGGATATTGCGCTATCAACTCTGCCATCGCCCTATACCAGTCCCGCAAAGCCCATGAAGGCCAGCGACATCAGGCCCGCAGTCACCATGCCGATGGCCGCGCCGCGGAACGGTTCCGGTACATCGGCGACCGCCAGCCGCTCGCGCATGGCCGCAAACAGGACCAGAACCAGGGAGAAACCGAGGGCCGCACCGAAACCATAAAACAGCGCCTGCAAAAAACTGTGGTCGCGGTTGATATTGAGCAGGGCCACGCCCAGTACGGCGCAGTTGGTGGTTATCAACGGCAGGTAGACACCGAGCACCCGGTACAGCAGCGGGCTGCTCTTGCGCACAACCATCTCGGTGAATTGCACCACCACGGCGATCACCAGGATGAAGGATATGGTGCGCAGGTATTCCAGGCCCAGTGGTTCCAGCAACAGGTAGTAGGTCAGGTGGCTGCAGGCGGAGGCCAGGGTGAGGACAAAGGTGGTGGCCATGGACATGCCCATGGCGGTTTCCAGTTTGTTGGAGACACCCATGAACGGGCACAGCCCGAGGAACTGTACGAGAACGAAGTTGTTGACCAGGATAGCCCCGATCAGCAGGATGGAATAGTCGGCCAGCACGGTGTCATTGTCACGGAGTCTGCCAGGTTACTCGCAATGGTAAGTAGTTATCCCCCGGGAAACAATCGCCTGACAGGGATAAGCTTATAATCATTAGTCCGCCGGGGATCAGGCCAGACCGGTTTTTGCCTGTTCCGCACTGGCGTCCAGCATCGATTCCACGGCGCCCGGGTCTACCCGCGTCAGCAGCGGCTGGAAGGGTGCCAGTTGGTGTGCCAGCAGTGGTCCGTCCAGCGCCGTCCAGTCCAGTGAGCACTGCAGGAATGCTTCGGAGCGATCAGCCATGGCCGGCAGTACGGGTTTGAGGTAGGTCATCAGGACCCGGAACAGATTGATCCCCATGCTGCAAACGGCGTGGACTTCTTGCTCGCGGCCGCCCTCCTTGGCCAGTACCCAGGGCTTTTTGTCGTCGATGTACTGGTTGGCGCGGTCCGCCAGGGCAACGATGGCGCGGATGGCCTTGCTGAACTCCCGCTCCTCGTAGGCGCGGGCAATGGCCTCGCCTTCGTCGAGGAAAGCCTGCAGCAGGGCCGGTTCCGCGCAGTTGCCGGCGGTGGTGTTGTCGAAACCCTTGCGCAGGAAACCCGCACAGCGGCTGGCAATGTTGACGATCTTGCCGACCACATCGGCGTTGACCCGCTGCACGAAGTCCTCCAGGTTGAGGTCGATGTCGTCGACGGCGGCGCTGAGCTTGGCGGCGAAGTAGTAGCGCAGGTACTCGGCGTCCAGGTGCTCCAGGTAGGTACCGGCCTTGATGAAGGTGCCGCGGCTCTTGGACATCTTGGTGCCGTTGACGGTCAGAAAGCCGTGGGCGTAGATCGCAGTCGGCGTGCGCAGGCCCGCGGAGTGCAGCATCGCGGGCCAGAACAGGCCGTGGAAGTTGATAATGTCCTTGCCGATGAAGTGGTACAGCTCGGCATTGGCGTCCGCCTGCCAGTAGCTGTCGAAGTCGCGGCCGCTGCGCTGGCAATAGTTCTGGAAGCTGGCGATATAGCCGATGGGGGCATCCAGCCAGACATAGAAGAACTTGCCGGGCTCACCGGGGATTTCGAAGCCGAAGTAGGGCGCATCGCGGCTGATGTCCCATTCCTGGAGCCCGGCGTCAGTCCACTCCCGCAGCTTGTTCGCAATCTGCGGCTGCAAGGTGCCCGAGCCAATCCAGGCCTTCAGCATGTCCGCCAGGGCTGGCAGGGTAAAAAAGAAGTGGGTCGACTCCTTCTGCACCGGGCGGGCGCCAGAGATGGCCGAGACCGGGTCGATAAGGTCCGCTGGCGTGTAGGTTGCACCGCAGGCCTCGCAGTTGTCGCCGTACTGGTCCGGGGTCTTGCAGCGGGGGCAGGTGCCCTTGATGAAGCGGTCGGCCAGGAACAGTTCCTTTTCCGGGTCGAAGGCCTGGACGATAGCGCGGCTGGCGATGTGGCCATTGGCCTTCAGGCGCCGGTAGATTTCCTCGCTCCAGTTGCGGTTTTCTTCCGAGTGGGTGCTGTAGTAATTGTCGAAGCCGATATGGAATCCGGCGGCGTCCCGCTCGTGCTCGGCCTTGATCCGGGCAATCTGCTCCTCCGGGCTGATGCCCAGTTTCTCCGCGGTCAGCATGATGGCGGTGCCGTGGGCATCGTCGGCGCAGACGTACAGGCAGTCATTGCCCCGGGATTTCTGGAACCTGACCCAGATATCGGTCTGCACCATCTCCAGCAGGTGCCCCAGATGCAGGGAACCATTGGCATAGGGGAGGGCGCTGGTTACCAGGATCTTGCGCGCGCTGCTGTCGGGCATCGGCTTGAACATTCCATGCGAGAAAAAAGGGGCGCTACTATAGCGGTTTTGCGCCCCGGTTTCACGCCGGTCATTGTCCATTCCACGGCAACTCCCTATACTGGCGGCCGCGAGTTGCGGCCTTCCGGCGCGACCCATTCACTGACCGACAGACTCCGGCCCGCCATGAACAAGATCAAGCACATCATCGCCGTCGCCTCCGGCAAGGGCGGGGTCGGCAAATCGACCACCGCGGTCAACCTCGCCCTCGCCCTGCAGGCCCTCGGTGCCCGCGTCGGCTTGCTCGATGCCGATATCTACGGACCCAGCCAGCAGCGCATGCTCGGCATTGCCGAGGGTACCAAGCCCGAGCAGCAGGATGGCCAGTGGTTGTTGCCGATAGTGGCCCATGGCCTGAAAACCATGTCCATGGGGTATCTGGCCAGCGAGCGGACACCGATGGTCTGGCGCGGACCCATGGCGGGCGGCGCCCTGGTGCAGATGCTGGAGCAGACCCTGTGGGGTGAGCTGGATTTTCTGGTGATCGACATGCCGCCGGGAACCGGCGATATCCAGTTGACCCTGTCGCAGAAGGCGACAGTGGCGGGTGCGGTGATTGTCACCACGCCCCAGGACATAGCCCTGCTGGATGCCCAGAAGGGGATCGAAATGTTCCGCAAGGTCGATGTGCCGATCCTGGGTATCGTCGAGAACATGGCGGTGCATATCTGCAGCCAGTGCGGTCACGCCGAACACATTTTTGGCAGTGCCGGTGGTGAACGGGTAGCGCGCGAATACGGCGTTCCCCTGCTGGCAAGCCTGCCTCTTGCGCTGTCCATCCGCGAACAGACCGACGCCGGCACACCGACGGTCGCGGTTGCGCCGGACTCTGCGGAGAGCGGGCTCTACCTGGAGGCGGCGCGGGCCATAGAGGCCGCCCTGGAGGGCGACAGCCCCGGCGGCGTGCAGCCCTTTCCCACAATCAGTGTGTCCGACGACTGAATGGAGCGACCCCGCAGGTGAGTATCAAGGCAGACAAGTGGATTCGCCGCATGGCGGAAGAACAGGGCATGATCGAGCCTTTCGAACCGGGCCAGGTACGCTCCGACGGGGGGCGCAAGTTGATCTCCTATGGCACCTCCAGCTACGGTTACGACGTGCGCTGCTCGGAGCATTTCAAGGTGTTCACCAACATCAACTCCGCCACGGTAGATCCCAAGGCGTTCGACGAAAACAGCTTTGTCGATGTGCATGGCGCAGTCTGTGTCATTCCGCCCAATTCCTTCGCCCTGGCCAGCACGGTGGAGTACTTCCGCATCCCGCGCAATGTGCTCACCATTTGCCTGGGCAAGTCCACCTATGCGCGCTGCGGCATCATCGTCAACGTGACGCCGCTGGAGCCTGAGTGGGAGGGGCATGTCACCCTGGAGTTTTCCAATACCACGACGCTGCCGGCAAAGATCTACGCCAATGAAGGCGTGGCGCAGATGCTGTTCTTCGAGTCGGACGAAGTCTGCGAAATCAGCTACCGTGACCGTGGCGGCAAGTATCAGGGCCAGCGCGGTGTAACCCTGCCGCGAGCCTGAGTCGCTGCAACTACCGCCCGGGGGCGGCGGCGACGACCTCGGCGCCGCCTATGCGGGCTTGCGAGAGCAGGACTTCGACCGGCTTGTCGTCCTCGATATGGACGGTCTTGACCATCAGGTAGTCCCAGTCAGGGGCAAACCAGATGTCGGACTCCCGGTCGGGGTCCTCATGCAGGCGCTCGAAATGCAGCGTGTTCACCGGCCCCAGTGGCGTTTCCAGGATCTCGTCGGCGACATAGACCAGCTCATAGTCCTTGACCCGCTTGCCATCGGCGATACGCACGAGGATGTTTTCGCGCGGGTTTTCCTTGGTCAACAGGTGTAGCCGCAGCTGTTCCTGTTGGCTCATGCGGTCGAGGGTGCCCTCTGTGTAGGGCAGCTCGTACCACTCTTCCTTGTACAGGCTGCGGACCGTATCCGCGCCCGGGGTGAAGTGTACCTCGCGGCGGCGATTGATGAGCCCGGTGCCCTGGTAGATGTAGGAGCGCGGTTTGACCTGCGCGTTGTCGACCTCGAATACGGCAACCTCGTGGAAGCCTACTACCAGCAGCTTGCCGCCGTTGGTCAGCGTGTATCCGCCCTGGCCGTCGGTTTTGAGCTCACGCTCGAGGGTAACTGTCATGCCGCGCGCCGTCGTGGTGTACTCGGCCTGATAGGGCTGCAGCAGGGCAGCGGGGGCCCGGTCGGTATCTTCAGCCAATGCGCTGCTGGCCGCTGTCAGCAGCATCGTGGCGTACAGCATCCTGCGGCCGATACAGGATGCCGCTCGCGGGAATCTTCTGGCCATCAAGAAATGCTCCTTGTTCGTTCAACGTCAACCGCCCCTGCAGGAACCAAAGCGCTGCCAGCGGGTAGATTTCGTGTTCCAGGGTGATAACCCGCGCGGCCAGGCTGTCTGCCGTGTCATCGGGCAGGATGGGCGCCCTGGCCTGTAGTACCGGCGGACCGCCGTCCAGTTCCGGGGTCACGAAGTGAACCGTGCTGCCGGCCTCACTGTCGCCGGCATCCAGAGCCCGCTGGTGCGTGTTCAACCCGGGATACTTTGGCAACAATGAAGGATGAATGTTCAATAATCTACCGGCAAAAGGTGTGATAAATACCGGGGTCAGGATACGCATGAAGCCCGCGAGGATGACCAGGTCGGGTTGCGCCTGTTGCAGGCGCAGGACCAGGGCGGCGTCGAAGGCTTGCCGGTCCGGATAGTCGCCGTGGGCAATGCAGGCAGTTTCCACGCCGGCCTGGCGGGCGCTGGCGAGGCCCTTGGCGTCGGCGCGGTTGCTCAGCACGAGGCACACCCGGGCGGGCAGCAAGCCACGTTCACAGGCCTCCAGAAAGGCCTCCATATTGGAGCCGCGCCCGGAAATCAGGATTGCAATGCGGCCTTCGCCGGCGGCTGACATCAGGCCAGCTCCACCCCGCGTTCGCCGGCGGAGATGTGACCCAGACGCCAGGCGAGCAAGCCGCTGTCGGCCAGGATCTGCAGCGCCGGCGCGACCGACTCCTCGGCCACACACAGGACCATGCCAACGCCGCAATTGAACGTGCGGTACATCTCCGCCGTGTCGACGTTGCCCTGGGCCTGCAGCCACTGGAAGATCTCCGGCCACTGCCAGCTGCCGGTGTCAATGACGGCGCGGGAGCCCGCGGGCAGCACCCGCGGCAGGTTTTCGGGCAGGCCGCCGCCGGTGATGTGACTCAACGCTTTCACGTCCAGTTCGCGGAACAGGGCCAGCAAGGGCTTGACGTAGATGATGGTGGGGGTAAGCAGGGTCTGGCCCAGGGTGCTGTCGGCAAAGGCCTGCTGCAAATCGGCGCCGCTGACCTCGATGATCTTGCGAATCAGGGAGTAGCCGTTGGAGTGGGGGCCGCTGCTGCCAATGGCAATCAGGCAGTCTCCCGGGGCCACCTTGCTGCCATCGATAATCTCGGTCTTCTCCACTACGCCGACGCAAAATCCCGCCAGGTCATAGTCCTCGCCGTCGTACATGCCCGGCATTTCCGCGGTTTCGCCCCCGACCAGGGCACAGCCCGCCAGCTCGCAGCCCTTGCCGATGCCGGTGATGACGGCGGCCGCTGTGTCCACATCCAGCGCGCCGGTTGCGTAGTAATCGAGAAAGAAAAGGGGTTCGGCACCGGCCACGACGAGGTCATTGACGCACATGGCCACCAGGTCGATGCCGATGCTGTCGTGGATGCCCATGTCCATGGCCAGGCGCAGCTTGGTTCCCACGCCGTCGGTACCGGATACCAGCACCGGCTGGCGGTAGCCCTCCGGCAGCTCGCACAGGGCGCCGAAACCGCCCAGTCCACCGAGAACCTCGGGCCTGGTGGTGCGCCGGGAAACCTGCTTGATGCGTTCCACCAGGGCATTGCCGGCGTCGATGTTAACGCCTGCGTCCTTGTAGCTTAGGGGGGTGCCCCCGTCGTGTTTGCTCATGGTCATCCGGATCCGGGTCAAGTGCAGGTGGCTGCGGTTTCAGGGCTGCGTATTCTAGCCTTAAACGCGGGCCGATTCACGCCGGCGGCATTTTTCACGATGTAGTTAACGATCGGCTTCCGCCGCCCCCTGCCGGTGCTGTTACAATGCCAGCCTGTATCCGTGCTGTGGAGGCTGGCTTTGACAAGGACCCTGTGGGCTGTGGTGTGCCTGCTGCTGTTGGCAGTACGTGGGGCAGTGGCGGCGGAAGTGGTGCGCGATCTCTACGTCGCTGACGTTCCGGTCAGTGATCGCAGTAGCGCCGAACTTGCCAGGGCCTCCGCAGAGGGCCTGGCGCAGGTGCTGGTCAAGGTGTCGGGCAGTGCCGAAGTGCTGGCGCTGCCGCCGGTGGCGGAGGCGGTGCGCGGCGCCCGCGCCCGGGTACTGCAGTACTCCTATACCCGCGTCGATCCCCCGGCCCCGGGAGTCGGCCCCGGGGTGGCAGCGCGGGTGGAATTTGACCCGGCCCAGGTACGGGAGCTGCTGGCGTCTGCGGGAGCGCCGATCTGGACCGCGACGCGACCGGTGGTGCTGGTCTGGCTGGTGGTAGAGGATGAGACGGGTCGCCGCTTTGCCAATGCCGGGACTCATCCCGAGTTGGCGGCGGAGCTTGCCGATGGTTTTCGGCGCCGGGGCGTCCCCGTGCGATTCCCCCTTTTCGACCTCGCCGATACCACCGCACTGGACCCGGAAGAGGCCTGGAGCCTGCCAGCTCCGCTGCTTATGGCCGCCTCTGAACGCTACGGCGCCGCGGAGGTTCTTGCCGGGCGAATCGCGGTGCTGACCTCTGGCGAGATCGCCGGGGACTGGGCCTACTTCTCGATTACCGGCCGCCAGGGGCGCAGCGTCGTCCGCGCCGGCGCCGACGAATTCCTGCGTCAGGGTGTGGCGATGGTCGCTGAGGACATGGCCTCGCGCTACGCCCTCCAGGTGGCGGGAGGGGCCGGTGACGGGGTGCAGGTGACGGTGGCGGGGGTTGCCAGTTACGCGGATTACGCCGCTGTGCTGTCCTGGCTGGAAGGTCTGGAGCCGATCTCCCGGGCCCAGGTCACGGCCATTGAAGGCGACACGCTCAGCCTGGTGCTGACGGCGGACGCCGACGCGGCACAACTCGCGGGCGTTATTGAGCTGAACCCGCGGCTGCGGCCCGGCCGGAACCCCCCGGCAAACGGACTGAGTTACCAATGGCGGAACTAGAGCCTCCCAATACGGTGTCCGTGCAGCGCTGGCCCCTGGCCCTGGCGGGCGCGGCCCTGCTCGCGGGGGCATTCTACCTGCTCCAGCCTATCCTGCTGCCCTTCGTGCTGGGTGCGTTGATCGGCTATCTCGGCGACCCGCTGGTAGACAGGCTGGAGCGCAGGGGCCTGCAGCGAACTCTGGGCGTGGTCGTGGTATTTGTCTTCTTTACCGCATTGATGGTGCTGGCGATCCTCGTGGCGATACCGCTGGTAGTGCAACAGCTGGATGCGCTGCTGCAGAAAATACCCCAGTTTTATCAGTGGCTTACCGATGTTCTGGTGCCGTGGTTGCGGAGCCGGCTGAGCGTCCCCGCGGCGCATTTGCCAGCCATTGACTGGTCGGGCCAGCTGGCGGAGCACTGGCAGTCCCTGGGCAAGGTGACGGCTACCACGGTCAAGAATATCACTGGCTCTGGCGCCGGCCTGTTGCTCGGGCTGTTCAACCTGGCACTGGTGCCGGTCGTCGCCTTCTACCTCATGCGCGACTGGGATGTCCTGATCGGCAAGTCTCTGGATATCGTGCCAGTCGTATGGCACGACAGCGTCACCACGATGGTCCGCGAGGCGGACGAGGTGCTCAGCGCCTTCCTGCGCGGCCAGTTTCTGGTGATGTGTTCCCTGGCGGTGATCTACAGCGCCGGCCTGTGGCTGGTGGGAATACAGTTCGCCCTGGTGCTGGGGGTGATTGCGGGGCTCGCCAGTATCGTTCCCTACCTGGGCTTTGTGGTCGGCATCGTCATTTCCTGTGCGGTTGCCTATGCCCAGTACCAGGAGTGGACCATGCTGCTGTGGGTGGCGCTGGTGTTTGGCGTGGGCCAGGTTCTGGAGAGTGTGCTCCTGACCCCGGTGCTGGTGGGAGACCGGATCGGCCTGCATCCCGTCGCGGTGATTTTTGCGCTCATGGCCGGCGGCCAGCTGGCGGGCTTTGTGGGTGTGCTGCTCGCTCTGCCCGTCTCGGCCGTGATCATGGTCTTCGTTCGCCACGCCCTCGCCCACTACCGGGCCAGTCATCTGTACGGCGGGGAGTAGCGGGGTGACAGCAGGTCCCGCCCGGCAGCTCGCCCTGAACATGCAGCTGCGCGATGACGCCACCCTGGCCAGCTTCCTGTCGGCCCCCGCCCTGGAGCCGCTGCTGGCGGCGCTGCGGGGGCAGGCAACCGCTGCCGGCGAGCCGCTGGTGTTTTTGCACGGCCCCACCGGCGTGGGCAAGTCCCACTTGCTGCAGGCCGCCTGCCATCTGTTGCCCGCTGCCAGCTGTTACCTGCCTCTCGCGGAGTTGCGCAACCTGCCGGGGGAGGATCTGCTGCAGGGGCTGGAGAGCCGGCAGCTGGTATGCCTTGACGATGTCGATGCCGTGGGCGGCGATGACGCTTGGGAGTTGGCCCTGTTCCATTTCTGCAACCGTGCCCGGGCCGCAGGCTGCCGCTTGCTGCTCAGTGCCGCCGCCAGCCCGCGGCAATTGTCGGTGACGCTACCGGACCTGCAGTCGCGCCTGGGCTGGGGCCCGGTATTCCAGCTGCCGGGCCCGGATGACGAGCGCAAACAGGCAATACTGCGCTTTCGCGCCCGCTGCCGTGGACTGGACATGCCGGCGGAGGTCAGCCGTTACCTGGTCAGCAGGGCGCCGCGGGGCCTGGCGGACTTGATGCGCCTGCTGGAGACCCTGGATTCCTGGTCCCTGGCCGAGCAGCGGGCACTCACTGTACCTTTTGTCAAGCAGACGCTGGGTTTCTGACCGCCCGCTGGGGTGCGTCGCTGTCGCTGGAAACATCGCAAAAAACACCGTAAATATTCCGCCACCGCGGCACTGGATGCGCCGGGCAATCACTGTATCCTTGCCGGCATCAGGTAAGTGTCAACGAGCCTGGCCAGTAACAACACAGGAGTTTATGCAATGAAACAAAGGATTCTCGCCGGCGTTGCTGCCGCCGCAGTGACGGCGGCCACTATGTCCGTACCCGCGTCTTCCGAGGTGCCGCTGACAATCAACGCGGGCGTCGGTTACTGGCACTTTGACGGCGATCGGCGATTCGATGACACCGAGACCCCCTGGCTGGGCTTCGAGTACGCGTTCAACGACAACTGGGCAGCGGAAATCCTCTACGCTGAAGACAGCTCGCGCTTCAGCGACGGCATCAAGGCCGATGTCTCGACCTGGCAGCTGGGTATGATGTACTACACAGGCAGCTATATCGGCGACGGCAATCGCGTGCGCCCCTACCTTGCCTTTGGCATGGGCGAGATCGACATCGATGCCGGTGCCTTTGACACGGTGGAAACTACCGCCAACGCCGGTGCCGGTGTGCGCTGGATGTTGACCCCGCGGTTTGGCGCCCGTCTGGAAGCCCGCCTGCTGCACAGCCTGGATGAAAACGAGAACGACTTCCTGTTCAACGCCGGCGTGAACTACTACTTTGGCAAGGTTTCGGAGCCCGCTCCGGCTGCCGCGCCAGCGCCGCTGGACTCCGACGGTGATGGTGTCACGGATGACCGCGACCAGTGCCCCGGTACCCCGCGCGGTACCCGTGTAGACTCCGTTGGCTGCCCGCTGCCCGTTGCCCAGGTGGCTTCGATCAAGCTGAAGGTGAACTTCGACTTTGACTCCTCGGTAGTCAAGGAGCACCACTTTGCTGACATCAGCGAACTGGCGGCGTTCCTCAAGCGGTTCGATGATCTCCAGGTGGATGTTGAAGGGCACACGGACAGCGTTGGTCCCGAAAACTACAACCAGCAGCTGTCCCAGCGTCGCGCCCAGGCTGTGGTCGACCTGCTGGTCAACCAGCACGGTATTGCCGCGAATCGCCTGGAAGCGGTCGGCTACGGCGAGGCCCGTCCGGTCGCCAGCAACGACACCGCCGCAGGCCGCGCTGAAAACCGTCGCGTGATGGCGACCCTGGAAGTGGAGTACAAGGAGTAATCCTGGCGCCCGGCGGACGACTCGCTAGCCTAGCCTGAAGTCGTCCGCATCCAGGTGGCAGGGAAACCGTTCGCGGTATGCCACAAGATCGGCACCGTTCAGCACCACGCTGACGGTGCCGTTTTTGTTTTGCAGGTCTGCCAGCACCTTGCCCTCTGCGTCTAAGGCCATGCTGTCCCCGGAATAATCCAGTCCCCTGGCGTCCTGCCCGATCCGATTGACTCCCACGACACAGGCCAGATTCTCGATTGCCCGTGCCGGCAGCAGCGCTCGCCAGTGCAGCCGGCGCGCGGCAGGCCAGTTGGCGACAAACAGCATCAGGTCATAGTCCTGCTGATTGCGGCTGAATACCGGAAAGCGCAGGTCGTAACACACCTGCAGGTGGATACGCCAGCCGCGCCAGGGGACGATGACCCGCTGCTGTCCCGCGGCGTAGCGCTGGTGCTCACCTGCCATGCGGAACAGGTGCCGCTTGTCGTAATGGCTGATGCCCTCCGGGGTGGCGAACAGCATGCGGTTGTAGACGGCGTCGCCCTCGCGCACCGCGATGCTGCCGGTGATGGCGCAGTCCCGTTGTCGGGCCTGGGCCAGCAGCCATTGCTCCGTGGCGCCGCCCGGCTCTTCGGCGTTGCCCAGCGCATTCATGGAAAACCCGGTCGTGAACATTTCCGGCAGCACGATGAGGTCGTTTTCTTCCCCTGACGCTGCCAGCAGGGTCTCCAGGTGCTCACGATTGTCGGCCGGGGCCTCCCAGGCGAGCTCACACTGCACCAGGCTTACGGTCAGATCCTGCATAATCGCTCCGCTGCCCGCAGCAGCTGCTCATCCTGCTTGGCAAAGCAGAAGCGCAGCAGCCGCTGCGGGGGTGGTTGTTGATAAAACACCGAAACCGGGATGGAGGCAACGCCCGCTTCCCGGGTCCATTGCTCGCACAGGACGGTGTCGTCGCTGGCGCTGATGGCAGTGTAGTCCAGCAGCTGGAAGTAGCTGCCGGCGCTGGGCTGTAGCGAGAAGCGGGAGCCCGCCAGCGCGGCGCAGAACAGGTCGCGCTTGCGCTGGTAGCTTGCCGCCAGCGCCAGCGGGTAGTCCGGTTCCCCGGTCATGAAGTCAGCCAGTGCCTGTTGCACCGGCGTCACCGCGACAAAGCAGACGAACTGGTGCACCTTGCGCAGCTCCGCGGTGAGTGCCGCCGGGGCGACGCAATAGCCGGTTTTCCAGCCCGTGACGCCAAAGGTCTTGCCAAAGGAGAACACCGCGAAACAGCGCTCCCGGAGTCCGGCGAACTGCAGCGCGCTGTGATGTCGGCGGCCGTCGTAAAGCAGATACTCGTAGACCTCGTCGCTGATCACCAGCAGCCCGTGGCGAGTGACCAGGCGCTCCAGTTGCAGCAGGTCTTCCCGGCTCATGACGGCGCCGGTGGGGTTGTGGGGGGAGTTGATCACCAGCAGGCGGGTTCTGGCACTGATGGCCTGTTCAATCCGCTCCCAGTCCGGGGCAAAGGCGGGCGCCTTCATCGGCACGTGGACGGGAGTCCCTTCCGCCAGAATCACCGCGGGCCGGTAGCTGTCGTAACAAGGGTCCAGCAGGATTACCTCGTCCCCCCGGCGTACGCATGCGGTAATTGCGCAGTAGATCGCTTCGGTGGCGCCGGGGACCACGGTGATCTCGGTCTCCGGGTCACAATGTACGCCGCGATGGCGGCCGAGCTGGACCGCAATCGCCTCGCGCAGCGCCGGCAGTCCAGCCATTGGGGCGTACTGGTTGTGGCCCTCCATGGCGTGGCGGGCGAGGGCCGCGCGCAGGGCGTGTGGCGGCGGGAAATCCGGGAAGCCCTGGGACAGGTTCAGCGCCTGATGCGCCTGGGCGAGGGCAGACATGCGGGTAAAAATGGTGGTGCCGACATCCGGCAACTTGCTTTGCAGCATGGCCTCTGGGTCCTAGAGCTGGGTGTCCAGCGGTAATTCGGTGCTGTTCTTGATCTCTGTGACCGCCATATGCGAATGCAGCTCACGGATAGCCGGACTGGCGGTCAGCGTATTGCGCACAAAGTCCTCATAGTGGCGGATGTCCCGGGTCACGATCTTGAGCATGTAATCCCAGATTCCGGTCATTGTATAACACTCCATCACCTCAGGATGGCGCACGATATCCTGCTCAAAGCTCATCAGGTTCTGGCGCCCGGTGGAAGTGAGGTTGATGGTGGCGAAAACGACGACCTCCATGCCCAGGCGGGCGCGATCGAGGAGGACAACCCGGCCCTGGATCAGCCCCTCTTCCTCCATGCGGTTGATGCGGCGCCAGCAAGGCGACTGGGACAGGTTGATGCGCTCGGCAATTGCCGCCGTGCTGATGGTCGCATCGCGCTGCAACATCTTGAGAATCTCTACGTCTTGTTTACCGAGAATATTGGACATTTATTCCGCCTTGAGGAAACCGGGTGCATAAATCATGCATATTAGGGTGGAAATTGCCGTCAAATCAAATAACAAATCCTATACTTTTCAGGGACACTAGGCACTCTGGAGGAGCTGCAAGCATGGGTACAGACAACAGCAAGGCAATCCACAAGGTGTCCCTGGACGACAAGTACGCCCTGGATACCGCCCGCGCCTATATGACAGGTATTGAGGCGCTCGTGCGCCTGCCCATGTTGCAACACCAGCGCGACCAGCGGGCGGGGCTGAACACCGCGGCCTTCATCTCCGGCTACCGTGGCTCGCCCCTGGGCGGGGTTGACCAGGCCCTGTGGAAGGCCCGGCCCTGGCTGGCGAAACACAATGTCCATTTCCAGCCCGGACTCAACGAGGACCTGGCGGCGACCGCGGTCTGGGGCAGTCAACAGACCAATCTCTTCGCCGGCGCGAGGTACGATGGCGTGTTCGGCATGTGGTACGGCAAGGGCCCCGGTGTCGATCGCAGTATGGACGTTATCAAGCACGCCAACGCTTTCGGCACCTCCCGCTTCGGCGGCGTGCTGGCGGTTGCCGGCGATGACCATGCCTGCAAGTCATCTACCCTGCCGCACCAGTCCGAGCACATGTTCATTGGCGCGTCGGTGCCGGTATTGAGCCCGGCCAATGTGCAGGAAGTACTGGACCTCGGTATTTTTGGCTGGGAGCTGTCGCGCTACAGTGGCTGCTGGGTCGCCCTGAAGGCGATCACGGAAAACATGGATTCGGCGATCTCCGCAGATATCGATCCCAACCGGATCAATATCGTCATTCCCGAGGAGTTCCAGCTGCCGGCGGATGGTGTGCACGGCCGCTGGCCGGACAAGCCGCTGGAGCAGGAGCTGCGGCTGAACAAGTACAAGATCTATGCGGCCCGGGAGTTTGCCCGGGTCAACAACCTGAATCGTATCGTGGTGGATTGCCCCAGTCCGCGTCTGGGGATCATTACCACCGGCAAGGCCTACCTGGATGTGATGCAGGCGCTGGAGGACATGGGCATTGACGATGCAGTGGCCGCGGAGATCGGCCTGCGCGTCTACAAGGTCGGGATGCCCTGGCCGCTGGAGCCTCGCACCACCCACGAGTTTGCCGAGGGGCTGGAGGAGATCCTGGTGGTGGAGGAGAAGCGCTCCATCATCGAGGACCAGCTGACCGGGCAGCTGTACAACTACCCGGTTGCCGCCCGTCCGCGGGTCATTGGCGAATTCGATGAGGAGGGTCGCGACCTGCTGCCCAACCTGGCCGAGCTGACACCGGCCATGGTGGCGCTGGCCATAGCCAGCCGGGTCCGGCGTTTCTACCAGTCCGAGACCATGGACCGTCGCATACGCTGGATCGAGCAGAAGGAAGTCTCCCTGGCACAGCCGCGCGAGACCATCGAGCGGGTGCCTCACTTCTGTTCCGGCTGCCCGCACAATACGTCAACCAGAGTCCCCGAGGGCAGTCACGCGTTCGGCGGGATCGGCTGCCATTACATGGCGACCTGGATGCCGGACCGGGAGACCCACACCTTCACCCAGATGGGCGGAGAGGGCGCGACCTGGATAGGCCAGGCCCCCTTCACCGACACCAAACACATTTTCCAGAACCTCGGCGACGGAACCTATTTCCATTCGGGGCTGCTGGCGATCAGGGCGGCGGTCGCGTCCGGGGTGAATATTACCTACAAGATCCTCTACAACGACGCGGTCGCCATGACCGGTGGCCAACCCATCGACGGCACCCTCACGGTGGCGGACCTGATCAGCCAGGTGTCGGCCGAGCGCGTCAACCGCATAGCGCTGGTGAGCGACCATCCGGAGGCCTGGCGCGGCCAGTTCCACGGTGTCACCGGCTTCAGTCTCCATCACCGCGACGAGATGGATGCCCTGCAGCGGGAGTTGCGCGAATACCAGGGTACGTCGGTGATCGTCTACGTGCAGACCTGCGCCGCGGAAAAGCGCCGCCGGCGCAAGAAGGGCAGTCTCGAGGATCCCGCCAAGCGCCTATTCATCAACGACGCGGTGTGCGAAGGCTGCGGTGACTGCAGCGTCAAGTCCAACTGCCTGTCGGTCATACCCAAAGAAACCGAGCTGGGTCGCAAGCGCCAGATCGACCAGAGCTCCTGCAACAAGGACTACAGCTGCGCCAATGGCTTCTGCCCCAGTTTTGTCTCCGTGATCGGCGGCAGCCTGCGCAAGCCCGACGGTGCCGGGGCCGATGTCGACACCCTGTTCGACCCGTTGCCGGAGCCCGTGCTGCCTGCCCTGGACAAGCCCTGGAATACGGTGGTGACCGGCGTCGGCGGTACCGGGGTCCTGACCATCACTGCGCTGGTGGCAATGGCGGCGCACATTGAAGGCAAGGGCTGCGCGACCATGAACCAGACCGGTCTGGCGCAGAAGTTTGGTGCGGTGGTCAGCCACGTGCGGGTGAGCGCCAGCCAGGACGATATCAAGGCAGTGCGCATTCCTGCGGGCGAGGCTGATCTGCTGCTGGGCTGTGACCTGGTGGTGACCTCCACCTATGAGGCTCTGGGCAAGGTCGCCCAGGGCCGTACCCACGCGGTGGTCAATGATGCGGAAGTGCCCACGTCGGCGTTTATCCTGGATCCGGATGCGCGTTTCCCTACCGCGGCGATGAAGGCCAAGGTCAGCGACGAGGCCGGGGACGCCGCGACCTTCTTTATCGATTCCACCCGCATTGCCACCCAGCTGCTGGGCGATTCTATCGGTTCCAACCTGTTCCTGCTGGGCTATGCCTGGCAGCAGGGCCTGGTGCCGGTGTCGGCGGCCGCGCTGGAAGAGGCAATCGACTTGAACGGCGTCGCCGTCGACTTCAACAAGGAGGCGTTCCTGTGGGGACGGCGCTGCGCCGACCAGCCGCAGCGGGTGCTCGCGCTGGTGGACGAGCTGGCGCCTGAGTCGCCGGCGCGGCTGCAGACTTTCGACGCCATTGTCGAGGACCGTGCCGAGCGGCTGACGCAGTACCAGAACGCAGCCTATGCCGCGCAGTACCGGCAGCAGGCCGAGCGGGTCCGCGCCGCGGATCCGCGCGCGGAAGAAGCGGACAGTATCAGTGTGGCTGTGGCCCGCAACCTCTACAAGCTGATGGCGATCAAGGACGAGTACGAGGTAGCCCGTCTCTACAGCGACGGCGAATTCCTGCGCAAGCTGGAGCGCCAGTTCGAAGGCGACTACGAGTTGCGCTTCAATCTGGCCCCGCCCCTGTTTAGCAAGCGTGACCCCAATACCGGACATCTGATCAAGCAGGAGTTCGGCCCCTGGATGCTGCGGGCGTTTGGTTTGCTGGCCCGCCTGCGCTTCCTGCGCGGCAGTGCCCTGGACGTGTTTGGACGGACCGCCGAACGGCGCCAGGAGCGCGCTGATCTGCAGGACTACCTGGCATTGCTGGACCAGTTGTTGCCGGCTCTGCAGGCCGACAATTACGCGGCCGCCCTGGAGCTGGCACGCCTCCCGGCCAGGCTGCGCGGCTTCGGCCACGTCAAGGATCGCAACCGCGAACTGCTCGCGCTGCGCCGGGCCGAGTTACTGCGACAGTTCCACGGCGATGTGGCCGCTCCGGTCACCGTCGTCAACGCAGCCTGAAGCTACCGATAACCATTCACCGAGGACCAATTGCATGACTGTTTTCACCGCCCCTGCCTGGGACCAGCACGAGCTGGTGGCGTTTGGCTCCGATCGCTCAACTGGCCTGCGCGCGATTATTGCCGTCCACGATACTACCCTGGGGCAGGGGGTTGGCGGCTGTCGCATGTACCCCTATGCCAGCGACGAGGAGGCCCTGCACGACGTGCTGCGCCTGTCGCGGGGCATGACCTACAAGTCCGCCCTGGCGGGCTTGCCCATGGGTGGCGGCAAGTCGGTGATCATAGGTGACCCCCGCCGTGACAAGACCCCGGCCCTGCTGCGGGCCATGGGTGATTTTGTCCACTCCCAGGGTGGGCGCTATGTGGCAGCCGAGGACTCGGGTACCGGTGTCTCCGATATACGCCTGATGGCGGAACGCACGCCCCATGTCAGTGGCATGAACGACAACGAGTTCGGCGGCGACCCGTCCCCCAGCACCGCCTACGGGGTGTTTCTCGGTATTCGCACGGCGGTGCGCCACCGGCTCGGCGTGGACAGCTGTGCCGGGCTCCGGGTGGCGGTGCAAGGCCTGGGCCATGTCGGTTACCACCTGGCCCGTCATTTGCTTGACGATGGCGCAACCGTGTACGGGGCTGATGTCAACGAGGGCAACCTGCGCCGAGCCGTCGATGAACTGGGTGTACTGCCAGTCGCAGCGGAGGAGATCCTCGCGCTGGAAGTGGACATCCTGGCGCCCTGCGCGATGGGCGCGGTGCTCAACGATCGCAGCATCTCCGTGCTGCGCGCCGGCATCGTCGCCGGTGCCGCCAACAACCAGCTGGCGACGGCAGAGGATTCCGCGCGCCTGCAGGATCACGGCATCCTCTACTGCCCGGACTTCCTGATTAACGCCGGGGGGATCATCGATGTCCACCATCAGCGCACCGGGTCTGCGAACGATGAAAAGCGCAGCCATATCGAGCGGATCGAGCTGACGTTGGCGGAAGTCCTGCAGCGGGCGGATACCACGCGGCAGCCAACGCATGACATTGCTGAAGAGCTTGCACGCGAGTACCTTCGACGCGGTCCCGGGTTGAGTGTGGCTGCTCCGCCGCTGCAGGCGGCGGGCTGAGCAGTCGCAATCCGAGCCTGGCATCCAGTGTCCCGGCGCAGCTGCGGGATCAGGCCGCGGCGGTGTCGGTACTGCCCCCGGGCACGGCGTATTCCTGTGGGCCCAGTTGCAGGTAGCGGCGCAGGTAGTGCACACAGAGGTAAAACGGGCCGGTATCCAGCAGGGCCACGGTTGCCTTGAACAGGTAGTTGCTGCCGATCAGGATCAGCAGTGCCTTGAAGGTCACATCACCGCGTAGAAAAGCAGCGCCGAAAGTCACGGTGATGACCATCACCGAATCGACCATCTGGCTCATCAAGGTGCTGAAGTTGTTGCGCACCCAGAGGTACTTGCCCTTGGTGACCCGTTTCCAAAAGTGGAACAGCTGGACGTCGCAGTACTGGGCGGCGATGTAGGCGAGCATGGAGGCGAAGACCGCGCCCGATGTAGTCGCATAGATCAGCTGGTAGAGGCCGATACTGTCGCGCACGGTCTCGCCATTGGGAAGCATGACCGGCTCCGCCAGTTGCAGGATCTGCCACGGCGGCATTGCGTCCGGACCGACCGACGGCAGCGCATCGCCGAGGAAGAGCACAAACAGGATGAAGAAATTCAGCCCCAGGCCAACGCTCACCAGGAAATTCGCCCGGGCGCGACCGTAGAGTTCACAGACCAGGTCCGTGCAGAGAAACGTCAGGGGGTAGGGAAGCACACCGACCGCCAGCGCCATTGGCCCCAGCTGTATAAATCGCGTAATACCGATCACGTTCAGCAGGGTCATGGCGCAGAGGAAGGTGCCCGCGAGCACCAGGAACACGCGCTCCCGGCGCTCCCAAACCACCTGCAGGGACGCCATCTCAGGCTTCCTTCTGGCCCAGGTTGGCGTGCAGCACCGCCCCGTTTATCACGGGGTTGCCATGGGCCCAGACGATGAGCTCGGCAATTTCGCCCGGTTCGATCAGGCGCCCGAAGGCATTCATGGCGCCGATTGCCGCCACCACATCCGGATTGTCCCCGATGTGGGTGCGCAGCATCTCGGTATCGGTGAATCCCGGGCAGATCAGGGCCGTGTGGATGCCGCTGCCCATCAGGTCCTGGCAGCTGGCCCGCATCATGCCGAGCTGCGCATGTTTGCTGATCACATAGCTGAAGGACCCCGCTACCGCTTTTTCTGACAAGGTAGAACCGATGTACAGCAGGCTGGACCCCCGTGGCAGCTTGGGCAGCAGCGCCTGGTTGAGGCTGTTGACCGCCACGACATTGGTCTCCAATACCTGTCGCAGGCTGTCGCTGTCGCAGTCGGTGGCAGCGTCCTTGCGCATCTGGCTGGCGTTGTGCAGCAGGCAGACGCCCGCACTGTCGGCGATAACCGGTGCCAGCTCGCGGCAGGCCGCGGCGATCGACTCTGTCGAAGCGAGGTCGCAGCTGAGGTTGTGCACGCCCTGGTCGGGGCAGGCTCGGCGCGACAGATTGTAGACACGGTAACCCATGTCCAGGAAGCGCTGCGCGGCAGCGCGCCCGATGCCGACGCTGGCGCCGGTAATGATTGCGGTGTGCATGGAACCCCCACTGTTGTTTGCGGCACTGGGCCGCGGGCCGGAACCCGGCGGCAAAAGGTGTTACGCGCCGGCTACGCTTTCAGTTTGCGCCGGTCGACCGTTTCCGGCCAATTCCAGCCTGGCGGTATTGTGCCGCAGCGGTCCGCTCTTGCCTATTGCGCGTACACTCGGGACAATCAACTTTTCGCCACAGGCCGGAATCGCGTTATGGAGCGTCTGACTACGCTGTACATCGACAAGGAAAGCCACAAGTTTTCTGCAGCCCACTTCACTATTTTCTCCGCCAGTGAGCGGGAGCGCCTGCACGGCCACAACTACTCCGTATCCGCGAAAATTGTCGCGCCCATGGGCGACAACGGGTTTGCGGCGGACTACAACGTCTACAAGCGCCGACTGAAGTCTCTCTGCGATGCCCTGGATGAATACATGCTGTTGGCGGCGGACTCCCCATTCCAGCGTATAGAAGAGGACGGCGATTACTACCGTGTCTACTTCGCCAGTGAGGAAATGCTGTTCCTGAAAGCCGACACCAGGGTGTTGCCCCTGCGCAATGCCACGGTCGAGGAATTCTCCAGTTACCTGCTGCAACAGCTGTTGCTGTTGTCCGCCGCGGACGATCTGCGGGAAATCGAGCTCTGTGTTGCCTCCGGGCCCGGCCAGAAGGGCTGCGCCAGCTGGCGCAGGCCCTGACCACCGCTGTCTGCCTCAGGCGGCGATACCGCTGTGCCGCAACAGGGGCTCGATGTCCGGCTCGCGGCCGCGGAACGACACGAACAGGCTCATGGCGTCCCGTGAGCCGCCTGCCTCGAGGATATGGCGGCGGAACTCCAGCCCCGTATGGGGATTGAAGATGCCTTCTTCCTCAAAGCGGGCAAAGGCGTCCGCCGACAGCACCTCGGCCCATTTGTAGCTGTAATAACCGGCCGCGTAGCCGCCGCCGAAGATGTGGCTGAACCCGTTCTGGAACCGGTTTTCGGGAATTGCGGGCAGTACCGCCACTTCCTGTCGCACCTCATCCAGCAGGCCCTGCACCGTCACGTCAGGTTGCCCCCAGAGCTGGTGCAGGCGGAAATCGAACAGGGCGAACTCCAGCTGGCGCACCATCTGCATGCCCGACTGGAAGTTCTTCGCCGCCAGCATCTTTTCCAGCAGCGCCGCCGGCAGTGGCTCCCCGGTCTCAACGTGACCGGAGATGAAGCGCAGTGCTTCGGGCTGGTGGCACCAGTTTTCCAGGAACTGGCTGGGCAGCTCCACCGCGTCCCAGGCTACGCCGTTGATGCCGGAGACCGCGGCAACCTGTTGCCGGGTCAGCATGTGGTGCAGGCCGTGCCCGAACTCGTGGAACAGGGTGGTCATCTCGTTTTCCGTCAGCAGGGAAGGCTGATCGCCCACCGGCGCGGTGAAGTTGCATACGAGGTAGGCGACCGGCAGCTGCAGTTCGCCGGCGCTCAGCCGTCGTACCCGGCAGCTGTCCATCCAGGCGCCGCCCTGCTTGTGGCTGCGGGCGTACAGGTCCAGGTAGAAACGGGCGAGGGCAATGCCGTCCTGGCGAATTTCAAACAGGCGTGCCTCGGGATGGTAGCTGTCGAAACCGGTCAGCTCCTCAACCTGGAGCCCGTACAGACGCTGCACCACCTCGAACAATCCCGCCAGTACCCGGTTGACCGGCAGGTAGGGGCGTATTTCCTCCTGCGAGACCTGGTAGGTTCGCTGGCGCAGTTTCTCGCTGTAGTAGGCCACGTCCCAGGGCTTGAGGTCATCGAGGCCGTGCTCCGCTGCGGCGAACTCGCACAGCTCACGCCATTCCTGCTGCGCCTGGGGCCGGGAGCGCGTGGCCAGCTGGGTCAGGAACTCGATGACCTGGTCGGGAGAGTCCGCCATCTTGGTGGCAAGGGACAGCTCCGCGTAGTTGGCGAAACCCAGCAGGCCGGCCAGTTCCTGGCGCAGGCCCAGGATCTCGGTGATCAGGTCCGTGTTGTCGAAACGACCGGCGTCGGGGCCGACCTCCGAAGCGCGGGTCACATTGGCCGTGTAGACTTCCCGGCGCAGGGCCCGGTCATCGCAGTAGGTCAACACCGGGTAGACCGACGGGTATTCCAGGGTCAGCAGGCAGCCTTCCAGCCCCTTGTGCTCCGCCGCCTGGCGCGCACTCGCCAGCGCGGTAGCCGGCAGGCCCGCCAGCTGTTCGGCGGTGACCTGTTTGGTCCAGGCGTTGGTGGCGTCGAGTACATTGTCGGTAAACCGGCTGCCCAGCTCCGACAGGCGCTGTTGCAGTTCGCCATACCGCTCCTTCTCCGCGGTCGGCAGGGCCACGCCCGCGAGGCGGAAGTCCCGCAGGGCATTGTTCACGGCCTGCCGCCGGTCCTGGGCAAGGGCGGCGAAGTCATCGCGCTCGGCCAGGTCGCGGTAGGCTTCATACAGCGCCGTGTGCTGCCCCATCCAGGTGTTGTATTCGGACAGCAGTGGCAGGCAGGCGTTGTAGGCCTCTCGCAGCGCCTCGCTGTTGAGCACGCCATTGAGGTGCGCCACCGGGGACCAGCACTGGGAAAGTTCGTCCTCCAGGTCCTCAATGGGCTGGATCAGGGACTCCCAGCTGTGCGGTCCCGGCGCAGCCAGCAACTCGCCGATGCGGCGTTTGTTGCGCTCGAGCAGGGAGCTCACCGCGGGCAGCACGTGCTCGGGGCGAATGGCCGAAAAGGGTGGCAGGGTGTTCGTCTCAAGGAGAGGATTGGTCATGATTTCGAGTTCTATGGCGATTTGATGAGTCTAGTTTAACGGATTCCGGCAGGCGGACGTAACAGGCGGCACCAGCGTTGCCGCCATTGCTGAGCTGCGGCCGCTGCGCGTCAACTCTCCGGTTCGCTGCGCCGCTTCTTCAGCGGCGCAAAGCCGTCGTTGGCCGGTTGGGGGCTGGCCTTGGCGCGGGGCTTGCCCTTGGCCTTGCGATCCCGCAAGCGGTCCTTCTTTTTCGCCTCGGTCGCCTTGCCGGACTTTTTCTTGTGGCCGGCGGCCTTGCCCGAGGATTTCATCTTTTTCGGACCCGCGTAGCGCGCCTTGAGACCCGGCAGGGCGCGCGGTTCCATTTCCAGGTTGAGATAGCGCTGGATACTGATCATCAGGTTCCAGTCCGCGGCCGTTACCAGGGAAATCGCCAGGCCCTGGCTGCCCGCCCGGCCGGTGCGGCCGGTGCGGTGCAGGTAGTCATCGCCGCTGTAGGGCAGGTCATAGTTGACCACGGTATCTATGCCTTCGATATCCAGGCCGCGAGCCGCGAGATCGCTCGCGGTGACAATATCTACGACCCCCTGGGTGAAGCGGCTGACGACTACCTTGCGCTCCTCGGTACTCATCTCGCCGTGCAGGCAGGCAGCGCGTAGGCCATGGTGCTGCAGCAGGCCGGACAGGCGCGCCGCCGTGGTGCGCTTGTTGGCGAACACCAGCTGCTTGCGGCCCCGGCTGTCCGCGAGGAGCGCCAGCAGCAGCCGGTCCTTGTGCTCCTGGCCGTCCGCGAGGATACGCTGATGGAAAATGTCCTTGTGGGCGGCGCGAATCTCGCCACAGTTCACCGCTTCCGGTTCATGTTGCAGGCTGGCACTGATTTCGCCCAGGCCCCGCGCATGCAGGGTGGCGGACAGCATCAGGGTCTGGCGGTCGGCGGGGCAGTAGCCGGCGATCTTCAGGACATCCTCGCGAAAGCCCATCTCCAGCATGCGGTCGGCTTCGTCCAGTACCAGGATGCGCAATCCGCCGAGGTCGGCACTTTTCCGCTCGCAGTGTTCCAGCAGGCGGCCGGGGGTGGCGATGATGACTTCGGGGTTCTTGCGCAACAGTGACTTCTGGTACTTGAAGTCGGCGCCACCGGTCAGCGCATCGGCGCGCAGGGTACTTTTACCCAGCAGCTGGCGACACTCCCTGAGCACCTGGCGCGCCAGTTCGCGGGTGGGCACCAGTACCAGGGCCAGCGTGCCGGCCTTGGGTGGCAGCGGCCTGGCAAGCAGCTGCTGCAGGGTGGGCAGCAGGTAGGCCAGGGTCTTGCCGCTGCCGGTGGGCGCGCTGACCCGGAGATCCTTGCCCTGCAACGCCAGCGGAATCACCTGCTCCTGCACGGTGGTAGCGTCTGTGTGCGCCAGCTCAGCCAGGGCGAGCTGCAGGCTGCGGTCGAGTTCCAGTTCTTCAAGCACAGTGTAGGGTTCCAGGGTGGTGAGGGGAGTTGCCCGGCGTCGCGGGCGCAGTGGGTGCAGTGTAACACGCTCACAGCCGGTTCCCGCCGTTCGGCGCCGGGCGCGCAACGACGGTGCCCCGGGTGCAGGGGTTGTGGCACACTAGCTCGATCAACAGGCAGTGGCGGTTACGCGAGGAAGGCGGTACATGGGCAAGGCGGTACGGATCACGGCAACGGGCGGCCCCGAGGTGATGCAACTGGTGGATGTCGACCCCGGTCCCCCCGGCCCGGGAGCGGTCACTGTCGCCAACCGGGCCATCGGGCTCAACTTCATTGATACCTATCATCGCAGCGGCCTGTACCCGATCGCCCTGCCCAGCGGCCTGGGCATGGAGGGGGCGGGCGTGGTCACAGCGGTGGGCGAGGGGGTGGAGTTTGCCGTCGGGGACCGCGTCGCCTATTGCTCCGCCGGCTTCGGCGCCTATGCCGAAGAGCTGAACCTGCCCGCGTCACGGCTGGTGCCCGTGCCGCCGGACATCGAATTCGAGACCGCGGCGGCGGCCCTGCTCAAGGGCCAGACCACCGAGTATCTCCTGCAGCGCACTTTTCCCCTGCAGGCCGGGCAGACCTGCCTGTTCCACGCGGCCGCCGGTGGTGTGGGTCTGTTGTTCGGGCAATGGGCCAGTAGCCTGGGCGCCACTGTTATAGGGACCGTGGGTTCGCAGGAAAAAGTGGAGCTGGCTCGCGCTCACGGTTACCGGCATGTGATCAACTATCGGGAAGAGGATGTCGCTGCACGGGTCCGGGAGCTGACCGCCGGTGCCGGGGTCCCGGTGGTCTACGATGGCGTGGGTCGCGACACCTTCGAGGTCTCGCTCGCCAGCCTCCAGCCCAGGGGGCTGCTGGTCAGCTTTGGCAACAGCTCCGGCAAGCCGGAGCCCCTGGACCTGCAGGTACTTGCAGCGGGGGGTTCTCTCTATGTGACCCGGCCCACCCTGGTCACCTATACCGCCAGCACAGAGGAACTGCGCGCTTCCGCTGCTGCAGTGTTCGAGCAGATACGCTCGGGAAAGGTGCGGGTTGAAATCCACCAGCGGTTTGCCCTGGCGGAGATCGCCGCGGCTCACGCCGCGCTGGAGGGGCGTGCCACAACGGGCTCCAGCGTGGTGCTGCCGTGAGCCTGCCGCTGGAGCCACAGGTCGGCACCCGGGTGCTGCGCGGAACCCTGGTCCGCCTTGAGCCCCTGTCCCAGGGTCACGCCCAGGGCCTGTTCAACCGCGGCCGCCACGTCCCGGACTGGGAGTATATGCCGCGCAGTTGCTTTATCGACCTGGCGGATACCCGGCAGTGGATTGATGAGGCCCTGGCCGCGTCGGACCAGGCGCCCTGGGCGATAGTGGAGAACGCCAAGAACAAGATCGTCGGCAGCACCCGTTACCTGAATATACGGCCCGAGCATCGCAGCCTGGAAATCGGCTGGACCTGGCTGGGCCAGGAGTGGCAGCGCACCGGCGTCAACACGGAGGTGAAGGCCCTGCTGCTGGCCAATGCTTTCGAGCGCCTGCATTGCCTGCGGGTCGAGTTCAAGGTTGACGCCCGCAACCTGCGTTCGCAGCGGGCGTTGGAGCGGATTGGCGCAATCCGTGAGGGAGTGCTGCGCAAACACATGATAGTGCAGGGCGACTTCTCCCGGGATTCAGTCTATTTCAGCGTCATCGACACCGAATGGGCAGACGTCAAGCGGCGACTCGGGCTGTTGCAGGAGGGGCGTTAGCCGCCGTTGCGGCTACTGCACCATCTCGTTGTCGCTGAACTTGCCCTCGAACAAGGGCGCGCTGAGGTAGCGCTCGCCGGAGTCCGGCAACACCACCACCACCATCTTGCCTGCGTGCTCGGGTTCCCGTGAGATGCGATCAGCCACTGCCATGGCGGCGCCGCAGGATACCCCGGCCAGGATGCCCTCCCGCTGCATGAGTTGGTGTGCCCAGGCCATGGCGTCCTCGTTGCTTACCTGCTCCACCCGGTCGACCATCTCCAGGTCCAGGTTGCGGGGCAGGAAGCCCGCACCAATACCCTGGATCTTGTGCGGGGCGTGGCTGGGCTCCTCGCCGGCCTTCGCGGCCGCAATGACGGTACTGCTGGCGGGTTCAACGGCAACGGTCAGGATGGCCTTGCCCTCGGTGCGCTTGATGTAGCGTGAGACGCCGGTGAGTGTACCGCCGGTACCCACCCCTGACACGAAGATGTCGACCTGGCCATCCGTGTCCCGCCAGATCTCCGGGCCGGTGGTGCTCTCGTGAATTGCCGGATTGGCGGGGTTCTCGAACTGCCTGGCGCCCCAGTACTTGTCCGAATCCGAAGCGATGATTTCCTCTGCCCTGGCGATCGCTGCGGGCATGCCCTTGGCGCCATCGGTCAGGATGATGTCCGCCCCCAGCGCCTTCATCAGCTTGCGGCGCTCCAGGCTCATGGTGTTGGGCATCGTCAGGATACAGTCGTAGCCTCGCGCGGCGGCGACAAAGGCGAGGGCGATGCCGGTGTTGCCACTGGTTGGCTCGACAATGGTCATGCCGGGGCGCAGGCTGCCGTCCTGCTCCGCGGCCAGGACCATGCTGGTGCCGATACGGCATTTAACCGACATGGCCGGATTGCGGTTTTCCAGCTTGGCATAAACGTTGCCGGTGCTTATTCGATTGATCCGCACCAGCGGGGTGCCGCCAATGGTCGCGGAATTATCCTGGAAAATGTGGCTCATAAGGTCTACCTGCTGGGCGAATTAGCCTCCCGCAAGCGTATACAACCGGCCTCTTCCTGTCCATGCGCGGGCAGCTGCGATTTTTTTTCCACGCCCGTGGAACTGCGGATAAAAAACCGGGTCTCATGTTGCAGAGACAGTATGGCGTTGGGCAATGGAGGTTCGCGCCGGTCACAGTGCTGTCGTTGATTGCAACCGTTCAGGTCCTCAATCCCCCTTGTAGAGACTCCATCTCTAGACCGGCCTCTGGCCGGTTTTTTTTTGCCCGGTTACCCGGGTCGTCACGGGGCTGTCACACAAATGCCATCGGGCTGTCACAGTTTTATCTTTTAATGGCGCACCCTATAATCGGGGCACGTTTGTTCCAGCACCGCCCCCGGTGGGCGGCACTACCCAGGAGAGGGCCTTGGCGGCTGATCGGCTCAGTTACCGCAGTATCACGACCCGGGTCCCGGAGTGGGTGCGGCTGGGCATGGCGTCACTGCTGGAGCCTGGCAACAGCCGTCGGCTGCGGTGGGCTCTGGTGCTGCTGGTGTCCCTGTGGGCCCTGGCTGCGCTGGCGCAACTGTTCTGGGCCGTTTTCCCGCAGCCTGAACAGCGGGCTCCCGGCGGTCAGATCATCAACCCGCCGGCACTCAGTGCCGTCGGCGGGGGAGCGACGTCTCAGGTTGACATCGATGCCCTGCGCAGTTGGCCCCTGTTTGGCCAGCCGGGCGCGGCAGTAGTTGCCGAGCCGGAAACCGGGCAGCTGGCGGCCACCCCCGAGCGCGAGGGCATCGAGAAAGGCGCCAGGGAGACCCGTCTGGACCTAGTATTGCGGGGGGTCATCGCTTTCAGTGCCGATGGGGCGGGCAGCGCCATTATCGAGTACCGTGGCCAGCAGGCAATCTACGCGGTGGACGACACCCTGCCGGTGGCGGGCCGGGTGAGCCTGGCCAAAGTCATGCCCTTCCAGGTCGTCCTGGACAATGGCGGTAGCTACGAGCTGCTCACCCTGTACCAACCCAGCAGCCTGGATGCGCAGCTGGCCGGCATGACGCCGGTTGCACCCGCCAGCTCCCCCGCGGTGGCGCCTCCCCCGGCTGCCGTCCGCGTCATCGACAAGCGAACGGACGAAGTCACTACGGCGCTGGCGCAGGGGTATCGCGAACAGCTGTACCAGGATCCGCAATCCCTTGCGGAGCTGGTGCGGATCGCGGCGGTGCGTGAAGGGGGCGAGCTGCAGGGCTACCGTTTGACGCCCGGGCGCGACCGCGAGCAGTTTGAGCGCCTCGGGTTTCGCGCCGGTGATCTCGTGCTGGCTGTCAATGGCATGCCGCTGTCCGATCCCGCCAATACCATGCGGCTGTACCAGGCCATGCGTTCTGCCAGTGAAGCCTCGTTCGACCTCCTGCGCGGCGGCGAACCAGTTGCCGTGAATGTCAGTCTCAGTGCTGCCACTGGCGAACAGTGATAGAGTCGGGACAAATCAGTTGAGGATAGTTATTCAGTGAGGATTACATCGTGGGCACTGCGGGCCCCCCTATTGTGTCTGCTCGTTGCGCTGGGCTCCGGAGCCGTGCGGGCCCAGGATTTCACTGTCAACCTGAAAGAGACCGATATCCAGGAACTGATCAAGTTCGTGGCCGAGGCTACCGAGACCACCATCGTGGTAGACCCCGCGGTGAAGGGCAAGGTCAAGGTCGTGTCCTCCAAACCGGTGTCCCGCAGCGAGCTCTACGATCTGTTCCTATCCATCCTCGAGGTCCACGGCTACACCGCGGTCCGCTCTGGGGGCGTGGTGCGCGTCATCCAGAACAAGGATGCCCGCTCGGCGCCGGTGACGGTGCGCGACGATAACGACCGGCGGGGCAACGATGAATATGTCACCCAGGTCATGCGCCTGCAGAATATATCCGCGGCGAAGCTGATCCCGGTACTGCGACCGCTGGTGCCGCAGCAGGCGCATATGGCGGCCTACGCCCCCAGCAACGCGATTATTATCTCCGACGTCGCTTCCAATATCGATCGAATCGCCGCGATCATTGAGCGCATGGACCGCACCGCGGTACAGGAGACCGAGGTCATCAAGCTCAAATACGGCGTCGCCGAAGACGTGGTCCGGATGTTGGAGCAGTTCAATAAATCCGACTCCCAGCAGGGCTCCGAAGTGGAGGTGCTGCTGGTCGCGGATTCCCGCACCAACAGTGTTTTGGTCAGCGCCGACGAGCTGGAGCGGGCCCGCATGACACGCCTCATTCGCTACCTGGATACACCGCTGGAGCAGAGTGGCAACGTGAAGGTCATCTACCTGCAGTATGCGAAGGCTGAAGACATTGCCGAGGTCCTGACCCGGGTGATGCAGAACATCTCCCGGGTTGACGGTGCCGATGGCGCGCGCCAGCGCAGCAACAGCAACAGCGCCACCATTGAGGCGGACAAGCACACCAACGCCCTCATTATCACAGCGCCCACCGATGAAATGGCGTCTCTGGAGGCTGTCATTACCCGGCTGGATATCCGCCGGGCGCAGGTTCTGGTTGAGGCCATCATTGTCGAGCTGGAGGTTCGCGACGGGCAGGATCTCGGCCTGCAATGGCTGTTCGCCAACAACGATGGTTTCTTTGGCAGCAACATCAATACCGCCGACGCCCGGGCGCAACGTATTGCCGGCGCGATACTGCCGACCGATGGCAGCAGCGATGGCGCCACCACCACCGGTGACTTCGATGTGGGCGCCCTGGCGGGGGCCCTGGCCCAGTCCTCGGGCCTGTCGCTGGGTTGGGGGGTGATCGACGACGACCTGTCCATGACGGTCATCCTCAACGCGCTCAAGGAGCAGTCCAACGCCAACATTCTCTCCACGCCCAGCCTGCTGACCCTGGACAACCAGGAGGCGTATATCACCGTGGGCCAGAACGTGCCTTTCGTGACCGGATCGTTCACCAGTACCGGTACCGGGGACGGGGCCCAGAACCCGTTCCAGACCATCGAACGACAGAACGTGGGTATTACGCTGAAGGTCACACCGCATATCAACGAAGGGGATTCGGTGGTACTGGAGATATCCCAGGAAGTGTCCAGCCTGAGCAATACCTCTGCGGTGCTGGATGCCTCGGACCTGATTACCAATGAACGCATCCTGCAGACCAAGGTACTGGCAGCCGACGGCCGCGTGGTCGTGCTGGGCGGGCTGATCAAGGACGATGTCCAGGACGGCAGCCAGAAAGTGCCGCTGCTGGGCGATTTGCCGCTGCTGGGGCGCCTGTTCCGGACCGATGCGGTGTCGGTGGTGAAGACCAACCTGCTGATTTTTATCCGCCCGACCATCATTCGCGACGACCAGCAGCTGGCCGGCGCCACCGCGGACAAGTACCGGTATATCCGCGACCAGCAATTGCTGCGGCGTGAGCGGGGCCTGATGTTCCTGGATGACGAGTACGTGCCGGTGCTGCCGGAATGGGAAGAGCAGATCCGGCAGCTGGAGGCGATCAGGGACGAAGCGCAGGCTGATCCCGCCGCTGCCGGGAGCCGCTGATGGTCGTGGCGGGTGCCCCTGTCGCCGCCAGTCGTGAGGAAGCGCGAGCGTTGCCTTTCGGCTTCGCCAAGCAGTTTGGCGTGCTGGTGCACAGCCGTCCCGGCGGCGTCGTGGTCAGTTGTCGCGCGCAGCCGGGGCCCCAGGTGCTGCTGGAGCTGCGGCGCTGGCTGGGCCGCCCCTTTACCCTGGAAATGGTGTCCGAGCCAGAGTTTCAACGCCAGCTGTCCCAGTCCTATCAGCGCGACAACAATGCGGCGGTACAAATGGCGGAGGATATCAGTGCCGACGTCGATCTCAGCCGCCTGGCGGAAGAGATTCCCGACGCCGGCGACCTCATGGACGCCGAAGACGATGCCCCCATCATTCGCCTGATCAACGCCATCCTCTCCCAGGCGGTGCGCGAGCAGGCATCGGATATCCATATCGAGACGTTCGAGGATCGCCTCAGCGTACGCTACCGGATAGATGGCGTGCTGGCTGAAATCCTGTCCCCCAAGCGCATGCTGGCACCGCTGCTGGTGTCCCGTCTCAAGGTCATGGCCCGGCTCGATATCGCCGAAAAGCGCGTGCCCCAGGATGGCCGGATTTCGGTGCGTATTGCCGGCCACGCGGTGGACATCCGCATGTCCACCATGCCGTCCGCCCACGGCGAACGGGTAGTGCTGCGCCTGCTCGACAAGCAGGCCGGGCAGCTGGAGCTGAAGCAGCTGGCCATGAACGAACAGGTGCTGACGGGCTACGAGAGAGCGCTGCACAGTCCTCACGGCATTATCCTGGTGACCGGTCCCACCGGCTCCGGGAAAACCACCACGCTGTATGCCGGCCTGTCGCACATCAACCAGACCAGCCGCAATATCCTGACTATCGAGGATCCGATCGAATACATGCTGCCCGGGGTCGGCCAGACCCAGGTGAACCCCAAGGTCGACATGACCTTTGCCCGGGGCCTGCGCGCCATTTTGCGCCAGGACCCGGATGTGGTGATGGTGGGCGAGATCCGCGATCTGGAGACGGCGGAGATCGCGGTGCAGGCGTCCCTGACCGGGCACCTGGTGCTCTCCACCCTGCATACCAATACCGCCATTGGCGCGGTGACCCGGCTGCAGGACATGGGTATCGAGCCCTTTCTCCTCTCGTCCAGCCTGATCGGCGTCATGGCGCAGCGCCTGGTGCGGCTGCTGTGCCGGGATTGCATGCAGTCCTATGAACCGTCACCTGCAGAGCGGGCGCTGCTGGGGGTGGACCCGGCGGTCGGGGACCCGCTGGAAATCTGTCGCGCCGTGGGCTGTGAGCACTGCAATTACGGCGGCTACCGTGGACGCACGGGGATCTACGAACTGATCGAGATCAACGATGCCCTGCGCCTGATGATCCACGAGGGTGCGAGTGAGCAGCAGATGCTGCAGGAGGCGCGCAAACTGTATCCCGGTATTCAGGAAGATGGCCGCCGCCGGATTCTGGCGCGCGAGACCAGTATCGAAGAAGTACTGCGCGTTACCGCAGTTAACTGAGTACGGTAGCGGGCGATGACGGCGTATCGGTATCGGGCACTGAACCCAGGTGGCAAGCTGGTCAAGGGCGTGCTGGAGGGTGACTCCGAGCGCCAGGTGCGCAGCCAGCTGCGCGGCCAGAAGCTGCGGCCGGTGGAGGTGGAGGTCGCCAATCGGCAGCCGGCCAGCCAGTCCCGGTTCAACCTCGCTTTCCTGCAGCCGCGCATCAGCGTCTCGGAACTGGCCCTGGTCACCCGCCAGTTGGCCACCCTGGTGCAGTCCAACCTGCCCCTGGATGAATGCCTGCAGGCGGCGGCGGAGCAGAGTCGCCGGGGCCGCACCAAGGGACTGCTGTTGCAGGTGCGTTCGCGTGTGGCCGAGGGGCACACCCTCGCCTATGCCATGGGCGAGTTCCCCCTGGTGTTCAACGAAATGTACCGGGCCATGGTCAACGCCGGGGAGCACGCCGGTTTCCTGGGTCCGGTCCTGGCCCAGCTCGCGGACTACAACGAGCAGCGCCAGTACACGGCGCAGAAGATGAAGATGGCGATGATCTACCCCTTTATCCTGGTGGGGGTGGCCGTCGCCGTGGTGGTGGCGCTGATGGTGTTCGTGGTGCCGGAGTTGATCGGGATTTTCGCCCACACCAATCGCGAGCTGCCGCTGCTGACCCGTGGTCTCATTGCCGCGAGTGACTTCTCCCGGGACTATGCCCTGTGGGTACTGGTGGCGGTGGTCGTTGCCGTCATCGGCCTGCGCCGCTGGCTGCGTCCCCCCGCCCGACGCCGGCGCTGGCACGGCCTGCTGCTGCGCTTGCCGGGTATTTCCCGCCTGGTCATCGCGGTGGATACCGCGCGCTTTGCCTCCACCCTCAGCATCCTGATGGCCAGCGGGGTGCCGCTGCTGCAGTCCCTGCACATCGCCGGCCAGGTGCTGACCAACCTGGTATTGCGGGACGACAGCGCCCGGGTGGCAGAGCGGGTGCAGGAGGGCAGCAGCCTGCACCGCGCCCTGCGCGAGAATGGCCGGTTCCCGCCAATGATGGTGCACATGGTCGCCAGCGGCGAAACCAGCGGTGAGCTGGAAACCATGCTGCAACGCTCGGCTACCAATCAGGAGCGCGAGCTGGAAATGACCCTGGGGACGATGATGAGCCTGCTGGAACCGCTGCTGGTCGTCTTTATGGGGGCAATAGTGCTGGTCATTGTCATGGCCATCCTGTTGCCTATCTTTGATCTCAATACAATGGTGCGATAGCGATATGAAACAATCGACACAGGCAAGGCGAGCGCAGGGCGGATTCTCGCTGGTGGAAATTCTGGTGGTGCTGGTGATCATGGGGCTGCTGATCAGCGTGGTGGCGCCCACCGTGCTGAACCGTGCTGACGAGGCGCGGATCCAGAAAGCCTACGCCGACTTCAAGGCCATAGAGACAGCGCTCAAGATCTATCGGCTGGACAATTATGTCTATCCCTCCACCGAGCAGGGTCTGGAGGCGCTCGTCACCCCCAGTAATCTCGACCCGCAGCCCCGCAATTTCAAGGAGGGCGGTTATTTGCAGGAGCTTCCCGTTGATCCCTGGGGCCGGCCATATCTGTACATGAGCCCCGGGGAGCACGGCGAGGTGGATCTTTACAGCCTGGGTGCCGATGGCTTGTCCGGCGGTGAAGGCCAGAATGCGGATATCGGTAACTGGAAAGCAGAGGACTGAGCCGGTGAGCCGCCTGCGGCGGCCGGCCCCTGCGGCCTTGTCTCCCGCCAGCGTGGGACCGGCGCGGGCGCTCGGGGGCTTCAGCCTGCTGGAGCTGCTGGTGGCGCTGTTCGTGGTGGTAATCATCACCTCCCTGGCGACCCTCAATGTCGGCTCCGGCGGCCGGGATGTGCAGCTTGATGCCCAGATGCGAGAGATACAGAACGTGGCCCGGTTTGCCCTGGATGAGGCGCAACTGTCGGGTCGCGACATGGGGCTTATCCTGTTCCTGGATGCCCGGGGACCGGAGACGCTCTTCGGCTACGATTGGCGGGAGCGGCGGCCGGAGGGCTGGCGCCGGCCGCTGGTCGCCAGCGATGTTTTCGTCGAGCAGACTTTGCCGGCGGAAGTCGCCCTGTCGCTGACCCTCGAAGATGTGCCTGAAACGGAGCTGCTGCCGGCGCCGGTGGCGCCAGAGGCGGCGCCGCAGGTGGTGTTCTACGCCAGCGGCGAGGTTGTGCCCGGTGAGCTGGAGCTGCGCAGCCGGGACAGCGGCGCAGTGCTGTGGCGTTTGCAGTGGGACCTGCTGGGGCGGATGACGCTGCTGCGGCGGGGCGAACCGGAAGATGACCTTGACCGCTTCTAGCCAGCAGCGACAGCGGCAGCCCGGCTTCACCCTGGTCGAAGTCATGGTGGCCCTGGCGGTGGTGGCCCTGGCGCTGCCAGCCCTGCTGTTTGCCCTGTACCAGCAAGTGGATGGCGCCGGCTATCTGCGCGACAAGTCCCTGGCGCAAGTGGTGGCCAACAACAAACTGGTGGAGCTGCGTCTGCTCACCGTGGCCCGGTCGGGTCTCTTCAGTGGTGTCGATAGCGGTGTCGAGGAGCTGGCGGACAGGCAGTGGCACTGGCGCCTGGAGAGCAGTGCGACCCAGGTCCAGTCCTTCTTCCGGGTGGAGATTGAAGTGCGCGAGGGTGAGGAGGGCGAGGGCCGGCCGCTGTACACCCTGGTCTCGTTCATGTTCGCCGGCCAGCCCCAGGCCGGGGAGGTGAGCGGTGGATAACAGGGGCTTTACCCTGGTGGAAGTCCTGATTGCCCTGGCGATTACCGCCTTCGTGGCGGCGGCATCCTACAGCGGCCTGTCGGCGGTGATCAGCGGAGTGGAAAGCACGCGGGCGGTGACCGAGCGCACCTGGGAGATCAACCGGGCCCTGATGATCGTCAGCCGCGACTTGCGCCACTTTGTCGAGCGCCCGGTGCGGGACGAGTTCGGCGAGGAGGAGCCGGCTCTGGTGGGCGGGCGGGCGGCGCGGTTCATGCTGAGCTTCACCCGCAGCGGTTGGCACAACTCCGCCGAGCATCAGCGCAGCAACCTGCAGCGCGTCAACTACCTGTGGCTGGATGACGCACTGTGGCGGGAGAGTTATCCGGTGCTGGACCGGGCCTCGGTGACGGAGCCCCAGCGAGTACTGCTGCTGGCGGGGGTTACGGACCTGCGCCTGTCGTTCCTGGAGTCAGCGGAATCCCTGCGCCCGGGAGCGCGGGGCACGGTGGTCGAGACGCGCAACTGGCCGGAGAACTGGGTGGCGGACACCAGCCAGCCCGGCGTCGCGCTGCCGCCTCCGGCTGCGCTGGAGCTGATCATTGAACTGGAGGACCTCGGCGAATTGAGGAGTCTGCATGCATTGCCGCCGCTCTGAGTCGCGCCCCCCCAGGGCCCAGCGCGGCGTTGCCCTGATAGTGGCCCTGCTGGTGTTCGGGCTGTCAGCGGCCCTTCTGGTCGCCATGCAAAGTGAGTTCACCCTGTTCTACCAGCGGGGGGCCAATCTGTTTTTTGCCGAACAGGGTCAGGCCTATCTACGCGGCGCCGAAGAACTGGCAACGCTGGCGCTGGTGACGGATCACGATGCCGATCAGGCGAGGGAGCAGCCGCGGGATGACCTCAGCGAGATCTGGGCCCAGCAGGCAACGCCCTATCCTCTGGACGAGGGTGGCTGGCTGGTCGGCTCGCTGGAGGACCTGCAGGGGCGCTTCAACCTCAATGCCCTGGCCTCGGGCCTGGCCGGCGACGATGCGGGCGGGGACAGCAATGTCCGTTTCACGCCCGCGCAGGCGTTCTTTATCCGCCTGTTGCAGGCCCTGCCAGATCTGGCGCTGGACTCGCAGACAGCGATTGCCGTGACCCAGGCCATCGGGGACTGGCTGGACAGCGATACGATTGCGCGCCCTTACGGCGCCGAGGATGACTTCTACAGCGGCCAGAGCCCGCCCTACCGGGCGGCCAACCGGGCCATGGCCAGTGTCAGCGAGCTGCGTGCAGTGGCCAACGTGACACCGGAACTCTACCGTGCGCTGGCGCCGCTGGTGACTGCGTGGCCGCAAGTCCCCGCGACGCTCAATATCCACACCGCCTCGCTGCCGCTGCTGCGGGCGCTCAACGGTGATAACGAACTGCAGCCGCTCAGTGTAACGGAGGGCGAGGCCCTGTTCCTGCGCCAGCGCAGCGAGAGCGGCTTCGCCAGCGTTGATGACGCGCTGGAGGATGCGAGCTTTGCCGACAAGGAACTGGAGGATGTCCGCAGCCTGCTGGGTGAAAGTTCCTCCTGGTTCCTGTTGACGGCAGAGGTCGAAGTTGCCGATCGCAACATGCGCTTGTACAGTGTGCTGCACCGGAATGAGCGCACGGTGCGGGCTGTAGCTCGCGCGTCCGGGAGCCTGTAATGCCGGGCTGCGGGACGGTTCCATCAATGGTAACAACGGAGATTACGGTTTGCAGAATCTAGCCGTCGTGCGCCTGCTTGACGACACCCTCGCCTGGTATCCGCCGGGCGCCGGCGAACAACCGCGGCGACTCGACAGCCCGGAAGCGTTGGCCCTGTTCCGGGAAACACTTCGAAGCTCTCGCCTGCAGGCCTGCTTCGCCGCGCCCGGGGCAGAGGTGCGCTTGCTGCGCCTGACGGTGAGCGCGGATGAAAGGAAACACCTGCAGCAGGCGCTCCCTTTCCTGCTCGAGGAGCAGCTTGCGGAGGATGTCGAGCAGCTGCATTTTGCCGTCTGCGCGCTGGACAAGACCAGCTTCGGCGTCGCCCTGTGCCGGCACTCGACCATGGAGGCCTGGCAGGAACGGCTGGCGGAGCTGCCCGATCTGCCGCAGTGGCTGCCGGAGCCCCTGCTGCTGCCGTGGCAGCCGGGCGAGTGGTGCCTGGTAATGGACGGCGACGCCGTGATCGTGCGCAGCGGCGAATGTGAAGGTTACACCGTTGAAGCCGATCTGCTGCCCACGCTACTGACGGCTGCAGCCGGGGAAGCGCCGCCGCAGGTGCTGGTGGTGTACGGCGGCGACCAGGAGCGGGAGCTGGCCCTGATACCGGAGGCACTGCGGGGCCGGGTGCAATGGCGCCAGGGCACGCTGTGCGCTGCCCTCATGCTGGCCCGGGACGAGCATCCCCTGAACCTGAGGGAGGGCGCCTACGCGGCGCGACTGCCTTTGGCCCGGTGGTGGCAACAGTGGCGTGTGGCCGCTGTTGTGCTGGGACTGGCCTTCGCCCTGCAGCTGGTGGCGACCTGGGCCGAGTACCGTGCGCTCAGCCGGGAAAACCTGGCTTTGCGGACGGCCCTTGAGTCCAGCTACCGGCAGGCCATGCCCGAGGGCGCGCTGGTGGATGCGGAGCGCCAGCTGCGCCGCCAGCTGGACGGCTTGCGCGGTGGTGGCGGTGGCGGCGGTTTTGTGCGCCTGCTGGAGCAGGCGGGAGCTGTCATCGCCCAGCGTCCCGGCGCGAGCATCGTCAGCATCAATTACAACCAGCGGGGCGGGGAAATGCGCCTGAATCTCGTCGCCAATGACTTCGCCGCGGTAGAGCAACTGCGCGCGGGACTGGCGGACGCGGGGCTGGCGGCGGTAATGGAAAGCAGTAGCGCCCAGGGTGATGGCGTCCGTGCCCGGATCCGGGTGGGAGGAGCATGATGCAGGCCTGGTTTGCACGCCTGAATCAGCGTGAGCAATTGAGCCTGCTGGCACTGTCCGCCGTGGTTGGCTGCTATCTGCTCTGGCTGTTGCTGTGGTCGCCAGTGGCGGCCATGCGAGACCGCATGGCGGAACAGAATTCGGCCACCGCCGCGGCCCTGGTGCGCGTCGATAGCCTGGTGGCGGAATTGCTGCAGGCGCGCGCAAGCGCCGGTCCCGACGGGCAGCGCAGTAACCTGACGGCGGTGGTGAACCAGAGCACCGCGCGGTTTGGCCTGCCGGTGAATCGGCTGCAGCCCGGCAGTCGCGGTGACCTGCAGGTGCGGCTGGAAAATGCCCGCTTCGCTGATCTCGTGGCGTGGCTGCATCAACTGGAGCTGGTCGAAGGATTGCTGTTGGAGGAAGTGGCGATTACCCAGGCCGGTACCGCCGGCTTCGTCAATGCCACGATCCGGATCGGGCAGGGTTCATGAGCGGTGGCCGCTGGCTGGCCGCGGCGCTGGCCGCCGTGTTGTTGCTGGGGCTGCTGATTGCCCGCGCTCCCGCCCACCTGCTGGTGCGATTGCTGGAGGATTCGCCAGTCACGGCCCAGGGACTGCAGGGCACGGTGTGGCAGGGTCGCGCGGGTCGGGTGCTGGTGGCAACGGACGCCGGCCTGCTGCATCTCGGTGAGGTCAGTTGGGCGCTGCGCCCCTGGTCATTGCTGGCCCTGGCACCGAAACTTCAGGTCAGCAGTCTGTGGGGCGGTCAGCGTTTGCAGGCCGAGGTGCAGTTCCGCGGCAGCGCCGACATTTATCTGGAGCATGTCGAGGCCAGCTTCGATGCGGCGCTGTTGCGCCATCTGGCCCCGGTTGCCCTGCAAGGGGTGGTCTCCCTGCAAGGGCGAGAGTTGCGCCTGCACAGGGGCCTGCCGGTGCAGGCGCAGGGCCGGCTGACCTGGCAGCAGGCGGCCTGGGAGTCGCCACGCGGCCTGCTGCCACTGGGCAGCTATGCGCTGGACGTCGTGCAGCCGCGTGGCGGCGACCTGACCGGGGAGGTGCTGACTCTCGCGGGTCCGGTGCAGGCCTCCGGGCAGTTGCAGTTGGCGCAGTCGAGCTATAGCATCGCGGTGTTGATAGCCCACGAAGGCGACTGGGACCCGCAGCTGCAGGAGGCGCTCTCGCTGCTGGCAAGGCCCGTGGCAGAGGGTTATGAACTGCAACTCGAGGGCCAGCTGGCAGTGCCCGGCGCCTGAGTGCAGTCGTTTTTCTCTTCACCCCGAACAAGGAAACCGCGCCGATGAGCGACGCTGAATACCGCAAGTATGAATGTGTGATTTGTGGCTACATCTACGATGAGGCCCTGGGCATCCCCGAGGACGGCATCCCCCCCGGGACGCGCTGGGACGATTTGCCTGATACCTGGGAGTGTCCGGATTGCGGCATTTCCAAATCCGATTTTGACCTGATGGAAGACTGAGTTCTCCCAACCACCGGACACTGATCATGACAACAGCAACACGGCTCGCAGCGCTGCGCCAATTGATGGCGGAGCGCGCCTATGACGCCTGCGTGATTCCCCGTGCCGACGAGCATTTGGGGGAATATATCCCGCGCCACAATGAGCGCCTGCTGTGGGCGACCGGGTTTTCCGGGTCGGCGGGCATGGCCGTGGTCCTGCGCGAGGGCGCTGGAATATTTGTTGATGGCCGCTACACCGTGCAGGTCAGGCAGCAGGTCTCTGCCGACGATTTCAGCTACCACCACCTGATCGATGAACCGCCGCTGCAGTGGTTGCGGTCCTCCCTGCAGCCCGGCGCGCGGGTGGCGGTGGATCCTCGCCTGCACAACCTGCAGTGGTTGCGCCAGGCCGCCGACGAGCTGGCCGCAGCCGGCATGGAACTGTGCACGGATACCGATAACCTGGTGGATCGCAGCTGGCAGGATAGACCGGTTGCCGAGATCGCGCCGGCCCTGCTGCTGGACGAGTCGTTTACCGGCGAGTCCAGTGCCAGCAAGCGCAAGCGTATCGGTGCGGCAGTCAAGGCGCTGGAGGCGGATGCCGCGCTGGTGTTTGCTCCCGATTCCGTATCCTGGCTGCTGAACCTCCGCGGGCAGGATATCCCCTGTCTTCCGGTGCTGCAGTCGCTGGCGCTGCTGTGGGCTGACGGCGCGCTGGACCTGTTGGTGGAGCCGGCGCGGATGCCCGCCGGTTGGCAGCAGCACTGCGGTGAAGGTGTGCGAATGCATGCTCCGGATGAGGCGGAGGCCCTGCTCGGTGCACAGGCCGGCAAGCGGGTGCTGGCGGACCCGGTGACCGCGAACGCCTGGTCCCAGCTGCTGCTGGAGCAAGGTGGCGCCACGCTGGTGCCCGGCACTGACCCGGTGATCCTCCCCAAGGCGTGCAAGAATGCGGTGGAGGTTGCCGGCGCTCGCGCCGCCCATGTCCGGGATGGTGCGGCGGTGGTACGGTTTCTCGCCTGGCTGGATGGCGAGCAGGCGGCGGGGCGTCTGTACAATGAAGCCGAGCTGGCGGATCGACTGCTGGAATTCAGGGCGGGAGGGGAGCACTTCCAGGGTCCCTCCTTCGAAACCATTTCGGCCGCCGGCGGCAATGCCGCCATGTGCCACTACAGTCACCGCAATGGCACCCCGGCGGCGCTATCGCCGGATTCCGTGTATCTCGTCGACTCCGGCGGCCAGTACAGCGACGGCACCACCGACATCACCCGCACTGTTGCCATTGGCAAGCCGGGTGCGGACGTGCGCCGCATGTTTACCCTGGTACTGAAGGGGCATATCGCCCTGGACCGGGCGCGCTTCCCCAAGGGTACCACCGGCACCCATCTCGACGTGCTGGCGCGGCAGCACCTGTGGCGTGAGGGGCACGACTACGATCACGGTACCGGCCACGGGGTCGGTGCTTTTCTCAGCGTGCACGAGGGCCCCCAGCGTATTGCCAAGGCCTGGGCACCGGTTCCCCTGCAGCCGGGGATGATTGTCAGCAACGAGCCCGGATACTACCGGGACGGTGCCTTTGGCATTCGCTGCGAGAACCTGGTGGTGGTGACGGAGGTGCCGGGTCAGCTGGAAACACCGATGTACGGCTTCGAAGCCCTGACCCTGGCCCCTTTCGACCGTCGCCTGCTGGACCTGGCGCTACTGGATGCGGGGGAAGTGCGATGGCTGGATGCCTACCATGAGCAGGTGGCGAGCACCGTCGGTCCACTGCTGTCGGAAGCCGATCGTGGCTGGTTGCAGGAGGCCTGTGCGCCGCTGGCCGCAGGCTGCTGATCCGCGGCGGGCTTTTAGGTACACTGGCCCCATAACCACAAGAACAGGAGCTCGACTTTATGGCCATAGCGGCAGCTGACCACTGGTCCTCGCGCTTTGCTTTTCTCATGGCCGCGGTCGGCTTCGCGGTGGGCCTCGGCAATATCTGGCGCTTTCCGTACATTACCGGTGAAAACGGTGGTGCCGCCTTCGTCATTATCTACCTGGTCTGTGCTTTCGGGATCGGCGTGCCCATTCTGATCGCCGAATTGATGGTTGGCCGCAGGGGCCAGTCCAGCCCGCCCGAGGCGATGGCAGGGGTCGCGCTGGAAAGCCGGCGCAGTCGCCAGTGGCAATGGGTAGGTGGCATGGGCCTGCTGGCCGCCTACAGCATCGAAATCGTCTATTCGGTCATTGTTGGCTGGGTGCTGTGGTACCTGTTCAAGGCGGTGACCACCGGCTTTGCGGATGTCGATGCCCTCAATGCGAGCGGTCAGTTTGCAGCGGTGCTGGGCGACACCGCGGGCATGGTGTTCTGGACGCTGGTGGGTTTGCTGATTACCGGCACGATCATCTATGCCGGGGTCAAGGACGGTATCGAACGCGCCGTCGTGGTGATGATGCCGCTGATGTTCCTGTTGTTACTGGGGCTGGCGACCTACAATTATTTTGTCGGCGGCTTTACCGAGGCGATTACCTGGCTGTTCACGCCGGATTTCAGCAAGATCAGCGCGGACGTCTTCCTGGTGGCCATTGGCCAGGCTTTTTTCTCCATTGGCGTCGCCATGGGCGGCATGATGATCTACGGCTCCTACCTGCCGAAGTCGATATCCATTGGCCAGTCCGTACTGATCATCGTGGTGGCGGATACCGGCGTGGCGCTGCTCGCCGGGCTGGTGATTTTTCCCGCCGTGTTCCACCACGGTCTCGACCCGGCAGCCGGCGCCGGCCTGATTTTCCAGACCCTGCCGGTGGCCTTCGCGCAGATGCCCGGTGGCCACTTGTTCAGCGTGCTCTTTTTCACCATGTTGTCGGTGGCGGGGATTACCTCCATGGTCGGGCTGGTGGAGTGCGTCAACGCCTGGATCGAGGAGCGTCTCGGCATACCGCGGCATCGCAGCGCGGTGCTGGTAATCGGGTCCGTGGCGCTGCTGAGTATCTTCAGTATTCTCTCTTATAACGTGCTTGGAGAGATCAGGTTTGGCGGCCGCAATTTCAATGATGCAATGGATTATTTCTCCAACCAGATCCTGTTGCCCCTGGGTGGCCTGATGATTGCCGTATTTGCCGGCTGGGCGATGACTCGCGATGCCAGCCGCGATGAACTCTGGAGCATGGGTGCGGGAGCGTACGAACTGTGGCGTTTCATGATCCGTTTCGTGGTGCCGCCCGCGCTGGTGGTGATTTTTCTCACGGGTATCGGTGGCTGATCCCGGTCACCGGTCCTCCCGGTCCGCGTCGCCTCTGGAGCCTGCATGCTGAATGCCGTCAACGACTTCCTCTGGGGCCAGATTCTGGTCGTGGTCCTGATCGGGGTGGGGTTGCTGTTCACTGTGGGTTCGCGGGCCGTGCAATTCCGCTATTTCGGTCGCATGTTCAGTGTCCTGCGCGGCGGTCTGCATCATGAGCGCGGCCATATCAGCTCCTTCCAGGCACTGGTGGTCTCGGTGGCGGGGCGGGTCGGTAGCGGGAACATCGCGGGCGTGGCGGTTGCCATTACCCTGGGTGGGCCGGGGGCCGTGTTCTGGATGTGGGTCATCGGGCTGATGGGCATGGCCACCAGTTTCTTCGAGTGCTCCCTGGCCCAGCTGTTCAAGCGTGCTGAGCCTGACGGCAGCTACCGCGGCGGTCCCGCCTACTATCTCACCCACGGTATTCGCCAGCGCGGGCTGGCGGCGGTCTACTCGGTGCTGCTGCTGGTGACGTTCGGGCTGGGGTTCAATGCGGTCCAGTCCTACGTGGTGGCGACGTCGCTACAGGCCTCCTTCGGCGTATCAACCTGGGTAACCGGATCGTTGATGGTACTCCTTCTGGGTTCGGTCATTTTTGGCGGGATCCGCCGCATTGCCCTGGTGGCGGAGGTCATCGTGCCGCTGATGGCGCTGGCCTATTTACTCGCCGCGCTGGTGGTGATTGCGCTCAACATCACCGCGGTCCCGGCGGCGCTCTGGTACATCGTCGAAAGTGCCTTTGGTCTGGAACAGGCGGTGGGCGGGGGCCTCGGCGCGGTGATCATGCAGGGCGTCAAGCGCGGCTTGTTCAGCAACGAGGCCGGCCTGGGCAGCGCGCCCAACGTGGCCGCGGTCGCCCACGTGCCGCACCCTGCCAACCAGGGTGTGGTGCAGGCCTTCAGCGTTTTCATCGACACCCTCATCATGTGCTCCTGCACCGCCGTCATCATCCTGCTCTCGGATGCCTACCAGCCCGGGGCAGCGGGTGTCGACGGTGTGGTGCTGACCCAGGCGGCCATGGCCAGCCATGTCGGTTCCTGGGGCGCGGGCTTTGTCTCCGTGGCGCTGGTGCTGTTCGCCTTCAGTTCCATCATGTACAACTACTATCTGGGCGACAACAGCCTCAGCTTCTTCAGCCACGACAATCCCACGGTGGCCACGCTGTTCCGGGTCGCGGTGCTGGGCCTGGTGTTCTGGGGCTCACTGCAGGACCTGAGTACGGTGTTCGGATTCGCCGAGCTCACCATGGGCCTGCTGGCGCTGGTCAATCTCGTTGGCCTGGGATGGATGTACCGGATCGGGATGCGTTTGCTGGCGGACTACGACGCCCAGCTGCGCGCAGGCGGCGAACCGCGCCTGCGGCTCGAGGACTGGCGCGACCTCGACCTTGACGAGCAGGCGTGGCGTGACTGAGCCGCGGCACTAGCCGGCGTTGGTCAGCAGGTTTTGCCGCAGGCGTTCCACGTCCTCCTCTGACAGTTGCAGACCCTCGGTGACGTAGCGGTCGAAACTCTCCCAATGGCTGTCGATGGTGGCAAAAGCGGTTGCCAGCCAGCGCTCCTCGACGCCCAGCATGACGGCCACGGTGTCCGCCGCTTCCTCGCCCTTGAACAGCCGCAGCAGGCGCAGCTCGCCGCGCCGCGCCGCCAGTGACGGTTCCCGGCTGGCGAGATAGTCGGCCATGATCTGGTCCTCGGGCACACCCAGGACCCGCAGCAGGATGGCCGCTGCGAACCCGGTGCGATCCTTGCCCGCGGTACAGTGCCAGACGACTGGCCTGCCGTCGGCCTCCAGCACCTGATGCATGAAATCCCGGTACTCCGCGGTGAATCGGGTGGCGAACTGGCGGTTCGCCTCCAGCATGAAGGCGTCCGGGTCGAAGCCGTCGAAATCCCCGGTTTCCACCCGCTGGCGCAGCTCCCCGACCATGGCCCGGTTGCCCTCGTCCAGGGTGGGAATATTGACCACGCTGAAGGGCAGGGGATCGGGCAGGCGGCTGGGTTCTTCCGCCCGCTCCGCGGCCGAGCGGAAATCGATCAGGGTATGCACCTGCAGGCGTTGCAGCTGTCGCAGGTCGTGACTGGAAGCGCTTGCCAGGTGACCAGAGCGGTACAGTTTGCCCCACTGCACGCTGCGGCCATCGCCGGTGGTATAGCCGCCGAGGTCACGGAAGTTGTGAATGCCCTCGAAATCCAGCATGCGGGCCGCGTCACGCGCGGGGGGTGGCAGCTCGGCGGGGAGTTGTAGCGGGGGGGAGGGAATGAACTGGACGATGGCCACCGCCAGCACGCTGGCGGCAAACAGGCCCTGCAACCACGCTTTTCGGGACATGTTCGATTCCTTGGCAGAGTGCTGGGCGCTAGTCGAGCAGTTCCGGCTGCTCGGCCACGATAACATCGTACAGGGGCTGGAAGCTGAACCAGCCGGCCAGGGTTGAACCCACTGTGTCCCGGGTCCTGGCCGCGAATTCCGGCTTGATCAGCTGCGGTTTGCCGGCGGCCTCGGCCAGAAGCTGGGCCTGGCAGGAACGCTCCATGGTAATAAACCACCATGCGGCCTCGTCCACTGTCTCGCCGACCGTCAGCAGGCCGTGGTTCTGCAGAATCGCGGCCTTGTGGTCGCCCAGTGCGGCGGCAATGCGCTCTCCCTCACTGCTATCCAGTACCACCCCGGTGAAGTCGTCGAACAGCACGTGGTCTTCATAGAAGGCGCAGGCATCCTGGGTGACAGGATCCAGCAGGCGCCCCAGCGAGGACCAGGCCTTGCCGTACAGCGAGTGGGAATGGGCTGCGGCAGTGACCCGGGGATGAGCCATGTGGATGCGCGAGTGAATGGTGAACGCGGCGCCGTTGAGCAGGCCGTCGCCCGCGACGACCTCGCCCCTGTGGTTGACCAGCAGCAGGTCCGACACCCGCATCTGCTTGAAGGATCGGCCCATGGGATTGACCCAGAACTGGTCCGGGTGCTCGGGGTCCCTGACGGTCACATGGCCGGCCACGCCCTCGTCGAAACCAAACTTGCCGAACAGGCGCAGCGCGGCTGCCAGCTTCTGCTTGCGCTCGAGCCGTATCTCGGCGGTGGATTTGCCGGCACCCTCGCCACCCATGCCGGTGGTGTCCCTGTTCATGATGATGTTATTGGCTTCGTTCATGACCTTGCTCCAGATCGCTTGCGGCTTGTCCCGGTTATTGTAAACCTTTTCCCGGTCACCGTTGGCCGGCGCGGGGCTCTTGTATATTAATAATATCTAATATAACTTGGTTGTGTTGCGGCGGCGAGTGGATGTTGACAATGATTGATGCCGATGCCATGGCCCTGCGGGCGGGCGAGGCCACACTGTTGCTCAAGCAGCTGGCGAACGAGAAGCGCCTGGTGATTCTCTGCGCGCTGGTGGACGGGGAGCGCACCGTGGGTGCTCTCAACACCGTCGTGCCACTGTCCCAGTCAGCCCTGTCCCAGCATCTGGCCCGTTTGCGGGAGGCCGGGCTGGTGACCACCCGGCGCGATGGCCAGCTTATCTACTATGCGCTGGCCGGTGTTGAGGCGCGCGCCGTTCTGCAATTGCTGCACGCACTTTACTGTGCTGACTGAAGGTGGCCCTGTGACTCATCCCCTCGATCGCCTGGTTGCCTACACCCTGGGAGGCGGCCTGCCCAGGGCCCTGTTCTTCGTGGGCCTGCTGGCGGGCGTCATTTCCCTGCTGTTCACACCGCGTGAGGAAGAGCCGCAAATCGTCGTCCCGGTGGTGGACGTGTTTGTCGAGGCACCGGGGCTCGACGCCTTCCAGGTAGAGCGGCAGGTGGCCATTCCCCTGGAGAAACTGCTGGCCCAGATTCCCGGAGTTGAGCATGTCTACTCCACGACCACACCGGGGCGCACGGCGGTCACCCTGGCCTTTTATGTCGGCGAAGACCGCGAGAAATCCCTGCTCAATACCTACAACAAGCTGTATTCCAATCAGCACCAGATACCCGCCGTGGTCAGTCAATGGCAGCTGCGTCCGGTAGAGGTGGATGATGTGGCCATCGTGGTGCTGGCTCTGTGGTCCAGTGATCCGCAGCGCTATAGCGACCATGAATTGCGCCGGGTGGCGGATGAACTTTCCACCCACCTGCAACGGGTGCCGGACTCGGGCGAGGTGACCGTGACCGGCGGACGCGCCCGGCAGGTACAGATCCTGCTCGATCCGGAGGCGCTGGCGGCCCGCAGGACCACCGCCGCTGACGTGGTGTCGGCACTGGGCGTATCCAACCAGTTGCAGTCGGCGGGGAGCTGGTCGTTCAATAGCGAGTCCATTCTGCTGGAGAGCGGGGATGCCCTGCGCAGCCCCGAGGCGCTGCCCGGCCTGGTGGTCAATGTGATTGATGGCGCTCCGGTCTACCTGCAGGACGTGGGCCGTATTGTCGATGGCCCCGAGGAGCCATCCGCCTACACCTGGATTACCTTTTCCGCGCGCGAGACCAGGGAGCTGGCGACCAGCGGCAAGCGCTACCCCATGGTGACCCTGAACGTGGCCAAGAAGCCCGGCACCAACGCGGTCAGCGTTGCCCGGCGGGTGCATGAGGAAATGGCCCGGCTGCAACGCGAACTGCTGCCCGCCGACCTGCACGTGGAGGTGTTGCGGGACTACGGCCAGACCGCGGACGAGAAGGTCAATAATCTCACCAGCAGCCTTGGCTTCGCCATTGTGACCGTGGTGGTGTTCATCAGTGTGTTCCTGGGCTGGCGCGCTGGCCTCGTCGTAGGGCTGGCGGTGCCGATCTGCTACGGCGTCACCCTGGCCCTGGACATGGCCTTCGGCTACACCATCAACCGCGTGACCCTGTTTGCGCTCATCCTGTCTCTGGGCCTGCTGGTGGACGATCCGATCACCGGTGTCGATAACATTGCCCGCAACTTTGCCGAGGGGCGGGGGCCTCGAGCCCGCCGTACTGTCGATGCCATGGCGGAGATCCGTATTCCCCTGCTCATGTCCACACTCACCATTGTGTTTGCGTTCCTGCCGCTGGCATTCATTACCGGCATGATGGGGCCGTACATGGCCCCCATGGCATTCAACGTGCCGGTGGCCGTCATCAGCAGCACGGCGGTGGCGTTCATGGTAACCCCCTGGCTCGCCAGCCGGCTGCTGCCCTCCGTGGACAGCGACGCACTGGCGGCCGTCAGCGGTCCGGCAGGGGCTGCGGCGGCTGGCGGTACCTATGCCCGCTGGATGCGGCCGCTGCTGGCGGATCGCGGTAAAGCCAAGGTGGTAGTGTGGTTCGTGGTACTGCTTTTCGCGCTGGCGGCAAGTCTGCCCCTGTTCCGCCTGGTGCCCCTGAAGCTGCTGCCCTACGACAACAAGAATGAGGTGCAGGTGCTGGTGGATATGCCGGAATCCACCACCCTGGAGCAAACCGCCGCGGCCAGCCAGCGGGTCGCCCAGGCGCTGCTGCGGGTGCCGGAGGTACGCGCGGTTGCGGCATTTGTCGGCCAGCCCTCGCCCATCGACTTCAACGGCATGGTGCGGCGCCACTACCAGCGCGAGGTGCCCTACCTGGGAGACCTGCGCGTTACCCTGGTGGACAAGGCTGAGCGCGAGCACCAGTCGCACGCCGTGGTGTTGCGGATACGGGAGTTGCTGCAGCCTTTGCAGCGCGACGGGATAATACTGAAAGTCGTGGAAGTGCCGCCGGGGCCACCGGTCATGAGCACCCTGGTGGCCGAGGTTTACGGCGACACCCTGACGCCCTATGGCAGGCAGCAACAGGCGGCGCTGCAACTGGCGCAGCGGCTGCGGCGCGAAGCGCATGTGGTGGAAGTGGATACCTCGGTACAGGAGCCACAGCAGCGGCTGCGCTTTGTCACCGACAAGACCAAGGCGGCGCTGTCCGGCGTATCCACTGCCGATATCAACCAGGTCCTCGCCATGGCCAACCAGGGCCATTTGGCGGGCTATCTGCAGCAGCCCGGCGAGGCGCAGCCGCTGCCGATAGTGCTGCGGCTGGCGCCGGAGCAGCGGGTGTCGCTGCATGACTTTCAGCGGCTGCAGGTGAAGGGCATGGAGGGTATCGCCCAGGCCAGCAGTGCCCAGGGTCTGGATGCGGCGCCCCAGCCCCTGGTCGCGGTGGGTGAATTGGGGAGCTTCCAGCACATCGCGGCGGAGCAGGCTATCCAGCGCAAGGATCTGCGGCCGGTAGTCTACGTGACGGCGGAGCTGTCCGGGCGCCCGCCGGCGGATGTCATTGCCGACCTGGTCGCCGACCGCGGTGCGGAATCCGGTGCCGCGAACGCCTGGCAGGGGCGCAGCTTCCTCAGTCCGGGTGGCGGTGACGGCTGGCAACTGCCGGAGGATATCGAGGTGCGCTGGACCGGCGAGGGAGAGTGGCGCATTACCGTCGACGTATTCCGCGACATGGGCCTGGCGTTTGCTTTCGCCCTGTTGGCGATCTTCTTTGTCCTGCGGATACAGACGGCCTCTTCGGCCCTGTCCCTGATCATCATGGCCGCCATTCCGCTTACGGTTATCGGTATCATGCCTGGCTTCTGGTTGCTGAACCTGTTGGGCGAGCGGCAGGTGGCGGGGGCACCGGATCCGGTGCTGTTCACGGCCACGGCAATGATTGGCATGATCGCCCTGGCCGGGATCGTGGTGCGCAACTCGCTGATCCTGGTGGAATTCGTGACCCAGGCCAGGGATCGCGGCGCCAGCGTTACCGAGGCCCTGCTGGAGGCCGGCCATGTGCGCATGCGACCGGTGCTGTTGACTGCCGGGACCACGTTGCTGGGGAACCTGGTCATTATTCTCGACCCGGTGTTCAGCGGTCTCGCCCTGGCCATTATTTTCGGCATTATCGCCTCCACGCTGCTCACTCTGGTGGTGGTGCCGGTGGTGTACCTGCTGGTCTTTGACGAACCTGCCGAGGAGGCTGTTGCCAATGAATAGGACGCGGACCTGGTTGCCCGCCCTGGGCGCGGTGTTGTTGCTGCTGCTGCTGGTTGCCTGGATGGCCGGGTTGTTTGACCAGCGACTGGCCCCGGGCCTGGACCAGCCCACTGCCGCCGGGCCGGAGCCTGTGTACACGGTGGAGCTGGAGGAGGTGCCGGTGAGCGAGCCGGTAGCGGGTTCGGTGGAGGCGAAGCAGGCGACGATGATCTCTTCGCGAATCATGTCCAGGATCCAGAAGATCCATGTGCGCGCGGGGGATCAGGTCAGCGAAGGCCAGGTGCTGGTGGAGCTGGAACGGTCCGACCTGGATGCCCGGGTTGCCCGGGCCTCGGACCAGATTGCCGCGATCCGGGCGCGCCTGACCGAGGCTGAGCGCAACCTGCAGCGGGCACTGGAGCTGCAGGGTCGCGGCCTCCTGTCCATGGCGGATCGCGACGCGGCCCAGGCCAACCGCGACTCGCTGCAGGCGGAGTTGCAGAGCGCGGAACAGGCGCTGGCGGAGTCACGGGCAGCACTGGGCTACGCCTCCATCCTGTCACCGATAGCTGGCAGGGTGGTGGATCGCTTCGCCGAGCCCGGTGATACCGCTGCACCCGGTTCGCGCCTGATTTCCCTTTACAACCCGCTGTCCTTGCGGGTGGAAGCGCAGGTACGGGAGCAGTTGGCGCTGGCGCTGGTTATTGGCCAGCCGGTACCGGTAAGCCTGCCTGCACTGGATCTGGACATCGAGGGCGCGATAGAGGAGATTGTGCCCGCCGCCGAGCCCGGCTCGCGCAGTTTCCAGGTCAAGATTCGGCTGCCCTACGATGAGCGCCTGTTGCCCGGTATGTACGCCCGCGTTGCGGTGCCGGCGGGATCCGAGCAGCGCCTGTATGTACCGACTGCGCTGCTGGCCCAGGCCGGTCAGTTGTGGGTGGTCAGTGTGGCGGGGCCGGAAGGGCCCGAGCGCCGCTTCCTGCGTTTGGGCCGGGAGCTGCCGGATGGTCGCGCCGAAGTTGTGTCGGGGCTGGCACCGGGTGACAGGGTGCTGCCCTGTCATTTACTTGAGCCAGGCGGCAGCAATCCCTGTGACGGCGGCAGCTGAGCGACTGTCAGCTTCCGGTTTGCATGTTGTCCGGCCCCCAGTAGGCCTTCATGCTGCTGATCTTGCCCTCGGCGCTGAATTCGAACACATCGATCACGTCCATCTGCATGCCGGGCATCAATACCTGGAAAGGAAAGGCGACAGCGTTGCCGGCGCAGCGCGGCGGGCCGGTGAGTTTCAGCTTGGCGCCGGCGCCCAGGGCGCCCTCGTAGAAGGTGCAGATGGCGTCCAGGCCGCGGTGCGGCTCGGTCCCGACCGGGTCCTCGACGACGGCATCAGGGGCGTACATGCCGCGGATGATGTTGACGTCGCCCTGCTCGAAGGCTTCGACATAGCGCTCTACCATCGCAATTTTATCGCTGTTTTCCATGCTGTGTGTCCTGTGTTGGTGATGGGTGTTGCAGATCAGTAGCCGCAGAGGCTGGCGTAGCGATCCCTGTGAAATCCTGTGTCGCCAAATATCTGCATGGTGACACGGGCCCGCTTCAGGAAGAAGCCGATTTCCAGTTCGTCAGTCACACCAATGCCGCCGTGCATCTGCACCGCCTCATTGGTTGCCAGTTTTACCAGTTCATTGAGGGTGGCTTTCGCCAGGCTTGCGCTCAGCGCCAGCTGCTGCGGGTTGTCGTCCACAGTGGCCAGGGCGTGCAATACCACGGACCGCGCCAGTTCCAGTTCTGCCTGCAGGCGGGACGCACGATGCTGCAGGGCCTGGAAGCTGCCGATGGGAACTCCGAACTGAACTCGCTCCTTGAGCCAGGCCACGGTGCGGGCAAAAACTTCCTCCGCGCTGCCCAGCATTTCCGCCGCCAGGGTAACACGCCCCCGGTCCAGCACGGTGTCGAGCCAGGCACCGGCGGTGCCGGGCTCGCCCAGAATCGCCGTGGACGGCAGGCTGACATCGTGGAAGCGGATATTGGCGGCATTGCGGCTGTCCACCATCAGGGTGCGCTGGCACTCCACGCCGGCGCTGTCGCGCGGCACCAGGACCACGCTGAGTCCGTCGCGGTCGCCCGGGAGACCGGCACTGCGCGCCACCACCAGCAGTGTATCCGCCGAGTGGCCGTCGAGGACGAAACATTTTTCGCCATTGAGGGTGATACTGTCACCGTTCAGCTCCGCGCGCGTCGCGCTACCGAAGGGGCGATGGTGATGGCTTTCCTCCAGGGCCAGGGCCAGGGTCAGGTCACCGGCCGCGAGCCGCGGCAGGTAGTCCTCGCGCTGCGCTTCTGTCCCTCCCAGCAGAATGGCGGACGCGCCGACCACGGCGCTGGCGAACAGCGGCGATGCCGTCAGCGTGCGGCCGGTCTCCTGCAGCAATACCCCGATGCCGGTAAAGCCAAACTCGAGGCCGCCGTAAGTTTCCGGCAGGATCACGCTGGCCCAGCCCAGCTCCGCCATCTGCCGCCACAGATCCCGGCTGTAGCCGGTTGTGTCCCGGCTGTCGCGCAGGGATCGCAGGGCCGCTACGGGCGCATTCTCCTGCAGGAACTCGCGGGCAGTCTCGGCCAGCAGGCGTTGTTCTTCATTCAGTACCAGTGCCATGGTGGTCTCCTCAGGACTCTGTCGCGGCTTTCGGTGCCTGCGGTAGCTGCAGGATATTGCGCGCGATCACGTTGAGCTGTACCTCGGTAGTACCGCCGGCAATGGTCATCGCCTTGGAGCCGGCCCAGAGACGGGTTGTGTCCAGTTCTTCGGGGGTAAAACCCGGTGCTTCCCAGCCCAGTCCACGGCTGCCCATGATGGCCAGCAGCAGTTCGCTCTTCTCCTTCACGGCTTCCGTGCCCAGGTATTTCATGCACAGGCCGACCGTGCTCTGCTGACCACCGGCGCGCTCCTCAAAGCCGCGCATGTGAGTGAGGGCGATAGCGTGCATGCGCATTTCAAAGCTGGCCAGGTCGCTGCGCAACTGGCTGTTGGCGATCCGCCCGTCGGCAAACGCCAGGTACTCGCGGGCGGCCTGCACCGGCGGTACTTCCTGTCGCGGGGATTCACTGCCGATCTCCGCCATCAGTTTGCGCTCGTGCACCAGCAGGGCCTTGGCCACGGACCAGCCCCTGTTGAGGCCGCCGACCAGGTTTTCCTTCGGCACCTGCACGTTGTCGAAAAATGTCTGGCAGAATTCCGACTCGCCGCTGATCAGCGCTATCGGCGTCGTGCTGACCCCGGGGCTGTCCATATCGATCAACAGGAAGCTGATGCCCTCCTGTTTCTTTGCCGCGGGGTCGGTGCGCACCAGGCAAAAGATCCAGTCAGACCTGTCGGCGGCGGTAGTCCAGATCTTGCTGCCATTGACCAGGAAGTGATCGCCCTTGTCTTCCGCGCGCGTCTGCAGGCTGGCCAGATCGGAGCCGGCGCCGGGCTCCGAATACCCCTGGCACCAGCGCAGCTCACCGTTGACGATGGCGCGCAGGTGCTTCTGCTTCTGTGCTTCGGTGCCGTACTCCAGCAGGGCCGGGCCCAGCATCCACAGGCCGAGGCTGTACAGTGGCGTACGGGCGCGGATCCGCTTCATCTCTTCTTTCAGCACCTGTCCCTGCTGTGGCGTCAGCCCGCCGCCACCGTAGGCTGCAGGCCATTCCGGCGCGGTCCAGCCGCGATCACGCATGCGCTCGAACCACTGGCGGCTGTCCTCGCTGGCAAATTTTCCGCGGCGACCGCCCCAGTATTGCTCTTCGGGGGTGTTGGGCAGGCGCTGGGACGGCGGGCAGTTGGCCTCCAGCCACTGGCGGGTTTCCTCGCGAAATAGTTCCAGATCGTCCACGTGCTTGTCTCCTGAAGGGCAGCCGGTTGCCAAGGGTAAATGCCACGGGGCCAGAAGCAACGTCCTTTGCTGCTGCGGATGACGCTGATGCCTGCCTGGTATAGAGCAGCAAACCCGCCGGCGCCGCGCAATCTCCAGCGCCGGGTTCAGCGCTGTGTACTGCCCGCGTTGACCGGCGCTGTCGGGCTGGTCATGCTGCGCGCTCGTCAACAAGCAAGGGAACCGGGCAATGCAGCGATTCACGGACAAGGTAGTACTGGTGACGGGTGCCGGCAGCGGCATCGGGCGGGCGGCGGCACTGCGCATCGCCGCCGAAGGTGGCAAGATCTTTTGTCTCGACGTGAATCAGGCCGGCCTGGACGAGAGCCTCGCCCTGATCGCTGCGGCGGCGGGGGAAGCCACTGCCCAGCTTTGCGATGTGTCGGACGAGACCCAGGTACAGGCGGCGGTAGCGGCCTGTATTGCCCGCTACGGCAGCCTTTACGCGCTGGTGAACATGGCAGGCATTCTGCGTTTCGATGACACCGATACATTGGCGACCAGTGCCTGGCAGCGGGTTATCGACGTCAATTTGACCGGCACCATGATCCTCTGCCGGGAGGTACTGCCGCACCTGATGGAGAGCCGCGGCAGCATCGTCAATGCCGCCTCCACCGCCGCCCTCGCCGGACTTCCGCACGGTGTGGCCTACTCCGCCAGCAAGGGCGGTGTGCTGGCCATGACCCGGAGCATTGCGGTCGAGTACGCCAAGCGCGGCGTGCGGGCGAACTGTGTCTGCCCCGGCGATATCAACACCGGCATGACGGTGGACATCAAGTGGCCGCCCAACATGGATTTCGAGCTGATCGGACGTATCTCCTCACTTTCGGGCCCCAAAAGCCCGGAGGTCATGGCGGGGGTCATTGCCATGCTGGCCTCGGAGGACGGGGTCCACATTACCGGTGAGGATATCCGGGTGGACGGCGGTACGCTGTCCTGAGCCTACTGTGATTCGGTGAGGACGACGCTGACCTCCCGCTGCTCGTCACCATTGCGCAGGGTTACCGTCACCCTGTCCCCGGGACGCTGTGCTTCCAGCAGGCTCAGATAGTCATCGTTGCTGCGCACCGGCTTGCCGTTGACAGCGACGATGATGTCGCCGAGCAGGATTTCGCCGCGCGCATTGCGATACGCCCCGCGAATACCCGCCTGGTCCGCGGGCAGGCCCTGGAAGACCCGGACCACGGGCAGGCCCCTGATGCGGTAACGGCGTATCCAGCTGTCACTGGCCAGCTCGAGACCCATGATGGGCCGCAGCATGCGGCCATAGCTGATCAGCTGCGGCACCACTTCCTTCACCGTGTTTACCGGGATCGCGAAGCCGATACCGGCGCTGGCGCCGCTGGGGCTGTAGATGGCGGTGTTCACACCGACCAGCTGGCCCAGCGAGTTCAGCAACGGTCCGCCGGAATTACCCGGGTTAACGGCCGCATCGGTCTGGATTACGCCGCGAATGGTGCGATTGCCGGGCGCCCGGATCTCGCGCCCGAGGGCGCTGACCACGCCCGTAGTCAGGGTGGTATCGAGGCCGAAGGGGTTGCCGATGGCCAGTACCTTGCGGCCGACGCTGAGCTCGGAGGAATCGCCCACGGGCAATTTGGTCAGGCTTGCCGGCGGGTTCTCGATACGCAGCACGGCGAGGTCCTTTTCCGGTGCCACCCCGATCACCTCCGCGTCGAATTCAGTCTGGTCCTGGAAAGTGACGGTCAGGCGGTGGGCGCCGGCGATAACGTGATAGTTGGTCACAATGAGTCCGCTGGTGTCCCAGACGAAGCCGGTGCCGGAACCGCGGGGAATTTCGTGCACGTTGAGCGAAAACAGGTCCCGGCGCAGGGCCTTGTTGGTGACGAAAACCACTGCCGGACTGGCCTTGCGGAATATCTCGGTGCTGTTGGCTTCGTCTTCGGTGGCAAAACTCAGGTAGTCCACTGCTGCTGTTGCCGCGGTCGGCAGCAGCAGAACAAGCAGCAGGCTGCAGATCTTCCGGGCGCTGGTCGTCATACCGGATCAGGCCCCCTGCCGGGTGAAGGCGTCGATAAAGGCACGAATGCGCTGGGCGTTGGCGCCGATATCACCGACACCGACCCGGGAGACGGAGCGCAGGTCAATCACGCTGCCGTCGGCGGTGGAGCGAATGCGGATGACGATGTCGTCCCTGAAGGCCATGATCGCGGTGGTCTCCACCGCCTCGATGTGGCCGCTGTCGGGGTCCTGCCAGGTGATCTCCCAGCCCAGTCCCTCTGCCACGCCAAGCGCGTGGCGGTAGGCGTTGCCGGCGGTGCGCTGGCTGCGCAGGCTCTCCAGGTCGGGGTAGGCCTCGCGCTGCACACCCAGGCTGTCGGGTTTGATGTCGAGGCTGTTGCTGTCCGGTCCGCGCAGCGTGGGCGCATGGGTGAACCGGGGTGGATCACTGAGGTCGGTGCTGATGTCGTGAATGGGCGGGTAGTCCCCGCGGCTCGCCAGCACGGACAGGAACAGGACTGTGCCGGGCAATACCAGCAGCGCAGCCAGGCCGATGCGGCGGGCCTGCTGCCGGTACGTCGGCAGCGCCAGCAGGATTAGCAACAGCAGCAGGACAAGGGCGGCGGCGAGACAACTGACCGCGTACAGCAGCAAGCCCTGCTGCCAGAGGCCGGACCGCACGGTCACCACCGCCAGCGGCAGTGCCAGCAGCAGGGTCAGGGCGATATAGCTGAGCACAGTGAGCAGTCGCGAGGAACCGGGGGACTGTGACATGAGCTTGCTCCGCAATTGAATCGGGTTGGCAAGAATACTATTACTGAGCGACGGGTGCGAGGTCCGCGGCCGGTTCAACAGAGCAGCCACGGGCTCCGCTTTTGCCGCGACTCGATTGAGCTTTCCCGGGGCTTTTGCTTAACTCCCGCGCTCACACACGATAACAGGGTCCGGTGCGGCCAGGGAGCGACAGAGATGGGACGAGTGGCGGGCAAGGTGGCAATCGTCACGGGCGGGGCCAGTGGCATGGGCAGGGCGGATGCGATCCTGCTGGCGCAGGAAGGCGCTTCGGTCGTGGTCGCGGACCTCAACGAGACCGACGGCCAGGCCGTCGCGGCGAGTATCGGTGGACAGGCCCGTTTCATGCGCCTGGACGTCACCGACGAGGACAACTGGCGCAGTGTGATCGCCGCCACCCTGGACGAATTCGGTCGCCTCGACATCCTGGTCAACAACGCCGGCCTGTTGACCGCGGCGTCGGTCGTGGACACGGATCTCGCGACCTTTCGCAAAGTGCAGGCAGTCAATTCGGAGGGTGTATTCCTCGGCTGTAAACACGCTATCCCGGCGATGGAGCAGGGCGGTGGCGGCTCCATCATCAACATGTCCTCGGTGGCGGCGATTCAGGGTGTCTCCTTCGCTGCGGCCTACAGTGCCAGCAAGGGCGCCGTGCGGGCGCTCACCAAGTCGGTGGCCATGTACTGCAAGGAAAAGGGCAACCGCATCCGCTGCAACTCGGTGCACCCGGACGGCGTGAGAACGCCCATGGTCGCCAGGCTGGCCACCGGCAAGGAGGCCGTGAGTGCGGAGGACGTGGCGTCCCTGCAGGGCAACAACATGTGCAACCCCGAGGATATTGCCCATATGGTGCTGTACCTGGCGGGGGATGAGTCCTGGTTTGTGAACGGCGCCGAAATGCTGATCGACAATGCCGCGACCATCACGCCGCCGGTGGGGCTTTCCTGAGGATTTGCCATGGAAAAGGTACTGTACAGTCTCTGGCGGCAGGACACGGTTACCGCGGACGACTTCGGGGCGGGTTTGCGGCAGCAGTTGGTGCCGCAGCTGCAGGCCCTGGCATCGCTGCGCGGCCTGCGGCTGGCGGTGGCGGACCGGGCGGTGGCAGCGGCCGCGGACAAGCGCCTGCAGACCACTGGCGCGCTGCCGGACGCCCTGCTTTCCCTGTGGCTGGACGACGCCTGGAGGCGGCCCGATCCCGCCGCCCTGGTGCCGGCCCTGGTGGCGCGCAGCTGTGCCTGGCTGGTGTCCGAGGCTGAGCCGATCGTGAACAGCAGCCAGCTGCCCGCGGCCGATGGCCGGGTTCCGGGTTTCTGCCAGGTAGCCCTGCTGCAGCGCCCCCCCCGTCTTGATCAGGAAACCTGGCTCTCGATCTGGAAAGGTAGCCACGGCCAGGTGGCGATCGACACCCAGTCCACGTTCGGCTATCGCCAGAATCTGGTGGTGTGTGCGCTGGACGCACACGCCCCGCTGTTGCACGCCGTGGTCGAGGAGAACTTCCCCGATGCGGCAATGACATCCAGGCACGCGTTTTATGCGGCCGCGGACGATGCCACCCTGGCCGCCAATGAGACGGCCATGATGGAAAGCTGCGCCCGCTTTATCGATTTCGACAGGATCGATGTGGTGCCGATGAGCGAGTACCTCTTCAGCCCTGCTGCAGGGCCCTGATCCGGTCCTCCAGCGGGGGATGCGAGCGGAACAGGCCGGACAGGCCTTCCTTCAACTGCTCGCTGATGCCGAACGCGGTAAGCTCGCCCGGCAGGTCCTGGGGCAGCCCCTGTTCCGCGCGCAGTCGCTGCAGCGCACCAATCATCGCCGCGTTGCCGGCCAGGCTGGCACCCGCGGCGTCAGCCCGGTACTCGCGCCAGCGCGAGAACCAGAACACAATCATGCTGGCGAGGATGCTGAGCACGATCTGGGCTATGAAAGAAACCACGTAGTAGCCGATGCCATAGCCGCGCTCGGTCTTGAACACGACCCGGTCCACGGTGTGACCAATTATCCGCGCGAAGAACAGTACGAAGGTATTGACCACGCCCTGGATGAGGGTCAGCGTGACCATGTCGCCGTTGGCCACGTGGCCGATTTCATGGGCCATCACGGCGCGGGTTTCCTCGCGGCTGAAACGCTGCAGCAGGCCGCTGCTGACCGCAACCAGGGCGGCGTTGCGATTCCAGCCGGTGGCGAAGGCGTTGGCGGCGTCTGACGGAAAAATGCCGACTTCGGGCATGCCAATACCGGCCTCCCGGGCCAGTTCGCCCACGGTGTCCACCAGCCACTGCTCATCGCGGGTGCGGGGAGTGTCGATGATCCGGGTACCGGTGCCGCGCTTCGCCATCCACTTGGACAGGAACAGGGAAATCAGCGAGCCGCCGAAGCCGAACACGGCGCAGAAGACCAGCAGGGAGCCCAGATTGAGGTCCACGCCATTGGCGGCGAGGATGCCCTCCAGCCCGAGCAGGTTGAAGACCAGGCTCACCAGTACCAGTACGGCGATGTTGGTGGCCAGGAAAAGCAGGATTCTCATCTCAGTGTTGCACCTCGTAATGGTGGTTGATCAAGCCCCGGTTTGACCGTCAACCAGGGCTTCCTGTTCCGCGGGCGGCGCGTCGGCTGCTTCCTCCGTCGCGGCTGCCTGGGGCAGGGGGTTGCCGCTCGGCTCCAGCAGTGGCTCACCGCGCTCATTCAACGCCGCGCTGACCACCTCGCCGCGCAGGTCCACATCCTTGCTGCTCAGCTCAAACAGCAGATTCACGGCCTCGTCGTGATGCTTCAGGCGCTGTACCGCCCGGGTGTCCCGGCCGTCGACCCAGGCCCTGGCCTTGCCCCAGTAGTGTCCCAGCTGGTTGCGGATGACAAATACTTCACTCATGGTAAACCGTGTTCCTCTGTGGCGGTTGCTGCGTGTTGGCGGCCATTCTAGCCGAGCAGGAAATCCTTGGCCTGATTGATTTTTGCAGCCAGGTAATCGTTGCCGCCCCGGTCCGGGTGCAGCTTCTGCATCAATTTCCGGTGCGCCTGAACGATGTCCTCGTCACTGGCGTCCTCCCCGAGGCCGAGCACGGCCAGCGCTTCGCGACGGGACAGGCCGCCCGGCTCGGGCGGCGCCTGCCGCGTGCTGCCAAAGTCTGTTTCCCCGGGAAACCGCTGCTCCAGATAGCTGAGCAGCAGTTGCACGGAATCGTTGTCTTCCTGCTGGCAGTAGTGAAGAAGATCCTCCAGTTGGTTGCGCGCCAGCTCGTCCAGCAGCCAGTCCTGCAGCGGCCCCCGCAGCACCTCGCCGCTGAGCTTGCCGGACTCGTGGTCCAGGTGCATGCGCAGGATGGCGGATTCCACCGTGGAGTGCTGGCCGGCCCCGGCGGCTCCGCTCTTGCCGCGCAGTGACGACAGCATGGGAAACAGCCGGATGGCAAGCGGCAGCAGCTGGCGCGCGGCAACCAGCAGCCCGGTCAGCGCAGCGCCGACCCAGTGCATGCGTCCGGTCAGAGTCAGGAACAACACCGCAGCCACGGCTATGCCGATGCCGAGCTTCAGGTACTGGGCCTTGCGCAGATGGGGGGGCAGGGCCCGGGCGCGAATGAACATGATGTAGAGGGCGAGCGCGATGGCGAGCAGGAGCAGGAGTTTCGGCACGTCGGTCCTCAGGGCTTGAGTTGCTGGAGCAGCAGTTTAGCACCCTCCCCGGGGTTATTCTCCAGCGCCGCCCGGCCGCCCGCGGCAAAGCGCGCCACGGCACCCAGCAACTCTGCCAGGGTGTGTGCGCTGCGGTGATCAAACCGTGCCCAGGCGCCGCCGCTGAGCCGCGCCATGCTCTGGAAGGTGCTGCGAACCATGGGGTCATCGCCTTCCTGGAACAGGAACAAGGGCAAGTTCAGCAGCCCGCACTGGCCGGCCTGGTTGCAGAGGCTGTCGGGCAGTTCTTCCACCGCGTCGCCGATGAAGACCAGCGCCCGCACCGGTGCGTCCCGGTGCACCCGCTGGGCGTGGCTCAGCAGACGCCCGATCTGGGTGTGCCCGCCCTCACAGCGCACAGCGGCCATCTGGCTGGCCAGGGCCTCGGTGTCGCGCAGCCACGGGCTGGCGTAAAACTCCTGGAAGCCGCGGTAGTAGCAGAGTTGTATGGAAAGCGAGGCCAGGCGGCCGGCGCTGGTGAACATGTCGGACTGCAATTGGCGGGCAATCGCCCAGGTGGGCTCGCGACTGGCGGTGGCGTCTATGGCGAACAGGAGGCGCGGATGTTTCCCGGCGAACGTGGCCACCGCCTTGCTCTTGCTGAGGAAAGCCTGGATATCCTTGCTGCTGGCCTTGCGGGCAGGCGGTTTTGCCATTGTGATCCGGGGCTAGTGCCTGCGTTCCAGTTTGCCCAGGCGCTCCAGTTCTGCGAGATAGTGGCGGCGTTCGGCCAGCTCGGCCACGGCTTTACGCAGGCTGCGCTCGTCCAGGGCCTGGTTGTCTTCCTCGCCGGCGACCATGCGCCACAGCTTGCGGCTGCACAGGGCGCCGGGATCGAATGTGCTGTTTTCTGTATTCATCTTGAGTTCCTTCTTCTCGGCCGGTTGGACCACAGCCAGGGGCGATGGTTCGCGGCTGGCCTGGTCCCTGACATCTGCAGACTAGGGCATAAATGTGACAACTGCGTGGCCGGGCCGTATATCCGTGCGTGAGTCGAGCTTACACCGGCTACACCGGGGAGGGGAAGGGCAGTACACTGGGTCTTTTCTGGCAGTGAGGTGACAACAGTGAGCCTGTTCGATATCCGCAAAAAGCGCGCCATTCCCGATGCCGAGTCGGCCCTGCCGGGCAGGGCGGTGGCGATGCCGGTTCCCGCCGCGCACCATGTCAACGGCCATCCGCTGTCCGGACCGTTCCCGGAGCAACTGCAACAGGCGGTTTTTGGCATGGGCTGTTTCTGGGGCGTGGAGCGCCTGTTCTGGCAGTTGCCGGGGGTGTATACCACGGCGGCTGGCTATGCCGGTGGCCACACGCCCAACCCGACCTACCAGGAAGTCTGCAGCGGACAGACGGGACACACCGAGGTGGTTCTGGTCGTATTCGACCCGGCGTCGATCAGCTATGGGGAACTGCTGCGGTGTTTCTGGGAGGGTCACGACCCCACCCAGGGCATGCGCCAGGGCAATGATCTGGGCACCCAGTACCGCTCGGCTATCTATACCTACGGAGCAGAGCAACAGCGGGAGGCCGAACTCAGCCGCGGGCAGTTCCAGCAGGCGCTGGATCGGGGAGGCTTCGGGGCGATCACCACCGAGATAGTGCCCGCGCCGCCTTTCTACTACGCCGAGGAGTACCACCAGCAATACCTGGCCAAGAACCCGGGGGGCTACTGCGGGCTCGGGGGCACGGGCGTGTCCTGTCCGGTCGGCCTGGCTGCCGGCAGTAAAAGTTGAACCAGTCCGGTAAAAGCTGAAGGGCAGGCGGGACAGCTTCGATCGCGGTAATTTGCCGTCTTGCCCGGTGGCGGGAAAGACTGCTTTAATCAAGACTAATCATCGTTAGTGATGAGTGCGCTCGATAAATAACAATAAGCAGAGAGGTACGGTTGATGTTGAAGCATGCTGCAGGTCCCTGGTCTGTGCTGTCGATAGCGGTTGCCGCTGCTGTGGCGAGTGCCGTGCCGGCCCCGGTGCTGGCCCAGGGGATGGTACTGGAGGAAGTGCTGGTTACGGCCCGCAAGCGGGCGGAAAGCCTGCAGGAGACGCCGCTGGCGGTGACCGCGCTGGATGCAGCGGGCCTGCGCGAGGCAGGTGTCCGCAACCTGGCGGACCTCAACAGCCTGGCACCCAACATCGATGTGGTGGAGGCGAACGGTTCGGCGCCGCTGGCCAGTGTCTATATCCGCGGTGTCGGCCAGCGCAACACCGGCGAGAATATCGATTCCGGTGTCGGCATCTATATCGATGACATCTACCTCGGTCGCCCCGACGGGGCCCTGCTCGACCTCAACGATATCCAGTCGGTGCAGGTGTTGCGCGGTCCCCAGGGCACCCTGTTTGGCAAGAACACCACCGGGGGGGCGCTGGTCTTCACCACCAACAAACCCGTGGAGGAGTTCGAGGGCTCCGTCGGCTTCCGGGTCGGCAATTACGACCGCATGGATACGGAGTTTGTCCTCAACCTGCCGCTGACCGATACCCTGTGGACCCGCGTCTCCGGCGTCACCCGCAAGCGCGACGGACACATCGAGAACCTGTTCGACGGCAAGGACTACATGGACGAGGACCGCCAGAGCCTGATCTGGCAGACCCGCTGGGCCGCCAGCGACGATCTCACCCTGGACCTGAACCTGAACTGGGCCGAGACCGACCAGCGCATGCGGCCGCAGAAGTGTATCAATGTGGAGGGGGCCAACGGCTGGCAGGCCGCCCTGTTCAACACCATAGCCATCGTTCCCGCCACGGGGCGCACCCTGGCGGATTTCTGTGACGACTCGGCCAAAGCGGGCGGCGGTGATCCGCGCACGATCATTTCCGACCTGGGCGGCGAATACAAGGCGGAAAACCGGGGCGCCTCGCTGGTGGCGGAATGGGCACTGAGCTCCGACCTGAGCTTGAAGAGCATCAGCGGTTACCGTTACACCGAGGCGTCGCAGAACGACGAGCTCGATCACACCGGAATCCCCTTCCTGCACCGTACCAATACTGTGCACCCGCAGGGCGGCGCCGGAGAGAGCGACCAGTACAGCCAGGAGTTCCAGCTGATCGGCAGCGCTTTTGATGACCGCCTGCAATACGTTACCGGCCTGTACTGGTTTGCGGAGGAGAGCAAGGGACGCCAGAGCATCAGTTTCCTGGGGCCGTTCGATCCGGCAATCGCCAACCTGTTTTTTCTCAGCATCTCCTCCGACACTCAGACCGCCAACAACGATGCGGTGGCCGCCTATGCCCAGCTGGAGTGGGAATTCAATCCCCGGTGGCGGGCGACTCTCGGGCTGCGTTACACCGATGAGAGCCGCGAGCTGAAGATCCAGGACCTGGCGATCGATCCCTCCACCCTGGACCTCAATGGCGGCTCCGCAATCCCCGTGGGCGGCGGCCTGTTTGTGGTCCAGCGGCCCGGGTTCGAGTACAACCCCGGGTTCTCGCTGGTCGAGGCCGGCGTCCGCCAGCGCAAGGTCTCCAACAACAATGTCACGCCGATGGCCAGCATCCAGTACCTGATCGGCGAGAACCGCTGGCTGGACCAGGGTAGCCTGTACCTGACCTACAGCGAGGGCTTCCTCTCCGGCGGCCTGTCCGAATCCCCCACCGGGGAACTGGAGCGCTTCGAGCCCGAGGAAGTGGAGAACATCGAACTGGGGTTCAAGCTGGATCTGCTGCAGCGTCGCCTGCGTCTGAACGGGGCCCTGTTCTACACGGATTACACCAATCGCCAGCTCACCACACTGGTGATCAACCCGGAGGTCAATTCACCGTCCCCGGCCACTATCAACGCCGCGGAATCCACCATCAAGGGCTTTGAGCTGGAGAGCACCTGGCTGGCGACTGACAATCTGATCATCGGTTTCAACGCGACCATCACCGACGGCGAAATCAAGGAGTTCATGGACGAGCAGATCACCATTGCCGACCTCTCCGCGCCACCGGCAGCGGGCTGCGTGCGCGCGAACCTGAGCCTGCTCCAGGTCGATTCCTGCCCCAACGACCGCTCTGCGGAAAACCTGCCGCGCCTGGCCGACCAGAGCTACCTGCTGTCGGCCCAGTACAACCTGGAAACCGCCTATGGGACTTTTGTGCCGAGGATCCAGGCGAGCTGGAAATTCGACATGGAATTCTGCTTTGATGCCTTGAGCTGCACCACCGGCATCTGGTTCGAGGACGAGCAGTTCGAACTCAGCGCCCGCCTCAGCTGGCTGTCCCCGGACGAGCGCTGGAGCGCGGCTCTCTATGGCACCAACCTCACGGACGAGGACTACATCAACGGCGGCATAGCGCTGGTGGAGTCATCCGGAACCGGTGGTTTCGCGGTGGCGCCGCCGCGGATGTATGGCGCAGAGATCCAGTACCGCTTCTAAGAACGGACCTGCTGGAGATTCCGCGCGGGGTCTCCGCGTGGACGCCGTAGTGCTGTTCCGGGGACACGCCGCGAGTACGTCCATGTAGGCTCGTATCGCGCATCCATGCGCTCAACGGTCCCCGGAACAGCACCACGGCGTCCCCGCTTCCGCGCCCAGCGTCGCTCCATGACAGTCCTCAGATTGCCCGCCCCAGCAGCGCCGCGACGGCGTTCTCCACGCGCAGGATGCGCGGCCCCAGCGATACCTGGCGGCAGCCCGCCGCCAGCAGTTTCTCCACTTCGTAGGGAATGAAACCACCCTCGGGTCCGACCACCAGTACCGTGTCCCGTTCGAGCCCGGTGGGCGCCAGGGGGGCGTCGCCGGGGTGGGCGAGGAGGGCGTCGCGGCCCGCCAGGAGGCCGGGTAGCTGGTCTTCCACGAAGGGCTTGAAGCGAGTGTGCAAGTGTACAGGCGGCAACAGGGTGTCGCGGGCCTGCTCCAGACCCTGCAGCAGGTAGTCACGGACCGTGGCGGGGGCGAGCACCGGGGTTTGCCAGTAGCTCTTCTCGACCCGGAAACTGTTCAGCAGGTGAATCTCGGCGGCCCCGAACTCGGCGGCCGCGCGCAGGATACGGCGCAGCATCTTGGGCCGCGGCAGGGCCAGCAGCAGGGTTACCGGCAGCTTGGGCGGCGGCGGGCTGGACAGTGTCACCCGCAGCTCGACGCTGTGCCTGTCGATGGCGGTGATGATGCCCCGGCCGATCCCGCCACCGATCGCCCCCACCTGCACCTCGTCGCCGGGCTTCGCCTGGAGCACCTGGCGCAGGTGTGTGGCGCGGCGGTCGGTCAGGCGCAGGTGTCCCCCGGCAGTGCATTCGCCCGGGGCAAACAGCAGCAGGTTCAACGGTCAGCCTGCCCAGAGGTCGTAGTCGTCGGCGGCGGTGACCTCGGCCTCGACAAAATCCCCCGGCTGCAGGTCGCTGATACCGTCCAGGTACACTTTGCCGTCGATTTCGGGCGCGTCCGCGGTAGAGCGCCCGATGGCCCCCTCCTCGTCCACCTCGTCAATCAGGATCTCAATGGTGCGGCCGACCTTGGCCTGCAGCTTCGCCGCGCTGATCTCCTGCTGCAGGGCCATGAACCGCTCCCAGCGCTCCTGCTTGATCGCCTCCGGGATCTGGTCGGGCAGGTCGTTGGCGGGCGCGCCGGCTACCGGGGAGTACTGGAAGCAGCCCACCCGGTCGAGCTGCGCCTCTTCCAGGAAATCCAGCAACAGCTCGAAATCCGCGTCGGTCTCCCCGGGGAAGCCGACAATGAAAGTGCTGCGCAGGGTGATGTCCGGGCAGACTTGGCGCCAGTGATGGATGCGTTCCAGAGACTTCTCGGCGGCGGCGGGGCGTTTCATGCGCTTGAGTACACTGGGGCTGCCGTGCTGGAAGGGGATGTCCAGATAGGGCAGGATTTTACCCTCCGCCATCAGCGGCAGGATGTTGTCGACATGGGGGTAGGGATAGACATAGTGCAGCCGCACCCAGATGCCGAATTCCGCCAGGCCTTCGCACAGGGATTGCATGCTGGTCTTCATGGGCCGCCCGTTCCAGAAACCGGTGCGGTATTTCAGGTCCACCCCGTAGGCACTAGTGTCCTGGGAGATCACCAGCAGCTCGCGCACCCCGGCATTGACCAGGCGCTCGGCTTCCTCCATGACCTCGCCAATCGGGCGGCTCACCAGGTCGCCGCGCATGTGCGGAATAATGCAGAAACTGCAGCGGTGGTTGCAGCCCTCGGATATCTTCAAATAGGCGTAGTGGCGCGGGGTCAACTTCACGCCCTGGGGCGGAACCAGGTCGACATAAGGGTCGTGTACCGGGGTGTGCGGCACGTACTGGTGCACGGCGCTGACCACTTCTTCGTAGGCGGCGGGTCCGGTGACACTGAGGACTTTTGGATGCAGTTGCAGGATGGACTCGGCATCGGCCCCCTTGCCCATACAGCCGGTCACGATCACCCGGCCGTTCTCGCTCAGCGCTTCGCCAATGGCGTCCAGGGATTCCTGCTTGGCGCTGTCGATGAAACCGCAGGTGTTGACCACCACCAGCTCGGCATCCTGGTAGCTGGGCACGATGTCGTAGCCGTCCAGCTTGAGCTGGGTCAGGATCCGTTCGGAATCAACCAGGGCCTTGGGGCACCCCAGGCTGACGAAGCCGACTTTGTTGCGAGACATGGCGGTATTCCGGGGCTGGGCAGGGCCGGCGATTATACAGGTGTGGGGCCAATCACCCAATGGCCCTGAGCGGGCCTGGCGCAGGGCGTGGGTCAGAAGGCGTGACTGGCGCGTTCGCTGTAGCCCAGTACGCGCAGTTGCTGGCGCAGGTGCTGCTGCAGGAGGAGGCCGTCGTCGCGGCTGAGGAATTCGCCGACGCTGATGCGCTCGCCGCCGCACTGCAGGCTCAGGGCGGGGGCATCCCAGGGGTGGCGTGTGGGCTCCATGCTGAGGCCCGTGCTGGCGCGGGCAAAGGTCCAGCTCTGGCGGGGCAGGTAGAAGCCCTTGTCGATGCGCACGGCCTCGGGACCGAGGGTAATGACGTGCCGGTACTGGAGTTTCCAGTTCACGTAGTACAGGGAGGCTCCCAGGGCGGTGAGTTCCAGCCCGGCGAAGGGCAGGATGGGCCAGGCCCCGGCGAGGGCAAAGCCGACGGCGGCGCCCAGGGAGGGCACCGACAATGCAAGCAGGACCAGCTGGTTGCTGCGCCAGGATGCGGACTGGTTGGGCTTGGCGACGATAGTAACGGTGTCGCCATCGGTGCTGTGGATGACCACGGCCTGAGCTCCGGGCTATTTTCCTGATTCTAGTACAGTCACCGGCCGCAGGCAGCCCTGTCCGGCTTGTGTTCAAGGTCAATCCCACTCGCGTCGGCCGGTGCAGGCCGCTAAACTGCCGGTTCAATAACGGCTGAGGGGGAGACGTGGCCTGTGCTGGATGCTGCTGAGTTGTTCGCGCCGGGGGACGCGGTGATCATTGACTGCCGGTTCGTGCTTGGCCAGCCGACTGCCGGGCGCGGGCAATACCTGGCGGGCCATATCCCCGGTGCCCATTATCTCGATCTGGAAGAGGATCTCTCCGGGCCGGTTGGGCGCCACGGGGGCCGCCATCCGCTGCCCGCCCCGGGCAAGCTGGCGGCGAGGCTCGCGGCTCTAGGTATCGGCCTCGACACCCCGGTGGTTGCCTACGACGATTCCCGTTTCGCCTTCGCCGCCCGACTCTGGTGGCTGATGCGGGCGCTGGGCTACCGTCCGCCCCGGCTGCTGAACGGCGGCTACCAGGGCTGGCTCGCCGCGGGCGGCTCGGCTTCCACTGCGGCGCCGGTACCCAGGCCCTGCCCGCCGCCGGCTGTGGGTGACTATCGCGGGTATTGCAATATTGACCACCTGCGGCAACTGCAGGCCGCAGGGGCGGTGCTGCTGGACTCGCGGGAGCCCCGCCGCTTCGCCGGCGTTGAAGAGCCGATCGACCCGGTGGCCGGCCACATCCCCGGTGCGCTCAATGTGCCCTGGCAGCGGGTCAGCGACGACAGCGGCAGGCTGCGCGATACGACGGCCCTCGCGGAACATTTTGCCGCGGTTCCCGAAGGGGTAAAGCGCATCGTTTACTGTGGTTCGGGGGTCACCGCCTGCGTCAATCTCTATGCACTTGCGCAACTGGGCGATGATGACGCGCTGCTGTACCCGGGCAGCTGGTCGGACTGGTGCAGCTATTTGCCGGCGGCGAGCTGAGGCTCAGAAATCCGCGGGGCACTCCCCCTGCAGCCAGGCACCGGTGGCCGGATGAGTGAAGCCCAGTTCGGTGGCGTGTAGCAGCAGCCGCGGTGACAGTGCCAGGGCCGCCTCGTGGGCGTACATGTCGCAGCCGAGAATGGGGTGGCCCAGTTCCCGGCAGTGGATGCGCAACTGGTGCGAGCGGCCGGTCTGCGGGGTCAGCTGCAGCCGGGTGCGGTCCGTGCCGCGTTCCAGGACTTCGAACCAGGTGATGGCCTCGCGGCCGGTCTCATGGCAGATTTTCTGCAGTGGACGCCGCTCCCAGTCGCAGACGATGGGCAGGCTGATTTCACCGCTGTCCGTCTCCACCACGCCCCAGACCACCGCCTCGTACTGCTTGTATACCAGCCGTTCCTGGAACTGGCGACTGATATGGGCGTGGGTGGGCTTGTCCAGCGGTATCACCATGATTCCGGAAGTGTCGAGATCCAGCCGGTGGACGATGCTGGCGCCGGGGAAATCCTGCTGCAGCCGGGTTACCAGACAGTCCTTGTTGAGGGGGTGGCGGCCGGGAACACTGAGCAACAGGTGGGGTTTGCGCACCAGCAGCAGGTGAGCATCCTGATACAGTATCCCGATGGGCTCCTGGCTGTGGGGAACCAGGTAGGGCGGCAACTCGTCGTCCATGCGGTTCCGCTCAGGCGGCGGTGTCGGCAACGGTCTTGCCGAGGGCGCGCTGGTAGGCGGCAACGGCGCGGCCCAGCCCCATGCTCAGGGCATCCACGGTCAGGGCGTGGCCAATGGACACTTCCAGCAGCCCCGGGACCCGGGTGAACAGCGGCAGGTTGTGCAGGTCCAGGTCGTGGCCTGCGTTCACCCCGAGACCGACATCCGCGGCTGTCTCGGCCGCTTCGATATAGCGCTGCAGCACCGCCTCCACGTCCCTGCCCGCGGCGAAGGCGCGGGCATAGCTCTCGGTGTACAGCTCGATGCGGTCGGTACCGGTCTGGACGGCCAGCCGGATTTGCTCCGGGTCAGGGTCCATGAACAGGCTGGTGCGGATGCCCAGGGCCTTGAGCTCTGCAACCAGGGGCGCTACCGCATCGCCGTCACGCCTCAGGTCGAAGCCGTGGTCGGAAGTGAGCTGGTTGTCGCCGTCGGGAACCAGCGTGCACTGGGCCGGGCGAATCTCCCTGACCAGGGCCATGAAACCCGGATAGTCGCCGACCCCCGGCCGGTCACTCTTGCGCGGGCCGGTCATGGGATTGCCCTCGATATTGAACTCCACGCGCAACATCCCTGCCAGGTCGTGGCAGTCCTGCACCCGGATGTGGCGCTGGTCGGGCCGGGGGTGGACGGTGATGCCGTCGGCGCCTGCGTCGATGCAGATCTGCGCATGCCGCGGGATATCCGGATTGCTGGTGTCCCGGGAATTGCGGATCAGCGCGATCTTGTTGAGGTTGACACTGAGAGCGGTCATGGCAGCGGCTTGCGGGCAATTTCCAGGATCACGATGGGCTCGGCGGGCACATCGGGGTGGCCGTTCATCACCTGTACCGGACTGGAGGCAATGTAATCCACCACCGTCATGCCATCGGTCACCTCGCCAAAGACCGCATAGCCGTCCTGACCGGGTGACCAGTCCAGTTGCAGGTTGCTGCGCTGGTTGATGAAGAACTGTGCCGCGGCGGAGTCGGGATCGGCGGTGCGGGCCATGGCGACGGTGCCGCGGATGTTGTGCAGGCGGTTGCGCGACTCGTTGACGATGGGGGCGCCGGTTGCCTTCTCGCTCATGTCGGGCAGGAAGCCGCCTCCCTGGATCATGAAGTTGGGAATCACGCGATGGAAAATGGTGCCGTTGTAGTGGCCGGCATCGACATAGGCGAGGAAGTTGGCCACCGTCACCGGGGCCTTGTCGCGGAACAGGCGCAGGGTAATGTCGCCCTCGTTGGTCTTGATCACGACCTGCGGGTTGGGCAGCGGGGTTTCCTCCGCGGCAGCGGTCAGGGGCAGCAGGAACAGCAGAGCCAGGCTCAGGGCGCGTAACATGGACAGATCCTCTCGTTGCGGATGGGTCGGCGGATATCAGCCCCAGCCGTCATTGCGTCGACGCTTGGGCCAGAGGCGGGGGGCCACCACCGCGATGACAACCCCCAGCAGCACCGCCAGGGCGCCGTCCAGGAACGCGCTGCTGCGCAGGCTCTCCTGCAGGCGCTGGGTTTCGGCGCCGAGCATGTCGACCTGGGCGCGCAGGTTTTCGGTTTCCTCTGTCAGCCGCCGGTTGTCAGCGTCCAGCTGCAGCGAGCGACCGGAAATCTGCTTCAGCTGCGCCAGCTCCTCGGTCAGTGTTTGCAGGGTTGCATCGGCGTTGTCCGCGTCTCCCTCAAGTTCTTCGCGCAGGGCCTTCAGGTCGGCGAGCTCCGTGGACAGCTCAGCGTTTTCCGCTGCCAGTTGTGCTGCTTTCGCCAGGGCCTGATCAATCTGGTTCCTGGCGGGGGTTTCTGCCATCAGGTACTGGGCCCGGACCCAACCGGTGGTGCCGTCCGCGGTAGTGATTTCGGACCATTCGCCATCCTCCGAAAATCGGTGCACCGTCAGCCGTGTGCCCGAGGGAATACCGCGGTGAAGGATACGGAACTCGTTGCCCGCGCCGCTGCGGACGGGGACGTACTGGGTGTCGCTGATATAGCGGACATCCTGCGCCTGCACCGAGGTCGAGAGCAGGAAGACCAACAGGGAGGTAATCAGGGTGTACTGCAAAACGCTTTCCTTCTGACAGGGGCCGAACATGGGGGTTCGCGAGTCTATCACGCTGTCGCTGCTTCAGGGCAGCACGCGCTTGTAGGGCTTCACGACAACGCGGCGGAAAACGCCGGCGTCGACATAGGGATCCGAATCGGCCCACGCGGTCGCCGCTTCCAGGCTGTCGAACTCGGCAATGATCAGGCTCCCGGTAAAGCCCGCTTCACCGGGGTCCCCGGTGTCCAGCGCCGGATGGGGACCCGCGACCAGCAGACGTCCTTCGTCCACCAGCTGCTGGATCCGGGCCAGGTGCGCCGGGCGCGCGCGCTGGCGCAGAGGCAGGCTGTTGTCGACGTCTTCGCAGATAATCGCGTAAAGCATCCGGGGATCACTCCTGGTTGTTGGCGGGCTGTTCTTTCAGGTGTGGGGCGACCATCCAGGCGGTCAGGCCGGTCAGGATCACGGTGAACAGTATCGCGGAATACATCTTGTAACTGACCCAGGTGGCTTCGCTGTAGCCGTAGGCCACCACGAGGTTGAGGCCCCCGACCACGGTAAAATGAGCGATCCAAAGCAGGTTCAGGCGGTTCCAGATTCTCGCTGGCAGCTGGACCTGGCTGCCCAGGGTGCGCTCCATCAGGTTGCGCTCGCCGACAAACTGGGAGACGCCAAAGACCAGCGCCAGGACCCAGTTGAAGATGGTGGGCTTCCACATGATGAACATCTCGTTGCGCAGCAACAGGGTCGCCGCGCCGAAGGCGCAGGCGGCGAAGCCAACCCAGAGCAGGCGCTTTTCCAGCTGCCGGGTCAGTGCCCAGGTGGCAAGGATCTGGATCACGGTCGCTATCATCAACACCGCGGTGGCGGAGAAAATACCGTCCACAGTATGGCTCCAGCCGTACAGGGTCACGGTATCGCCATCCATCTGGTAGACGATGAAGAACAGCGCGATGGGAATGAATTCCAGCAGTTGTCTCATGAAAAACGACCTTGCTCCAGCATGTTAGGATGCGCATTGGGCGCGGGACTGCCGGGCCCGCATCAGGCCATAACAGTTGCAGCGATCACGGAGTGTAGAGTTTGTGCTGATTGACTTCCACACCCACACCACCGCTTCGGACGGTGCCCTCAGCCCCGAGCAGCTGGTGGACCGTGCCCGCAGCAGGGGTATTCAGCTGTTTGCCATAACCGACCACGATACCGTGGCGGGTTACCGGGCCGCGGCGGCCTATTATAGCCCCAGTGAGGGTGAAATGAGCCTCCTGGCCGGGCTGGAATTCTCCTGCGTCTGGTCCGGTGCGACCATTCATGTGGTCGGCCTGGGCGTGGACTGTACCCATCCGGTGCTGGAACAGGGTGTGGCCAGACTGGCAGCGGCCCGGATTGATCGCGGCAATGTGATCGCGGAGCGGCTGGAGAAACTCGGGTTCCCCGGTGCACTGGAGGGTGCGCTGCTGGCAGCCGGCGACAGCCAGCTGGGACGGCCACACTTTGCCGCCTGGATGGTGGAGCAGGGACATGTCGCCGATGTCGGCACGGCCTTCGACCGCTACCTCGGGCGGGGCAAGCCGGGGGATGTGAAAGCCTTCTGGCCGACCCTGGCGGAGGTAACCGGGTGGATCGTCGCCGCCGGCGGGGTGGCGGTGCTGGCGCATCCCCTCAAGTACAAGCTGACCCGCAGCAAGCTGCATCGCCTGGTCGCAGACTTCAAGGACGCGGGCGGGGAGGCAGTGGAAGTGGTCAACGGGCGGCAGACGCCGGAGCAGACCCGGCAGCTGTGCCGGCTGGCGCTGGAGTGCGCTCTGGAAGTGTCCCTCGGCAGTGATTTTCACCGCGACGGCCCCTGGACCGCGGAACTGGGTGTAGAATTGCGCCACCTGGGCAGTCTGCGTGGCGTGTGGGAACGCTGGCTGCCCGCTATCCGCTCACCAGGAGACCCGCTGTGAGCCAGTTTTTCCAGATTCACCCGGAGAGTCCGCAGGCGCGGCTGATCCGCCAGGCCACGGACATCATTCGGGCCGGGGGGGTGGTGGTCTATCCGACCGACTCCGCCTACGCGCTCGGCTGCCACATTGGCGACAAGGCAGCGCTGGACCGGATTCGCCGCATCCGTCGCCTGGACGACCGCCACAACTTCACCCTCGTCTGCCGCGATCTCTCGGATATCGCCAACTACGCCCGGGTGGACAACACGGTGTATCGCCGGCTCAAGGCCAGTACCCCGGGGCCCTACACCTTCATCCTGCGCGCCACCTCGGAGGTCCCGCGAAGGCTGATGCACCCCAAGCGCAAGACCGTGGGCCTGCGTATTCCCGACAACATCATCGCCATGGCCCTGCTGGCAGACCTCGGGGAGCCCCTGATGAGCGTGACCCTGATCATGCCGGGCGACGAGTTTCCCCTGATCGACCCCTACGACATCCGCGAGGTGCTGGAGCACGACGTGGACCTGGTCATCGACGGTGGCTACTGCGGGCTCGAACCCACCACGGTGGTGGACCTGGCGGATGAAGTTCCCATCGTGCTCCGGGCCGGCAAGGGCGACGTGGCGCCATTTGACTCCTGATCGGGTATACTCTCGCCCCTGATGAGTACAGGATCGCCCGTGAACGATACGCCGCCGGCAACACCTCCCGCAGGCACCGAGACCGCTGCCGGGCAGCGCCCCCAGCAGGGTGAGATGCCCTTTGCCGTGGTGCTGGGCAAAGCCATGACCGAGCTGCCCCGGGACCTGTACATCCCGCCGCAGGCCCTGGAAGTGTTTCTGGAAGCCTTCGAGGGGCCGCTGGACCTCCTCCTGTACCTGATCCGGCGCCAGAACCTGGATATCCTCGAGATCGACGTCTCTGAAATCACTGCCCAGTACATGCGCTATGTCGAGCTCATGGACGCCATGCAGTTCGAGCTGGCGGCGGAGTACCTGCTGATGGCGGCGGTACTGGCTGAGATCAAGTCCCGCATGCTGCTGCCGCGGGCCTCCGAGGTGGAGGACGATGAGGAGGATCCCCGGGCGCAGCTGATCCGGCGCCTGCAGGAGTACGAGCGGTTCAAGAAAGCCGCCGAGGATATCGAGGAGCTGCCCCGGCTGGAGCGGGATACCTGGGTCGGCAGCGCCGAACCCCCGGACCTGAACCGGGCGCGCCCGGACCCGGATGTGGACATGCGCGAACTGCTGCTGGCCCTGAGCGAGGTCCTGCGCCGCGCCGACATGTTCGAGAGCCACCATATCCAGCGCGAGGCCCTGTCCACCCGGGAGCGCATGTCCGAGGTGCTGGAGAAACTGTCGGGCCGCCAGTTCGTGCCGTTTGTAGCGCTGTTCTCCGCGAAGGAGGGTCGCCTGGGGGTCGTGGTCACCTTCCTGGCAGTGATGGAACTGATCAAGGAATCCCTGGTGGAGATAGTGCAAACCGAGAATTTTGGCCCGATTCACGTCAAGGCAAGGTCTGAGTAAGATGTCGGAAACGAACTCCACCCTGGTGCAGATTGTCGAGGGCGCGCTGCTGGCCGCCGGCAGGCCGCTGACCCCGGCCCAGTTGGGAGAACTGTTTGAGGAGCACGAGCGGCCATCCCCGGCGGATATCCGCGAGGCGCTGGCTGCCGCAGCCGAGCGCTGCGCGGAGCGCGGTTTCGAGCTGTGCGAGGTGGCGGGCGGTTTTCGTTACCAGGTGCGCCAGTCCCTGGCCCCCTGGGTGGCTCGCCTGTGGCAGGAACGTCCGCAGAAATACTCCCGCGCCCTGCTGGAGACGCTGGCGCTGATTGCCTATCGCCAGCCGATTACCCGGGGGGAGATCGAGGAGATCCGCGGGGTGGCGGTGAGTTCCAACATCATCAAGACCCTGCACGAGCGCGAGTGGATTCGCGTGGTCGGACACCGCGATGTGCCCGGGCGTCCCGCAATGTATGCGACGACCCGCCAGTTCCTCGACTATTTCAATCTCAAGAACCTGGACCAGCTCCCGGCGCTGGCGGAAATTCGTGACCTGGAGACCCTGAACGCGGAACTGGGTTTCAACGACCCACCGGAGTCCGCCGCCAATGATGCCGATGGCAGCGCAGCGGTCGCGGCTGCTCCCGCGAATCTCAGCCTGGTCTCCGGGCTGGCCCCGGATGCCGAAGCAGAGGACGACGAGTCAGCCGCGGACGCCGCTGACAGCAACGCAATACCACCCGATTCGGACCCAATCCATTGAGCAAACGCAAGCTTGAAGCCCCGACTGCGGCGGCCGCCGCCCCCCAGGCAGCCGCCGTCGCCGGAGAAAAACTGCAGAAAGTCCTGGCTCGTACCGGCCTCGGTTCACGTCGGGAAATGGAGCGCTGGATCGAAGAGGGTCGCGTGGAGGTGGAGGGCAAGCGCGCTGCGCTGGGCGACCGGGTGACCGAGCGCGATCGCATCAGCATCGACGGCAAGCCGCTGGAGCCCGTCCCCGCGGAGCAGACCCGCTGTATCCTCTATCACAAGCCCACCGGCGAGGTCTGCAGCCGCAAGGACCCGCAGGGTCGGCGCACGGTGTTCGAGCGCCTGCCCAAGATCAAGTCCGGGCGCTGGATCTCCATCGGCCGACTCGACTTCAATACCTCCGGCCTGCTGCTGTTCACCACCGACGGCGAGCTGGCCAATGCCCTGATGCACCCCTCGGCCAATATCGAGCGTGAATACATGGTGCGGGTGATGGGTGGCGTCGACGAGGCGGTGCTCGCGCGCCTGCTCGAGGGAGTAATGCTGGACGACGGGGTCGCCCGCTTCTCTGACATCCAGGATGGCGGCGGCGACGGGATCAACCACTGGTACTATGTGGTACTGATGGAGGGCCGCAACCGCGAGGTACGGCGCCTGTGGGAATCCCAGGGTCTCACCGTTTCACGCCTGAAGCGGGTGCGCTACGGCAATGTCTTCATCCCCTCCAAGGTCAAGCAGGGCCAGTGGGCGGAGATGGAGCCGAAGGAAGTCAAGGCGCTGTATCAGCTGGCCAAGCTGGAACCGAAGAAGATCAAGCGCAACACGATCAAGGAAAAGGAAGTGATGGAGCGCCAGTTCGGCAAGCGCAAGGGGCCGGTGCCCACCGCCCCCGGCCGGCGTTCACCGCGCAAGCCGGGTAGAAAGTAAGTCTCCCCGGGGTCAGGGCTGGGCGTCGAATGCCTGCTTGGTCACCCCGGCACTGTCATCCCCCATCAGGTACAGGTAGGTCGGCATGATTGCGGCCGGTGAGGGGTTCTCCGTGGGGGTCTCAGCCGGGTAAGCGCTGCGGCGCATGGCGGTGTTGGTCGCGCCGGGGTTGAGGCTGTTTACCCGGATCCGCGAGGTATTCTCCAGTTCGTCCGCCAGCACCTGCATCAGTCCCTCGGTGGCGAACTTCGACACCGCGTAGGCTCCCCAGTAGGCGCGACCCTGGCGGCCCACGCCGGACGAGGTAAAGATCACCGATGCCAGCGGCGCCTGCTCCAGCAGCGGCAGGGTGGCCCTGCTCAACAGGAACTGGGCGTTGACGTTGACCTGCATCACGTCCGACCAGGCATTCCAGGTCGCATTGGCGATGGGGCGCCGCTCCCCCAGCAGGCTGGCGTTGTGCAGCAGGCCATCGAGGCGTCCGAAGGTACTGTCCAGGGCATCGGCCAAGGTGCTGTAGTCGGCCTCGGTGGCGCTGGCCAGGTCCAGCGGGAACAGCGCGGGCTGGGCGCCGCCGGCCGCTTCGATCGCGTCGTACACCGCTTCCAGCTTGGCCAGGGTGCGGCCGAGTAGCACCACCGTGGCGCCGTGGGCAGCGTAGCTTTCCGCCGCGGCGCGGCCGATGCCGTCACCGGCGCCGGTGACCAGGACCACCTTGCCCCGCAGCAGGTCGGGGGCTGGGCTGTAGTCGGCGGGTATAGTCTGGATGTCCATGGATGCTCCGTTGGCGGTCAGTGGGGGGCGAGGATCAGGTCCCGCAGGTGGGTGCTGCAGGCGGCGCTGGCATCGGCGCCCCACAGGGCTGGGTCATCGTCCGCCTCAATATAGCCGTACAGCGCCGCGATGGTGAACATGCCGGCGCGCAGGCCGGCCTCGATATCGCGCTGGTGATCGCCGACATACACAGCCTGGCCAGGCTGGCAGCCCAGTTCCCGGCAGTTGCGCAGCAGCGACTCCGGGTGGGGCTTGCGCTCGGCGACGTCATCGGGGCAGACCAGGCTGCCCATGGGCGGTTGCAGGGCCAGGCGGCTCATCAGTGGCGCGGCGTAGGCCCGCGGTTTGTTGGTGGCAATGCCCCAGCCGATACCGCGGTGCGACAGCTCCTCCAGCAGCTGCTCGATACCCGGGTAGGGGCGGGCACTGCTGCCCAGTACCTCACTGTACAGCTCCAGCAATCGCAGCCGCTGCCGTTCGAACGCCGGTTCCGTCTCCAGGGTGCCCAGGGCCAGGGTGACCAGGGCCCGGGCGCCATTGGAGACGCTGGCGCGGATACGCGCGGGCTCCAGGGGGGGCAAGTCGAACTCCGCGCGCAGTGCCTGCACCACCACCACGAACTCACTGGCGGTATCCACCAGGGTGCCATCGAGGTCGAAGATGACCGCCTTGAGCGCGGCCGGGTCCGGGCGCTTCACGCTGCCGCGGGCTTTACCGCCCGCACCATGTAGTTGACCGAAACGTCCCGGGGATGCAGGCGATACTGCTTGCTGAACGGGTTGTAGACCAGGCCGGTCATGCCCTCGAGGCTCAGTCCGGCCGCCCGGATCCAGGCGGCCAGCTCCGAGGGCTTGATGAACTTGCCGTATTCGTGGGTACCGGCGGGCAGCAGTTTCAAGACGTACTCGGCACCGACAATGGCGAAGGCAAACGCCTTGGGATTGCGGTTGATGGTGGAGAAGTACAGGGAGGCGCCAGGGGTGGCCAGCGCCGCACAGGCGGCGACGACCGCGGCGGGGTCCGGCACATGTTCCAGCATCTCCAGGCAACAGACCACGTCGTAATGAGCCGGCTGTTCCGCCGCCAGTTCCTCCGCCGTGGTCTGCCGGTAATCCACATCCACGCCGGATTCCAGCTGGTGGATGCGCGCCACGGCCAGCGGCGCCTCGCCCATGTCGATACCGGTCACCCGGGCGCCGCGCTGGGCCATGGCTTCCGCCAGGATGCCGCCGCCGCAGCCCACATCCACCAGGTTCTTGCCGGCCACTGCTGAATGCTCGTCGATGTAGTTGGCCCGCAGCGGATTGATGTCATGCAGGGGCTTGAACTCGCTGTTGCGGTCCCACCAGCGCGAGGCCAGCGCCTCGAACTTGGCGATTTCCTTTGGATCGACGTTCGCTTGTGCGGTCATGCATGGGTTCCTGTAATTCGTTGCTGCCAGCGTCTGCTGCGCTGGCCCAGGGCTTCGAGATCAAAGCCGGTCAGTTGCCGGTCCCGCAGTTTCAGCTCGCCACCGATCCAGCTGTGGGTCACCTGGCTGCCGTTGCAGGCGTACACGAGTTGCGACAAGGGGTTGTACAGCGGTTGGGTCTCGGGGCCGCTGAGATCCACGGCGATCATGTCCGCCAGTTTGCCCGGCTCCAGGCTGCCGATCTGGTCGTCCAGCCCGAGGGCCCGGGCGCCGCCGAGGGTGGCCATGGCCAGCGCCTGGGCGGCGGGCAGGGCGCTGGCGTCACCGGTGCCCAGTTTGGCCAGCAGGGCGGCGGTCTGCATTTCCCCGAACAGATTCAGGTCGTTGTTGCTGGCGGCGCTGTCCGTGCCCAGGGCGACATTGACGCCCGCTGCCAGCAGCTTGCTCACCGGGCAGCTGCCCGAGGCCAGTTTCATGTTGGACTGGGGGCAGTGCACCACGTGGGCGCCGGTCTCGGCCAGCAGGGCAATGTCCTGGGCCCCCAGGTCGGTCATGTGCACGCACTGGGTGCGCGGTCCCAGCAGGCCCAGGCGGTGCAGGCTGTCCAGCGGCCGCTCGCCGTTGGCCTCCACTGCCTGCAGCACCTCGCCGGGGGTTTCGTGCAGATGGATCTGCACCGGTATATCCAGCTCCGCGGCGAGGATGGCGACGCGGGCCAGGGTTGCCTCGCTCACCGTGTAGGGCGCGTGGGGGCCAAAGCCGAGGCTGACCAGGCTGCTGTGCTTGAGCGTGTCCCGCAGGGCCAGGCCCTTGCTGATGTATTCGTCCGCGTCCCGGGCCCAGGGCGTGGGGAAATCGAGGATCGGAAAGGTGATCTGGCAGCGCATGCCCCGGGCCTGGGCCACCCGGGCGCAGGCGTCGGGGAAGAAATACATGTCGGAGAAAGTCGTGGTGCCGGCCCGCAGCATCTCGGCGATGGCCAGCTCCACCCCGTCGCTGACAAAGTCTTCGCTGACATGCCGGCCCTCCGCCGGCCAGATGTGCTGCTCCAGCCAGGGCATGAGTGGCAGGTCGTCGGCGTAGCCCCGCAACAGGCACATCGCCGCGTGGCCGTGGGCATTGACCAGGCCCGGCAGCAGGGCGTGGCCGGGCAGTTCGAACACTTCGCGGGCGCCGATGGTGGCTGCCTCCCGGCGTGGCAGGACGGCGACGATGCGACCGCCGCTCACGGCCAGGCTGTAGTCCGTGAGCACGCTGTTGGCGGGCGCCATGGGCAGGATCCAGCCCGGGTGGATGAGGGTGTCGACAGTGTCTGGCAGCGCGGTCATGAAGTCTGGGCCCGGGGTGATGGTGAACGCTGTCGGCGCCCCTTCAGGCAGGTGTTGGCCGCCGCAACTCGCGAGTTCGCAAGTATAACCGGAAATCCCCGATCACTGCCCGAACGGCCGCCAAAATCTGCAAAAACATGGCGGCAGCCGGGCTTCTTCCGTATAATTGCGGGTTTGCGTCGGGCGCTGACTGAGGTCTGCAACCGGCCGCCGGGCACCCGCCCGGAGCCGTTTCGCAGAGCGCGCGCGAAACGCTCATCGCAGGCATAAAAGGAAGCTGTAGTACATGGGTGAGTTAGCCAAGGAAATTCTTCCCGTCAACATCGAGGACGAGCTCAAGCAGTCCTACCTCGACTACGCCATGAGTGTCATTGTCGGCCGCGCCCTACCGGATGTGCGCGACGGCCTGAAGCCGGTACACCGGCGTGTCCTGTTTGCCATGAACGAGCTCAACAACGACTGGAACAAGGGCTACAAGAAGTCTGCGCGTATCGTTGGTGACGTGATCGGTAAGTATCACCCCCACGGGGATTCGGCGGTCTATGACACCATTGTACGCATGGCCCAGTCCTTTTCCATGCGCTACATGCTGGTGGACGGCCAGGGTAATTTCGGCTCCGTCGATGGCGACTCCGCGGCCGCCATGCGCTACACCGAAATCCGCATGCGCAAGATTTCCCACTCCATCCTCGCGGACCTGGACAAGGAAACCGTTGACTTTGTAGACAACTACGACGGCACCGAGCGGATTCCGGCGGTGATGCCCACCCGGGTCCCGAACCTGCTGATCAACGGTTCCTCCGGTATCGCGGTGGGCATGGCCACCAATATCCCGCCGCACAACCTGCGCGAGGTGGTCAGCGGCTGCCTGGCCCTGATGGGCAATCCGGACCTCACGGTCGATGAACTGATGGACCATATCCCCGGTCCGGACTTCCCCACGGGTGCGATCATCAACGGCCGCGCGGGCATCATCCAGGCCTATCGCACCGGCCGCGGGCGCATTTACGTCCGGGCCAAGGCGGAGGTGATCCACGAGGAGAAGAAGGGCCGCGATGTCATCATCATCCACGAGCTGCCCTACCAGCTGAACAAGGCCCGCCTGATCGAGCGCATTGCCGAGCTGGTGAAGGAAAAGAAGATCGAGGGCATTTCGGAGCTGCGCGACGAGTCCGACAAGGATGGCATGCGGGTGGTCATCGAACTGCGCCGGGGGGAGATCGGCGATGTGGTCCTCAACAACCTCTATGCCCAGACCCAGCTGCAGGCGGTATTCGGCATCAATATGGTGGCCCTGGTCGATGGCCAGCCGAAACTGCTGAACCTGAAGCAGATCCTGGAAGCCTTTATCCGCCACCGCCGCGAGGTGGTAACCCGGCGCACGGTCTACCTGCTGCGCAAGGCCCGCGAACGCGGCCACCTGCTGGAAGGCCTGGCGGTGGCGCTGGCCAATATCGACCCCATCATCGAGCTGATCAAGGCCTCTCCCAGCTCCTCGGAGGCGAAAGAGGGCCTGATGGCCCGCGCCTGGTCCCCGGGCGAGGTGACCGCCATGCTGCAGCGCGCGGGCGACGACGCCTGCCGCCCGGACGAACTGGACCCCCACTACGGGCTTCGCGACGGTCAGTACTACCTGTCGCCGGCTCAGGCCCAGGCCATTCTGGATTTGCGCCTGCACCGGCTGACCGGCCTGGAGCACGAAAAGCTGCTCAACGAGTACGATGAGAAGCTGCGTGAGATCGCCGACTACCTGGAAATCCTCGCCGACCCGGAGCGTCTCAAGCTGGTGATCCGCGAGGAGCTCGAGGAGATCGTCACCGAGTTTGGCGACGAGCGCCTGACCGAGATCAGTGCCTCCCAGCACGACCTCACTGTCGAAGACCTGATCACCGAGGAAGACCGGGTGGTCACCATCTCCCACGGGGGCTACGCCAAGACCCAGCCCCTGTCCGACTACCAGGCCCAGCGCCGCGGCGGCACGGGCCGCAGCGCCACGGCGGTGAAGGACGAGGACTTCGTCGAGCACCTGCTGATCGCCAGCACCCACGCCACCATTCTCTGCTTTACCAACATGGGCAAGGTGTACTGGCTGAAGGTGTACCAGATTCCGTTGGCCGGGCGCAATTCCCGCGGCCGGCCGATGGTCAACCTGTTGCCGCTGGAAGAGGGCGAGCGGGTGACCTCCATCCTGCAGGTCAATGAGTACACCGAGGGTTGGTATATCTTCATGGCCACGGCCAATGGCACGGTGAAGAAGACCGCGCTGACCGATTTCTCGCGCCAGCGCAGCGTGGGCCTGCGGGCCCTGGAGCTGGATGAGGGCGACGTGCTGATCGGCACCGCGATCACCGACGGCAACTGCGACGTCATGCTGTTTTCCAGCGAGGGCAAGGCGGTGCGCTTCCGCGAGGAAGATGTGCGCGCCATGGGGCGGACCGCCCGCGGCGTGCGCGGCATTCGCCTGGGCAAGGACCACCAGCTGATCTCCCTGATTGTCCCGCGCGAGGGCGGCCGCATTCTCACCGTGAGTGAAAACGGCTACGGCAAGCGCACTGAAGCGGCGGAGTTCCCGACCAAGGGTCGCGGCAACATGGGCGTGATCGCCATGTCGACCAGCGAGCGCAACGGGCGCCTGGTGGGCGCCGTGCAGGTGTTCGATGGCGATGAACTGATGCTGATCTCCAACCAGGGTACCCTGGTGCGCACACGTGCCGAGGAGGTATCCCTGCTGGGCCGGAACACCCAGGGGGTGCGTGTGATCCGCACCCGGCCCGAGGAATTCCTGGTCAGCGTTGAACGTATCGCTGAACCGGAAATCGATTCTACCGAAGGGGCTGAAGACGCCCCGGAATGAGGCGTCCAGCGCTCCCGCCAATCTGAGGAAAGACCCGCAATGACCCGCTTGTACAACTTTTGCGCCGGCCCGGCAGCCCTGCCGGTGCCAGTGCTGGAAACCGCACGCAACGATATGCTGGACTGGCACGGCCGTGGCCTGTCGGTGATGGAAATGAGCCACCGCAGCGCCGAGTTCGTGGGCATTGCCGAGCACGCCGAGTCCACTCTGCGGGAACTGCTGGCAATCCCCGACGACTATGCGGTGCTGTTCCTGCAGGGTGGCGCCAGCACCCAGTTTGCCGCCGTGCCGCTGAATTTGTTGCCGGAGGGTGGCAGCGCCGACTACCTGAACACCGGGCAGTGGTCGAAGAAAGCCATAGCCGAGGGCAAGCGTTTCGGCTCGGCCAGGGTCGCTGCCAGCGCCGAGGACACCAACTTCAGCACCATTCCCTCCCGCGACAGCTGGCAACTGGCCGCGGATGCCGCGTACCTGCACTACACGCCCAACGAGACTATCGGCGGGGTCGAGTTCCACTGGGTGCCCGAGGTGGCGGTGCCGCTGGTGGCGGATATGTCGTCCACCATCCTGTCGCGGCCACTGGATGTCTCCCGCTTTGGGGTCATCTATGCCGGCGCCCAGAAAAATATCGGTCCCGCGGGCCTGACCCTGGTGATCGTGCGCCGCGAGCTGCTGGGTCGCTCGCGCGCCAGTTGCCCGGCCATGCTGGACTGGAAGACGGCGGCTGACAACGATTCCATGTACAACACGCCGCCAACGTTTGCCCTGTACCTCGCCGACCTGGTGTTTAACTGGCTCAAGGATCTCGGCGGCCTGGCAGCGATGGCGGAGATCAACCGGCGCAAGGCGCAGAAGCTGTATGCCGCGATTGATGACAGCGCGTTCTACGCCAACCCGGTGGAGATTCCCAGCCGCTCGCTGATGAACGTGCCCTTCACCCTGGCGGACGCCACCCTGGACAAGGCTTTCCTGCAGGAAGCGACCGCGGCGGGACTGCTGAACCTGGCGGGGCATCGCTCGGTGGGCGGAATGCGCGCCAGTCTCTACAATGCGGTGCCGGAGGAGGCAGTGGATGCCCTGATTGCCTTCATGCAGGATTTCGAGCAACGCAAGGGCTGAGGCGGCGGGCAGGTTGATGGCAGATACCAGGGATCTTGATCAGGTCAGGGCGGATATCGACGCCATAGATCGGGACATTCATGCGCTGATCCAGCGCCGCGCCGCCTGCGCCCAGCGTGTCGCCGAGATCAAGCTGGCGGAAGTGCTGGCGGCCCGGGAGCGCGGTGAGGCTGCGACCGAAGTGGTGTACTACCGGCCGGAGCGCGAGGCCCAGGTCCTGCAGCGGATTATCGATCGCAACGAGGGTCCCCTGGCCGGGACTGCGATCGCGCACATTTTCCGTGAGGTCATGTCCGCCTGCCTGGCACTGGAGCGGCCCCTGCAGGTCGGCTACCTCGGCCCCGAGGGGACGTTTACCCAGGCTGCTGCCCTCAAGCATTTTGGCCATGCCGCCATCTGCGTGCCCCAGAACACCATCGACAGCGTATTCGCCCAGGTCGAGTCGGGGGAGTGCAACTACGGGGTGGTACCGGTGGAGAACTCCACCGAGGGCATGGTCAGCCATACCCTCGACAACTTCATGGATTCGCCGCTGAAGATTTCCGGCGAGGTGGAGATGCGCATCGTCCACCACCTGCTCGTGGCCCCCGGTACCACCGAGGAGTCCGTCACCCGAATCTGTGCCCACCAGCAGGCGCTGGCCCAGTGCCGCAACTGGCTGGACAGCCACTGGCCGAAGGTTGAACGGGAGGCGGTCAGCAGCAATGGCGAAGCCGCCCGGCTGGCGGCGACCACGCCCGGCGTGGCCGCGGTGGCGGGGGACATGGCCGCGGAGCTGTACGGCCTGGAAAAGCTGGCCGAGCACATCGAGGATTACCCGGACAACACCACCCGGTTCCTGGTGGTGGGCCGCGAGGAGGTGCCCCCCAGCGGGCGCGACAAGACCTCCCTGATCGTCTCCAGTCGCAACAAGCCGGGAGCCCTGTTTACCCTGCTGGACCCCTTCCGCCGCGCCGGCGTCAGCCTGACCCGGATCGACACCCGACCGTCCCGCACGGAGAAGTGGGCCTATGTCTTCTTCATCGAATTCGAGGGTCATATGCAGGATGAGGCCATCCGCGGCATCGTGGCCGAACTGGAAGAACAATCCATTCTGTTGAAGCCGCTCGGTTCCTACCCCAGGGCGGTGCTCTAGCCATGGTCGAACCGGCAGCGGAGCAGGCGGCCAGCAACCCCACGATCGTCGTGCTGGGGCTGGGCCTGATCGGCGGTTCCCTGGCGGCAGCCCTGCGCGGCAACGGCTTTTGCCGGCGCTGTATTGGCTGGGGCCATCGCGAGGCGTCGCTGCAGCGGGGGGTCGAACTGGGGATTATCGACAGCTACACCCTGGACCTGGAAGAGGCGGTGGACGCCGCCGATATCCTCGTCATCGCCACCCCTACCCTGGTGGCGGCACAGATGCTTGAGCGCATACTGCCGCGTCTGCAGGGGCGCGCCCAGCCGCCGGTCATCACCGATGTCGCCAGCGTCAAGGGCAACCTGCGCAGCGCCGCCGAGGCGGTCTGGGGCGGCATGCCGCCGCGGCTGGTACTGGGCCACCCGATTGCCGGGTCGGAGCGCAGCGGTGTGGACGCGGCCGATGCCGGGCTGTTTCTGCACCACCGGGTCATCCTGACCCCGGTGGCGGGCAATGACCCGCTGGCAGTGGAGCTGGTACGGGCCATGTGGGCCAGTACCGGCGCAGAGGTCGTCGACATGGAGGTGGAGGAGCACGACCGGGTCCTGGCGGCCACCAGCCACCTGCCCCACGTACTCGCCTATGCACTGGTGGACGCACTGGCCCGGAGCGACGCCAGCGCCGACATCTTTCGCTTCGCCGCCGGCGGCTTTCGCGACTTTACCCGCATTGCCTCCAGCGACCCGGTAATGTGGCGGGATATCGCCATTGCCAACCGGCCGGCGCTGCTGCAGGCTATCGATTTGTTCAGCGATCATCTGCAGCAGATGCGAGCCGCCATCGAGGAGCAGGACGCCGAGATGCTGCTGGCCACCTTCAACCGTGCCAAGGACGCCCGCGACGCCTTTGCCGCGGAGCTGGCCTCCCGCGGCCAGCGCTCCGCCTGACCCCACCAACCCCAGAGAGAGCCCAGTCATGGAATTCCAGTTATTGCCCGGCGGTGTCATCAGCGGCGAAGCGCGGGTACCCGGGGACAAGTCCATTTCCCATCGCTCGATCATGCTAGGGGCGATCGCGGAGGGCACCACCCGGGTCAGCGGCTTCCTCGAAGGGGAGGATGCCCTGGCGACCGTGGCGGCATTTCGGGCCATGGGCGTCGTTATAGACGGCCCCGAGGACGGCGAGGTCGCCGTGCACGGGGTTGGCCTGAACGGTCTGCAGGCGCCGGCCAAGCCGCTGGACATGGGTAACTCCGGCACCAGCATGCGCCTTATCGCGGGCCTCCTGGCCGGGCAGGCCTTCGACAGCGAGCTGACCGGGGATGTCTCCCTGTGCAAGCGGCCGATGGGGCGGGTGATGGATCCGCTGCGGCTGATGGGGGCGAGCATTGAGGGTTCGGCCGAGGGCAGGCCGCCGCTGCGGGTTCACGGCGGCCAGGGCCTGCGCGGTATCCACTACGACCTGCCCATGGCCAGTGCCCAGGTGAAATCCTGCGTGCTGCTGGCGGGCCTGTACGCGCAGGGCAGGACTTCGGTCACCGAGCCGGCGCCAACGCGGGACCATACGGAGCGCATGTTGCGCGGCTTCGGCTATGCCGTACACCGGGAAGACGGCGTGATCAGCCTGGAGGGCGGCGGTCGCCTGGGGGCAACGGAGATCGATGTCCCCGCCGATATTTCCTCGGCGGCGTTTTTCCTGGTGGCGGCCAGTATCGCGCCGGGCTCTGACCTGCTGCTGACTCACGTGGGGATCAATCCAACCCGCATCGGGGTAATCAATATCCTGGGCCTTATGGGCGCCGATATTACCCTCAAGAACCACCGCGAGGTCGGCGGAGAGCCGGTCGCCGATATCCACGTGCGCTATGCGCCGCTGCACGGCATCGAGATTCCCCGCGACCAGGTGCACCTCGCCATCGACGAGTTCCCGGCCCTGTTCATCGCTGCCGCCTGCGCCAGTGGCCGCACCGTCCTGCGTGGCGCCGAGGAGCTGCGGGTCAAGGAGAGCGACCGCATTGCCGCCATGGCAGAGGGCCTGAACACCCTCGGCGTGCGCAATGAGGTGCTGGAGGACGGGATTATCATAGACGGCGGGGTGCTGGGCGGCGGCGTGATCCACACCTACCACGATCACCGGATTGCCATGTCATTCGCCGTCGCAGCCCTGCGTGCCAGCGCCGAGATACGGATCCTCGACTGCGACCACGTCGGCACCTCGTTTCCGGGTTTTGATGCCCTGGCCCGGGGCCTGGGCCTGCAGATCTCGGCCCGGGTCGATTGATGCCGGCGGTGCCAGTGATCACGGTGGATGGCCCCAGCGGCGCCGGCAAGGGCACGCTGAGCCATCTGCTGGCGGATTGCCTGCGCTGGCACTTTCTCGACAGTGGCGCGCTCTACCGCGTGACCGGCCAGGCCTGTGTGCTGGAGGGCGTCTCCTGGGAGGATGCGCCGGCGGTGACCCGGGTGGCTCGCCACCTGCAGGTCGAATTCGTCACCGATGCCAACGGCGAGGTACGGGTAATCTACAAAGGCATCGACGTCAGCCGTGAAATCCGTACCGAAGAGGGCGGGAGGGGGGCCTCCACGGTCGCGGCCATTCCCGCAGTGCGTGAGGCCCTGCTGCAGCGCCAGCGTGAGTTCCTGCGCCCGCCGGGCCTGGTGGCGGACGGCCGCGACATGGGCACGGTAGTGTTTCCCGAGGCGCCCCTGAAAATCTTCCTCACCGCCAGTGCCGCGGAGCGGGCGCAGCGCCGCTACCGGCAGTTGCTCGAAAAGGGAGAAAATGTTAGTCTCCCGCGCCTTCTTGAGGACATTGAGGAGCGAGACGCGCGCGACAGCAGCCGTTCCGTATCCCCGCTGGTCCCCGCTGAAGACGCCATTGTCATCGACAGCAGCCACATGCCGATTGCCGATGTATTCGCCGCAGTAATGGCAGCGGCGCGTGAGAGAGGCCTGGCCTGAGCTCATTCGCCGGTGTCTGCCGTGGCGACAATGGTTTGCAAGCACTGTCCCTGGTGCCGGGTCCAGAAGTGGCACAGGGGTGGTTTTGACTGGATGACCCGTGCCAGCTGGAGGCGCGGCAAGGCGGATTTCCGCCGTAATCTCACTGACAGGTAATGTGTAATGAGCGAATCCTTCGCTGAACTGTTTGAAGAAAGCTTGAAAACCGTCGAAATGGAACCCGGCAGCATTGTCACCGGCGTAGTCATCGACATCGATAACGAGTGGGTCACCGTCCACGCAGGCCTGAAGTCTGAAGGCGTGATTCCTCGTGCCCAGTTCCTCGACGCCGCCGGCAACTGTTCGCTGAGCATTGGCGATGAGGTCCAGGTCGCCCTGGAAACCGTGGAAGACGGTTTCGGCGAGACCAAGCTGTCCCGCGAGAAAGCCAAGCGCGCCGAGTCCTGGAAAGAACTCGAAGCCGCGCACGAGGCGGACGAAGTGGTCAAGGGTGTCATCAACGGCAAGGTCAAGGGTGGCTTTACCGTCGATATCAACACCATCCGCGCGTTCCTGCCCGGCTCGCTGGTCGACGTGCGCCCGGTTCGCGACACCGCGCACCTGGAGAACAAGGAACTCGAATTCAAGGTCATCAAGCTTGACCAGAAACGCAACAACGTGGTGGTTTCCCGCCGCGCGGTGATGGAAGCGGCCAACAGCGTCGAGCGCGAGGCCCTGCTGGAGTCACTGCAGGAAGGCATGTCCGTGAAGGGTATCGTCAAGAACCTCACCGACTACGGTGCGTTTGTGGACCTCGGCGGCGTCGACGGTCTGCTGCACATTACCGATATGGCCTGGAAGCGCATCAAGCACCCCTCCGAAATCGTCGAAGTGGGCCAGGAAATAGACGTCAAGATCCTCAAGTTCGACCGCGAGCGCAATCGCGTGTCCCTCGGCCTCAAGCAGCTGGGCGAGGATCCCTGGGTGGAAATCACCAATCGCTACCCCGAAGGCAGCCGCGTCAAGGCGCGGGTCACCAACCTCACCGACTACGGCTGTTTCGCCGAGCTGGAAGAAGGTGTGGAAGGCCTGGTGCACGTGTCCGAAATGGACTGGACCAACAAGAACGTGCATCCCTCGAAGATCGTCCAGCTGGGCGACGAGGTCGAAGTCATGGTCCTGGACATCGACGAAGAGCGCCGCCGCATCTCGCTGGGTATCAAGCAGTGCCAGCAGAACCCCTGGGACGCGTTTGCCTCGCAGTACAGCAAGGGCGACAAGATTGCCGGCAGCATCAAGTCGATCACCGACTTCGGTATCTTTATTGGCCTGGAAGGCAATATCGACGGCCTGGTGCACCTGTCCGACATCAGCTGGAACGAAGCGGGTGAAGAGGCGGTGCGCAATTACAAGAAGGGCGATGAAATCGAGACGGTTATCCTCTCCATCGACCCCGAGCGTGAGCGCATTTCCCTGGGCATCAAGCAGCTCGAAGACGACGCCTTCTCCGGCTACGTGGCGGAGAATGATCGCGGCTCCATCGTCACCGGTGAAGTCATCGAGGTGGACGCGAAGTCCGTGACCGTCAAGCTGGCGGACGAGGTCGAGGGTATCCTCAAGGCCTCCGACATCAGCCGCGACAAGGTCGATGACGCCCGCAGCCTGTTCAAGGTCGGTGACAGCGTCGAAGCCAAGATCATCTCTGTCGACCGCAAGAACCGCGGCCTGGCCCTGTCCATCAAGGCCAAGGATTTTGACGACGAGAAGGATGCGGTCAAGTCGCTGAAGGACCAGGAGGAATCCTCCTCTCCCGGCACCATCGGCGATCTGATCAAGGCGCAGATGGAAAAGTAAGTCCGCTTCTGGCGGCATCGAAAGGCTCACCCTCGGGTGGGCCTTTTTTCGTTATAAAATAACAACTTGCGCTATTGTCCCGGCAGCGTCACAATAATTGCAAAATGGTGTGCACCGGTGGCTTAGGCCCGGAATGGTGCCGGGGCGGAGGTACAATGACCAAAAGTGAACTGATCGAGGCGATCGCCGCCCGGCAGACCCAGTTGTCGCTGAAAGATGTGGAGCTGGCGGTCAAAACCATTCTCGAGCACATGTCGGAAGCGCTGGCCGCCGGTGAACGGATTGAAGTTCGCGGCTTTGGCAGTTTTTCCCTGCACTACCGCGAGCCCCGCCGGGGCCGCAATCCCAAGACCGGCGACACCGTCGAGCTCACGGGCAAGTACGTACCCCACTTCAAGCCCGGCAAGGAGTTGCGCGAGCGCGTGAACCTGGCACTGCAGGCCGGGTTCTGAACGAGGCAGGGTGTAGACGGGGAGCTGGCTTATGAACGTGTTGCGCAAGGTGATTGCCCTGCTGGTGATACTGGCGATGGTGGCGGTGGGTGTGCTGTTCGCGCTGCAGAATCACCAGCCGGTGGGCCTGGATCTCCTTGTCTACGAGTTCGCCCCCCGCAGCCTGGCTCTCTGGCTGTTGCTTGCGCTGGCCCTGGGGGGGGTGTTGGGATTGCTGGCATCGAGTGTCATCATCCTGCGCTTGCGCGGTGGCCTGGCCATCGCCCGGCGCAAGCTCGAAAAATCCAAACTGGAGCTGGACAGGTTGCGAGTCGCCGGAATCAAAGACGGTGAATGACCTGCTGGTATTCCTGCTCCTGTTCGTCGCCATCGGCATTGGCTGGTGGCTGGGGCGGCGCAGTGTCCAGCTGTCCACGACCGACCTGCCCGGGCAGTACTACAAAGGTTTGAACTATCTGCTGGATGGGCGACCGGACGGCGCGGTGGACGCCTTCATCAACGCCCTGGAGGTCAACTCGGAAACGCTGGAGACCCATATCGCCCTGGGCAATCTGTTGCGCAAGCGGGGCGAGGTGGACCGCGCCATCCGCATTCACCAGAACCTCCTGGCCCGGCCCAGTCTGCCGCGGCAGCAGGTGCACCAGGCTCACCTCGAGCTGGCGCGGGACTACATCAGTGCGGGTCTGTTTGACCGCGCGGAGCGCCTGTTGCTGGATCTGGTCAAGGATTCCCCGGAGCAGCGCCGGGCCAGCCAGCGGCACCTGCTGGAAATTTTCCAGAGCCAGCGCGAGTGGGCGAACGCCATTGAGGTAGCGACCGAGCTGCTGCCGCGCAAGTCCCTGCTCGGCCAGACAGGTCCCGCTCCCCGGGGTGCCAACCGGCAACCGGTGGCGGTGGCACTGGCCCACTACCACTGCGAGCTGGCAACCGAGCTGCTCAAGCACGGCAGCGTCCAGGGCGCCCGCAAGGAGTTGCAACAGGCGCTGCTGCACGACCGGCTGTGTGTGCGCGCCTCTCTGATGCTGGGCGAACTGGAGTGCCAGGCGGGGAATTACCGGCAGGCAATCAAGGCCCTGCGCAAGGTGGGGCAGCAGGACCCCGACTACATCCCCGAAACCATTCCAACCCTGCAGGAAGCCTACCGTGAGCTGGGCGAAGAGCGGACTCTGCGCGAGTATCTTGAGGAGTGCCTGCAGGCCAATCCGGCGGCTCCGCTGGTGTTGGCGGTCGCCGACGATATCCGCGACAGCAGCGGCGTTGAGGCATCGGCCACGTTTCTCTCAGAGCAGCTGGCTAAGTACCCTTCCTTGCGGGGCCTGTCCCGTTTGATCGCACTGCAGATGGGCAATACCGAGGGGCAGATCAGGGACAACCTGAGCCTGCTGGCGCGCCTGGTGGAGCGGCTCCTCGCAGAACGCCCGACCTACCGCTGCAGTCACTGTGGTTTCGCCGGTCGGCAACTGCACTGGTTCTGCCCCGGCTGCAAGCACTGGGGCACCGTCAAATCCATCCGCGGCAACCGTGTCGATTGACCGCCGCCGCCCGAGACCAAGGTAGAGAGCGCATGGATTCCCCTGTTCTGGTGGCGTTGGATTACGCCGAGGAGACCGCCGCCCTGACGCTGGCCGAGCAATTGTCCCCGCGCCTGTGCCGGCTGAAGATCGGCAAGGAATTGTTTACCCGTGCTGGCCCCGGCCTGGTCCGCAGGCTGCAGGACATGGGGTTCGAGATCTTCCTCGACCTGAAATTCCATGACATTCCCAACACCGTGGCAGGCGCAGTGCAGGCTGCCGCTGATCTCGGTGTATGGATGGTCAATGTGCATGCCAGCGGCGGCCGCCGAATGATGGAGGCGGCGGCGAATGCCCTGAAGCACCACGACCGGCCGCCCTTGTTGATTGCTGTCACCGTCCTGACCAGCATGACCGACGAGGACCTGGCCGAGCTCGGTTACGCTGAAACCGCGCTGCAGCGCGTGCAGCGCCTGGCGACCCTGGCGGCGGACTGTGGGCTGCAGGGCGTGGTCTGCTCGGCTGTGGAAGCGCCGCTCCTGCGGCGACAGCACGGGAGTGGATTCTGCCTGGTGACCCCCGGTATTCGTCTGGCGGGGGACTCCCCGGGAGACCAGCGCAGGGTGGTGACGCCGGCCGATGCCCGCGAGCTGGGCGCCGATTACCTGGTCATTGGTCGCTCCATCACCGGCGCCCGGGACCCGCTGGCCACGCTGCAGCGCGTGCGGTCTGAACTCGGCCTCGCACCCGCGTAACGTCAAATGCGGCCACGGGCGTTGGCTTCTCCCTGGTGCTTGCTACACTGAATCCCGATACGGATGCGCAGGGATGCCGCCTCGTAAACGGAGATTACGCCATGACAAATATCGAACAATCACCTCGAGCTGTTGCGGGGGCCGTCGCCGGTCGCCCGCGGAAATACCGCCGCTGCGGGCCGTTGCTGGCCATGTTGCTGTGCCTGGGCCTGGCGCCTGGCCCGACGCTGGCGGAAACGGCCACCGAGCCTCCTGTCGTCGCTGCGGCGGCCGAGGCCAAGCTGGTCAACATCAATACTGCAGATGCCGCCGCCCTGGCGGCAGGGCTGCGTGGGGTTGGCCTGTCCCGGGCGGAAGATATCATTCGCTACCGGGAAACCTACGGCCCCTTTGCTACGGTGGAGGAACTGGCTGATGTCAAAGGCATCGGTCAGGCGACGCTGGACAATAACCGAGCTGTGATAACACTGGAATAGGCTGTGGGCATCCGTATCATAAGGGGCCTCAGGCCCCTTTTTCATGTCTTTCCGCGGTTCGCACTACAGGCCAGCCAGCGAGTCAGTCAACAGGAATACAAGCAACATGTCGTCGGCAGCTCAGGCGTACACGGTGAGGTGGGTATGGCAGCGCTGGTGACCGGTGCGACGGGGTACATAGGCAGCGAACTGTGCCGTCAGTTGTCGGCTGCGGGTCGGCCCTTTGTTCCGTTGAGTGCCGGGGGAGGCACGCTGGCGGGCGGGCGCAGGACCCATCCCGTGGACCTCCGCGAGGGGCCCATTGCCGGCGAGTTGCTGGCGGGCGTTGAGGTGGTCTATCACCTCGCCGGTATTGCCCACCAGAACGCCCCCGCGCACCTGCATGAGGCGGTCAACTACCGGGCTACCCTCGCCCTGGCCGAGGCCGCGGAGCGTGCCGGAGTGCGCCTGTTTGTCTATCTGAGCAGCGTCAAGGCCATGGGGCCTGCCGCCGGGTGTGTCGCCCGGCAGGAGAACGAGGTCGCCGCCCCGGCGGGGGCCTACGCACTTTCCAAGTGGCGCGCCGAGTGTGCGCTGCGGGAGCAGTTTGCCGCCAGCGCCATGTCGGTGGTGATCCTGCGGCCCGCGCTGGTTTACGGCCCTTGCCCCCGCGGCAACCTGCTGTGGCTGCTGCGTGCAGCGCGCTGGGGATTTCCGCTGCCGCCCGAGGGCGGCGCGCGCTCCATGGTCAGCACCCGGGACCTGGCGGAGCTCCTGCTGCTGCTACCGCAGGAGGTGCAGGCGGGAGTTCACACCTGGATAGTCACAGACGGGGAGGCTTACACCACGCGTCAGGTCTACCTGTTGTTGCGTGAAGCCCTGGGACACGGTAGCGCACGCCAGTTACCGGCCTGGTGCTGGCGCGTCCTGGCTGCGGGGCTGGACATGCTGCAGCGCCAGCCGGCGGGCAGCAGTTTTGGCAAGCTGTTCGGGGCTGAGCGCTATGACAATCATGCCCTGTTGCGCGCGACGCGATGGCGGCCCCGCCACAACCTGGCCAGCGTTGCTCCCGCGCTGGTTGGGCGGACCGGGGCGACGGGATGACCCTGGCCATTTTCATCGCCCCACTGGCCGCGGCGTTGTTCTGTGGCATCTGGCTGCGCTTGGCACGGCGCGGTGCGTGGCTGGACCACCCCGGGGATCGCAGCTCCCACACCCGCGCTACCCCCAGTGGTGGAGGCGTGGGGATTATCCTCGCCCTGGCGCTGTCGGTTGTGGTTGCGGCCGCCGGAGGGGTCAGTTGGTCGGTGTCATACGGGTGGCTGCTGGCGCTTGCCCTGGTGCTGATGCTGGTGGGGCTGGCGGACGACCGCTTCAACCTTCCCGCCCGCATGCGTTTGGGGATCTACGGTCTGTGCTCTGCCGCTCTGCTCTGGGGCCTGGGGCCGGCCGCCGTTGCGCATGCATACCTTCCTGCCTGGGTCATGCTGCCGGTAGTGTTCCTGGGGCTGTTGTGGCTGCTCAATCTCTACAATTTCATGGACGGGATAGACGGTCTCGCATCGCTGCAGTGCCTGCTCGCGGCCGGCAGCGCCGCCCTCCTGGCCTTTGTCGGCGGCGACCCGGTGTTTGCGCTGTTCTGTGCCTTGCTGGCTGGCTGCCAGCTGGGGTTTCTGGTCTGGAACTGGCCGCCCGCCCGGTTGTTCATGGGCGACGCAGGCAGCATCCCCCTGGGCTTCCTTCTCGGTGGGCTCGCCCTCTACGGCGCCAGCTCGGGCGCCCTGCCGCTGGGTTGCTGGCTGGTGCTGCTGGCGGGATTCATTACCGACGCCAGCTGTACCCTGCTGATCCGCTGGCGGCGAGGTGCACGCTTGATGGAGGCGCACAGTGAGCATGCCTATCAGCGCCTTGGCAGGTACTGGGGCTCGCATCGGGCTGTCGACTTTGCGCTCATTGCGCTCAATGCGGCATGGTTGTTCCCGCTCGCATGGACGATCTGGCTGTGGCCGGAATTCCAGCTTTTATTGGTAATTTTGGCATATCTTCCGCTTTTGCTTGGCATGGCCAAGCTGAGGGCTTTGCCGTAGTATTGTGCCTCGGGGTCCGAATCAGAAAAACCGATTGCCAACGGGCCTGTCACGACCATCCGAAGTGGGAGGAAATTTGCTGAATCGGCTTGGCGATGGTGCGCTGCAAGCGATTTCCCGGATGATGGGAACCGTACGTGATGCTCTGGAAAAACTCGTAGAACTCCCCCGCAATATCAAGCAGGCACTGCTACTGGCGCTGGATATGGTGTTTGTCAGTGCCGCCATGTGGGGGGCGGTGGTGCTGCGCTACGGCGACAGCTACTTTGCCCCCGGTCCCTCCGAACTGCTGTGCGCCGCGATCACCATCGTTATCAGCGCCATCATTTTCCTGCGCCTCGGTCTCTATCGGGCGGTAATCCGCTTCATGGGCCAGCAGGCGATCTGGGCGGTCATTACCGCCGTGACCTACTCGACCCTGATTCTGGCGTCTACCGTCTTTCTGCTGCAGGCGGAAGTCCCCCGCGCCATGCCGTTTTTCTACTGGGTTATCGCGCTTCTGCTGATCGGGGGGACGCGCCTTACTGTGCGCGCCTACTATCAGGCGAAGCTGAGATCCCTGTCGCGCAACGTCATTATTTACGGCGCCGGCGATTCCGGACGCCAGCTGCTGACGGCACTGCACCACGGCGACCAGTATCGCGCCGTGGTATTCGTGGACGATGACCCGCGCTTGCAGCACTCGGTCATCAATGGCCTGCAGGTGGCCAGACCCGAGGAGATCAAGCGTCTCATCGGGGAGCACAACATCACCCAGGTGCTTCTGGCCATACCCTCCGCGTCCTCTGAGCGGCGGCGGGAGATCATCAATTCCCTGGTCGGTTTGCCGGTGCATGTGCGCACGGTGCCCAAGATCAGCGAGCTGGTTGCCGGCCGCGCCAGCGTCAACCAGATCCAGGACATCGACCTGGACGATCTGCTCGGGCGCGACCCGGTGCCGCCCCATCCCGAGCTGATTGACCGCTGCATCACCGACAAGGTCGTGATGGTCACCGGCGCCGGTGGCTCGATAGGCTCTGAACTCTGCCGCCAGATTCTGACCTCCGGTCCGCGGGAGCTGGTATTGCTGGACAACTCCGAGTACGCGCTCTACAGCGTGGAACGCGAGCTGCGCGAAATCGGGCAGGCCGTCGGCTCCAAAGTGGAGATCGTTGCGCTGCTCGGTTCGGTGCAGGACCAGCGGCGGCTGGAGACTGTGTATCGCACCTTTGACGTGCAGACCGTGTACCACGCCGCAGCCTACAAGCATGTACCGATGGTGGAGTACAACGTCGCGGAAGGCGTTGCCAACAATGTGTTCGGCACCTGGTATGCTGCCGAGGCCGCGCGCAAGGCCGGGGTGGAAACCTTCGTGCTGGTATCGACGGACAAGGCTGTGCGCCCCACCAACATCATGGGCGCCTCCAAGCGGTTTGCGGAAATGGTGCTGCAGGGCCTGGCGCAGCGGGAGACCCGCACCCGGTTCTGCATGGTGAGGTTTGGCAATGTGCTGGGATCCTCCGGCTCGGTTGTGCCCCTGTTCCGGGAGCAGATCGAGTGCGGTGGCCCGGTGACGGTGACCCACCCGGAGGTTTCGCGCTACTTCATGACCATCCAGGAAGCGGCGCAGCTGGTTTTGCAGGCAGGGGCCATGGGCACCGGCGGCGACGTCTTCGTGCTGGACATGGGGGAGCCGGTGCGCATCGTCGATCTGGCGCGGCGCATGATTCGCCTCAGCGGCTATGAAATGCAGCACGACAACCATGCCCAGGATCATATACAAATCGAGTTCATCGGTTTGCGCCCTGGCGAGAAATTGCGTGAGGAGCTGCTGTTGGGCAGCAACGTCACCGGGACCGGCCACCCCATGATCATGCGGGCCGAAGAGGAGTGCCTGTCCTACGGACAGATCCACCGCATGCTGACCGAGCTGAAGCAGCATTGCGACAGCATGGATTGCGCGGGGATCACCGAGGTGCTGAATGCAGTGGTGAGTGGTTTCAACAGTCACGAAGTGCGTTACGACCATGTCTGGCGCAAGCAGGGCATGACCGCTCGGCCACTGCTGGCCAAGCCGAAACCCAAGATCGGGCCGGCGGTGGTTGGTCTCTCGAACGTCCAGGAGCTGTTCCCGGACAAATCCTGAGAGTTTCTGGTAAGGACATCGAATGCAACACTACGACGTTTTCAACGGCGACGCCGACGGCATCTGCGCGCTGGTGCAGCTGCGTCGAGCGCAGCCCCGCGAAGCGATACTGGTTACCGGTGTCAAGCGGGATATTTCCCTGCTCAAGCAGGTGAATGCAGGGCGGGGCTCTCAGGTCACGGTACTGGATGTGTCTCTGGACAAGAACCGGAGTGACCTGGAGCGCCTGCTCGCGGCGGGAGCGGAGGTGTTCTACTGCGATCACCACTTTGCCGGCGATATTCCCCAGGCCGCAGGGCTGCAAACCCTGATCAACCCCGCCGCGGATGTCTGTACCAGCTTGCTGGTGAACGGCCACCTGCACGGGGCTTTCCCGGCCTGGGCTGCGGCGGGGGCCTTTGGCGACAATCTCCGGGACAGCGCCCTGCGCGTGGCGCGGCCATTGGCGCTGGGGGACGCGCAGTTGGAGCAACTGGAGCGGCTGGGTATCTACATCAACTACAATGGCTACGGGCCCTCGCTCGAGGACCTGCACTTTGCGCCCGCTGACCTCTATCGTCTGCTCAGCAAATTTGACGATCCGTTCGCCTTCATGGCTGAAGAGCGGGAGCATTTCCAGCGCCTGGAGAGCGGCTACCGGGACGACATGGCTGCGGCGGCTGCGCTCGCGCCAGAGTATCAGGACACCGCAGCGGCGGTTTACCTGCTGCCTGATGCCACCTGGGCGCGGCGTGTTAGCGGCGTATTTGGCAACGACCTGGCCAACAGTGATCCGGCCCGAGCCCACGCGGTGGTGACCCTCCGGGCGGATGGCAATTACCTGGTCAGCGTGCGGGCACCGCTCGCCAACAAGGTCGGTGCCGACGTTCTGTGTCGTGAGTTTCCGACCGGCGGTGGCCGCGCCGCAGCGGCGGGAATCAATGAGCTGCCGGCGGATCAACTGCCGCAGTTTATCGCACGCATTGCAGCCTTCTATGCCTGACCGGTAGTCCGGTCAGGGGGTTCAGCCTGTTATCCGGGGGGAACACGATGGACTGGGATGACATGAAGGTTTTGCTGGCCCTCGTGCGGCGCGGCTCCGCGAGAGGCGCAGCCCAGGAGCTCAGAGTCAGCAATTCCACGATTACCCGGCGCCTCGACGAGCTGGAGCGATCGCTGGCGGCACAGTTGTTTGATCGCACCCCCGACGGTTACCGGATGACGGCAGCGGCGGAAGCGCTGTTGCCCGTGGCGGAGCATATCGAGGAGTTGGCGCTGGCAGCCGAGCGCAAGATCACCGGCGCCGACCAGGACCTGGAAGGCAGTATCCGCCTGACAATGCCGGATCGGGTGGAGTTCCTCATGGCGCGGCTGGCCCGGTTTGCTGAAGAGTACCCCGGGATCGAGCTGGAACTGGTGCCCGGGGGCGTACTCCTGGACCTGAGCCGCCGGGAAGCCGATATCGCCATTCGTGTCATGCCAGCGGACAGCAAGCCGCCGGACTACCTCATTGGCCGCCTGCTCTGCCCGCTCAGTTCCTCGACCTATGTGCATCGGGATCTGTTGCGTGCGGATGACCCCGGGGATGTTTCCCACCTGTCATGGGTAGGCCGCTACCCGTCGGGACAGCGCGAAACCTGGCTGCAGCAGACTCAGCACCCGGAACTTCCGGTGCGCCACGCGATCAGTGATCTCAGCCTGATGCAAATGGCGGCCAGGTGTCGCATGGGTCTGGTGTTCATGCCCTGCTTCCTGGCCTACGGTCAGCGGGACCTGGTCAAAGTGCCGGGAGCCTCGACGGTGCACAGTTCCAATATCTGGGTACTGACCCATCGCGATTTGCGCTTGAGCGCACGTTTGCGTCGACTGCGCGAGGTGATCGCCGAAGAGTTCGCCAAGGTGGCCCCGCAACTGGATACGCGCTGAACACCGGCAGGCTCAATCACTGTCGGGGCTCTGGATACCTCCGGTCACAGCAATGCGCATGGCTTCCTCAACGCTGATGTCCAGGCGCTGCACATTCTTCGCGGGTAGATACACGGTATAACCCCCCAGCTGGTAGCTCATCGGTAGATACACACCCACGATATTTTCGCCCAGGGCGCCCCGCAGTTTCCCCGGGGGATGCCGGGCGGTCACGAACCCTATGAGGCGCATGTTCTCCTGCAATTCGACCAGTACCACCGAGTCCGCCTGTTTTTTGTCGACAATGCTGAACGCACGCAAAACATCCTGGATAGCGCCGTGAACCGACTTCACCAGTGGGATACTGCTCAGCAGGGTGTCGCCCAGGCGGAGCAGGTGGCGGATAGCGTAGGCATTCACCAGCAGGCCAACCAGTGCCAACAACAGCAGTGCTGACAGCAGGCCCAGGCCGGTGAAATACCAGTCCCGGGGCAGCAGCGCACGCAGGGCTGTCCCGGCGATAGACTCCATGGTCAACAGCAGCCAGTAGATCAGGTACAGGGTCAGGCTCACGGGCAGAACCGCCACCAGTCCCTGCAGGGTGAGTGAAGCCAGGCGTTTCATGTTCCGCTCCCGCGTGCAAACAAAGCGGGCAGTGTACAACACAACCGACCGGGCAGCGGCAGTCACGTGCTCTCCAGCCTGTCCAAAAATGCAGCGATGTCGAGCAATAGCGGGCAGTTCCGCTAAAAATGGATAGGTATAAGATGGGCTCCGTAACCCCTGAAGGAGGGAGCTTTATGAAAACGTTCGCAGCAATGGTTATGGGTATGGTTCTGGCTTCGACGTCCGTCGCGTCTTTCGCCGCGCGGGATGACAGTCGCAGTCTGGTCCTGTGCAAATCGGGTATCGAGGCGGCGCTGGGAGAAAGTGCGCGCAGCAAGCTGATCGGGATAAAGCGCCGCAAGGGCCCGGATGAGTTACGCATTCAGGTGGTCCCCGCCGCTGGCGAGAGGCTGGTTGTCAGTTGCCTGGTGGAGGGTGATGCCGTGCGCTTCCAGGACCGGGATGGCCTCGCCCTGCATCTGGGCGGCTTTGAGGGCAGCAACCCGGTGACGCTGAACCACTGAATGATCCGGTCGCTGGCGTTGCGGGCTTCAGCCGCCCCTGCGGGGCGGCTCTTTCCTGCCAGCTGTTCAGCTCTCCCGTTGCAGTAACTTCCGGAACTCGACCGCCGGCAGGGGTCTTGCCGCGAGGTAGCCCTGGATGGCATAGCAGCCGTTATCCTGAAGGAAGTCGCTTTGGGGCTGGGTTTCCACCCCTTCGGCAACGGTTTTCATGCCCAGGTTGGCAGCCAGCTCCAGCATGGCGTGGACAATCTGGTTGCCCTTGTTCGAGCGGCCTATGTCGTCGACAAAGTGCTTGTCGATCTTGAGCACATCTATGGGCATACTGGTCAGGTAGGCAAAGCTGCAGAATCCGGTCCCGAAGTCATCCAGCGCAATTTGCAGGCCCATCGTGTGCAGTTCGTCAAGGATGCTGACCACCTCCTGTGGGTGGGTCATCAGGGCGGACTCGGTGACCTCCAGCCCGATATCGGCCGTGTTCAGGTCGTATTTTTCCAACATGGTTCGCATCAGGACGACCAGGTTCTGGTCCTGGAACTGGCGCGCTGCAATATTGATGCAGACGGGGATGGTGATGAGTCCGTCATCGCGCCAGCTTCGTATCTGACGGCCGACGGCGTCTATGACCCAGGCCCCGATTTCGTTAATCAGGCCGGAGCTTTCGGCCAGCGGGATGAAGCGCGCGGGCGGTATCAGGCCGACCCCCGGCTGTTCCCAGCGCACCAGCGCCTCCGCGCCGATCACGCGTCCGCTCGCCAGGCAGAATTGCGGCTGGTAGTGCAGCAGCAGCTGGTTCCGCTGTATCCCCTGCCGCAACTGGGTGATCGTATCCATGCGTTCCACAGCGGAAACACCGAGGTCTTCGGTGAAGAAGCAGAATCGGCTGTTGCCCAGGCTTTTGGCGCGGTACATGGCCGTATCCGCACTGCGCAGCAGTTCCTCCCAGCTGTCGCCGTTCTCGGGAAATACGCTGACCCCGATGCAGCACTCGGGGAAGAACTCGCGGCCGTTGGACAGGGTGTAGGGATTGGTGATGGAGGCGATGAGATCAGCGGCCTTCTGCGCGACAGCATCGGTGGACTCGAGGTCCTCCATCAGGCAAACGAACTCATCGCCGCCGAGCCGCGCGAGGGTGTCTGATTTGCGGACGCCAAGTTGCAGTCGGGATGCCACCTCCACCAGAACTTCATCGCCAATGACGTGGCCATAGCTGTCATTGACGGTTTTGAAGTCATCCAGGTCCAGAAACAACACAGCCAGCTGTTGCTGGTTACGGCGGGCGCGCTCAATGGCATGCTCCAGCCGTGAGATCAGCAACAGGCGGTTGGGGAGATTGGTCAGGGCGTCGTAGTGTGCCAGGTACACCAGGTCTTCCCTGAAGCGCTTTTCCTGGCTGATGTCGCGACAGATCAGCACCCGCTTGTGGCCATCCGAGACCGCGCTGGGAACCACGCTGGCAGTGACTGCCAGTGGGGTCTCGCGGCCGCCGGGGTGGTGAAATACGATTTCCCCGTGCCAGTTATTCTGCTTCTCCAGCATATCCATGACATCGCGAAAGCCGGTGCTGGCGCCGTCGCCGTCCAGTTCATCTATCGCCAACCCGCCAAGATCCTGTTCCCGGCGACCGCACATGCCGGCGAAGGCGTCATTGCAGGACAGCATGATGTGGTCCTGGTCAACAATCAGAACGCCCTCTGACAGCCCGGCAATCGCGGCGGCGTGGAGATCGCGACGTTCCTCCTCCCGCTTCGACTCGGTAATGTCCACCCAGCAGCCCACGATGTGGACTGCATCGCTGTCTTCGGTCGGGAGTGCGATGCGGCGAGAGGTATTGCGGATCCAGCGCAGCTGACCCTTGCCATCGACAACCCGCAGCAGATTGGACACCTCACTTTTGTGTCCATCGCGTAGCTGCGCAAGCAGCTCCTGGACAGCTGGCAGGTCATCGGGGTGGATATTCTCCCGCCACCAGTTGCTGCCGACAATTTCACTGGTCTCCACCATCAGGATACGCTGCACGTTGTCGCTTACCCAGGCTACGCGATAGCTGTCTTTCCCCATCTCCATTGTGTAGGTAATGGTAGGGCTGGCGGCGAGCGTCAGTTGCAGGCGTTGTTCCAGGGACCGGCCATATTCCCGGGCCTCCTGCAGGCCGGTGGTATCGGTCAGGGTGCCTTCGTATCCGCAGTAGACCCCGTTGCGGTAGCGAGGGTACGCGCTGTCCACGATCCAGCGAGCAGAATCCCCGCCCGGCTTCTGCACGGGGTATTGAGCGAGAAACCGGGCCTTTTCCGCCAAGGCGCTGCGCCACCTGTCGGCTATGTCCCGGCGATACTGGGGAGCAGGCAGCTGCTGGAAATACCGGTCGCTCCGCTCGTCGCCGGGGCTCAGCCCCGTCAGGTCTGTTGCCGCCTGGTTGACGTATTTCACCCGCCCATCGGGGCCGGTTTCATAGATGCCGACCTCCAGTTTTGCCAGCCGCTGCAGATGGTCCAGCTGGACCTGGTTCAGTGTTGTCTGGATAGCCGCCTGGCGTTCCAGGGCGCGGCGTACAAGCACATTCAGCAGCAGGCTGGTCAGGAGGATGAACAGCCAGCCCTTCCATGTCTGCAGAGCGGAGATGACGGTTGCAGAGGCGTCGGGCGCCAGCAGCAGCAGGATACGATCGGACAACAGAATCCACAGAACTCCTACTGTGAAGTAGGTGACCGTAACCCTTGTCGTCACCCTGCGGATCCGGGTTGGACTCATGCCGCGCCGGGACCGCGCTCTGTGCCAGTAGCGGAAATGTCGCGGGTAGAACGGGGTCGCACGTGATTGTCCCTCCTGCCTCGCGGGGTCATTGCGGTCTGCCCCGGGGTGTTTTTAACCTGGGGCTAGCGTATTACAGCGGGGCGGAAATAACCATGACGGAATCTGAACAGGAAGGCCGGCGCAGCCTTGCTCAGGCGTCTTGCCGGCAGACTTTCTGGTGCTGCAGTTGCAGCAGCTTGGGGATCTGGCGGATATTCTCCCGGTCCTTTTCCTTGTCGGCGTCAGTCAGCTGTTCCCATGGAATGAGGTCTGGATGGAGCATCCGGTCTTCGTCGCGCCGGGGACCAAAGCTGTAACCAGCGAGATGCTTGTCCGCCATCCAGCGCCGGTGTTCCAGTTGCGCCAGGACCTCCAGGGTTTCCGCATCCGGGGGAAACCCGACCTCTGCAGCTGCATCGTCCGCGGCCCGGGGGATGCAGCTGCAGATGCGCAGTTTCACATCGACATGGGCGGCGGCGTGCTGGTTGGCCTTCTTCTTGTGCGCGGGCAGATCCGACCAGGGCACGATGGAGGCGTTCTGCGCCGCGCTGGCACCCTGGCTGGTCTGGGAATGCAGATAGGCGTTGTGCAGGGTACGGGCGAGCACATCCAGGGCCTCGTTGACCACCACGGCTATCGATATGGTTTCGTCGAGTGTCTCGAAATACTCGATAGGCTCGTGTTCCGGCAGCACGCTCTTGTCGAGTGTTATGGGCAGGAAATCGTCATCGATGATTTCCGCCAGATAATTCTGCTGGTTCAGGCAGACCACGAAGTTGACCGCAGGCATGCCTCCCAGGCGGCGCAGTCGATTGAGCCGGCGGGCGGACAAAATACCCTCCACGTCCCGGCGCATCGCCACATAGCACACGCTGAACGGTACTTCGGCCTGCATCTCGCGCCAGTGCTCTGCGCTGACAGTCATGGGATCGTAGTGCAGGAAGCGGATCTCCACCGTCTGCAGCAGTTGCGGATAGCGATGCATGAAGCGGCCGATATTGGTTTCCATGTCGCTGGGACAGAGCACGGTAACCAGCGGTAACCTGAAATCGGTGTAGTGTGCAGTCAGGGCGGTCTGCAGGATCATTTCCCGCACCAGGGCTTCAAAGCCGATAAACAGGATATGGATACGGGGATCATCCTGGCTGCGGGGACGGTAGTACAGGTCGGGTGCGCAGTTGCGGAAAATATTCCTGGCGATGGTTTCACGCCTGTTGAACAGTCGAATCGCAAAGCGATCAGTATTGGTAGCAAAAAAACTGTGGGCGGAAAAAACCTCGTAGATATCCGGCGTATCCACGCACAGGAAACAGCGCAGGCCAAGGTGCGGAGTCTCCCCGGCGACGGACAGCTCGTGGCGTCTGGCTATGCGCTGCAGGCGTTCGATCTCGCGGGGTTTCAGCCGTCGGGTAAGACGGTCGGCATTCTTGGCGATGGCGATATTGGCCTTGTCATCGCTGGTACACAGGAACAGCTCCTTGGCATGGATGACCTGGGCCTTCATCAGGACCAGGGGGTCCATCGCGTTGCCGGAGATGACGATAGCGCCGTAGTTTTCCAGTTCGGCAGCCAGTGCGTTCAGGGGGTCGGAATCGATAACGACCACGCGCTTGTCGCTGTGCAGGCAGTAGTCTTTGGCAATTCGGTAGCCGGTTTCACCAATACCACAGACCACAACGAAGCGACGCTTGCGGAATAGCAGGCCATACAGCGCTATCTCCTGGCCGGTGACTTTCCAGACTGCACTGGCAGCGGTGTACAGCACCACCATGGGTGCCAGTGCCCTGGCAATCTGCAGGTGCAGAGGCCAGTGGGCGGTGGCATCCGACGACTCGAATATAAACAGCTGGAGAGTTGCGGAGCCGACATCCCACCAGCTGTGCAGTGCAGCATCGGGACCGAATATCATGACTTCGGCAAAGCCCGCGAACGCCATGATCCAGGCGATAATCGCGAGTATGCCTACCAGGGTCCACTCGTGCCTGGCTACAAAGCTGCTGTGTTGGGCTGGCATTGGCCGCGGTGCGAAAAAGCGATCAGTGTTCTTGCACGGTTAGGGTGGCCGGGGCCTGGCCCGGCACGGCGCAAGGCGCCATGCTCCCAGGCATTTCCAGCGGGGCAAGCAATCTGCCTGTAGCGCGGCTAGTCATTTTGGAGCCTCCAATGGCAGTACATCGTCCCGCTGTGGGGTAGCCTGCCGTAACTGATCCCCGCGTCCGGGAGTATAGATCAACTTGACCCGGCGCCAATAGTCGCGAACACGGTGATCAGGCAAGTATCTTGGTGTCGAAGGGCTCCAGTGCCGCTTCCCAGCCAAACCGCGCCGCCAGTGACTTGAACTCGGGGCCGGGCGGCGCCTTCAGGTGCAGGTGTTGTCCGCTGTGCGGATGCCTGAAGCTGGTCGCCACGCCCGCCAGCAGCAGTCGATGGCAGCCCAGGCTCTGCTGGAAAAAACGGTTGTGGACGCCCTTGCCGTGGTTGGCGTCGCCAATAATCGGGTGGCTGATGTGCTTCATGTGGCGGCGCAGCTGGTGTCGACGCCCGGTCAATGGGTGCAGCAACACCAGGCTGTAGCGCGTTCGCGGGTAGCGATCCACCGCGATATCCAACTCGACATGGGCCAGTCGTTGATAATCAGTCACTGCGGCGTGCACTTTCGCTACGACCTGGCGAGCGCCTGAGTCTGCAGGATCGGGCTGCTCCCGCAGCGGGTGATCTATGCGTCCCTGGTCCGGGCACCAGCCGCGGACGATGGCGAGGTAGGATTTCTCCACGCTGCGGTCGGCAAACTGGGTCGCAAGCAGTCGGGCAGTGGTGGCGTCCAGGGCAAACAGCAGCAGGCCCGAGGTGGGTTTGTCCAGGCGATGGACAGGGTAGACGTGCCGCCCAAGTTGATCGCGCAAGAGTTGCAGGGCAAAGCGGGTTTCGTGTTTGTCGACGGGGCTGCGATGGACCAGCAGGCCGCTGGGCTTGTTGATCGCTACGATCGAGTCATCTTGGTAGATGACGTCGAGCGCAGCGGGGTCGGGGAGAATGTCCAGGCGGGATCAGGCGGCGATTTCGCAGCTCTCGCGGCTATTGCCGGCGTCAAAATATTCCCGGAAAACCCTGGGGGTGCGACCGCGGCCGGACCACAGGTATTCCTTGCCATCAATTTCCAGTCGGTAGCGGGGCGGCACTTTCGCCGTCTTGCCGCGCTTTGCGCCAGCCTTGCGTTTGACGCCGACCTTGCGCGGAGCTTTCTTCAAGTCTTCCGGTTTCAATCCGCTCTCGGCGAGAAGATCGTTGACCTTTTGAATGGTTGCCAGGCGATCCTGCGTTTCCTTCTTTTTCAGTTTTGCTTTCTCAGCGGCAAGACTTGCATTCAGGTTGGCGATGAGTTTTTCCAGTTCTGCTATCGACAGGCGGCGTGCCTCGGCACTGGTTTTGGCTTTGGATTTTGCGTAAGCACTGAATACTGAACTTTTGCCTTTCATGGGTGGCTCCTGTTTGAAATACGCCGTTATTATATTTGCCACGATGGCATAAGCAAAGGAAACGCCCGGATCAGGTAGAGTGCAAGCTACGTAACGGTGTTTATTTTCCTGGCAAGGGTTCTATGCGCATCGGGTCGTTTCGTTAACCCGCTGCGGCACACAGATTGTCTTCCGGCAAGTTTATAAACGTGTGACCCGGAGTTGCTGCCCGTTGAAGTCAATAATATCGCCATGCACGATTTTTTTGCGCCGCTGTGTCTCTACCGCGCCGTTGACCTGCACCTGGCCGTCCCCGATCACCAGCTTGGCTTCGCCACCGGTGGTCACCAGCCCCTCGAACTTGAGAATCTTGTAGAGCTCAACCGGCTCTTTGTTAATTGCAACGGTTTTCATCGAGAGAGGCCTGGGTGATCGTGGATGCCAGTGGGCGCGGGCGAAGTCGCAGTTGCGAGTCGGCAGTATACCGTAGACTGGTAAACCATAGCGACTTGAGGGCCTGGTTTTCACGATTGTCGCAGCAGCGTGGATTCCGGTTTGCCGCGGCTGGCCCCAAGCCTGACATCGAATCGAATCGAATCGTGGGTCCGGCATCAATGCACACAATGAAGCGCCGGGATAGAGCCACAGGGAAATGTATCCAAATCGCTAGTGGTGGAATACACTGTGGTAGAAGTTGGCGGCCATGCATTCACGCGTGAAAGGTGCGACATCGCACTCGTGATAATGATAACGATAGAGGAAATCGACACTATGCGATCAGTATTCTCACTACAAAAAATCAAGTCTCTGGCCGTGCTTTTTGCAGTGCTCGCGGCGACTGTCTCACTGACTGCCTGCAATACCATAGAAGGTGCCGGCAGGGACATTGAGCGGGCAGGGGAAGAGATTCAGGAAGCGACGAATTAAAAAATCACCGCGCGCTGCCCGTTAATTTGGTACCAGCTAACTACTAGCGCTTGGCTTTTTCATCACGACGAGCCCTTTTGGTCAGCGGCCTGCCGTCTGCACCAATTGTACTTTTGGGCTTCTCGCCCTTGGCAGTCTTTGCCGCGCGGCTGAGAGCAATGAGTCGCAGGGTTTCGTCATCACGCAATTTGATCGCGTTCTTTTCCAGCGTATCCAGCTCTTCAAAGCTGTATACGTCGTTCTTGAGCTTCTCTATTCTGTTCATATTACGCTCGCATGCGGGAGTGGGCGGAGTCGAGGGCTGTTGGCGATAAAAGGCCGGCTACCTGATCTGACAGCTCTCCGCCCGATCAGGCTCAACCCAGCTAAGTGATCAGGCCGCCGCCGATTCTTCCTTGGTGTCGACCTTCTCCGCGTCTTCCGGTGTCAGCTCCGCCACCCTGGCTTCCAGTTCCGCCACTTTGCGCTGCAATTCCGCGTTCTCTTTCTTGGTCTCGCTCAGGGTTTTCTGCAGCAGGTCGGCGGCGCTGGTCTTCTCCGCCAGTTTCTTCTTGCTGGCGTCGAGGTTCTTCTTCATGCGCAGCGGGTCGTACTGGGTGAGGGTCTTGTTCTCTTCGCGTACGGCGGCGAGATCCTTCTGCAGGGTCTTGATCCGCTGCTTCAGTTCGGCGATCTCGGCCACCAGCCGATCACTGCGGTTGTGCAGCTCGCGGGCGCGCTGCTCGGCTTTCTGGCTGTCCGTCGCCTTGCCGGTCAGTTCGGTGATCGTCTCAAGTTGCTTGTCGACGGCGGCCTGGAGTTCTGACTCCCGGGCGCTGAGGCGGTCGATCTCGGCGCTCTTGGTGTCGAGCTGTTGCTGATACTCGGCGCGGAGATCGGCTTCGAGTTCCATGATTTTTTCAAGTTTGTTGGCTGTGAGCATAGCGGTTCCGGGCAGTTGCGGGGGGACAAAAAAAGGGGTTACATCGCTGTAACCCCTTGATTTCTATTTCAATATGGCTCCGCCTGCTGGGCTCGAACCAGCGACCCATTGATTAACAGTCAATTGCTCTACCAACTGAGCTAAGGCGGAATGGCGTTAACCGAGGTCGCGTATATTAATGACGAGCCCGGGGCAGGTCAACAGTGCGGGAGGTATTTTTCACAAGCAATGTGCCGGCGCCCCGCGCAGCAGCATGAGGATTCCAATCGGCTGGCAGCGGGCTGCAGGGCAGGGTGCGGCCTGCGGCTGCATTTCCGGGCTCACTGCACCATAATACGCGGTTCTTTGCAGAGAGCAGGTCTTTGATTGATGTCGAAGCAGTTCAAGGTTCATTCCAGCTACTCCCCGGCGGGCGATCAGCCCAAGGCCATTCGCGAACTGGTCGAGGGCATCAATGCGGGTCTGGCGTCGCAGATTCTGCTGGGCGTGACCGGCTCGGGCAAGACCTTCACCATGGCCCACGTCGTGGAGCAGTTGCAGCGGCCAACCATTGTCATGGCGCATAACAAGACGCTGGCCGCGCAGCTCTATGGCGAGTTCAAGGAGTTCTTTCCGGACAACGCGGTGGAGTACTTCGTCTCCTACTACGACTATTACCAGCCCGAAGCCTATGTGCCGTCTTCCGATACCTTTATCGAGAAGGATGCGTCGGTAAACGAGCACATCGAGCAGATGCGCCTGTCCGCCACCAAGGCCCTGCTGGAACGGGAGGACTGCCTGGTGGTGGCGACGGTGTCGGCGATCTACGGCCTGGGGGATCCGAAATCCTATTTCAAGATGATCCTGCACCTGTCCCGCGGCGAGATGATAGACCAGCGCCAGGTGCTGCGGCATCTCGCGGAGCTGCAGTACACCCGCAATGACGTCGACTTTCACCGCGGCACCTACCGGGTGCGCGGGGATGTCATCGATATTTTCCCGGCGGATTCAGAGCACGAAGCGGTGCGCGTGGAATTGTTCGACGAGGAAATCGAAAGTATCTATTTCTTCGACCCCCTGACCGGTGCCGTGGAACGCAAGGTGCCGCGGGTAACGATCTTCCCCAAGAGTCACTATGTGACCACCCGGGACGTGATGCTGGACGCGGTCACCCAGATCGAGGTGGAGCTGGAGCAGCGGGTAAAGCAGCTCAAGGACAACGACAAACTGGTCGAGGCCCAGCGCCTGCAACAGCGCACCCGCTATGACCTGGAGATGATCCGCGAACTCGGTTATTGCAACGGGGTGGAAAACTACTCCCGCTACCTGTCCGGCCGCGCTTCCGGGGAGCCACCGCCGACCCTGTTTGAATACCTGCCGGACAATGCGCTGGTCATCGTCGACGAATCCCACGCCACGATTCCGCAGATCGGCGGCATGTACCGCGGCGATCGCTCACGCAAGGAGACCCTGGTGGAATACGGCTTCCGCCTGCCCTCCGCGCTCGACAACCGGCCCCTGCGGTTCGAGGAGTGGGAGCAGCTGGTACCCCAGGCGGTCTTTGTCTCCGCCACACCGGGCCCCTATGAACTCGAGCATGCGGGGCGGACGGTGGAGCAGGTGGTGCGCCCCACCGGCCTGATCGATCCGGAGCTGGAAGTGCGCCCTGCGAGCAGCCAGGTGGACGATCTGCTGCAGGAGATTCACAAGAATGTGGCCCTCGGCGAGCGGGTGCTGGTCACCACCCTGACCAAGCGCATGGCCGAAGACCTCACCGAGTACCTGGCCGAGCACGGCATCAAGGTGCGCTACCTGCACTCGGATATTGAAACCGTGGAGCGGGTAGAGATTATCCGCGATCTGCGCCTGGGCGAATTTGATGTGCTGGTGGGGATCAACCTGCTGCGCGAGGGCCTGGACATGCCCGAGGTATCGCTGGTGGCGATCCTGGACGCGGACAAGGAGGGTTTCCTGCGTTCGGACCGCTCCCTGATCCAGACCATCGGCAGGGCGGCCCGGAATCTCAATGGACGTGCAATTCTCTACGCGGACAAGATTACCGGTTCCATGGAGCGGGCGATGGCGGAGACCGCCCGCCGGCGGGAGAAACAGGTTGCGCATAACCTGGAGCACGGGATCACGCCGGCCGGTGTATTCAAGTCGGTCCAGGACATCATGGAAGGCGCCCGGCGCATGCCCACCAAGGCCAGGGCCAAGGGCCGCAAGGTCGCCGAGGAGTCACTGGCCTACAGCACCGAAGTCGCCAAGCTCAGTCCCGCGGCCCTGTCGCGCAAGTTGCAGCAGATGGAAGTGAAGATGCAGGAACACGCCCGCAACCTGGAGTTTGAGCAGGCGGCCGCCCTGCGCGACCAGCTGGCGGAGTTGCGCCAGCTGGCTTTTCTCACCTAGCGGCCGGCAGGACCAGGGTAAATACGGCGCCCCTGCCGTCATCGCGGTTGTCCGCGCGGACGCTGCCGTGATGGTAATCCGCGACCAGCTTGACGATGTAGAGTCCCAGCCCCAGATGTACCGACCGGGCTGCCGTGCGCCGCCGCAGCGAGACCATGGCGGCGAACAGGCGGCCCTCCATATCTGCGGGCAGCGGCGGGCCGGTGTTGCTGACTGCCAGCGCCCAGCCCTGGTCCCGGGGTGTCAGGCTGACCAGGATGTCGCTCCCCGCCGGGGCGAAAGACGCGGCGTTGTCGACCAGTTTGTCCAGTGCCTGCACCAGCAGGTCGGCGGCGCCGAGGATACAGGCAGGGCCGGGCGGGCAGTGGAGCACCAGTCTGTGTTCGGGATAGACACCGCGGTAGGCGGCGCAAACTTCCTGCAGCAGGGGTACCAGATCCAGCCGGGTGTGCTCGCGCTGGCCGATACTTTCCTCGAGCCGGCTGGCCTCGGTCATGGCATTGAGGATATGGCTGAGCCGGTCCAGACCCTCCCGGGCGCGGCTGACATAGACCTGGTCGCCGGGACCACCATTTGCGGAGCCGAGGTTATCCAGCGACGACTGGATCACCGCGATCGGGGTGCGCAATTCATGTGACAGCTTGTGGCTGAGAGTGCGCAGGTATTCATTGTAGGCATGCACTTCATCCAGCAGGCGCGCATAGCTGCGGGACAGGTCGCCGACCTCATCGCGCGCGCGGCTGCGGGGAAAGTGGGCCAGCTCCATGCCCTGGTTGCCCATCACCCGGTCCGCGGCCCGGCTGAGCTTGCGGATGCGCCAGGACAGCAGGCTGGCGAAACCCAGCAGCCCCAGGGTGGCGATACCCAGCGCGAGCACACTGTAGCCCAGCAGGCGGCTGAAGGCGCGATCAGTCAGGGACAGATACTGCTCGCTGCCCTGCTGCACGACCACGGTCCCGATGACGGTGCCGCGGTCCCGGATCGGTGCGGCCGCGGACAGTGTCCTGCGCCCGGGCGTCCCGGTGCCGTACCAACGCTGCTCGCGGAAACCGGCCAGGGCAGCGCCGATTTCTCCCCCGCCGAGGGTGCCCGTGAGCGCCGGTTCCGGCTGGTAGGGCAGTGCCGGGTCCGCGAGAATACGGCGGTACAGGGCCCGCAGCAGCCAGAAGGTGGCCGGCCCAGCGGCGGCGTTGTCGTTGGCGGCGGTGATGGAAGCCAGCAGCCTGCCGTGGCGGTCGGTCACCAGCAGGCGCTGCCCGGCAGAGGCGAAACGGGCCAGCTGTGCCGTGAGTTCCGCCGGCGGGTAGATCAGCCAGGGTGGCGCGGCCTGCTGCACCGGGCCGGTGTTGCCGGCGGTTCGCCAGCCGCTGCTGCGGTGACCGGCGACGTCAATGGCGTAGATCCCCAGCCTGCCGCCCGTGAGTGCCAGTGGCAGCGCCAGCTCGATCGCGTAGCCGTCCGCAGTATCCTGCCAGTAGCCCCTGATGCGGCGCGCATCCGCGCTCGGGTGCCGCCTGCCTGCGTACTGCGCCACCACGCTGCCCGGCGCGGGGGTGGCGATCACGTATTCCTGGCGCCGACCGTCCAGCCAGGTGACCAGGATCAGCCGGTCACCGTTGGGTTCCGGGCTCAGTCCCGGATCGTGGTAGGTGACGCTGTCATCCCCAATCCGCAGCATCAGGTACAGGCTGTCACCGTGGACGCCGGCGCGGTAAGCCAGGGTCGGGGAGCGCGTGTCGAGGTTTGCAAACGTACCCTGGATGCCCTCCGGCCAGCCGTCTTCGTAGCCGTCCAGTACCGGGTCCAGTTCCAGCGCCGGGGCATAGATTGAACCGTCCAGGTCATCAGCCGAGCGCCTGCGCTCGAGGTAGGGGTAGAGCAGCCGGGGCTGATCCATGAGGCTCGCGGCGATGGCGTCAGCGGTGGCGGCAATCGCCCGACCCTGGCCCTCGCGCAGGGCGCCTTCCATTTCCCGCAGGAACTGGCAGCCCGCCCAGGGCAGGGTGAGCAGTAGCAGACTGACCAGGATCAGCTGGCGGCGCAGGCTCAAACGTCAGTCTCCAAGCCAGCGATAGCCCATGCCGTAGGCGGTTTCGATGGCGCTGAAGGAATTGTCGAGGCTCTCGAACTTGCGCCGGATCCGTTTGACGTGGGAGGTGATGGTGTTGTCATCCAGCACCACGTTGGCGCTCTCCATCAACTGTTGCCTGTTCTTCACGTGCCCGGGGTGGCGTGCCAGGGTGTGCACCATCCAGAATTCAGTGACTGTGAGCGGCACGGGCTGCTCCCGCCAGTGCGCTGTCATCCGCTCTACATTCAGGGTCAGTGGCCCCTGCGCGATCACGTGCTCACGCAGTTCCGGTACCCGCAGCGCCCGGACCCGGCGGAACAGGGCGACGATGCGCGCCAGCATGTGCGCCTGGCTGATGCTTTTGGTGAGATAGTCGTCGGCGCCCAGCCGCAGCCCGGAGATGATGTCCAGCTCACTGTCGCGGGCGGTCAGGAACACAATGGGCAGCTCGGGCGACTGGCTGCGGAGTTCGCGGCAGAGGTCGAAGCCGCCTTCGATGTCATCGCCCAGGCCCACGTCAATAATGGCCAGGTCTGGCAAGTGGCGCAGGAAAGCGGCGCTCGCGCTCTGTCGGTCGCGGTGCACAGAGACACGAAAGCCCTGACGCCGCAGGGCATCCCGGTAGTTCTCCGCCAGGGCGGCTTCGTCTTCGACAATGGCGATATGGTGGGACATACAGGAACGTACCAGGGCCCGGAAAGTCGTCATGGTTCCAGAATCCCGGGTCCCGCTCAAGCGGCGGCCACAATTCGCCATGATTGCGCAGGGTCTTGCCACAGTTGTGCCACCGGATTGCCAGCCTCGCGGGCTTCAATACTTCCGACATTGATTGCGGGAGATCGCCGTGGACAGAATCAGAGACAACACCCGATTCACCCCCTGTCGGACACTGCCAGCGTTCGGCCTGTGGATCTGCTTTCGACTGCTGCCCGTGCTCACGGCGTGCACACTGGTTGTCACCCTGCTGGATGCAAGCGTGGCGCGGGCGGCAACTGAAGAGCCGGGCGCGGGGCAGTTGCTGTTGCACAGCCCGGGTCAGGCACCGATACCGGCGGTCATGCAGCGCAGCGCCGTGCAGGTCAGTGTTGCCGGCATGGTGGCGGTGGTTACCCTGGAACAGCGTTTTCGCAATGACAGTGCGCATTGGGCCGAAGGGGTCTACACCTTTCCGCTGCCCGGCCAGGCGGCGGTTCGCGCCATGGAAATCCAGGTGGGTGAGCGCCGGGTTGTGGGGGAGATCCGCGAACGGCAGGAAGCGCAGGCGGTGTATGCCGCGGCCCGGGATGCGGGCCGCAAAACCAGCCTGGTGGTACAGCAGCGGCCCAACCTGTTCAGCAACCGCATTGCCAACCTGGCCCCCGGCGAGACGGTCGCTGTGCGACTGGAGTTCGTGCAGCCCGTCACCTACCGTGACGGTGAGTTCAGCCTGCGACTGCCAATGACCCTGACCCGGCGCTATATCCCTGGCCGGCCCCTGGGTGGCGATGTGGATGCAGCTTTCCCGCCGCCAATTCCGGGATATCCGCTGCATGCCTTGGCGACTGATGAAGTGCCGGACGCACCACTGCTGGCAAGCTTGCAGCACGCCCGGGCGGGCTCCGATGCCGCGCCGCGGAATCCGCTCACCATTGCCGTACGTCTCGATGCCGGGCTGCCCCTGGCCCGTGTCGATACCCCCTACCACCAGATGCGCCTGCACCGGGAGGGCAATCGCTATCACCTGGAGCTGGCCCGGGGCCCCAGCGAGATGGACCGGGATTTTGTTCTCAACTGGGAACCGGCCACCGGCAGCCGGCCGCAGGCGGCGCTGTTTACAGAAGAAGTGGCGGGAGAACACTACGGATTGCTGTTGGTGATGCCGCCGTCGCCGGCACAGCCGGATGCGGAGATCCGCGCGCGGGAACTGGTCTTTGTCGTCGACACCTCGGGTTCCATGGGTGGGGTGCCCATACAGCAGATGCGACAGAGCCTGGTGGCGGCGCTGGACGGGCTGCGCCCCGGAGACAGCTTCAACATCATAGCGTTCGATCAGGCTTACCGGGCGTTGTTTGCCGACGCCAGGCCGGTGAATCGCCTGGCGCTGCAGCAGGCCCGGGTATTCATCGGCGGCCTGCGCGCTGCGGGCGGTACCGAGATGCTGCCGCCCCTGCGGCGGGCCCTCGCGCTGCCGGCCAGGGGCGACAGCGAGGGCCGGCTGCGGCAGGTGGTGTTCATGACTGACGGTGCGGTGGGCAATGAACAGGCCATCCTGGACACCATTGCCGCGGAGCTGGGACACAGTCGCCTGTTCACCATCGGCATCGGCTCGGCGCCCAACAGCTGGTTTCTGCGCAAGGCGGCGCAACTGGGCCGGGGCCGCCATCTTCACATCGGGGACCAGGCTGAAGTCGGCGCACGGGTTGGCGCCCTGCTGGAATATCTGTCAGTACCATTGCTGACCGGGATAAGCGTCGACTGGCCGCAGGCCGTGGTTGACGCGGGCGGCCCGGTTCCCGACCTCTACGCGGGTGCCCCGCTGTTGCGGCTGGTGCGTTTTAACGTGCCTCCCCAGGCAGGCTCGATCAAAGTCTCGGGTGAGCTGGCGGGAGCGTCCTGGCAGCAGGTGGTCGATCTGGATGCCGTTGGTGACGCTGCGGGCAGCGCACCCGGGGTCGCCAGTTTGTGGGCGCGTGAGCGTATCGAGCAGATCCTCGACCAGCGCTACCAGGGCCTGCCCGGGGACAGCGTACGTGCCCAGGTGCTTGAGCTGGCCCTGACGCATCGCCTGCTCAGCCCCTACACCAGTTTCGTTGCCGTGGAGCAGAGGCAGTCTCGTCCGCCGGGGTTGCCGCTGCAATCTGTCGCAGTACCCGGGACGCGGCCGCGCGGACAGGCCCAGCAGGCTTTCCCCTATCCGCAAACGGCCACGACCGCTGCCGCCAGGTTTTTCCTGGGCTTTCTGTTGCTGTTCATCGCCCTGCTGTTCTGGGTCATGCGCGGGCCGGAGGTGGACCATGTTCCCGACAGGCAGGGTTAAGTGGGCGCCTTGCCTGGCGTTGTCGGTATTGTTGCCGCTGGCGATCTGGCAGCTGGCGGGAGCCGGCTACATCCACGCCAAGGCAATGGTAGCGCAGCAGCTGCTGGCCCGGGCCTGGCTGGAGTCCGCTGCCGGGGGCGTGCCACGCAAGCCCTGGCCCTGGGCGGACACCTGGCCAGTCGCCCGTCTGCAGGTGCCGGCACTGCGGCTGGACCAGTATGTGCTGGCGGGAACCAGCGGCCAGGCCCTGGCCTTCGGGCCGGGCATGCATGAGGCATTTACCGGAGGCGCCGGCTACTGGACCGTGCTGGCGGGGCATCGCGATACCCACTTCAGATTTCTCCGCAGGCTCAAACCCGGGATGGCGCTGCTCCTGGAGTTGCCCGGTGGTGAGTCGCGGGAATATCGGGTGCAGGCGGCGCGAGTGGTGGACAGCCGCCTCGAGGTCCTGGAGCCGCCGCGGGTGGACCGGCCCCACCTGCTGCTGGTTACCTGCTATCCCTTCGCGGGTGCGGCGAGCAATGGCCCCCTGCGCTATGTGGTCGCGGCGAGGGCGGTTTTGCCGTCGAGCAATGTACCCAGCTGATCGGCGGGGAGCGGCTGGGTGAAGTAGAAACCCTGGCCGATAATGTCACCCTGTCCGCGGATAAAGTCTGCCTGGGCTGCGCTTTCGATGCCCTTTGCGACCACCTTGAGTCCCAGGGCGCGGCCCATGGCGATTACCGTATTGGTGATGTTCGTCCGCTCCTCGTCCTCGGGGATACGGTGCATGAATGCGGGGTCTATCTTCAGCGTGCTGACCGGCAGCCGACGCAGGAATTCCAGAGCCGCAAATCCCGCGCCGAAGTCGTCCACGGCAATGTCGACTCCCAGGTCGATGATGGCGTGCATTCGCTCCATGGCATGGGGTCGACTGCCGAGCAGGGCGATCTCCTTGATCTCGACCTGCAGCATCCGCGGTGGCAGGTTGAACTCCGCCAGCGCCGCGGCAAGATCCTGCGGGAAGTTGCCGCCATTCAGCGAGTGTATGCTCAGATTGATGCTCACCTGGCCAGGCGTCAGTCCCTCGTCCAGCCATCGGCGCAGCTGTTTACACGCAGCCCGGAGGGACCAGGCATCCAGGCGTCGCGCCAACCCCGCCTGTTCGGCCAGGGAGATGAACCTGCTCGGCGGGACATTGCTGGAGTCCGGACTGGTCCAGCGCGCCAGGGCCTCGAAGCCCGCTGGCCTGCCGGTCACGAAATCGACCTGGGGGTGGTAGACCTGACTCAGGGCGTCGCTGTCCAGGGCCACGCGCAAGGCATCGACCATGGCCATGTGCTCCATGGCGGCCTGGGTCATGTCCGCGGTGTAGAAGCGCCAGTCGTTGCGCCCGCCCTGTTTGGCGCGATACATCGCCGTGTCCGCAAACCCCAGCAGCTGGGTGGCGGAATCCGCATCGTCCGGGTAGATGCTGATACCGATACTGCAACTGAGGAGGATTTCCGTGTCCTGGATGTGGAAGGGGCTGCAGATACCGTCCATCAGTTTGCAGGCGACCGCTGACGCGTCGTCGGTATTCTCGAGCTCATCGAGTACCACCACAAATTCATCGCCGCCCATCCTGGCCAGGATGTCACTGTCCCGGAGGGCAGACTGCAGGCGTCGGGCCGCCTGCTGCAGCAGTTCGTCACCCGCGGCGTGGCCAAGGCTGTCATTGACGTCCTTGAACCGGTCGAGGTCAATGAACATGATCGCCAGGCGCTTGCGATTGCGCCTGGCGGTGCGGATGCTCCGCTCCAGGAGGTTGTCCAGCAGGTAGCGGTTGGCCAGCCCGGTCAGCGAATCGTAGTGGGCGGCGGCCTCCAGATGCAGGCGGGCCTCATGCAGTTCAGTGACATTGCGCACCAGGCAAACCAACTGGTCGTGGTCCCGGATCGGGACGATGCGCGCCTCGTACCAGGGTGTGCTTTGCCTGATGGGCAGCTGGTATTCCAGGGTGACGAGTTCGCCGGAAGTGCTTGCCTGTGCCACCGCTGCGGTGAATCTGGCGGCGACATCCTCTGGCAGTACATCCCCCATGCGCCGGCCGAGAAAGTACTCCGGGGGCACGTAGAGCTCGGCGGGCTGGGAGCCGCGGAAATCCCGGATTGTACTGTCGCCGTCGATCAGGAAGTACAGATCCGGCATGGCTTCAAACAGCGCGGTCAGGAACTCTGTCTGGCGGTGCTGCTCCGGGAGCTGTTCGGTTGGCGGTACCCTGCTCACTGCTGGCGACCCCGCTCCGCGTGGTATTTCATGACAGGGGGGCGAGTTTCCTGCCCGGGGCGGCCTCGTCCCGGACGGTATAGCCCCGGCTGACGCGCGTGACCGCCGGCTTGGCACCGAGTAACAAGGTGCTCATGGTCGCTCCTCTTGATGACAGTCTCGGGACTGACTATAGCGCACTCCACCGGCTTCCGCTGCTCCTCCATTGCGCCTTTCCCAGCCCTGTTCCGATCGTGTAGGCTATTGGTCACAGCGCGGGGGGAGCAAGGTGACGGAGGAGCCTGTAGGCACACAATTGCAGTGCCAGAACTGCGGGGCCCGCCTGATTGGTCCCTACTGCCATCACTGTGGACAGGAGGCCCGGCCGGCGGTCCGGTTTTTCGGGTCCCTGGTGGTGGAGTTTCTGCGGGAAACGATCAGCCTGGATTCGCGTGTCATGCGGACCCTGCTGGCCTTGCTAGGGCGCCCCGGGTTTCTGACCAATGCCTACCTGCGCGGGCAGCGCAAACGTTATGTGCCGCCATTGCGGCTGTTTCTGTTTACCAGCCTGGTTTGCATCTTCGCGATCTGGCTGCTCAATATCACCGGTGAGCGGGAGCTGGTCGTAGACACCGGCGGACTGGCCACGGAGAACGGTGATGCGCATGCTTTTGCTGCGGAAGTCGGAAATACGGATCCGGTAGCGCCTGGACTTGTGAGCGCCACCCGTACCGGGGAGGGTTTGTCGCTCACGCTGCCCGGGGTGTCAGAGGAGGACACCCGCAAGCTGGAGGCTCGGCTGGAGAAGAGCGTCGACAAGATCCGCAGCGACCCCAATGACTTCGCCAACGATGTGCTGGAAAACGTACCGCAAGCCACATTGCTGTTGGTGCCGCTGTTTGCCCTGCTGATGAAGCTGGCCTATCTCTTCAACGGCCGCTACTACGTGGAGCACCTGATTCACGCCCTCTACGGCCATGCCTTTTTGTTCCTGGCGGTGTTGCTGTCGGTGGGGCTGGATCTGGGTGATACGAGGCTGTCGGCATCCGCGAGCCCCTCCCTGCAGTGGCTGGGACACCTGCTGGGCTTGCTTGAGGTCCTGCTGTTGTTCTGGGTGCCGGCCTATTTCCTCCTGTCACTGCGGGCGGTCTACGGCCAATCCTGGGGCATGACCCTGTGGAAGGGCCTGTGTCTGGGCCTCTGCTATTTTGCGCTGTTCCTGGTCGGCCTGGTCTGTTTGCTGCTGGTAAGCGTGCTTGTCACCTGAACCGGCAGCTGTGCTACACTACGCGGCCCTGAATTTACCGGTTCGGGACAACAACGAACCTCAGCCCCCGATCTCTGATTGCAGCTGACTCACGTGGCCTTTAGTAGGGGTCACCACTGACAGAAGGAAAGCGCATGCCCGCTATTACCCTGCCTGACGGCAGCCAACGCCATTTTGATCACGCCGTATCCGTGCACGACGTCGCCGCCGCGATTGGTCCCGGGCTGGCCAAGGCCGCGCTGGCCGGCGTGGTTGACGGTCGCGAAGTCGATACCTCCCATTTGATTGAACAGGATGCCAGCCTGGCGATCATCACCGAGCGTGACGAGGCTGGCCTGGAGATTATCCGCCACTCCACAGCGCACCTGCTGGCGATGGCGGTGCAGGAGCTGTTCCCGGGTACCCAGGTGACGATAGGCCCGGTGATTGAAGACGGGTTCTACTACGACTTCGCCTCCGGTCACCATTTCACCCCGGAGGACCTGGAAAAGATCGAGCAGCGGATGCAGCAGATCGTCGAGGACGACCTCGCGGTAGAGCGAGTGGTTGTGAGCCGCGACCGCGCCATCGAGCTGTTCCGCAATATGGGCGAACACTACAAGGTGCAGATTATCCAGAGCCTGCCCGAGGGGGAGGAGCTCTCCCTCTACCAGCAGGGCCCCTGGATGGACCTGTGCCGCGGGCCCCACGTGCCCAGCACCGGCAAGCTCAAGGCTTTCAAGCTGACCAAGGTCGCGGGGGCCTACTGGCGCGGCGATTCCAGCAATGAAATGCTGCAACGCATCTACGGCACCGCCTGGGCCAACAAGAAGCAGCTGCAGGAGTATCTCACCCGCATCGAGGAGGCCGAGAAGCGCGATCACCGCCGGATCGGCAAGAAGCTGGGGCTGTTCCACACCCAGGAAGAGGCGCCGGGGATGGTGTTCTGGCATCCGGACGGCTGGACCCTGTACCAGGCGATCGAGCAGTACATGCGCCAGGCCCAGCGTGCCCATGGCTACCAGGAAATACGCACGCCGCAACTGGTGGACATGTCCCTGTGGGAGCGCTCCGGCCACGCCGACAAGTTCGGCGACGACATGTTTATGCTCAAGGCCGAGGAGCGCCAGTTCGCGGTCAAGCCCATGAACTGCCCCTGCCACGTGCAGGTATTCAACCAGGGCCTGAAATCCTACCGGGACCTGCCTCTCCGGCTGGCTGAATTTGGCAGCTGCCACCGCAACGAACCCTCGGGCTCATTGCACGGCATCATGCGGGTACGCGGCTTTACCCAGGACGATGCCCATATTTTCTGCACCGAAGAGCAGATCCAGCCCGAGGTCGCCAGCTTTATCGATTTCCTGCACGCGGTGTATGCGGATTTCGGCTTTGCGGAAGTGATCTACAGGCTGTCCACCCGCCCCGCCCAGCGAGTGGGTTCGGATAGCGACTGGGATCGGGCCGAGAAAGCCCTGGCCGATGCGCTGGATGCCCACGGCTTGCCCTGGCAGGAGTTGCCGGGGGAGGGGGCCTTCTATGGTCCCAAGATCGAGTTCTCCCTGAAAGACTGTATCGGCCGGGTCTGGCAGCTGGGCACGATCCAGGTGGATTTCTCCATGCCTGGCCGGCTCGGCGCCCAGTATGTGGCCGAAGACGGTAGCCGGCAGGTGCCGGTCATGCTGCACCGGGCCATCCTCGGTTCCTTCGAGCGTTTCATCGGAATCCTGATCGAGCACTACGAGGGCGTGTTCCCAACCTGGCTGGCTCCAAACCAGGCCGTTGTGCTGAATATTACCGACAAACAGGCCGGATATGCCCGTGAAGTGGAAGATTCCTTGAAAAACAAAGGCTTTCGGGTCCATTCGGACTTGAGAAATGAGAAGATCGGCTTTAAAATTCGCGAGCACACAATTCAGAAGGTCCCCTACCTGTTGGTGGTGGGGGACAAAGAGGTGGAAACACAGACTGTGGCCGTGAGGGCCCGTCGTGGCGAGGACCTGGGTTCACTGACCCTGGATGCGCTGGCAGCGCTGCTCGCGGACGATGTGGCGCGTCGCGGCCGTATTGTATTGGAGAATCAGCATTAAGAAAGATATCGGCAAGGGCGCCTCAAAGAAAGCCCTGATCAATGACCAGATTACGTCGGACCCGGTGCGCCTCATCGGCGCCGATGGTGAACAGGTAGGCATTGTGTCTTTGCGGGAGGCACTGGCAGCGGCAGAAGCGGCTACCATGGATCTCGTTCTGATTGCTGATTCAGAGCCCCCGGTCTGCAAGGTGATGGACTACGGGAAGCATGTGTTCGAAGCCAAGAAACAAAAGAACCTGCAGAAGAAGAAGCAGAAGCGGACACAAGTCAAGGAAATGAAGTTTCGTCCAGGGACGGAGGAAGGAGACTACCAGGTAAAACTACGCAACCTGGTGCGTTTTCTGGAGCAAGGCGATAAGGCCAAGGTCACGCTGCGGTTTCGCGGTCGTGAAATGGCTCACCAGGAAATCGGCATGGAGCTACTCAAACGGGTAGAAGCTGATCTGGCCGAATTGGGCGCTGTCGAGCAGTTTCCGAAAATGGAAGGGCGACAGTTGACCATGGTGATCGCACCCAAGAAGAAGAACTAGGGCCCGTGAATGCCCTCTTTCTTCACCTTTTATTGATGCCAATGCGGAGTATCTGACGATGCCAAAAGCGAAAATTCACAGCGGGGCTGCCAAGCGTTTCAAGAAAACGGCTGGCGGCTACAAGCGCAAGAGCGCTTACAAGAGCCACATCCTGACCAAGATGACCACCAAGCGCAAGCGTCAACTGCGCGGGACCTCCATGGTCCACGCCAGTGACAAAGTGCACGTAGACCGCATGTTGCGGGCCTGCTGACGGTTATCATCGAGAATTAGGAGAAGACCATGCCTCGCGTAAAACGTGGTGTAACGGCTCACCGCCGTCACAAGAAAATCCTGAAACAGGCCAAGGGTTACTATGGTGCCCGCAGCCGAGTGTTTCGTGTTGCCAAGCAGGCTGTTACCAAGGCGGGCCAGTATGCCTACCGCGACCGCCGTCAGCGCAAGCGCCAGTTCCGGGCGCTGTGGATCACGCGTATCAACGCCCAGTCCCGCGCCAACGGCCTCAGCTATAGCCGCCTGATCAATGGCCTGAAAAAAGCCGATATCGGTCTTGATCGTCGCGTCCTCGCGGACCTGGCGGTGCACGACAAGCCGGCTTTTGCAGCGATTGTGGAGCAAGCGAAGGCCGCACTGGCCTGAGCCCACCCTGGCCGTGCCTCGGCGCGGATCGCTGGCTACACATGCAAGACCACAGAAGGGAAAGGGCACAGCTCTTTCCCTTTTTTGTTTGGCGATTGGTTCGGTGGGGGGTTGCCGTCCGGCACATGCTGGCAGGGCCGCTCCGGACACGCCGTGAACCCATCCATGGGGGCTCGTAGGCGACATCCATGTCGCCTACGGTCCGGCGCGGCCCTCCCAGCATGTACCGGACTACCTTCAGTGCAATGAACAGGCACCAAACAAAAAGTTGCCGGGGTGATGGGGCTGGCACTAGGGTAGCGGCAGAATTTTGCAAGGCAGACCGAAGCATTGTGGTTGCGGATTTGGCACTGAAGGGAGCCTCGAGGGGGCAGGGCGGGGATTTCGGGACCGTTGAGCGCATGGATGCGCGATACGAGCCTACATGGACGTATTTACGGCGTGTCCCGAAATCCCCGCCCTGGTCGCTCGAGGCGGCTTTAGAACACCGAATCAAGTGCATATGAATTTGGGGCCGCGCAGAACCGGTCCACTGAGACACTGACAGCGGAAGCAGATTAGATGGAAAACCTGAAACCCCTCACCGAGGAAGCCAAGGCCGCGATTGCCGCCGCCACCGACAGCGCCGCGCTGGAGCAGCTGCGGGTCGACTTCCTGGGCAAGAAAGGCCGCGTCACCGAGTTGCTCAAGGGCCTGGGCAAGCTGTCCGCCGAGGAGCGCCCGGCGGCGGGTGCCCTGATCAACGTGGCCAAGCAGGAGCTGCAGGACCTCATCGCGGAGCGCAAGTCGGTGCTGGAAGCGGCGGCGGTGGCGGAGAAGCTGGCGCGGGAGACGCTGGACGTCACCCTGCCGGGGCGCGGCCAGAGTACCGGCGGTATCCACCCCGTGACCCGGACCATCGAGCGGATGGAGGATTTCTTCGGCGCGGTGGGCTTCGAGGTGGTGGAAGGTCCCGAGATCGAGGATGACTACCACAACTTCGAGGCGCTCAATATTCCCGCTCACCACCCGGCGCGGGCCATGCACGACACCTTTTATGTGGATCCGACCACGGTGCTGCGCACGCACACCTCGCCGGTGCAGGTTCGGGTGATGGAGAACAACAAACCGCCGCTGCGGGTGATCTGCCCGGGGCGGGTGTATCGCTGCGACTCTGACCTGACCCACACCCCCATGTTCCACCAGGTGGAGGGACTGCTGGTAGACGAGCGCTCCAGCTTTGCGGACCTGAAAGGCCTGATCGAGGACTTCCTGCGGGTGTTCTTCGAGAAGGATCTGGCGGTGCGCTTCCGGCCCTCGTACTTCCCCTTTACCGAACCCTCCGCGGAAGTGGACATTCAGTGCGTGAACTGCGGCGGCGCCGGCTGCCGGGTCTGCAGCCAGACCGGCTGGCTGGAGGTCATGGGCTGCGGGATGGTGCACCCAACGGTGCTGGAGGCCTCCGGCATCGACTCTGAGCGCTACACCGGCTTTGCCTTCGGTATGGGGGTGGAGCGGCTGGCGATGCTGCGCTATGGCGTCAACGACCTGCGCCTGTTCTTTGAAAACGACCTGCGCTTCCTCGAGCAGTTCTAGCAGACCACGGAGAATCAATCAGTGAAAATAAGCGAACAATGGCTGCGCGAGTGGGTCAACCCGCCCCTGTCCAGCGACGAACTGGCCCACCAGATCACCATGGCCGGGCTGGAAGTCGACGCCCTGGAGCCGGTGGCCGGAATCTTCAGCGGCGTGGTGGTGGCGGAGATCATCCAGGCCGAGCAGCACCCGGATGCCGACAAGCTGCGCGTATGCACGGTCGATACCGGCGGCGAAACGGTACAGATCGTCTGCGGGGCGCCCAACGCCCGGGTCGGGTTGAGAGCACCGCTGGCGCGCATCGGTGCCGTGTTGCCCGGCGATTTCAAGATCAAGAAGGCCAAGCTGCGCGGTGTCGAGTCCCAGGGCATGCTCTGCGCGGAGGCCGAGCTGGGCCTGTCCGATGCCAGTGCCGGCCTGATGGAATTGCCCGCGGATGCGCCCGTGGGCAGCGATCTGCGCGAGTACCTGCAGCTGGACGATCAGCTGATTGAAATCGGCCTGACGCCGAACCGGGCGGACTGCCTCGGCATTGCCGGTATTGCCCGGGAAGTGGGGCTGCTCAACGGACTGCCGGTCAAGGCGGTCAGCTGTGATCCCGTGACTGCGGTCCTCGAGGACACCTTGCCTGTGCGTTTGGAAGCCTCGGAGCGCTGCCCGCGCTATGTCGGCAGGGTCATCCGCAATATCGATATTTCGCGCCCGTCACCGCTGTGGCTGCAGGAGAAGCTGCGCCGCTGCGGGTTGCGCAGCATTGACGCGGTGGTGGATGTCACCAACTACATCCTGCTGGAGCTGGGCCAGCCCATGCACGCCTTCGACCTGGAGCGGCTGCACGGGGGCATCGTGGTCCGTACAGCCAACGCGGGAGAGAGTCTCGCCCTGCTGGATGGCCAGACGGTCGAGCTGCGTGACGACACCCTGGTCATTGCCGACCACAATGGTCCGGTGGCCATGGCGGGGATCATGGGCGGCGACCCGACGGCGGTGGACGACGGCACCCGTCACCTGTTCCTGGAGTCCGCGTTTTTCGCCCCGGGTAGCCTTGCCGGCCAGGCCCGCAGCTATGGTCTGCACACGGATTCCTCCCACCGTTTCGAGCGCGGCGTGGATTTCCGGCTGCAGCGCGACGCCCTGGAGCGGGCGACCCGCCTGTTGCTGGATATTGTCGGCGGCGAGCCCGGCCCGGTCATCGAGGCCGTGGACGAGGCGCAGCTGCCCGCGCGTCCGGACGTCGCGCTGCGCCGCGCCCGCATACCCCGCCTGCTGGGTTTTGACCTGGCGGATGCCGATGTGGAGCGGATCCTGTCGGGGCTGGGTCTCGGTGTCACCGCAACCGCGGAGGGCTGGCTGTGCAGTGTCCCCAGCTGGCGTTTCGACCTCGCGATCGAGGCGGACCTGCTGGAAGAGCTGGCGCGGGTATACGGCTACAACCGTCTGCCGGTAAGCCATATCCAGGCCGATCTCGTCATTCCGCCCAAGCCCGAGGCGCGTCTGTCGCTGCGCAGCCTGCGCCGTCACCTCAGCGCCCGCGGTTACCGGGAGGCGATCACCTACAGCTTTATCGACCCGAAACTGCAGCAACTGTTTGATCCCGCAGTGGAGCCGGTGGCGCTGGAGAACCCGATTTCCGCGGAAATGGCGGTGATGCGCAGCAGCCTGGTACCCGGCCTGGCCAGCGCTGTCCAGCGCAGCGCGCACCGCCAGCAGAACCGGGTGCGCCTGTTCGAGACCGGCTTGCGCTTTGTCCCCGGCGCCCGGGGAGCAGGCCTGGCGGAACTGCGGCAGGTGCCCACCCTGGCCATGATCATCAGCGGCCCGCGGTTTGCGGAGTCCTGGTCCGTGGCTTCCGCGGCCGCGGATTTCTACGATCTCAAGGGTGATCTGGAGAGCCTGCTCGGGCTGGGCCGTTGCCAGGGCGAGTTTGCGTTCCGCGCTGCCGAGCACCCCGCCCTGCACCCGGGGCAGACGGCGGAGATAACCCGAACGGGGCAGGTGGTGGGCCGTATCGGTGCCCTGCATCCCGCCGTTCTGGCGGCTCTGGATATCAATGGCCCCGTGCTGGCCTGCGAAATCGACCTCGACGCCCTGCTGGACGGCGAGCTGCCGGCATTTGCCGAATTGTCACGTTTCCCCGAGGTTCGCCGGGATTTGGCGGTATTGGTGGATAAAACAGTCCCCGCAGCCACGCTGATGGAGAATGTTAAAGCCGTGGCAGGGGCTTACCTGCGTGAGTTAAGGTTATTTGATGTCTATGAAGGGAAAGGTATTGATCCTAAAAGAAAAAGCCTTGCATTTGGTTTGACTTTCCGGGATCAATCGCGCACTCTTAGCGACGATGTCGTGAATGAGGCCATGAATCAAGTCATTGATTCCTTGGAAAAAAACTATAACGCTGAGCTCAGGAACCAGGCGCTGTAAAGACGATGACTGCCCTCACCAAATCCGAAATGGCCGAGCGCCTGTTTGAAGAGCTCGGGCTCAACAAGCGGGAAGCCAAGGAAATTGTTGAGCTGTTTTTCGAGGAGATTCGCGCCAGCCTTGAGGGCAATGAGCAGGTCAAGCTTTCCGGCTTTGGCAACTTTGATCTGCGAGACAAGAGCCAGCGCCCCGGCCGCAACCCCAAGACCGGGGAAGAAATTCCAATCTCTGCGCGGCGGGTGGTAACCTTCCGTCCGGGGCAGAAGCTGAAGGCACGGGTAGAAGAGTATGCTGGAACCGAGTCACAATAACGAGCTGCCCGCGATCCCGGGCAAGCGCTACTTCACCATTGGTGAGGTCAGCGAACTGTGTGCGGTCAAGCCGCATGTCCTGCGTTACTGGGAACAGGAATTTCCCCAGCTGAAGCCGGTCAAGCGGCGCGGGAATCGCCGCTACTACCAGCGTGAGGATGTCCTGACCATCCGCCAGATCCGCACCCTGTTGTACGATCAGGGCTACACCATCGGTGGCGCCCGGCAGCGTATGACCACGGAAGAGTCCGCTCCCGAGCGGCTGGACATGCAGGCGGTGATCAAGGAGACCATCGAAGAACTGGAAGATGTGCTGAAGGTGCTCGCTCCGGGCAAATAGGCTTGTCATCAGGGGCCTATTCAGTATAATGCCGGCCTCGCATTCGCGACTTCTCGGGGCGTAGCGCAGCCTGGTAGCGCACCACACTGGGGGTGTGGTGGTCGCAGGTTCAAATCCTGCCGTCCCGACCAAATTTCCCTTTAAGAACAGCATCTTATAGACGGTCGGCTCTACCCAATTAACGGGGGATCGACCGATTTTCACTAAACCCGGTTGATAATGCCATGCCACCCACAATGGCTCTACCCAATTAACGGGGGATCGACCGATTTTCACTAAACCCGGTTGATAATGCCATGCCACCCACAATGGGTTAAGACTCTCAGTCGATAATTCT
>CAMYIZ010000015.1 GCA_947258585.1 uncultured Haliea sp. | reverse complement strand
TGCAGCAGGCGCTGACCCTCAACGCGGCAGCGACCGTCTTTTACCACAACCACCCCTCCGGGGTGGCCGAGCCCAGTCAGGCGGATCGGCGGATCACCGAACGTCTCCAGGCGGCGCTCGCACTCATCGATGTGCGGGTGCTGGACCACATCGTGGTCACCCACGGCGACACGACATCCTTCGCGGAACTCGGCCTGCTGTAACACTCACTACCGACCCCCCGGGAGGCGATCTGCTTCCCGTGGGGAAGGAGGTCTGTCTTGCGGACATTTTGCGTAAAACAAAGGAGATGGACGTATGAAAGACAATCAACCCCCGTCGTCACTGAGCGACATCTTTGGTCCCGTCATTGTGCGCTATACGCGTGCCCAGGCGTTGCAGGAGGGCGTACTCGTGGATGCGGGTTCGCTGGCCAGTGAGGCCGGTTTTCAGTGGCCGGTGGCCCTGACCCGCGCGGTCTGGGAGGACTGCGTCGCGTGGCAGGTTGCGGATAATCAGCGCCAGATCGGCCAGGATCCAACCGGCCGACTCTGGGATGTGCTGGTGATGGCCGTCATGGCCATACGCGGCAGCGCCCGCGGTGGTGACCGGCTGTCCTTCAGCCTCTACCGGGTACCGCGAGATGGTGTCAGCACCACCGCGGACAAGGTGTCACTGAAGCTGATCGTGGGCCCTGGTGATCAGGGCGAACCGGTCATCACGATCCTGCAACCGCATGAGGATTAATCACCGTTGCGTCCAGCAACGATCTCCCTGGCCGCTTGGGTAAAAGCGGCACCTTTTCCCCTCCCAAAAAATTCATCATATGTGTCCCCGGCACCGCCATGAGCGCGCTCAGCGGCTACACTGCGCTGACAGCCATTCATGGAGGAATGCAGATGCTGATACTTACCCGATTGCCCAGCCAGACCCTGCTCATCGGTGATGATATCGTCATCGAGGTGTTGGGGGTTGAAGGTCAACAGGTCCGGCTGGGGCTGACCGCCCCCAGTGACATCACCATCCTGAGACAGGAGCTGGCCGAACGTCTGGCAAGGGCTGAGATCTCGACCCTGCAAAGGCGCAAACAGCTCCCATAGGCAAATCGTAGGAGTCCGAGGGTGGGCCGTTAAAACCCAACTCTCGGGCTGGCGGGGCAGGGTGCGTATTGGGCTGGTCGCGAATATCAGGCGACGGCCCGTTTGTTGGCCGCCTTTTTCGCGGGCGCGTCCCGTTGAGCGCGTCGCTTCACTGGCGCAGCCTTGGACGCCGTCCGCGGTTTCTTCTCTCCCAGCGCGGACAGTTTGCCCAAGATATCCTCCGGCGCCGACTCCACCAGTTTCAGCAGCAGCGCGGCCCGGGCATTTGGCCTGGCGCGGTCCTGCTCCCAGTTGCGCAGGGTGCTGACGTTGGTGCGCAGCAGCGCCGCAAGCACGCCTTGGGAATAGTTGAGGCGTTCGCGCAATGCCGTGATCTGGTGCGCGCTGATGGCGATCGGCTGGGGGGCTTCAAGCGTGGCCGATTTCAGGGTGATCTTGGCTTCACGCTCCGCCTGCAGGTCATCGAAGTCCTGGACGAGTTCGTCAAATACGTTGCGCTTTTTCATGTCTCAGCATCTCCTTTAATACCAACTTCTGCTGGCTCGTCAAATCGTCGGCGACATCCTTGCCATAGATCGTGAACAGCCAGAACTGCGCGCCTTCGCTAAACCAGTAGTAGATGACCCGCACACCGCCACGCTTGCCCCTACCACGCCCCGGATCGCTCCAGCGAAGCGTGCGCAACCCGCCCGCGACCTGGATGACTGGACCCGCCCGGGGATTGCCCATCAGCGCCTGCTGCAAAGCCCGGTACTCATCGTCGGACAGATACGCGCGGCGATGGCTTTCGCAACTGACCAGTGCCGTCAACACCGCGCACCCGCAGCAACCATACGCTTGCTGCGTATAGATACAAAGTTCGGGTGGGGACTCACCGTAGCCTGAAAGTCCCGCGTAGTGGCGCACAGATCCATCCTGAGACCGGGTATTGCTGTGCAATGCATCGCCAAGGTGCCTGACTCGCCCTCGTCACTAGCGAGCGTAGCGGGGTAGTGACGAGGGCTCCGAGCCCCGAAAGTACGCTGCGGCGAGGCGGATTTTCGGCAGGACGCGCGCGTGACGGGTTCGTAGACTGGCCACCGTAGACAGAATTACCCGTGGCCACTGCGGATCAGTGGCACAGAGGGCGCCCGCCCTCGACCGTTCGGTCACAACGGGCCCGTGCGTCCAGGACTGCACTCGGCGCACCGACCTCAGGGTCGACAGTCCATTCTCCACGCCATCGACTCCGGTCGGTGCTTTCCTCAAACCATCCCCGTCGTCTCCGACGCGTTCTCCAGGCCTGGCCTAGGAACCGTCAGGGCAGCGGTTTTCATCCACATCGCGACAGTCGTCGCTCAACTCAAAGGAGGTGTTTATGTCACACCCGTTATCAGTCGGCCCCCTGGGGCCACGTGTGTATACACGACAGCGATCTCCCCCAGGAGATGGGTTGTGTAGCCTGTTTACAGGCGCTTTCAGGTCGTAAGGGAGTGGTGTCCCGTGATCCTTGCCGGTTTCCGGATGCGGTGGGTTAGTCCCCCCGCCTGATCAGAAACACTAACCGAGACAGGTAAAACACCGTGAGAGACCTGAACTACCAACTCAAACAGCTCTGCCAGCGCAACCACGATGGCAGCTATGCCACCCGCCACAACCGGGAGCGGACCCTGACCCTGATCGCCGACCAGCTGCAGGCACTGGGCTACCGCAGGATGAGCGCGCAGTCACTGAAGCCTAAGCATGTCGAGGCGCTGGTTGCTCGCTGGCGGGCTGAGGCATTGGCGATTGGTACCATCAAGAATCGCATGTCGGCTTTGCGCTGGTGGGCCGAGAAAGTGAACAAGCCCAGCGTGATTGCCCAGAGTAACGACCACTACGGGATTCCAGACCGTCAGCTGGTCACCGGCGTGTCAAAAGCCCAACAGCTGGGAAGGGAGGCACTGGAGCGGGTGCGCGACCCGCACGTGCGCATGAGCCTGGAGCTGCAGCGCGCCTTCGGCCTGCGCCGGGAAGAGGCCATCAAGTTCCAGCCGCACTACGCCGATCGCGGCGACCATTTATTGCTGAAGGCCAGCTGGACCAAAGGCGGCAAGGCCCGGATGATTCCCATCCTGAGCCCCGCACAACGGGAACTGCTTACTCGCGCCCACCAGCTGGCGGGGCGGGGATCCCTGATTCCCGTGGATCGCGATTACCGCCAACAGCTGCGGGTCTACGAACGCCATACCGCGAACGCGGGGCTGAGCCGGATGCATGGTCTGCGCCATGCCTACGCCCAGGAACGCTATGAGAGTCTGACCGGGCGTCTGGCACCTGCTGCGGGTGGCCCGTTAGTCGCGACCCTCTCTTCAGTGGAACGACAGCGGGACCAGCAGGCGCGACAGCAGATCAGCCGCGAGCTCGGGCATGAGCGCATTCAGATCCTGAGTGTGTATCTATCTTAAGGGCGCCAAGCGCTGACCGGGTTTCCGCTAGTGCAGGGCGGCCTTACCCGGGATCATCGGCACCATCCTCTAACAAAGCCGGTGCTGACCATGTCTCCGATCATCTCCCTGCCTCGCTATCGTACCACCCTGACGGTCTTTGGCATGTTGCTGCTCCTTCAGTGCACCCACCTCAGCGCCCAGATACTGGTCGTTGATCGTTACACGGTCCTGGCCGCGACGCCGACAGTGGCGCAACAGGATCTGTTGGGTGGCATCGACCGCATCACGTTCCCGGTGGACGTGGTGACGGTCGGTGAGGCGCTTGTCACCGCACTGGATAGTTCCGGCTATCGCCTCGCGGTTGCACAGGGCACGGAGGAGAGTCGGGATATCCTGCTACAACTTCCTTTACCCGACGCACACCGCACCCTCGGTCCGATGCCCCTGCGGATGGCGCTGCAAACCCTTGCCGGTCCCGCCTGGCGCCTGCTGGAAGATCCTCTACACCGTCTGGTGGCGTTTGAACGCTGCCCGGCCTTTGCCGAGGAACTCCCGTCATGGTCGATGTGATTCTGGTGATGGTGCTGCTGATGGCCGGGCTGACGATGGCGGAAAGTGACCCCGATGCCCACGCGGCAGAGCGGCGTCAATCGGACATGCCAATCAGTGAAGGCGCTGCAATAGAACGCGCGGCCTCCGTGCCCTGCGCGATGCCAGGGCCCCACTGGCGTGATCTGAGCACGCTGGATCGCGGGGTGGATGCCGGCAGTGAGCGGGGGGAGGGCGCTACCGATGCGCGGTAGGTCAGTGTGGCCAGGGACCGCGCGCCTGCTGGGTCTGTTCCTGGCCTCGGTCGCCGCCGTGGCGGATCCGGCCCACGACGAGAGTACCCTGACCCCGTCCGAGCGGGCCAGCACAGAGTTGACGGCTGTGGAGCGCGCGCGTGCCGAGCACTGGGCGCTGACCCCGCAGGAGTGGCAGCGCTACCAGGTCCTGATGCAGGGTATCCGTGGCAGCATCAGCCCGACGACCCTGTCACCGATTGAGGCGTTGGGCATTCACGCTCGCACTGCCGCCGAACGAAATCACTTCGCGGAGCGCTGGGCGGCCCTGATGCTGGAAGACGCCGAACGCATTCTGGCGTTCCAGCAGGCCTATGATGCGGCCATCACGCGCCTGGTGGGCGAGCAACCCCTGATCGACCGGTCGCTTTTGCCGGTAAAGCAACCGAGCCAATCTCCCCTCGCCCGTACCGATCGGGTTCTGCTGTTTGTTCGACCCGAGTGCGCCGCCTGTGAGGCGGTGCTCGCACGCCTGCTGGCCCGTCTGGACACCATCGCGGGGCTGGACATCTATCTGTCCGGTCTCGCCCCGGATGATGAGCAGGCCATCCGCGAGTGGGCGGTGGCCCAGGGTGTAAATCCCGACTGGGTGCGCCAGCGCAGGGTGACACTCAATTTTGAGTCGGGGGTTTTAGCGAGCATGGCCCCCGGCCAGGTGAACCTGCCTTATCTGTTGCGCCGCCGCGGTGAAACGTTGACCCCGCTGACCGGGGCTGCCCTGTGATCGTGCCGGGCAGCGCGTCGGTCGCACTGTTGCTCGCACTGGTAGGTGTCGCCGTGGTCGCGGCACCCTCCGAACCCGACGCGGGAGCTAAGCGTGCGCAGCAGGTGGTTCCGCCCGGCTACCGACAGGTGGCACAAGAGCACGGCATCCCACCCGCGTTGTTCTACGCCATTGCGCTGACGGAAAGTGGCTACACGATGCCCGCGGCCGAGGGCACACGGCCCTGGCCCTGGACCCTGAACATCCGCGGTGAGGGCCGGTATTATCCCTCCCATCGCGCCGCGGCGGCAGCGCTTGCGGCGACGGTGCACAGTGCTGAGACCGCGGTGGATGTCGGGATCATGCAGATCCACTGGCACTACCATCATGCGGCGCTGGGCGGTGTCCGACGGGCACTGGATCCCTACCACAACCTGCGGGTGGGGGCGGACATTCTGGCCCAGTGCTACCAGCAACGCCTGGAGTGGTGGTCTGCCGCCGGCTGCTACCATGCGCCCAACAATGCCACCCTGGCTAAACGCTATCAGGCGCGTGTGCAGCGGCACTGGCGCACCGTGGTACAGGATCCCTGAGATGCGCCGCGGGTGGTGGTTGCGCTCCCTCTGGTTCCTGGTGCTACTCGCCCCTCTGGGTGTCCGGGCGGAGCTGGTTGTTTTACAGGACAACGGCCAGACCTACCCGCTGGCTCCGTTTCTGGGCGTGCTGAGGCCACCAGACGCGCCCCCCTCGGCACCGGCAGTACCGGACCTGGGTGCCGCCGACCCCACCCGGCTGCTGCCGCTGCGCTCCCCGGGACTGACCCCGGGGCCAGTTCCCCCGCGGCCAGTGCCCGCTCTCTACCGGAACACGCTCACGCGCCCGGTCTTTCTGGTCGGTGCCGATCCTCTGTCGCAGGTCTGGCTGCGGCAACACCGGTCTCTTCTGCTCACCCTGGGTGCTGTGGGGTTGCTGGTCCAGGCCGAGACTCCGGAGGACCTGGAAACGATGGCCGCCATTGCCGCGGGTCTGCCGCTCCTGCCCGCTGCCGCCACCGACCTGATAGACGCCCTGGCACTGACCCATATCCCGGTCCTGATCTCCCGACGCGGCATTGAGCAGTGAGCGTCCGTCCGGTCGAGGCACTCCTGCGGCCCCCGGTGGAACTCTGGTCGGCCCTGGTGGCGGTGGCGACCGGCAGCATCGCGCTGCTGGCACCGTGGGCCCTCATGATGCCACCGGGCATTGCCAGCGCTGCGGCCGCCACCCTGTTTCTGCTGGCCGCGGTACGCACCCGCCAGGCGTGGCGGGTCCTGCGTTACCAGCGCAACATGCGCCGCCTGCCGGTGTACCGGATGCGGGCGGAGCGCATTCCGGTGAGCCGGCATAAGCTGTTTCTGGGGCGGGGCTTCCGCTGGACCCAGCGACATACCCAGCGTTTGCGCGATACCCTCCGTCCTGAGGTGCAGCACTATGTGCAAACGAGTGCGCTGTACCGCTGGGCGCGCCGCCGGGAAGTCGAGTGGGAATCGACGCCTGTTCTAAAAATACTCGCTTGGTGCCTGCGCCAACCGCGCTGGTGGAATCCCTTTAAGCCCCAGCCCGCCGTAGGAGGCATGCCGGCCCTGCATGCGGTGGAACCTGAGGAGGAAGATGCCTGGATGGATCTCGCTGAGCGGGTGGGCCACCTGCTCGTGCTGGGCACCACCCGGGTCGGCAAAACCCGCCTCGCCGAACTGCTGGTCACCCAGGATATCCACCGGGGCGATGTGGTGATCGTGTTTGATCCCAAGGGTGATGCTGATCTGCTGCGGCGCATTTATGCCGAGGCGCAGCGAGCCGGGCGCGCCGATGCATTCTATCTATTCCATCTGGGCTTCCCGGAGATCTCCGCCCGCTACAACGCGATTGGAAGTTTTTCCCGGATCACCGAAGTCGCCACCCGGATTGCCAACCAGCTGCCCAGCGAAGGCAACTCCGCCGCGTTCAAGGAATTCGCCTGGCGCTTCGTCAATATCGTTGCCAGGGCGCTGGTGGCACTGGGGCGACGGCCGGACTATCAGCAGATTCGCCGTTACATCAATGACATTGAACCACTTTTTGTCGAGTACGCCCGACACTACCTCGCGATGCACGGCCCGGAGGGCTGGTCCGATGCGGTCGACGACATTGCCGCAAAAATCAGTGAGCGCAACCTCGCCGCTGCACTGCGGGGCCGCGATCGGGAGGCCATTGCCCTGATGCGCTACCTGCAGGCACAGGATCTCTATGACCCGGTGCTGGAAGGCCTGGTGTCCGCGTTCAAGTACGATAAAACCTATTTCGACAAGATCGTGAGCTCGGTCGGACCCCTGATGGAAAAGCTCACCACCGGCTCGATCGCGGCGCTGATCTCGCCGGATTATCTGGACGAACAGGATCCGCGGCCAATCTTTGAATGGCTAGACGTTATCCAGCGCAAGGGTATCGTCTATGTGGGGCTGGATGCGCTGACCGATACCACCGTCGCCAGTGCGGTGGGCAATGCCATGTTCGCCGACCTGGTGTCGGTGGCAGGGCATATCTACAAGCATGGGGTGCCGGGCACGGAGGCGGGGAGTGTGCCCACCATCTCGCTGCACGCGGATGAATTCAATGAGCTGATCGGGGAGGAGTTCGTGCCATTGCTGAACAAGGCGGGAGGCGCGGGTTTTCAGGTGACGGCTTATACCCAGACCTGGTCGGACGTGGAAGCGCGCATCGGCAATCGCGCCAAGGCGGGCCAGGTGGCGGGCAACTTCAATACCCTGATGATGCTGCGGGTAAAAGAGCTGGCAACCGCCGAGATGCTGACCGACCAGCTGCCCCGGGTGGAGGTGGTCACGCTGATGAGTGTGTCGGGTGTGGATGACTCCTCCGATCCCACCTCGGGTGTGGATTTCAAATCCCGCAATGAGGACCGCATTAGTGTGTCGGAGGTACCGATGCTTACCCCGGCGGATCTGGTGCGCCTGCCCAAGGGCCAGGCCTTCGCCCTCCTGGAAGGCGGGCGCCTGTGGAAACTGCGCATGCCGCTGCCCAATGACCGCGCGGATGCCGCCCTGCCACCAAGCCTGGCCGTCATGGCGGAAGACATGCAGCGCCGCTATGTGACCAACGAGCACTGGTACCGGACTGCAGAGCGTTGGTGGCACCCGGGCGCCGATACCGAGGGTCCGATCCGCCACGACAGCGAGAACCATGGTTGAGCGCGGCAGCGCGCACCCTGCGCAGACCGCGCAGCAGGGCACCCTGACACGCCTGCTTGGCCGTGTGAGCCAGGCCGTCTACTGGTTGCTGTTCGCACTGCTGTTTTCCATTGTGCTGGAATGGCTGGGGATGGTGTTCTGGTGGCCAGACGAGGGCCTGCGGCACAGCCGGGAAATGCTGGAAGCGGAGGTGGGCTATCTGCAGACGGATTTCCGGCGCAGTCTCGTGAGCAGCGATCCGGCACGCTTCGCCCAGACGGTGGCGGACAAAGCCTATGTCGTGCTATTCGAGTGGACCCGGCTGGTGGATGTCCTCGGCTGGCTTGGTACGCCGCCAGCTGCAGGGGAGAGCGGTCTTCGGGCCCAACTCCACCAGTTGTATCAGCCGCTAGCCCGATTTATCCTCGCGGCCCTGCAGATCACCCAGGTCTTCGCGCTACGTCTGGCCATTCTGCTGCTGGCCACACCGGTCTTCCTGCTGTTTGGCGTGATGGCCCTGGTGGACGGCCTGGTGCGCCGGGATCTGCGCCGCTGGGGCGGGGGACGCGAAAGCTCCTTCATATACCACTGGTCCAAGCGCTCGGCGTTGCCGCTGCTGGTCACGGCCTGGGTGATCTACCTCGCGCTGCCATTCAGTCTCCACCCGAGCTGGGTCATACTGCCCTTTGCCACACTGTTCGCCCTCAGCATCGCCATCACCGCAAATGCGTTCAAGAAATACCTGTAGTGAAAATATCAGGTGAATACACGCCGGCTGGTCGTGATTCGGCACGAAATGAGGAATGCAGCCGACGAACTCTAAGGCCGCCCGTAGGGACGGCATTGAGTTGGTCAGCCGCTATTCCACGGGGGCAAATACCGGACCTCGGCCTAAATTCGGCACCAGTTCGGCGTACAGAGACTTTCGCCCGACTATGACCGCAAGCATCGGTCGCCCATCTCGACGTTTCGCTGATAAGCGCCTCCATTCCGATATGTCGAGATCAGAGGGATGAGGATCATCCTCCGGATGTGTGTGCCATTCGCCCAGATAGCGGACGATTCCGTGACTCGCAGTCCATCGAGCCAGGGCAATGGTCTCATGGCCAAATGGCATCCGCTCAAACAAGTAGCGGAATCGCTTGTCCCATGTCGTGGGAATAGTTGCCTGCTCGATAATCATGTGGACTCCATGAACGGAACCGAGCAGGAGTCCACCAGCTTCACAGTCGGTATCACTGACCTGGACATAGCGGCAGAAAGTCTCCAGAGTGGACTCCGAGAAATGCAGTAAAGCTCTCCTATCGGTAGTAGCCCAGGAGTTCATGAACCGCATATGGGGCAATCGCGGTCTGTCAGCGGATCGCAATCGGGCGTGGCACTCTGATGTGTGTGGTCAATCAGTCGAGTCCGGAGTGCTGGGGAATAAACGCCGTTGACCCAGTCGAGTGTCATCTCGGCGCCTAGGCTAGCAGCCTGTACCGACACCGATGCCGGGAAAGGCACGTACAAACCTTCGCATCCATGTCCCGCCAAAATGGCAGGAAGAGGATCAACGGTGGAGCGGAGCTCACCTCTTCTGTTGCTGTGCCAAAGACATCGGTAGCACGCACCCGATGCATGTGGCCTCAGGAGTGCACGGACGGTGGTTCCCGGCCCCTCGATCCAGACCGAAAGCATAGGCATCGGAGCCGGATAGTGGCCACTTAGCCAATGCCCGAGAGATTCTTCGCCGGTGGCATCTATGAGCAGGTCCAGCTCCCCTAGTTGCGCTTGCCTGACATCTATCGGAAGTGCACGAACCGCGGCACCTGGTGCCAAGCGCTTGAGCTCCTTCGCCATGGCCTCTGCTTTGTTCAAAAGCAAGTCCGGAAACCCCAGGCGATGACGCCCGATGTTTTGCGGGAAAAGGCTGTCAAAATCTACTAACGTGAGTTTTCCGCCGCACGTCCCCGCGCCGGACTTAACCAGCATATCCGCCAGATATCCGCCAATTGTGCCGCATCCCACAACGGCTAGGTTCTTACCTGCAAGCGTCTTTGATTTTGGCACGTTCCGCTCAGCGATGTACCGATCGTCGATTCTCACTACTGAGATGGGCATCACCTCCAACCCATAGGTCGAATCCCTGCGATTCGCGTGCTTGTTCTTTTGGACTGGAGGTTGGCGGTCATAGAGAACCGCAAAAGCATACGTCATCAACGGAGATTCGATGACGATCAGTACACCGTTGGCCTTCTTCCTTTCCCCTTCCTTGATACGCTTGTGAATCTTGCGCCGGCAGCGAGGATCAAGGGTGCCTTGCCATGCCAAGATATCCCCAACTGTTTTGGGCGGCCAATGGCTGGTCAGAGGTCGGGGTTGAGCGACAGTCTTGACCCGGTAAGTCAGCACCGTTTTATCGCTGGCCTGGCAGCCGAGCGACTTCAGCTTCTCAGTTGTCCGATCTACGTTGTCGCTGATGAACCACAGTGTACTCCCATCGGCCTGCGCGACTATACAGTGCTGCCGTCCTAGGTCTGCGCCCTGCATGTCCACGAAGCAAAGCCCGCCAGGCCAAAAAGCGAAGAATTCTTCCGCAAGATCTTCAGCCATCTCTCCTTTCAAGATTTTCTCGAACACGACGGCCGCGTGCTGTAGGCACGCAAGTGATTGTCCGACGGGATCGTAGATGTCCAGAACGACCGTACCCTTGGCGAGATAGCAAAGCCCGCCATCCGCGCCAAGATGAGGGACCGCTGCGGGCAGATCAGGCGGGATTTCCAGCAGCCGGATGCGAGGCAAGTCGAAGAGCGTAGGGTCGAGCTGAATCTCACAAGGAAAGCCCTTGTCCGATTGGGGTGGGGTCAACCGTCCGTGTAGCCTGAACCAGCCGTCATCCGCTTTGCCAACAAACACGAAGCCTCGCTGCCCGAAGGCCTCGATCACGTCTGTGACCGATGTGGTGCTGCTCATCCAGCCTTCGTTCGACCGACTAGTTCGCTTGGACCGGGCGTCGCGGGTGCCGCGGCAATGGTGGCGGCGACGGATGCCACCTTGACCCGATCCGGTTCGTTCGGAAAGCGAGGGCCGAATTCGCCCTGCATCCAAATGCAGGCTTGTGAAGGGCTGCCAGCGTCGGTGGCTCCGCGAAGCACTTTCTCAAGTTCTTCAAACGACCTTGCCGCTTCTTCGACTCCGGATTTGCCAAGCCGCTCCGTGAACGACTCGGACTCATCCACGGGGTTGTTGACGCCCGCCCGCAACCGGGCTGGCAGTGCCGCGACGACATCCAGCAAGGCGAGATCATCCCGCCGCTCGCGCTTCTCAAACAGCGGGGCCGAAGCGGCCATCAACAGGATCGAAGCGGGCCCACCACTTGGCCACCTCCAATCACGGAAGGCCTTCAGGTAGCGCACCACGCGGCGGAACTGTTCCCCCTTGGCCTCTACTTCACCCACGAACCACTCTTTCACAGGCCTCGGATCGGACGACATCCAATTGCATTCACGGTGGGCCAGCAGAACTCTGTCAGCAGGTAATGCCGTCCACGCATCACGCTCCGCCTTGTTCACCGCATCCGTCAGCGAGTCAAAGCCATATCGCTCCATCGAAGCTTTGGAGAGCGTCTCAAACTCCTCGTCTGGAATGGCGTACAAAGGAATATCAATGTGGGCATACGAAGCAATAACGATGCGGATGCACGTCGGCTTGTCGGTGACGAGCGTCCAGCCCCGTTCATCGATCAGTGGCTTCAAAGCTTTTTCCGCGGCGGCAAAGAACACCGTCGCCGCGATGCTAGGGCGCTTTGTCTGTGAGACGAAACTCAATGGCAGATAGCAACCATCATCGATATCTGCCTGCTGTGGGTGTTGTGCCGGCGAGTTCAGCGTCTTGTATGCCCACGACCCCTGCGTAAAGAAGCGCGGCTGCGGCGCGGCCTCGGTGTAGCCGCTCGCCCGCAGGAAGCTGGGGACGCCGGTGCGCAGGCAGTTCCTGACATCGGTGCGTGCGCTTGCGATCCAGGTGCGTTGATCAGGCGTCAGGTCCAGCTGGTTATGCATGCAGGATTCGTCATCAACGGTGGTGAAGAAAAGTGAGCTTAAGTTCAGCATGTGGCCTCGGGAACATTTCTGTTGGGGCCGTGATAGAAGATCGGTGCGCCGGCCTTGTGCGCTCGAAACGGTTGGAAAAGAGGATCGCCGAGTGCACGCTGTGCCGCGTGATTGCCGCGATCCTTGAGGGTATTCGTGGCGCCGATGGAAACCCTATCCAACGCCTTGACGTCCTTGCTCTGATCAGGTGTCGCCTTGTCGTCGATCTGGAAGTAGTTGTTCTCCAGCAGCTGCCGTAGCATGTAATCCACCGACGACTCCTGAGCGGAGATCACGAGGTCGAAGAGTCCTCCCCGCCACTTCCCGAATCCGCGGTCAAGGCTGGCGCCGCCGCGGACGGTTGCCCCGATGGTCATCGTGCCGATTGAGAGAACCCGAATCAGCGGATTCTGGTTCGGTGCCAGGAACGTCTTGACTTCGTGCAACCCGAACAGGCCGGGGGCGTTGCCAACCAGCCCCCCATCCGCGAAGACACCGCGGTCGTTGCGTGCCAGAGGAAAGTAGACGGGCGCGGCAGCGGTCGCCAACGCGACATCGACGATTTTCATGCGGTGATCGAGCTCAAAGGAAGGATGGTGTGGTGTTTTGAAGAACTGCCCCCGACCCGTCGAGTAGTTGACGGCCGGCACGAGAACACGATGCCTCAGGTCGCCGATCATGGTCCCTTGGAAGCGCTCGGTCAGCACTTCTCGTAATCCCGCTGAGTCATGCTTTGCGGTCAGCCAGAATCCTAGAATCCGCCGCGGCAGGCTGCGGCAACCAAAGATGCGGCTACCTTCGTCTTCGAATAATGCCTTGAGTTCGCTCGCTGGAATCTCCGCTGCCAGCCCCAAAGCTAACATCCCTCCTGCCGATGTGCCGCAAATCAGATCAAAATGCGAAGCGATAGGACGACCCAGTACGGCTTCAAGTTCGGCAAGAACCGTCGCCGTATAGAGGCCGCGATAGCCTCCGCCCGACAGGGCGAGCACATGGTAGGTAGGGGTTTCACTCATAGCGTCTCAACCTCTAGGGGGAAAGGGGTCATTGCCATGGCTATCCTTGTCGCGGATACGTCCATCTGGACGATGGATCACGACTTCGGACTTCTGGTTGCGTACAATTTCCCGCGCAGCATTTATTGCCTGCTGCTGCGTGTCATGCACAGAGGTTGCCCGCTGGCTGCCAGCACCTTTGACGGCCCAACCGTTTTGATGAGGAACAACATGCTGATTTTTTCTGGCCATGATGGCTCTCCTGCAGTGGAACTATTGAAGTCCCAGCCAGTCGGCTGGGTTGTCAATGGCCTCCGGTTGTAGCACAATACGTTGCTCATTCAGACAACAGCAAGACCAAGCTAAAACATCCTGAAGTAACTGGAAAACCTAATAGCGTTGTTTGGCTAGACAACAGTGTATCAGAGTTAGCGCCTGCCTGCAAATACCCCGGCGGGTGCCATTGAAAGCAACGGGTTGGGGCGGAGTCGCGTAGCCGTCTCCCTTTCCGCAACCGCGAGGAGCAGAACGGATGACTCAAACAGGCTTGGGCGTCGCCCTTAAGACGCTACGCGAACGCAGAACCCTTTCGCTACGCGAAATCGGCCAACTCTCTTCGGTGGATCATGCTTATGTCCACCGCTTGGAATCGGGCGAGAAGACCAATCCGTCGCAAGATCTAGTAGAAAAGCTACTTAGGGTTCTCAAACCTGGAGAGAGAGATGCCTCGCTGGTGATGTGGCTTGTTAACCATGCGGAGGCTGATCCCCGTCTTGTCGAATTCGTGTTACAAGACCCCTCCATCAGCATTGATGTCTTTTCGACAGCAGCGGGCATGAGGCATCGAGGAAATACGAGGCCAGATCCCGCAACGCTGATTGCCCGAATACAGAAGATATTCAAGGATGATGACGAGGACGACTGAACATGGATGAGATGCATGTCAGACAGAGAGCACGAGCCTTTGTTGCGGAGGTCGATATGTCCGACATCCGAACGGACCTGACGCCCTATGTCATAGCAGTCAACGCCAAGGTCAGGGAAGAGGAGCTTGGTGGTGGGGAGTCCGGTTACACAATTACCAAGCCGAACGGGAAGCACATCATCACGGTGAACTCGCTGGAAACGGAAGAGCGCCAGCGATTTACGATCTGCCATGAGATAGCGCATATCGTGCTTGATCTGGAGTCGAGTCACGAAGAAGTGCCATCCTGGTCCTATGCCAAGCGACACCCGAACGAAATTGCCTGTGACACCTTCGCTGCCGAATTGCTGATGCCGTACCAGCAATGGCTCTCCGCTGTGCCCAAGGAAGAGCCCTCCTTGGATCTCATTCACCAAATGGCCGACCTTTTTGGCACATCATTCCCTGCAGCGGCGTCAAGGTTCGCCAGTCTCAGCGATTTGCCGTGTGCGTTCGTCACCATGGAGCGTGGTGCAGTGCGATATGTCGCACGCTCTACGGCATTGCGGCAAGCAGGAGCCTGGATACCTGCCAGGTCGGTAATTCCAGCAGGCTCCGTGGCTCACCGAATCCGCTCTTCAGGGGATAGCGCCACTGAGACGGGGGAAGTTTCGCAGGACGTCTGGTTCGACAACTGGGAAAAGGGGCTTCCCCTATACGAGATATCCAGACACTACGCGCGGACCGATACCACCACCTCGCTGTTATGGTTCGACAGCGACGATCTGCCTGAGGTCGATGTCAACCGTTTCGGTGCACGCATCGAGGACGATGGCGGTTTGGCTGAACTCACGGGACAACTGCCGTGGCCAGGGCGTAGTAAGCGCCGTTAACAAAGGCCTCTGGTCTGCCACTCGTCTTACATCCTGCGCGGGAGATCGGCGCTGCGTGCTGAAATCAGGCTGAAACAAGAAAACCCCGCCACCCCTTGACTGGGTTGTTCATAGCGACGGAGCCCGCGTTTCATCACCATCTCCCCACACACTACCGTGCGGGACGACATGCTCATGACAGGACACCGACTTGCCACGGCCACACTGCTGGCGCTGACTTTCATCGCACCGGGCTCCTGGGCTGATGCCGACGCCGAGCGCGCCATGCTCGCCCGTCTGCTCCACGAGATCGCACTCCTCGAATCCCTGATTGCGAGCAGCGAGGCCGAGGCGGACCCCGACGCCCGTATCCATTTCCAGTATGACTGGCTGCGCCAGGATCTGGATCGGGTGCGCGCGGGTATCCAGGCGCACCTCGATGCCCCGCGCAATACGCCGCGCCCGGTGCCGCCGCTTCGCGGTGACTACCGGCAGTGATTGATGACACCGGCACAGACAGCGGCCTTCGAGGCCGGATCCGGCGCGACACCGGCAGCGCTTCTGCTCGCCATCGCCAGCGTGGTGCTGATCCTCGCGTTTGTCTGGGTGATCTGGATCACCGTAGGCAGCTTCCGGGCCTGGCAGGACGGCCAGGCCAGCCTGTTCGACCTGCTCTGGGCAACCCTGCGCGCGAGCATCGTGTTGCTGGTCCTCGGCTTCTACCTGCGCTGAGCCTGCCGATGTCCTGTCACTCTCATTTTTTCTCAACAACTGAACACTTTATCTGCGCACTGTTTGCGCCCATTCGGAGAACGCACCATGACCACACCCCGTCACCCTTTACGATTTGCCGTCCTCGCGACCGCTGTCTGTCTGTCCCATCCATCCGCCTGGGCGGTTTTACCGACCCCAGTGGCACCCAGCACCGCGCCCGCCGCAGGTGACTGGATCGGCCTGATTGAAGGCTATATCAAGGACGGCGGCCTGGTTCTCGGCCTGGCGATTGCTGTTCTCGGCTTTCTCTGGGTCGCCTACCTCGCCTTCGCCAAGTTCAACGAGGCTCGCCAGGGCAAGGCCGAATGGGCCGAGGTCGGTGTGCTGGGGATTGTCGGCGCAATCGTGCTGATCTTCGCCAGCTACCTGCTCACCGAAGCGGCCGGTGTGATCTGAGTGAGCCCCCTCGACACCCAGGATGTCCTCGCGGACCGGCTCAATGCGGAGCCGGTCATTTTTCGGGGCTGCTCCGCCAGCGAGCTGGGTGTCATCGTCGCCCTGGCTGCCGCGGTCTGGCTGCCACTCAGCCTGTTGCTGGCCTGGCTGGGTGGGGCGGTGACCATGGGCTTTGGTTTTGCGGGGATCGGCATTGTCGCCACGGTGCTCGGGACCGCCAGTCTTTTTCAGCGCCTCAAACGCAACCGGCCTGATGGGTACTACCAGCAGCGCTGCGCGCTGTGGCTAGACCATAAAGGCCTGAAACGCGCACCGTTCATCAGCCGCAGTGGCACCTGGGATATCGGCAGGAGAGGGCATGTCACGCTACCGCTTCGCCATCGATAATGTCCAGGCCCACCTGCGCTCCCTGTGGCTGATCATCGGTTTGCAGATGGTGGTGATTGCCGCGCTCTGCTACGGCTGGAGCCGTGCGCCCGAGCATCTCACGGTGCACATCCCGCCGGACCTGCGCTCCGGGGCCGTGCAGCACCACACCGAAGTACCCGCCGCCTCGGTCTACGCCTTCGCGTTCTACCTGTTTCAGCAGCTCAACCGCTGGCCCGAGGATGGCAGCCGGGATTACGGTCGCGCCATTTTTCGGATCGCCCCTTATGTCACACCCCGTTACCGCGCCGAACTGCTCGCCAATCTGGACGAGAAGGGACGACGCGGGGAGCTTGCCTACCGGGTGCGCGCGCTGCAGGGCATTCCCGGCCTGGGTTATTCCGAAAACCGGGTCGATATCCTCGATAGCCAGACCTGGCAGGTCTGGCTGGATCTTGAACTGCTGGAGTCGGTCAAGGGCATGACCGTCAAGCGTACCCGGATCCGCTACCCTCTGCGGGTCGTGCGCTACGCCGTCGACCCGGAAGCAAATCCCTGGGGCCTGGCCCTGGATGGCTTTGGCGCCGACGGTCCCCGCCGCCTCACCGACGACGATTTTTTAAGGGAGGACACCGACCATGCAAACCAATAGTTTTCAAGGATCCTCCGCGTCCCGAATGGTTTTTCTTACTACCATTATGTCGCTGTGTGGACTGCTGCTGTTCAGCACCACGGCAGCCGCCGCGCTGGACCCCACCGAGCGTATTGTCTGGCGTAAATCCCCGATTGCGCTGGAGCTCGGCGTCGGTCAGGAGCGCATGGTCCACTTCCCCGGCCCGGTGAGCGTCGGGATTCCGGGCTCCCTGCAGGGTCGGCTGCGCATCCAGAGCAGTGGCGGTACCGTGTACTGGCTGGCTCAGCAGGCCTTTCCGCCAACCCGGATCCTGGTGCGGTCGCTGGATGACGGCCTGGTCTACCTTTTGGATGTTGCCGCGGCCCCGGAAGGGGGCAGTGCCGCGTCGATGGAAATCATCCCGCCACGGCAACCGTCCCCCGCAGCGCATGACGAGAGCCCCGCCGCTCCCGAGACCCACGGTTACGTCAGCCTGACCCGCTTCGCCGCCCAGCAGCTGTATGCCCCCCAGCGCCTACAATCACCATTGTCGGGCGTGGTCCGGGTGCCAGTGCCCGACGGCCCCGTGCCGCTGGTACGCGGCGGCGCCATTGTCTCGACTCCCCTGGCCAGCTGGCGTAGCGGACACCGTTTTGTGACCGCGGTACAGCTCAGCAATACCAGTTCCGAGGCGCAGGAGTTGCAGGCAGAGGCCCTGCGCGGTGCTTGGCTCGCCGCCACCTTCCAGCACCACCGGCTGCTGCCCGTGGGCGATGAGGCCGACCACACGGTGGTCTACCTGATCTCCGACCGCCCCTTCAGCCACGTGTTTTAGGGGGGAGCCCGCCCATGTCCCATGCCGTCTCCAACCGCCTCCTGCCCCTGCTCGCCACCCTGGTGCTTCTGGTGCTTGGGGCCGTCACCCTTAAAACCTGTTCGGCTAACAACGAGAACGGGCTGCTGCTGACCGGGGTGCCGACAGCCCCCGCGCCGGATGCCGATACTCCGGCGGACACGATCAAAACCCTGACCGCCAATGTGGCGGCGATGACCACCGCCGTGACCGCCCTGCGCCAGGACAATGCTGCGTTGCGCAAGGAGAACCAGACTCTGATCAACAACCGCAGCCAGATCGAGGAGAACGTGGCCTCCCGACTGCGCCGCGAGCTGCTCAGCCGGGAGCAGGACGCGGACAACCAGGCCCGCCGGGATTCCGGTGTACTGCAGTCCCTCACCCAGCGGGTCGATTCCCTGGCCGCGTCCCTGAATGAGGTGCAGAGCGCACAGCCGGATCAGGCGATGCCGGTCGGGCTCGGGCTGGAAGGCTGGGAAGGTCCCGGGAGCACTCCGGCGGACGCATCAGCCCTGGTCTGGATCGCGCCGCTGGATAGTGAGGGGGAGCCTGCAGCCGCCGGTGGTCTGGCCGGGGCGCGCCAGGCAGCGAGTGGCTACCTGGGGGATGCCCGTCGACACGGCGGTCAACTGTTCACGGACACCCGGGAGCGGGTCGAGGCACAGCAGGACAGGCCAGCATACACCGTGCCGCGCAATGCCACCCTGATGGGATCGACCGCCATGACCGCCCTCGTGGGACGCATTCCCCTGCGCGGTCAGGTGCAGGATCCCATGCCGTTCAAGATCATTACCGGTGCAGACAACCTGGCGGCCAACGGACTCACGATCCCCGGCGTTCAGGGCATGATCTGGAGTGGTACCGCAGTCGGCGACTGGACCCTGTCCTGCGTGTCGGGCCGCCTGGAAGCGGTCACCTTCGTGTTTGATGACGGCACCATCCGCACCGTGGCCAGCGATGACGGTCAGGGGCAGGGGGGCCGTGATGGGCCGCTGGGCTGGATCTCCGACGCGCAGGGTATTCCCTGTATCAGCGGCACCCGCAAAAGCAACGCCACCGCCTTTCTGGCCCAGCGCATCGGCGTGCAGGCGGTTCAGGCGGCGGGTGATGCGGCCGCCGCGGCCGAGAGCACCTCGGTGATCACCAGCGCCGGTGGCATTACCGGCGGCGTCACCGGGGATGTCGGCGCCTATGTGCTGGGTAAAACCATCGCCGGAGGCAGCGAGGAACTCGCGCAATGGCTGCTCGAACGCCAGTCCCAGAGTTTTGACGCCGTGTTTGTTCCCGCCGGTATTGCCGTGGCTATCCATGTGGATCGCGCCATTCCCATCGACTTTGAGCCCCAGGGCAGGAAACTGAGCCATGCATCCCTATCGTCCAGCCATGCTCCGCACACTCTTGATTAGCCTGCTGCTGACCGGCTGTGCCGGCAGCAAGGAGACCATCCTGCCCCAGGATGGCCCCACCATGCGCGAGATCTATGACGCCCATGTGCATATTAACCAGGGTGACGCACCGCGGCATGGCCAACGTGCAACGCCACTGCGCCCGCCGAGACACCATGTCGACGACCTCGGGCCCGCCGCTCGCGTTGACTACCAAGACCTTAAAACCCGCTTTATGCGGGTGCCCAACCCGACCCTGATGATGTACATCTATCCGCACCTGGCGGGTATTCATCGGGTGCCGGTGCCGGGCTATTACACCGTCTTTCCCCTCTACGAGCGGCCGGAATATGCCCTGCCGGGTGAGCACGCGGTGGATGCCCCATGAGCGGTTTCTCCGCCCGCCAGGGAATACCCGCTCAGCACGCAGGGTCGAACCCAGGAGAGCCTTCGCGCCCGAGGGCACCGGCGCCACTGACCCACCGGGACGTGCAGGCACTCTATGAGCGCCCCCCATCCTTCACGCCTTTTTTGCCCTGGGTGGAATACCTGCCGGACAGCCAGTGTTTTTTACTGGAGGACGGGATCAGCGTGGGTGCCCTGTTCGACCTGACCCCTGTCGGCACGGAGGCGCGCACCGGCCCCTTCATGGTGGCCCTGCGCGATGCCATCCAAACCGCGCTCAGCGAAGCACTGCCGGAACGCGACGATGGCCCCTGGGTGTTGCAGCTCTACGTGCAGGATGAGCCCAGCCTCGACAGTCTGGTTCAGTCACTGAAACACTACCCGGCGCCGTCCGTCCGCCAGCAGGTCTACTCACGGTTCTATCAGACGCTGATGCAGAAGCATTGCGACCGTCTCTGTACGCCGGGCGGGCTGTTCGTCGATACCGCACTCACCGGCAGTCCCTGGCGGGGCCAGATCCGGCGGGTGCGGGCGGTGCTGTACCGCCGTCAGACCGCGCGCCACCGACCAACCAACCCCTATGAGGCCGAGGCGGAACTGAACCAGGTGGCCACCCAGCTCACCGCCGCGCTCGCCGCAGCGGGTATCCGTACCCGGCGGTCTTCCGGGATCGACCTTTACCGCTGGCTGCTGCCCTGGTTCAACCCCGGGGAGGGATCTACCGATTCCACCGGCGCGTTATTGCGCAGCCTCGGCGATGCCTCTGAAGACGCCGAACTGCCCTACGGCCATGACTTTGCCGAAACCCTGACCCTGTCCCTGCCTTACTCGGACTCGACGTCCGCCACCTGGTGGTTCGATGGCCTGCCCCATACCGTGATCAGCATCCAGGGCCTGCGCCGGGCACCGGAGATCGGTCATATGACGGCGGAGCGCACCGCCGGGGATCATCTGTTTTCTGTCTTTGACCGGCTGCCAGAACACACGGTGATGGTGCTGACGCTGACTGCCAAACCCCAGGACGCCACCCGCAATCACGTGGCGCTGGTCAAACGCGCCGCAGTGGGGGACTCCGCCGAGGCCGCACTGGCCCGGGAGGATGCCACTCGGGTGGAGCGGGAGATGGCCGCCGGCAACAAACTCTATCCGCTGGGCATGGCCTTCTACGTGCGCGGGGATTCACCTGACAATCTGCGGGAGCGGGTCAACCAGCTGCATGCCCTGCTGCTGGCCAACGGCCTGCAACCGATTGGCCGCGAGGGCGATCTGCTGGGGCTGGACAGCTACCTGCGGAACCTGCCCATGGCCTACGACCCGGCCTTTGACCGTAAAAGCCGCCGCTCGCGGCTGGTGTTCTCCCGCCACATCGCCAACCTGTTACCCGTCTACGGCCGCTCCCGCGGCACTGGCCATCCCGGGCTGGTGTTCTTCAATCGCGGGGCGGAACCGCTGGTGTTTGATCCCCTGCATCCGGACGATCGCAAGAAAAATGCCCACATGCTCATTCTGGGGCCCACCGGGGCGGGCAAGTCGGCCCTGCTGGTCTACCTGCTGCAGCAGATGATGGCCATTCACCGCCCCAGGATCTTCATCATCGAGGCGGGTGGTTCCTTCGCCCTGCTGGGGGAGCATTTTAAAACCCACCACATCAGTGTGAATCAGGTCACCCTGAACCCCGGCTCCGATGTCAGCCTGCCGCCCTTTGCCGATGCCCTGACCCTGCTGGACCGGGAGCGCCGGATCCGGCTCGCCACCGACCCCGAGGCGATCCCTGAAAGCGAGGATGAGGAGGAGGGCGGGGAGGGCCCCGGGCGCGATATTTTAGGGGAAATGGAAATTGCCGCGCGCATCATGATCACCGGCGGTGACGAGCGCGAGGATGCCCGCATGACCCGGGCCGACCGTCTGCTGATCCGCAACGCGATCCTGCTGGCCGCGAAAACCGTGTCCCAGCGCGGTGGGGACCAGGTGCTGACCCGGGACGTGGTCGCAGCCCTGAACGCCCAGGGTCAGGAGCCTACCCTGCCGGATCACCGGCGTCACCGCGCCACGGAAATGGCCGACGGCATGGCCCTGTTCTGCTCCGGGCTCGCAGGCGACTTCTTCGACCGCCCCGGCTCCCCCTGGCCCGAGGTGGATGTCACGCTGGTGGAAATGGGAGTGTTGGCCCGGGAAGGCTATGAGGACCAGCTGACGGTGGCCTACACGGCGATGATGAGCCACATCAATCAGCTGGTGGAGCGTCACCAGAGCGACGGCCGCCCGACCCTGGTGGTGACGGACGAAGGACACATCATTACCACCAACCCGCTGCTGGCGCGCTACGTCGTAAAAATCACCAAGATGTGGCGCAAGCTCGGGGCCTGGTTCTGGATCGCCACCCAGAACCTGGAGGATTTCCCGGACGCCTCCCGGCGTATGTTGAACATGATGGAGTGGTGGCTGTGCCTGGTGATGCCCAAGGAGGAGGTGGAACACATCGCCCGCTTTCGGGACCTCACCGCGGAACAGCGCAGCCTGTTGCTGTCGGCCCGCAAGGAACCCGGCAAGTATGTCGAGGGCGTGGTCCTGTCCGACCAGCTGGAAGGGCTTTTTAGGAACGTCCCCCCACCCCTGTCCCTGGCGCTCGCCATGACTGAAAAACACGAGAAAGCCGAACGGGCACAGATCATGCGCGAGCAGGGCTGCTCCGAACTGGAGGCCGCCCACATCGTGGCCGAGCGGCTGGAGGACCGCCGTGGTGGCTAGGCTGAGTTACACTGCGCCAACCCAACCGCGCAGCCACGTCCGGCACAGGCCCATCGTCGGGCTGTTGGCATGGCTGGCATTGCTGACAACCCTGTTGACGTCTCCGTTCAGTGTCGCGGAACCGCGCTATCAGGTGGAGCTGTTCACCACCGCCGCGCATCCGCCTCCCGCACATCTCAACGCAACGGGCGAGGACATCCAGCTGACCGTCTATGATCTGGACGGTCTCGCGCGCCTGAACGCCATCCTGTCCCACCAGCTGCCCCCCCAACAGACGGCGGCAAAGGCGATGGCGGCAACGCGCCTCTCTGCGCTGACGGAGAAGCAGCAGGCGGACCTACGCGCGACCGCCACGGGGTTGTTGGCTGCCCATCGTTACGGACTGGCACGCTACCCGGCGATGGTGATCAATGGCGAGGCGGTCTTTTACGGACCGACCGACCCGATAGAGGCCGTCCGTCAGTATCAACGCTGGCGCGGGGAGGCCGAGTTGTGAGGGCTACAATCCTGCTCGCCACACTCCTGCTGACCCTGCACTGGCCGCAGGCCAGCCAGGCGGCGCCCCTGTCCACTGCCGGGATTGTGGCGCAGACCAGCAATGCGGCATTCGCGTGCATGCAGTGGCGCCCGGTGGGCCTGTGTTTCTGGCTGGAATGCGATCTTTTAAGTTGCACCGTCAACTCCTCACTCAAGGTGGGACACTACAACCCGGACCTGGTCGTCAGCGCCTACAATGTTTTGGGGGGTAATCCCTGGTCTGAGATCCGCGTCACCCTCGGTGCCGCCCAGCGCACCGCCGCCCAGGGGCTTCTGGGGCGCCTGCTACCGGTACCTGTGGACAGCGCGGGCAACCGCACGGAGGGCACCCACAACCGTCTGGATCACCGCAACCTGCTTTTTAGGGAGACCGATGCCATCGGTCATCCCCTGACCCTGCTGGCGGATGTGGGCGGGGCGGGCGGGCTGGTCTGTCCCTCCCAGGCCACACCCTTCGTTCCGTATTTTCAGTCCGGGGTGAATGCCCTGGCCTGGCGGCTGGAGGTCCCGGAAATGCTCTATCCCGCCAGCCTGATCCCGGGCCTGCGCGAGGTGGGCCACTGGCCGCTGCAGACCTGGGGCGGCCTCTATCCGCGCACCGGCTGGACCACCCAGGCTGAAGAACCCAAGGGCGCGGCGCTCAATGCCCAGCGCGCGGGCGATATCGTCACCCGCACCGGCCAGCCCCACGTCTATCTGCCCCTGCAGGGCCCCGACACCATAGACATGCAGGTCTGGCCCCCCGGCCAGCTGGTGGAAGGCAATGCCCGCACCGGCACTTGGCAGATGCTGGCACCGCGTGCCGAATCCAGCTGCGCCGTGTTCGGCACCAACGATCTCTTCAGTGCCGTCGGCTGGGGCGGCGGCCGTGTCGATTCCGGTGGCGACTACGCCTGGACCCTGTGGCGTCCCTACCAGTGCTGCCAGCGCGAGGGGCAGGTCTTCATTACTGATATCAACTGGACGGGGTACCCCTGATGCGACGACACCATCCCACCAGAACGCAGGGCACGATTGCCGCTTTGCTCCTGCTGGCACAACTGGTGTCACCTGATATAAAGGCCGCGGAAGGCCCCACCGAGGACAGCTTCTGGTACTACGAAATCGGCGGTGCCCAGCCGGTCTCGCCGCCGCCCAACCCGCTGGTGACCTCGGTCACCCTCGGTGGTTCGGCCCAATTAGGTCTGGGCTACAGCTGTGCCAAGTTCGATCCCCTGCTGGCGGTGACCCACACCCTGAACAATATCAAATCCGGTGTGGATGACATGATGAACGCGATGACCGCCGCGGCATCCTCCGCCATTGCGGCACTGCCCGCCCTGATCCTGCAGCGGGCCAACCCCGGTCTCTATGACCTGTTCCAGAATGCTCTGTTGAAAGCTGAAGAGACCATGAAGCTCGCCACGAAAACCTGCGAGCAGATGGAGGCGGAGATCGCCAAGGGCAAGAATCCCTATGCGGACCTGATCACACTTTCAAAAGGCAACGACTGGAAAGTGCAGATGGGCATTGGCTCCAATGATGCGGTCAGCGCCAAGGAGGCCGTGGAATCCGCCAATGGCGACAATGGTGTCCCCTGGATTGGCGGCCAGGCCGGTGGATCCGGTCAGCCGGTACTGCGCTTTACCGGCGATCTGGTGCAGGCCGGGTACAACATCAACCTGAACCGACCCATTACCGAAACCGCCCCGGTGCCCGCCGGCGATGCTACCCGCCTGTCGGAAATCTGGGGCTCGCCTACAGAAGCCCGTGACTGGGTGGTCGGGGTGGTGGGGGAGAACATCGTGACCACCTGCGATACCTGCCGTAAGGACAGTATCCCCGGTACCGGTCTGCTGCCCACCCTGTATCGGGAATCGGCCGAAGTGACGGTCGACCTTCAGGCATTGGTGGCGGGGGATGTCCCGCCCACAAGAACCAACCTTAACGACGTCACCGCCCCGGGGGTCGCCGTTACCCGCCAGGTTATCGAGGCCATCCGCGAGATGCCCGCCACCGAACAGGCCCTGATTACCAGCCGGCTGGTGGCCGAGATCAGCACCGCCCGCACCGTGGAAAAGGCCCTCTATGCCCGCCGCCTGCTGCATTCCGGCCGTCAGGTGCCCGAGGTCTATGCCACCGAGGTCGCGCGCCAGCACGCCGATACCGCCATTGCCGAACTCGACAAGGAGATCGAGAGCCTCCTGTTTGAAACCCGTGTGCGCCGTGAGGTGGTCTCTGAAACCGTCACCATTCTCCTGCAGCGCGCCGCGGCCCGTCGTCAGTCCGCTCTGGATATTCCACAGGTGGCCCCCCGTGATCCAAGACCGCTGAGTCATGGTCGTGTCCAGTAACCCGCAACACCGCCGCCGCTCCTGGCTGGTGGGCTGTCTTCTAGTGGCGTTCCTCGCCGCCCTGGGTGTCGGCCTGCTGCTCTGGCAGGCCGTGGCCCTGAGTTCCCTGGCCACCGTTGCACAGCGCGTCAGCGAAGCTAAACCGCTGCTGGGGTCAGTGCGCCTGGGTATGATCGCACTGCTGGCCCTCCTGTGGCCCTGGCTCAGCGATTGGCTATGCAAAAAGCGGCATAGCCCATTATCCAAAGCCGAGTCCAATCGCCTCCGCTGGCGGGTCGTCGGCTGGCTGGTGGCCATCGAGCTGCTGATCGGCCAGAACCTGCTACATCACCTCGCTGCATTTGCGGGTGCCAGTCCGTGAGTGTCGACAGCTATCTGGAACTGTTTACCACGCTTTCCGGCTGGGCCTTCTATGGGGTGTTGTGGGATGTGCTGGTCAGCACCGGTATTGTCTACCTGCCTTTTCTGGGGATCCTGATCGACAACTGGCGGGAACCGGCTCAGGGGGGCGAGTTCGGCTCGGTGACCGGACTCTCCCTACGCCGTATGGAGATCGATCTGTTCATCGCCCTGCTGGTGGTGG